>JAHISQ010000034.1 GCA_018818125.1 Candidatus Rifleibacteriota bacterium
GCGGCAACTCCATGTTCCCCCAACTGCCGCCATGCGTGGCGGTATCGCGCAGCGCGAAGGCCAGTGCTGAATCAGCGGCCTGGATGCTCTGCGCCTCAAAAATCCTCAGGCGATAAGCCTGGTTCTGGTCGATTGAGCTTATCTGGGTTCCGGCAACATAAAAGGCAAGAACAACGGCAATCATAAAGGCATAAAAAGACATCCAGCCGCGCCGGTGGTTAAATTCTCTCCCGAATGATTTCATTTTGCATTCCTCAGATAGACGGTTGGCTGCATTCTCAGAGTTGCTTCAGCCGGGCTCACCAATGCGTCTCCGTCAACATCGCCGTGCAGATTTATCGTCAATCTTACCAATGTCGTCGTTGTTGTTGCCAACCAGTCAAACGTAAACGTGGCAATCGGAGTGACGGTATCAGTCATCATCACCCGGCTCCGAGGAATAACCGCTGTGCCTGATCCCATCAGCACTCGTGGGTCAGGCAAGGGAGACGGCGAGATATCACGCAGGCGCAGAAGCTCGCCATCTGCAATCCAGACAATATAAGAAGCATTGTCGACCTGATATGCCAACGCCCCATCGACAGTGCCATAAGCTGGATTTGGATGCGTAAAACTCGGGCAAGCCTGTGCCGATTCAGCCATCAAGAGACCATCATGCGGATCGCTTGGATTTGCCGGGTCGCCTTCGAGAAGAAGCCGCATACCGTCATTGTATTGTCTTATGCATTCAGAAAGTCCAAGGGTTGCCCGGTTGGCAACCATGACTGCTTGAAATGTCGAGGCAAGTCCGGTGAAAATCACAGCAAAAGCGGACATACCCATCAACACCTCAACCAGTGAAAGACCCTTTAAACGGCATTTTTTAGATAAGACCTTCATGGTTAAAACTCTCTTGCGAAAAGCGCGGTTAACGTTGCAATGCAAAACTGATCAGGATCGGCATCAGTAAACGACCTGACTTCAACGATCAGCAAGTCTGTCGCCGTTGCTGGCGGTGGGCCCACGGGAGTCCATGCCAATGCCGGAAACCAGACACCCGGCGCACCGCCAGCCTCTTGAAATCTAGCCCGATAGCCAACATCTGGAGTTCCCGGGATTGAGGGGAGTGTAAAGAAGGCTCCGTCAGTCGTTCGTCCGCCAGTCGTCAGCAAAGTTGGATCAAATGACCAGGCCCAGCGAATTTCTTCGAGAGCAGATTCGCAACGCAGCAGAGCAGTCTGCTTCAGTCTTGCCTGCTGGATATTCGCCTGGGCACTTAGCAGCGAGTTCATCAGGGAGGTCACCACCAGGCCAAGAATCCCCATGGCAACCACAACCTCAAGCAGAAAGTATCCGTTATTTCTTTTCATAAATGGCTTTCTTAAGGAATTCTCAAAAGGACTGGTCGTGAAGTGTCACTCTGAATCTGGATAGTCCAGGTGCCAACGTCTTCCTGGGGCTGCATGGCAGTCAGGTTCAGAGATTTGATATAGAACAGATCCGTATTTAAGGGCAGAGTCTCCAAATCACCTGCCGCACCGGGCACTGGTCTTCGATAAGCAGTTCCGTTGCGGTCGAATTTGATAAATCTTGAAAGAGGAGCCGTTGCCGAAGCGCCCCATGCTGGCCCGGGAACTATACATATCGAGTTCGATGCAATAATGCTGCGGGGTGCCGCAACCGCAGCGTCAAACTCATCGCAATAGCGCATAAACGCGGTCTTAACCGATGCACCAGAGTAATCGAGCATACTGTAAGAAGTTATGGGCCGATTTACATCATTGTTAAAATGATAGAAGTTTATCTGGCTGTAATCCGGATCGAAACGGCCTGCCGCTAAGGCAGTGGCTCTGGTCAGACAAAAATCTTCGAAAATTGCGTGGGCATTTTGTTCGAGCCGGATCTGATGGACAGTTTCCACCATTTTGGGATAGCCGGCAGTAGCCATAACACCGATGATCAGGATGACTACCATTATTTCTATCAAGCTGAACCCACGCAACTGGTTACTCCCACAAGCAATCTGTCTATTCATGATTATAGCAGCAATAAAATATTTGCAAAAGCAAAAAACCCGCAACAGCAAAACAGTCGGTTGTACTTAACCGGTAATTTTCACGCAGCAATTCTCGGTGAGTTAAGAAACCTGCGTTAACGCCACACATAACCATATAGTCTGGCAATCCGATTAGCAGCCAGAACACGCCAGTCACATTCTTTAATCCTTCGTTGCAGGGACAGACTTCGGATTCTTTCTCAACTGCTCAAGACGAGTTACGACGGGTGCGATTTCGGATTCTGCAATTTTGTTCTGGCGGGCAAACTTTATGTAGCGCTGGTAAAACTCTATTGCTTTATCATGGCTACCGACACGGAAATACGCGTCACCAAGGTGGCGCAAAACTGAGGGCAATTCTGGCTTCCAGTGCGCGGCAACCTTATACTCTTCAATAGCCTCATCGTAGCGTTTGAGATTATAAAGCGCGTTTCCCTTGCTGATTTTGCCGCTGGTACTGAGGTTGTGTTTCATCAGTTCGTAGTATTTAAGAGCCTCTGCCGAATTCCCCTCGTCAAGATACATGTTGCCAAGATAGGTGCATGCCATCATATGTGGTGATCGCCCAAGAGCTGCTCTCCGTAAAGCTTTTCGAGCATCCTCTCGCCTGTCCAAAGCCAGATAGGACAGTCCAATTTCAAACAGGGTACTTGAATATGTATTGCCGACTATCTGCACCTTACCCTTGCTGCTTGCCGGAGAAGCCTTTGGTTCAGGTATTAACGCCAACGCCCTTTCCAGAGAAGTCATGGCTTCTTCGTGCTTGCCATGTGAACCAAGCAGCACGGCTCGCGTCTGCCAGAGATCGGGTCGGTTCGGAAATCTCGCAATATCCGCATCGATCTGCTTAAGTGTTGGCTCAAGCGGAAAATTCTCTTGGAAAAAGCCAGCCATTGTTTCCGGCGGCTCAGAGGTCTTCTGGGCAAAAATCGCCTGCGAAAGCAACACGCAAGCAAAAAGAATAATCATCCGATTGAGAATTGCAAAGTTATTCATATCCCCCCCTCGCCAAAGCATTTACGATGTACATCTGCGTTAATGACAATGCAGTCTTTCTGATAACTGAACAAGAATTGATGTTTGGCTATGCTTTTATCCGACCGACCGGAGCCATATAGAAGGCAAACTCATCTTTGCCGTCAAGGCCGAACAATTCATCCATGGCACTCTGACTGTAGGCTCCGATCATACAGGTTCCCAGATCCAGAGCTTCGCAGGCGAGGTGCAGGTTCTGCCCGATGTGCCCGGCATCGAGTGTAATTGCCTTTATTGACATCGGCAGACCATATCTCCAGATGGTTCTATAGGGAATGACACTCCAGAGAAAAAATACCGGAGCAGCACCGCAAAAACATTGTCCAAGCGCGCCTGCGCTTATCTTATCGCTGAGATCATCGGGATTACTCTCACTAACCAGACAGTGTTTTGATGCAAGATATCTGTATATGCCTTTTTCCAGGCCTGCAACATGATTTATAGCCACATAGGTTTCAAATGGATGTCTTGAACCGGCTGAAGGAACGGTTCTCCTAACTGCGTGGTGCTGATGGCGCATGTCATCGGCATGGCTTTTCACCCCCTGGGTTGCCCAAAGCAGAAAAGAAAGCTCCTCGACAGTAATCTCGGAATCAGAAAATACCCGATGGCTTCTTCTTTTGTTTATGCAGGTAAAAATGTCGTTGTTAGCGATTCTAACCGTCGACGGTTCGGGCAGGGAAATGCGCTTTTTTCCTGTCGGCGCCGGTTTTTCAAAATCAGGAACACGAATGCCCTTGGTTTGATCGGATCTTGGGTAAACAAACCCATCGAGATAGCCTCTTAAATAGTCTATTGAATTGTTGAGCAGATCGATATTTTCTGGCATTTTAAACCTCTCCGGCAATCTATTTCTCTAACATGATATCAGCTTCACTCAACAGAAAACAACCATGCAAACACTGGTTTCAGGACTGTTTCAACGGTGGTTAAGAGACCAGATGCAATAGAACTGAAAGTGGGCAATTGGAATACCAGGCCAAAGCATCCGACAAATCTCCGCGTTAACTGCACGCCAGCCCAGGAATTGCCTTACTTTCACGTAAAGTTTCACCGGGTCAGATCATATAGAGGTAAGAGACTTTACTTTGTCGACGTAAATAGTTCATAATTAGCTAATCGCAATTGAATTACGGAGTAACTGTAATGAAAAGACACGCATACACTTTTTTGATGATACTTATGATATTCCTGACCGGCATAAAAGCCGAGGCAAAAAATGTTCTGCAACAGATCTTGGGAGCTTATCAGAAGTATCAGGAAATAAATATGACACTCTGGCTGGTCGGCGATATCGGTGCCGAAAAGCGTTTTGGCAAAGAGCTGCAAATGTGGATGGGGCTGCAATACAAAGACGAGAAAGACCCCAAAATTAATGCCTATGTAAAGGGTATTTTTGAGCGCTTGAAGCCGCAATTTAACAACCGCGGCATGAAATTTGATCTGCGTGTCGTTCGCAACAATACTGCAAACGCCTTTGTTATTCCGGGTGGGCACGTATATGTTTTTACCGGTCTGCTCGATCTGGTTGGCTCCGATGATGAGTTGTCGGCGGTAATTTCGCATGAACTGGCGCATGCCGAGCGTCGACATTCTCTTAAGAATTTCCGAATATCTACTGCTGCTGTGGCAGTGCTTAACAAGGCTGTGAAGAATAAGAAAGATCGTGATACCTGGGGCTCTTTACTGGGCTATCTTACCCTGATGCGCTTCTCGCGCGAGCAGGAAGACGAAGCCGACGATATTGGCCAGTTTAGAATGGCAGCTGCCGGCTTTAACCCGGCGGCTCAGGTATCGCTGTGGGAAAAATTTCTGAACAAGCATGGCGACACAAAAGGTCTTGAGCAGTATCTGAGCTCGCATCCGCCTTCCAGCAAACGCATTGAGAATGCCCGAAACAATCTGAGAAAAATGAACGTGGCTGAACAGACCGTTTTCAGCAACACCAGGCTTATCCTTGCAGCCGATCAGATTAATCTGCTGACCAACCCAAGCTTTGAGTTGGCTTTGGCTGCTACCGGTCATATTCCAGGCTGGGAAGTCGTCGATGGCAAGGTTGGCTTAAGAGAGCAGCAGGCTGTCACCGGACACCGCGCGCTGGAACTGCTGGCAGAGCAGCGACTGTCATCGGTTCGCGTTCTGTCTGATTATGTGGCTGTCGCCGAAAGTTCTGACTTTGTCTTGAGTGCCTGGGCGAAATCAGAAACCGGGCAGCAGAATGCTGGCATAGGTATTGAGCTATATGACGCCAACAAGCGTTTGCGCAACCGCCTCTGGGCAGTTCGAGAATCTTCACCACTTGCCACCAGCTGGACAAGAATTGAGGCAAGACTGGTAAATAGCGCTGAACGGAAACTTTTTGCTGCCGGCAATGCCTATATGCGCATAGTGCTGCAAACGGGCCCAATTTCACAGGGGCGCGTCTGGTTCGATGATCTGCGCCTGCGCCAGTCCCAGGCAATTGATCCAATCAATATGCTTGTTGGCGGCGACTTTGAACGTCTCGCAGCGAACAGCCTGCCAGAAGGATTATCTTCGAGAGGCGGCCAGATTAGCGTTGATCCGACAAAAGCCAACACCGGCTATTCATCATTGCTGCTTAAAGCTGCGACCAGTGGCGAATCCGGGTTTGCCTTTGCACCCATAGCATTGCCCAGCCTCAAACCAGGTCAAAATCTGACATGCTCTTTATATTACCAGAGCGATCGCCAGCAGAAGGGCCTGGTAATTGCTGAACTGCTCGACGAAAATGGGGCCGTCCTGGCGAGACGTCTTGCACAGCTGGAATTTGAGGCAATGCCCGGCAACTGGATAGCCAATTCCTTTGCCTTTAAATTCGAGCTGCAAAAAGAAGAGACCGCCGCCAGAAGCCTGCAGATCAGAGTCGCTCTCAGTATGCCCGCCGATGCCAGCATCTGGTTTGACACTTTCATCATGCGCTAGTCGATTGTGACGCTCAGTCGGTCTGCAGGTCTATCTCATCAGTCTGCTCCTGAGTCAGGAGAGTCTTGTCAATCAACGGGCCGGAAATGCTGATGACATTAATCGGACAAACGCTGCGACATTCGAGACAGCGCAAACACTCTGCGTTATCAAGCTCTCGCGGCACATCGAGGCTGACTGGACATGCTTTTGAGCAGGCTCCGCAATCTATACAGGCTGGCTTGTCGATTTTGAGCTTATACAGGCTGAAACGGTTAAACGGCCCATAAAAGGCGCCGAGCGGGCAGAGCCAACGACAGAACGGGCGCCTGAAAAATACCGACAGCACTAGAATCAGCGCTAATAAAGATGTTTTCCAGGTGAATAGCCAGCCAAGCTGACTGCGAATCTGTGGCTGTAGCCAGGCGATCGGCAGACCGCCTTCGAGAGTGCCGGCCGGGCAGATATATTTGCAGAACGTGGGGTCGCCGTAATCGAATTCGTCAAGCCAGAACGCCGGCAGCAAAAAGACAAACACGATCAGGATGATGTATTTGAGATATTTTAAAAAAACTGGCCCATTAAATTTTGGCGATGGAATCTTGTTGAGCAGCTCCTGAAACCAGCCAAACGGGCAGATCCAGCCGCAAGATGCCCGGCCGACCACGCCACCGACCAGCATCAGAAAGCCAATTGTCAACATAGGCAGCGACGTTGAAATAGTGACAAGTCTTGCCCACAAACCTTGTGTCGCAGTCAGATCAAGTCCGCCGGCACCGGCAATAGTGACTTGAAGCGCACCGATCGGGCACGAATACATAGCCGCCGGGCAACTGTAACAGTTGAGAGTTGGCACACAAACATGCTTGAGCGAGCCGGTATAAAGAGTTCCGGCTTTAAAGCCCTTGAGATAGGCGTTGGTGAGTACAGTGGCAACAGCCTGCACCCAAAATCTAATGTTTAACCAAGTCCGATGCATTGTGTACACACCATTACGGCTTTCTGAAAATAGCTGAGATGCTCACCGTTTCTAAATCCGGCGAACATGAGCAAAAGCGCTGCGACAATTAGCAGCACGGTAGAAAGTTTTAGAGTTTTCGGATCAGTTTCAGGGCTGTTCATCAACTTTTACCAATTCAATAAGAGTCTTGCCGACATGTGTTATGTCACACATACCGCCAAATTTTTCGGCGCCGGGTCCAAAAGCAAACAATGGAACCATTGCAGCGGTGTGATTGTCAGACGAGAAGACCGGGTTAACAATTTTTGCGTTTTCTATCGACTTCATCGGAAAGCTCAGCCCACCAGTTTCGTGGTCGGCTGTTACGACGACAAGAGTGTTACCATCAGCTTCGGCAAAGTCGAGAGCGCTTTTAATCGCGGTATCAAAATCGACTGTTTCTGCAAGCACACGCTCCATCTCGCCATCATGCGCCGCAAGATCAATCTGTGAACCTTCCACCATCAGCACGAAGCCTTTGTCGTTGAGGTTCAGAATCTCGATTGCCTTATCGGTAAGATTTCCAAGTGTGTAGTTTCGTTTCGAAGCGGGGGGCAGGTGGCCGCCATTAAGAATGGCTGCCAGTTTGTAAGTCTTGCCAATCTGCGCAAACGCCTCATAGGAAGTTACTACCGGCATTTTTTTTCGCAGTTCGAGCATCAGGTTTCTGTCGTCTTTGCGGCGACTGGCAGTAAACGATTGCGGATAAAAGTTATCCCAGCCCCCGCCGATCATCACGTCAAGTCCTGAATTAAGCTGCTGGTCGAGAATAACATCATAGTGGTATCGGGCTTTGTGGTGAGCAGAGAAAGCCGCCGGAGTAGCATGCGGCAGAATCGACGAGACTGCTATACCAGTCGCCTTGCCGGCTTCTCTGGCGTATTCCATAAGGTTTTTCAGAGGTTTGCCTTCGGGGTTCAGACCCACCACATCGTTGTTGGTTTTATATCCGGTAGCCAGTGCAGTGCCGGCTGCTGCCGAGTCGGTTACGTAGTCGTTAGCCGAAGCGGTCATGTGCATGCCCATAATCTTGAAGCGCTCCATGTTAAGAGAGCCATTAACTATCTTTGCAGCAGTTACGTGTGCAACACCCATTCCATCACCGATCAGAAAAATGATGTTTTTTGGTTTAACATCCGCGCCTGATTGAGCAGATGCAACGGTTGCAACTACAAGAAAAAGGATAACCCAGAAGCTGAAATACTTTGATTTGAGTGACATGTTTGCTTCCTTTCCGTTCTTTGTATGTAAGAATTTAACCGAAACGGCCTGTTAACGCAAGATAGAATTGAGGGTAACATCTCAATAACTCGGGGTAAATACTCTCTATGTCATTTCGAACGAACGTGAGAAATCTTGAGATTTCTCGTCGCTACGCTTCTCGAAATGACATGAGATTTCTCGTCGCTACGCTTCTCGAAATGACATTAGTGTTTCGTAAGTTCGCATTTCTCATCCCGGATTATTGAGAAGATAGAATTGAGACACTAAGTAATTCTTCGAGGGTTGCCGATAGAATAGTAGTCAGCGCTGAGAGCGGCTGATAATTCTTAAAAAACGGAGGGTTAAGATGGGTGTACTCATCCCTTTGTTCAAAACACGTGAGCCAGATGCTGAACTGCAGCTGAATAATGAAGAGAAGCTGCGTCTAAAACTTATACAAAATTCAATTGAAGCACTAAAACGAGAAGAAAAAATCGTTGAAGAAGAAATTTCTGAAAAGTGCCGCGAAGAAATCGACCGCCTCAACGTCATAGATCGCAAGCTCAGGCAGCTCGAGGTTGAACTCGAAGATCTCTGTCGTGCCAGAAAAGGTCCAAGGCCAGGCATAAGGAGCTACTGATGCTTAGACATTCACTATTCTCAGAGTTCTATCTCAGCCGACGACACGCCAGTGCTCAGCCTGAAACCTCAGTGCCACGCATGGTCGGAGCTCTGGCGGTCTCGGTCAGACCCCAGTCTAAACCGGTAATTTTGTGCCGCGCCAATTCACGCACCTGGTGGGAAAATGGCTGGCAGAATCGCCGCTAAACCTGGCATTTAAGAACCAATATAAAAGAGCCGCCCGTTAAACGGGCGGCTCTTTTATATTGGTTCTTTCTAAATCTTAGTCTGCCAGTTTGGCGATATCTTCTGGCCAGAGAGCCAGTGCCTGCTCTTTATTCTGGGCAATTTCATCCGCTTTGGTGTGATCATATGGCGCGAGATTAAGAACAGCATTATACTTGCTGAATTTTTCGTCACCAACGATCTGTTTGATAGTGCTGACCGGGTTGCCTTTCTTGAAGAAGCCTTCTTTATCGCGAGCTTCAACCAGTTTTGCTGCATCTGCTTCAGCAAAGCCAATCATTCCGAACATTTCTGCGGTAGAGGTATTGAGATCGAGCCTGAATTCATAGAATTCGTCTTTTTTACCAAACGCTTTGGCCATAAGTTTTTTAGCATCGGTCGCCTCACGCTTGAGAGCGCTGAGATTAATTTTGCCGGCAAACCACATCTGGGGCCCAACATTTGCAAAAATATTGCCGCTCTTCATGGCTTGGGCAAAAAGGGCTTCGGTATAGGCTTTGTAAGCACTTTTAACTTTATCGAAGTCCTGTTTGCTGACTTTTTTCTGGGTGTAGCCGACTTTGTTCTCGTAGTAGTTTTTGTAGCTCTGTGCAGCCTGCGAGTCCATGGTTACATAGTGAGAATTCTCAAGAATGATGCGATAGACAACACGCTTGTCATCAGGGAAAAGCTTTACAAAGGTATCAATGAATTCCATGAAGTTCATTGGTGAGACCAGCATGGTCTGAATGACTTTTTCGAATGGCGCATTAATAGCGCGATTGGTCATAATGTCGTAGATATGCCCGGCAACAACGCCTTCGGTAGACATGAGCTGCAAACCATTCTTGAGAACGCCAGTCTTTTTGCCGGTTGTGGTAGACCAGACATAGCGGTCGCGGCGGATAGGATCCTGACGGCTATAAAGGAATTCAGAAATATTGTATTTTTTGCGGTCTTTTTCTTTAAGTTTGAGATTGGCGGGGCCGTAAAGAGCTTCAAAAGCTTCTGCCCATCCTTCGACATAAGCAAGTCCGAGGTCGGTGATGATTGGCGCATCGTGACCATTGGAACTGGTGCGCTGAATCTTCTGAAACAGCTTTCCATACATGTCGAACTGTATTGAGTGAGCTGATTCATGTGCAACAACGAGATCAAGGGTATCATTATTCATCGCGTTTGCGACTGAGAAGAGAATATCTTTGCCGGCACCAATATCAAGAATGCAAATCATTGAAGTTTCGATGCCCAGGCGCTTGCCAGTCTTGTTCTCGACCATTTCAGCGCCCATCGGAATCATGCATGGGCCGGGAGAAGGCATAAATCTTGGCAGAGGTGACGTGCCCAGCAGAACAACCGGAGAACCAACTGATTGCGAAAGGAAATTGTTGATGCTACTCTTTTGTTCAGCAGTTAATTCTTTTGCTTTGTTAATTGTGTCTTTAAGCGCCTGATAGCGAATCTGGCGGGCAGTCCGGCGAAGCTTGAGCACGTCCTGCATTTCTTTGCTGTCGGTGAGATATGGCAGAACTTTCTGGGTGTGAAATGCTTTGGCGTCAGCTGGAGTTACCTGCATAGCATCAGCTGAAAGGCCGAAAATCAGAAAACCGACGTCAGCGATTTTTACTGTTTTGGGCAGATTGAGAGCTTTGCCCAGGAAATTACCGATAATGTTGCCTTTGCCGGAAGTGACCAGTTCCATCATGACGAGGGGTTTGTCACCAAGCGGGTTGGCATCGGTGGAAATATTTGTGACTGGTTGCCGCGCGAAAATATTACCTGGCAGCAGCAAGCAGGCGGTAAAAGCCAGAGTCAGCACTTGTTTGCGATAGGTTTTCACTATATTAAGCCTCCTGATAAAATAACCTGTTAATTATAAGAATATACCGACATTACGTCAATGTACCTGCAGCATTAAACTACAGATTTTTCCTTTACTACATCTTTCATGTTGTAGAGGCGCTTAACATTGAGACTTTCGACTACTTCGCTTCTGCTCTTGTTTACTACCATATCGGCCAGGATCTGACTTACGGCTGGCGCCAGCATCAGGCCATGTCCTGAGAAGCCACTGGCCTGGATAAAGTTATCAACCTCTTCAACCGGGCCAAGAATTGGTTGCGCATCGGCAGTCATTTCATACAACCCGGCCCACTGCCTTACGATTCGGAGTTTATCAAGCTTCGGAAACAGCATGGTGAAGCGCTGTGCCATCTCATACATAAATTTCATCGAACTACCAACAAAGGTACCAACCGGCTCGTTGGGGTCGCCCATGCCCATTACCATGCCGCCACTCTTTTCCTGACGAGCATACAGACCAACGCTGAAGCTGATAACCATAGGATCCCAGAGGCGTTCTACCGGCTCAGTCACCAGAATCTCGTGGCGATAAGGATCAACCGGGATTTCGACGTTCAACATCTGCCCGATGCTTCGCGAAAAGCCGCCGGCACAGTTAAATAACAATGGAGTCTGGTAAGTATTCCCTGTCTCGGTCATGACGAAAAAAGTATCGCTCTTTTTCATTATACCCACCACATTGGTCCACAGATTTATCTGTACACCGAGGCGACGAGCCGCGTTTGCATAACCCTGAGTCAGCAAAAACGGGTTGATGTGACCATCTTTGGGGCACCAGGTCGCTTTGCGTATCATTTCTTTGTTAAGATATGGCACAATTTTAACGGCTTCGTCGGCATCGACAATACTAACGTCAAGTCCGAGTTTGCGCTGCATTGCAACGTTTTTTGCGAACTGCTTTTCTTCTTCTTCATTATGGGCAAGAATCAGATAACCGCCCTGAAAGAATTCGGTGCGGTAACCAAGCTCTTCTTCAAGCACTTCGAGACGTTTTACTGAATCCATGGCAAGTTCAGTATTGGCTTCGGTGCTCCACTGCTGTCTGAAACCGCCACCGCACCGGCCTGTTGAACCACTTGCCAGATAGTGACGTTCGAGCACGCACACGTTTTTCATGCCGGCTCGTGCCAGTTCGTATGCAGTGGCTACACCAAGTATGCCGCCGCCGATGATCACTGCGTCAAAGGCTCTGTTCATTTTTTTTCTCCGTCTTCTAATTCCTGGCGCTTGAGTTCCGACATAATCAGCTCAAATGCAACCGGGCGATTGGGCGGCCGGAAAGTAGGCGGATAAATCTCTGCCGGCGGCGTTTTTAGCTCGCGACTGATAATCTGTGCAACAAGTCGCCGGCAGGTACGACCCTGACACGAACCCATGCCGGCTCTTACCAGTCTTCTGATTTCATCTATGGTGGTCGCACCCTGTCTGATTGCGGCGATAATTTCGTCTTCAGTTACATCCTGACATCTGCAGATAATCTTCATAATGGCTCTCCCTTCAGACTCTGATGGCGCGAATGTTATTGACCTGATCGACTGGCACCTCTATGGTGACGACAGCGGTACGGTCATAAGCCGGCGGATTAATGACACGCACAACTTTTACCTTGCCAACTGGCTTACCAGCGCGATCCAGTGCGGTCACTTCCTGCCCCTTTTCGGGGATTGGCAAAAGTTCGTGGCTCATCGAAACAGTTGCCATGCCGGGAGTGTGTTTAAGATTAATGATAAAGATAGCCAGTCCCGGGCACTTCGCCACGCAGAGACCACAACCGGTGCAGATATCGAATTCCAGTCTGGGTTTATCGGTGATGCCTTCCTGCATTTTTATGGCTTTGACCGGGCAGGCTGACACACAGGGGTCACATGGAATATCCTGCAGACATTCAATTATGGCGACCGGACCTTTTTCGAGACGAGCAGGCGGCGGCAAAACGGCTTTCAGTTCTTCATTGCTTATGATTCCATCATGTTTCAGCATTCTCCGACCTCCTTCATCACGCGTTCGCGACCCCAGCGAATGCGCTCTCCGGTCGAACCGGATCTTAGCGTGCGCAATTCTTCTCTGGCTTCAGCGACAATTTCTTCAGCCTGCGGCGATTTGCCGTGAACTGACTCATAGGCTCGCGCGCCGGCAATTCTACCGGCAAGTATGGCGGTGGTAGCCTCTTCAATGCCGGAGGCATCACCGGCCACAAAAACTTCGGGATTGGTAGTGCGCATTGAAGAGTCATGCAGAGGAACAAGTCCTCCGAGCTCGCCAACATGCACCATTCGGCAATGAGCCTGCTGAAAGAGGTCTATCAAGGGGGTCAGGCCCACGGCAAGGCAGATGCAGTCGCATTTAATATCTAACTCGGTGTTGGGCACCGGCTGAAATTTTTCGTCAACGCGACAGATAGTAGCGCCTTCAACCTCGTCAGTTCCCAATGCCTTGAGAATAGTGTGTGAGGTGTAAATCGGCACTCCGAGCCGGCGAATCTTGCTGGCGTGAACCAGGTAGCCACCTATGGCCGGCGAACCTTCAACCAGCCCGACAACCTCTACGCCAGCCTGAATCAGCTGGTAACTGACAATCAGACCTATATTACCGCTGCCGATCATCAGAATTTTCTGGCCTGGTCTTATTCCATGAACGTTCATCAGAGTCTGTACGCCGCCAGCACCATAAATGCCGGGCAGATCATTATTCTCGAAGGCCAGAGAGTTTTCTGTGGCACCGGTACAGACTATGGCAGACTGGTAAGACACTCTTTCATAGGCGCTATGAGAGAGAATCCCGGCTTCTTTGTTATGATAAAATCCGACTGCAGCAGTGTTTTCAAGCACAGTCAATTTATCCGACACATCTTTAATGTCCTGTTGCAGCTTGTCGGCGATGGTTATACCGCGTATGCCGGCATCACGGTTGCTGCTGCCAAAAAACCTGTGTGTCTGCTTGATCAACTGTCCGCCAATACGCGAACTGTCATCAACCAGCAGTGTTCTGGCACCAAGCTTTGCGGCAACATAAGCTGCCGACAGGCCGGCAGGGCCACCACCAATTACAAAAACTTCGGTATTTCTACTCATGGCTTGATAACACCATGCCCTTTCTGCATTCTGACCTGCATCCCTTCGGCAAGGGGAGTTATACAGGTCATAATATTGATCTGACCGTCAACTTCCATAATACAGCTGGAACAACGGCCAATAGCGCAAAAAAAGCCTCGCGCACGATCTTTTTGCGGACTGCGGCGAAGAGTTCTTATGCCGGCTGCATGCAAAGCAGCGGCAATGGGCTCGCCTTCAAAGCCCTGATACTGTTTATCTTCGAAGAAAAAATTGATAATCTTGCGTTCAGGAAAGTTTAACACCGGGTGGTGCTCTATACGTAGGGAAGTCATCCCTTTCCTCCTTGCCCTTACTTTCAACGTTCTGCTACAAACTTGCGTTCAGATGGCAGTAATTTTACAGATACAAAGCGGAATTGTCAGCCGATTTTTATTTTTTTTCTGTACCAGGTTTTTTACGAATTAGAGTAAAATCTCAATAATACCATTCCTAAAAGTTATTTACGTAATCGCAGATGCAGGCAAAAGCCAAGCGAGATCTCGCACAGAGACATTTGGGCACGGATGGCCTTATGCAGTTGCGCCGCAGGAAAGAAGAAGCAGAGAATACGAGATCTCTCCCTTCGGTCGAGATGACAATATCCCTTCGGTTGTGGTCATGGGTGGGCCCTATGCAGTTGCGCCACAGAACAGGAACGCAACTGCCGGAGACGCAGAGAATACGAAGTTTGAGATATCTACCTTCGGTCGAGATGACATTCTTCGTGGCTTTGGGCTTAGTGCGAGCATGTTCTTTTCTTATCGATTGGTATTATGAGATTTTTCTTATGGGACTGGTATTATGAGATTTATCTGGCTGAGCTGGGTGTGCTGCATTGTGCTGGGGCTGGCATTATATGGAAGCAATCTGAATCTAGTCGATGATGCTGAGAACCGCTGGCTTGACATGCTTTTTCAACGCCGCGGTGCGGTGGCGACAGATTCTCGCGTTGTGATTGTCGGCATCGACCAGGAAACCCTCAGTTGGGCTGCTCGTCCGATGTTCGCCTGGGGACCTCTTTATGGTGAACTGGCGCAGGCGGTCACACAAGCATCTGCATCTGTACTTATGTTTGACCTGATTTTTTCGCCAACTTCTGAAGGAGTGCTGCGTGACCATATCCGTTCGGTTGCTGCTGATCTTTCCGAAGAAGTTTCGCCGAGCCTGTTGCGCTCCATAGGGTTTGACAAGCCATTTCGAGCTGCATTACTCAACATGGCCAAGACTGGCACAAGACTGGTGCTGGGTTTTGCCTGGGAAAACGGCCAACCGGTGTTTTCGGATCCTTCTCTGCTTCATATCGCGCGCCGGCAAAATACCGGTTATTACAATATAGCAACCTCACGCGACGGCGTTACCAGGGGCATAGAGCTCTACAGCAAAAATGCTGATGACCGGGTCAGTGCGGTGTCTGTAGTAGCGGCCAGTTATCTGGCTTCTATCGCTGCAATTCTGCCTGAAGAACCCGTGCAGCTGATAAACTTTCGCGGTGCGCGCAGCAGCTTCCCGGTAATATCTCTAAAGCAGGTTATTGAAACCTTTCGTACCGGCAAATCACTGAATGAAAAGCTTGCTGGCAAAATTGTTCTGGTCGGCTTTGCTGGAATAACAGATTTCAAGTCGACACCCTTCGGCTTTATGCCGGGCGTAGAGATACACGCCAGTATTATCGACAATCTGCTCAATCACCGTTTTTTAAAGCGGGTAGAACTCAAATACGAGATTCTGGCCATCAGCCTGATCCTGCTGCTTCTTCTTGTCTTTTCACAGAAACACACAGTGGCTGCAGTCATCGTCGGCATTTTTGCTGCTTTCGGCTGGGCCGGGCTATCGGTAAATGTCTTTGATTCCTACTATATACCTGTGGTCAGACCGCTTCTGCTTTTGCTCACCTTCGTTGCTACGACCGGTTTAATTGCCTACCGCTCAATTTATTTTGATCGTCGCCGGGTTCGCCAGATCTTCAGTCGTTACGTCAGCGACTCAGTGCTGCATGAAGTGCTCTCTTCTGACGACCGGGATTTCATGAAGGGAACCAGAAGGCACCTGTGCGTGATGATTGCTGATATCAGAGGCTTCACGACTTTCAGTGAGAAGCGCGATGCGCATGAGGTAGTCAAGTTTCTAAATGCCTATTTTAGCGTAGTTACCGAGATTATCATGCGTCATCGTGGCGTCGTAGATAAATTTCTCGGCGACGGGCTGCTCGCCTTCTTCAATGCCCCGGTCGAAAGCGCAGATTTCGCAGATAGCGCGCTAAAAGCGACCATTGAAATCGACCAATATTCAAAATCGCCTGAATTCAGGGCAATCAGCCACGGCGTTGCGCTTAAAGTTGGAGTTGCCCTGCATGTTGGCGACACCGTGTTCGGCAATATTGGTTCGAGTCGCAAAACTGAGTTTACCGTTATAGGTGATACGGTTAATACATGTTCGCGAATGGAATCATTGAACAAAGAGTTCGCAACCTCTATAATAGTCAGTGGTCAGTTAACCGCGTTGATAAAGCAGCAGGTGAACTGGCGTTTTCTGGGCAAAAGAAGTCTGCGCGGCAAAACCGCCGAAATCGAGCTGTATACGGTTTCTGATCAGGAGTAAAAAATGTTGAAAAAAATGCTTGAGCTGTTGTTTCTGATGTGTTTAACAAGTGGCCTGCTGTATGGCGAAGAAGTAGCCCTGGTTACCAATCTAACCGGCGAAGCTACGGCAAGATGGTTGGAGCCAGCGGCGAAAGACGCTGACAAGCAAAACACAGAGGGGAAAAAAGGTAGCCAGGAGTGGAAAATCGAAATCGCTGAGATGCTGCCTGATGGTGCCGAGGTCAAAACTGGTGCAAAATCTGAGCTTACCATCGTTCACCTGGTGAATAATACTGAATATCATCTCAGTGCAGACAGCTTCGCTAAAATAACTGCTGAGGGTGTAGAAGGCAGTGCCTGCGCTTCTGTGCCCCTGCAACTGGTATCGACAAATTTTCAACTCGGTGACACCATGAAGGATCAAGTTGGAGCCGTAGTGGCAGACCGTAATCACCAGAAAGACGAAGATGTTTCTGGAATTTCACAGAATAAAGGGAATAGCTCATATAGCGTAAGAAAAGGTCTGTCTGAAAATTTGATTGAGCCTGATAAACTGAGTTCATTCTCATCAGACCAGGCTCAATGGAAATTGCCTGACCAGACAAAAAGAAAAATAGTCCCCCAGGAAACCAAGTTCGAAAGAATCACGACAGGTTCAGATGGGTCAGAAGCAGACGAATTCGGCGCAGAAGAGCGAAGCGCACCTACCACAATTAAAACAGGATTCGTACTGCCATTCGCACTGCCATTCGAAATGATCTCTGAAATCTGCACAAATGAAGCCGTGCCAAGCATTGATGACTACAAAGTCAGTTTTAGTGAAGATCACGAAGGATGGCTTAACATCAAACTCGATGTAGATACTATCGAACAGAACATCACGCTGAAACTACTTGGCAACAAAGGATACAGAGCATTGACACTGTATATTGAAGCCGGTGTGCAACCTTCAGTTGCTCTTGCCTGGCGTCTCGAAAAAAGTGGTCTGCTGGCTCAGGCTGCTTCGGTATGGATGGCTCTAGAGGCTGAAGGCATGGATGCCAAAAAAGTCGATTTGCACTTAAAGCGAATCAAAGGCAAGCTACTGGCAAAGTAGAAAAACACTATCACTGGCCAAGAAGACAAGGCTAAGGAGATTTCGCACAGAGACATTTGACCATGGATGGCCTTATGCAGTTGCACCGCTGGAAAGAAGCGCAACTGCCGAAGACGCAAAGAATAAGGAAATGGTGGCTTCGTGGCTTTGTGGCTTTGTGCGAGGAGGATGCTTCTCAGGTATTGCTATAAAAGTTTTATTCGGTCAGCCCTGCTGCTTTAAGCAGGGCTGACTTTTCTTTAGCGTCAAGTAATCTTATTTCGCCGGGGCGAAGATCGCCAAGATGCAGCGGACCGAAGCGAATCCGGTGCAGGCTTTTCACCTCGCGCCTGAAGCTCAGGAACATACGACGAATCTGACGTTTTTTGCCTTCTCTGATGGTTACTGAATAAGTTAGCGGGTCCTGCTGCTGGCGTATTTCGCATGGCGCGGTTTTGCCATCGTCAAGTTCGACGCCGGAACTGAACTGATCGCATTCGCTCCTGGTCAAAGGTGATTCACACAGGCTGACAATGTATTCTTTTTCTACCTTGTAAGATGGATGCAAAAGGCGGTTAGTCAACTCACCATGGTCTGTTATCAGCAGCAATCCGGTTGAATCGCGATCGAGCCGGCCAATCGGATAGAGTCGTTTACCGGGCGGCAGAAAATCACAAATTGTCTTACGTCCCGATTCATCTTTTAAGGTAGTCACCACTGCCATCGGCTTATAAAAAATATAGATTGAAAAACCTTGCTGAGCAGGCTTAGAGACCACTCTGCCGTCAACCTTGATTTCAGGCGGGTGATCAGGGTCAACAAGCTGCCCCTGAGTCATGAGCTCCTGCCCATCGACTTCGATACGGCCTTCTTCGATCATTTTTTCGATAGCGCGACGCGACGCGACGCCCCATCCCGCCAGAAGTTTTTGAATGCGAACGGTTTCCGTCATCTTCTAATCACTACCACTGACAGATAACAGTAAAATCCATTACTCTGCCTGATTCTGTATCTGAGTAAGAACCTCGGGAGAAGAACGGGCTCTTGAGCTCATTTGTGCGCTCAATCATTGGAAAAAGGTGCGAAAAAATCAGACTGCTCTTAAGAGTCATTCCCTGCAAAGTTATTGTATTGCCAAAATCTGTTTCTACGCTGGTCACCACCGCCATATTCGGCGGAACTGCGCCTTTTTTCCAGGTGACCATACCGGGCCTGAGAAAATTAGTAAACATAGCGAACTTGCGACTGGCATCGTTTCGCGTCGAGCTTACTCTAATGAGTATCGCAGCCTTGCCATCCTCTCTTGCAGCGACCGAAGCAAAATTAACAAACATATCATTTGAATTTGCCATGTTAAGAGCGTATTCGATATCGGAGAAATCAAGGGAGAATGTGAATTCATAAGAATTCTCAAGATCGCGACAGCTGATCTGGCCGAATTTTTCAGTAAGATTCGCCCGAATAATTTCGTTTGCCTGTGCAATAAGAGGCATCAGCAAGCAAAAGACAGTTGCGAAAAGGTAAAAAGCAGGTGTTTTTTTCATGATTTCCCCTCGTTAAGCTCAAAATATGGCCAACAAGCCACAGGTCAGAGTGCCGCCGGCAATTCGACGGTAACCAGAGTGCTCGTGTTGGGTGTACTCTTGACGCTGATACCGCCGTTGCATAGTGTTATCAGCTTTTTGGACACAGCCAGACCCAAACCTAGAGAGGTTTTGTCTGAAGATGAGAATGGCGTAAACAGACGACTTTGCTGCTCTTCTGAAATGCCTTTGCCACTGTCAAAAATAATGAATTCGACACGATTTGTGGTTTTGGGCTTGAGTCTGGTTACGACTTTGATTTCGCCACCCTTAGCGCCGAGAGCAACGAGAGCGTTTACAAACAGATTGACGGCAACGGTTGCAAAAGATTCGGGATCGATCTGAACTAGTGGTAGATCAACAGGCAGGCTTTTTGAAACTTTAAGGTTTTTGCCAATCTCTTTGATACCTGAAATGAGACGAGCTGTAACTACGTGCCCTTTGAGTCCGCCAAATATCTCTTTTTCGACAAGCTCGTTCAGTTGGAGATTTGCCAGCTTGGGCTTGATATCGGCAAAATGTGAGATCAGGTTTTTAACATTGTGACCCATTTTCTGACCCTGAGCCTGTATCAGCGGAAGCATCTTATCGGCCTGGTCAGTTTTGCCAGCCTGGGCCCTGATCAGTTCAAGCGGCGCTGCAATGTTGTGTTTGAGAAGTTCACTGCTGATTGCTGCGTTGCTGATTGCGGAACAGCTGACGGCCGGGGCTTCACTGACTCCTGAAACTCTGGCGAGCATACTGGTGAATTCGTGCAGCTCGCGACTGAGATTACCAATAGAGCCACCATCAACAATTTGAGCAGCTCCGCCTTGCATTGGTTTTGGGCTTGCCGCCGTAATCGACGACTCTTCTGCCATTTTGGGCTTGATTTCGGCATCAGGATCTGTTTCGCCACCAGAGTCTATGGTGGTATTAAAAACCTCCTGAACAGTGGTTACGCCGGTAATAGCCTTGTAAAGAGCCGATTCGCGCAGTGAAAGCATGCCGTCCACAAGCGCCTGACGACGCATGTCTTCGGTATTGGCTCGGTTTTCAATGAGTTCCCGGAAGCGCTGAGTCATGGTGAGAACTTCGTAAATACCCTGGCGACCTTTCAGACCGGTGTTATCGCAGTCAGGACAACCGGCACCGCGCCTGAAGACTATGTTGTCGACGTTATATCTGTCGTCGAGATGTAGTTTTTTGAGCAATCTGGCGTCGATACCAAGTGACATCAGCAGGTCTTTGTCGGCCTTGACATTCTGGGCGCAGGTTTTGCAAACTTTCTTAACCAGGCGCTGAGCCTGAACTATGCGCAGAGAAGTCGCCAGGCTGAATGGTTCGATACCCATGTTGAGCAAACGCGCAACAGTTGCCGGTGCATCGTTGGTGTGCAGCGTCGATATGACCAGATGGCCGGTCATGGCCGCTTTAATCGCGATCGTAGCCGTTTCATAGTCGCGAATTTCGCCGAGCATGATTACATCTGGATCCTGGCGCAGAAAAGAACGCAACGCGGCCGAAAAATCAAGACCGATATCGGGGTGGCACTGCACTTGATTGATACCCATCAGGTTGTATTCAACCGGGTCTTCAGCGCTCATAATGTTAATAGACGGATTGCTAATTAAAAATATTGATGAGTACAGAGTTGTGGTTTTGCCTGAACCAGTAGGGCCAGTGACCAAAACAATGCCGTTGGAACATCTGATGCCTTCCATGTATCTTTCGAGAACAAATGGCTCAAAACCGAGGTCGCCAAGATCGACCTTAAGATTGCCCTGGTCGCAGATACGCATGACGATCTTTTCGCCCCAGACACATGGAATGCAGGATACGCGCAGATCAATCTTGCGGTTCTGCATATTCAATTTAATACGGCCGTCCTGCGGACGCCGGGTTTCGGCGATATCAAGATTGGCCATAACCTTGACACGACTTACCACACCGGCATGTGCAGCTTTAGCTGGCGTCATAAACAACTTCATGACACCATCCTGTCTGAATCTTATGCGTAGTTCGTGTTCGTAGACCTCAATATGAATATCAGAAACATTCATATTTACGCCCTGAGTCAGAATCAAGTTAACCAGCTTGATAATCGGCGCATCATTTTCGCCCATATCCATGTCTTCGTCAGCACCACCGCCGCCGCCACCCTCGCTGCCAATATTGTCGGCCAGTGAGTCTATATTTTCGCCATAGAGTTTGGCCAAAGCAGACATGATCGATAGTTCTGAACTGACCACCGGCGAAACCCGCATGCCGGTCATCATTTCGACGTGGTCAATAGTAATAATATCTGTGGGGTCTGTCATTGCCAGCACGAGCTTGTTGTTCTCACGCTTAACCGGACACATGATCTGTTCGTGACAGAGCTTTTTAGGAAGCAACGTGGCAAGAACCGGGTCAACCAGACTTTCGTCGAGATCGACAAACGGAATGTTATACTGCTTGGAAAGCGCAATGGAAAGCTGCTTGTTAGTTAAAAGGCCGGCTTTGATCAGGTGAATGCCAAGGCGCACTTTGTCGTTTTTTGCGGCCTGAATGGCATCATTAAGCTGCTCGGCAGTGCAATACTTTGATTCCACGAGAATGTCGCCCAGTCGTTTTCTTGGGCCTTTGCCCTGCCTGGAACCTTTGTCGCCACTTTTCTGGGCAATTTTATTGTCTAACGCATCGCCAAGAACCTTGGCCGGACGCAAAACCAGAGTTGCGTTTGTGCCAACCAGAATCGCAGTGTTAGCGGGCTCTACTGTACCGACAATAAGTTCAGCGCCGTTAATTCTGATTGGAATTATCCGGTGTGCTTTGATAAACTTGATATCAATGAGTTTGAAGGCATCCTGGGGAATATCAATCTCATCAAGCTTGATATAAGGGATGTTGAGAATTTCAGCCTCTTTCATGGCCAAAAGCTCTTCACTGATAACATCAAGCGCGGACAGGGCCTCTACAAATGACTTTGGGTCCGAGGTGGCAGTTGATAGTTCTTCCCAGACTGCGTGAGAGATTGTTCCTTCATTTATGAGCAGACGACACAGCCTTTCCATTGATTCATTATCAACCGGAAATGCCGGAAAACTCTTTTTAAATGCCGCCTGGTCCATTGATTATTTACCTGGTAATTATTTTTGTTCGTCAATCAGCTGTTGGGCTATTCTAGCAAAAGATGGCCGCAGATTCAACGATAAGGCTTTGCTAAAATGTATCCGAGCCTTCTTCTTCGCTTTGGAACGCAATAACATGCCAAGCTGAAAGTGTGCATCGGCATAATCCGGGTTGAGTTCAATCGCCTTTTCGAGCGATTCCTTTGCTTTGACTGTTTCGCTTAGTTGCACAAGTGCCAGCGCTGTCCAATAAAAAGCATCCGGATAAGTATCATTGATATTTATCGCCTCTTCAAAATGGCGTAGAGCGTCATTCCACTGACAGTCCTCGAAATATTTGATACCCAGATTGATACGGCTGGCAGCAACATCGAGTTCAAGTATGGCAATTTTTTTAAGCTCACTGAGGGCTTCTTCGTAAAATTCCTGTTTCAGCAGCGATTCAAAGTTGACAAATTCCAGCGTATCTTCTTTGCCGTTCTTCAAGACCATTTGCCGATAATATTCGATTGCCTTTTCATTGTCATCAGTCAATTCATAAATGGTCGCGAGGTAAAAACAGGCGGCAACCAGCCTGGGATTTTTCTTAAGAACGCCTTTAAGAGTGGTGCGAGCTTCAGAAAAATAGCCTCTGAAAAACAATGATTTGCCCAGAGCCAACCCGATATCGAGATAATCTGGATGTTGCACAAATTCTGTTCTCAGGTTTTCGATATCGCTATCAAGCGCTTCTATACGTTGCCTGAGATTCTGCAGATTCTTCTGCACAGTAACCCATCTTGGCTGCAGCTTGAGAACTTTGCAAAAAAGCCTTTCGGCATCGTCAAGATTGTTTGTCTGCATGCGCATAGCGCCAAGATTGTTTAGCAGACGTGGGTTCTCTGGTGCCAGGCGCAGTGCTGCCCGAAAAACGTCTTCGGCATCCTTGTAGAGACTCATATCGAGCAGAACATTGCCGAGATTGTTAAGAATCTCACTGTCTTCTGGGTAAAGGTGAGCAGCGTGCTGCAGAGTCTTTTCAGCCTCATCCAGCAGACCAAGGCGGCGTTGGGTGTTTCCCAGAAGGAGAAGGAGCGGGCGCGAATCTGGAACTACCGATTCGGCATGCTTCAGCTTACGAAGAGCTTCGCTGAAATTGCCACGTTTGAGCAGAGCATTTACTTCTGGTCCGAGCATTGAAGAGTTCTCGACCGTCAGTTCGTTCGAAAGCTCCTGTATTTCAGCATCAAAATTCTCTTCGATAAAGTTGGTAAGCTGCCCGACAACTTCACGATTGCGTTTTATCGCTGCTTCTATGATGAAATCAATATTCGGGTAGGCTGGCTCAATATTCCTGACTTGGATAAATTCCTGCAGAGCAGAAGAGTAAAATTCGCCCCGAAAATAATTAATTCCTCTGTCAAAGTGTTCTTCAGCTTGTTTCGACTTTATTATCATTACAGGTATTGCCTTGCGCAAGGGTTAGTGATACAATACTCTATACCCCATTGTGCACTTATTTGTCAATGGCGAAAACGTACCCTCAGGAGGGTTCTCATGGATTCCACGCCCGGAATCAAGATGAAGTTCTGTGAGTCTCTAGACCGCTTTGTTGCCATTAGATCATTCACTCCGGAGCAAAAGCAGCAGCTTTTCAAAAACATCAAGATAACTGACAAGAAGTCTTACAAGCGGCTTATTATAAACGCTTCAGTAGTAAATTATCTGGATGAGATCGCTCCTCTGGTCTTTGGAAACAACGAATACCCACTGCTCGGTGAAATCATCGAGCAGGAACTTTACAATCTCTGTGTCAAGGTCAATCCATCTCTTGACATAAAGGAAGTAACTATCCAGGTCGATGAGCAAACCGCCAAAGGCGGCGCTATAACGATGCTTGGAGCTGAATCCGAAGAGGCTAAAACTGCTCAGCAGCGCTACATGGAAATAGAAAAACATCTGCGCAAACGCATTATAGGCCAGGATGAAGCAGTTACTGCCGTTGCTCAGGCTATCAGAAAAGCTCGTGTTGGCCTGAAAAACCCGAAACGCCCGGTCGGCAGTTTCGTTTTCGTTGGTCAAACCGGTGTTGGTAAAACTGAGCTTGCCAAAGCTCTTTGCGAATTTATGACCGGCAGCGAGAATGATCTGGTACGTATCGACTGCTCTGAATTTGCGATGAGCCATGAATACGCCAAACTGATTGGTGCACCCCCAGGCTATATCGGCCACAACGAAGGCGGCTACCTTACCGAATCGGTTAAAAACAAACCCAATGGCGTAGTTGTTTTTGACGAAATCGAAAAGGCGCACGAAAAAGTACACAATCTTCTGCTACAGCTTCTCGACGAAGGCATTCTCACCGACAGTAAAGGCGAGACCGTCAGCTTCAGAGAATGTGTGATCATCCTGACCACCAACATTGGTGTGACTGATATCACCAGCGAAGAAAGTAAGCCAGGCTTCAGAATCGATGGGCCTGCCGCCAAGCCCGTCGAAAAACTTGACGATCTGTCACACGAAAAGAAAGTCAAAATCACCCGTAAGAGCCTGGAAAAGAAATTCCCGCCCGAATTCCTCAATCGCATCGACGATGTGATTGTGTTCAGGGCACTCGACAAGGACGACAATCGCCAGATCCTCAAGATCCTCCTCCAGGAAGTAACAGAGAGAGTATCCGGCTTGAACATGCGCCTTGGTTTCACTGAAGAGATGGAGACCTTTCTGGTCGACAGGGGAACAGATCTCAAATACGGCGCACGCCCACTACGTCGCACCATTCATCGATACATCGAAAACCCTTTGGCAGAGGCCATTCTTAAAGGCTCTTTCAACAAAGGTGACGATATCTCGACTGAATGCGGCAAAAACGAAGACAAAGAAGATTGTGCCGTGTTCAAGGTAATCGGCACGTTCGAGGTCAAAGAGCCTGAACCGCCAACGAATCAGCCGGTAATGCCTAAATTCGACGACCCTCCAATCCAGGAAGAAGAAGAATAAGGCACTGATAATCAGTCATAAAAAAAACCGGCGATTGCCGGTTTTTTTTTTATGAGCGAATAACTCGTCATCTGCTTTTCGCAATCTGCTGCGGGCTCTTATCCTCGTGACGCTTCATATACATCTCATATGAGATCTGCCCGGCAACAGATGACGCCTTGGTGCCTGAATGACCCTTCTGGCCGACCAGTGTTACGATGCAAAGATCGCGGCCTATAGCCTTGGTGAAACCGCCGAACCAGGTGAACAAATAGTTAGGCGAAGCTCCCGTGAGAGTACCGGTCTTGCCGCCACAAAGTTTTGCCAGACTCGGGCATTTGCGATAACCGCCGAATCCGCGCTTGCCGGTTCCAACAGAGGTTGTGGCATACATCATCTTGTAGAGATCTTTAGCGGTGTCGGTTTTAATCGGCTGAGCGAGCTGAAATGGTTTGCGCCTGAATACAACCTTGTTCTTGCGCACTACATAGTCGACCAGATAGGGTTTCATGGTTCGTCCACGATTGAGAACCGTAGAGATGATCTGAGCGACATGAATCGGGCTGACAAGAAAGTCCCGGTTGAGGCCGGCTGCGGCCTGACCAAATTTGATTGAATCAGTCGGCAGAGTTGCCAATGATTTTTCGACCGGCAGGTCAAAAAAGAAGGGCTTATTAAAACCATAGGCCTCAATATATTTCACGAGCAGACTGCGGCCAACTTTTCGGGCAATTCGGCCATAGACACCGTTGTGAGATATAGCAAAAGCTTTCCAGACAGTCATATAGGTTTTACCCCAGGCAAGAAAACTGCTTTTGGCAGTGGTCTTGCCGCTATCGAGACCAGCAGAGGCAGTAATAATCTTGAAAATTGAAGCAATCGGGAAAGTCGGGCGCAGAGCCCAATTCTCTGTTCGATACTCTTCTGAGAGTATATCTAGAATCTGGTTACGATGACTGGAAGCCATTGCAAGGATTTCGCCGGTAGCAGGATCCTGAATTATACTGGCACCGATGCGGGTTGAATATTTTTTAAAAGTATCCTCGACCATTTTTTGCAATGAGGGTCTAATCGTGAGAACAACATAGGTTTGGGGATCGAATTTAACTATATAGCGATCGAGCAGAGAAGCATATTCCCATTTGTTTTTGCTGATTGCCTCAATATAGGCAAGAGCTGATGTAGAGGCTTCGTTTGAATCTGGAGCCTGATAGTCGTCATCCTGTTTCGGTTCAACAACAGTCAACGCAGGAGTCGTTACAGCAGGCGTCATGGCAATAACAGTTGTCAGGCTCTCAGCAGGCGCATCGGCATTGGCAGAGGTTTCGCTTTTTACTACCTGGGCAGCATCAGAACTGGGACTTGTGGCTACTGTATGTTCAGGAGTTGAGCTGATATTTTCGGCGCGGTACTGAATGGCAATAATGGGTTTCTTTTGAGTATTGGTTCTGGGCAGCGCAGCAGTTTCAATTTTACCTGAAATGTAAACAGGCTTGCCATTTTCCTCTGACACATAGAGTACCAGGGCATCAACCATGCTGGAGTCAAACGCCAAGCCCATAAAGGCAATGTAGCAGACCACACACAGTATATTTAGAGGTTTGAAGTAACTTGAAACCATTATAGAACCCGCTATCAGTTAATCTTTACAGTCTGCAGCAGTCCGCTGCGAGGAACTTTTATGGTACTGCCCAGTCTCAGGCAACGTTCGTCAGTAATCCTGTTGATTCTGACGAGAGACTGAACCATCTGTGAGCTGCCAAAAAGTTTTCGGGCAATTTTCTCCAGCGTATCTCCAGATTGCACCCTATACGCTACAAAGCGCTCTGAGTCTGCTTCTATAACTTCAGTGCTATGATCTGCATTTGAATCTTCTGTCTCGATACGGGCAAGTTCAAGCTTACTGTCGCTGAAATCGCGAGTAGCCGGAGCAAACGCACCCTCAGGCGCCACTTTAGCTGGAGCTATAAGCCGGGCATTGCTGATCAGGCTATCTATTCTCCCGACCAGAATCGGCGAAGCAGGCTTCTCAATGCCAGGCACAATATTAGTTTGAGGTCCAATATCGCCGTGAATAGTAAAGGCAAAAGCTATCTGAAGCGCGAATAACCCTGCCAAAAAGAACAGAAATAGACCGAACTGAGCTCTGGATTTGCTTGTATTTGTCTGAGATTTCATGCCAACCTCCTGTATTGCTTATCAATTTATCGGCATTATCTACAGGAAGGATTAGGAAATTACCGATGGCGTGTTTACGATATCCTCTTTTTCTGCGGCACTTAGTTCACTCACGCGAAGTCCTTCGTGAGTAAGGATAGCAAAACCAAGCAGAATGACATAGCTGTAGGCAATAAAATGACAGACCAGACCAAAAGTGCCAGCAAGATCGTTTGAAAGACCGAAAATATCGTGAAGCGTGATAACACAACAGAACTGGTAAACACCTATCATGCCAGGACTGGACGGTATCATTGATCCGATCGCCAGCACAGACATGAGCAGGGCGGTCTGGCCGAAGCCAAAATCAATAGAGAACATCTGCAGGCTCAGCCAAAGGGTAAACAAAGAAAGACCCCAGGCGATGAAAGATGTAAAAAGCGCCTTGATAAAAACAACTGGTTGCCCGATCAGACTCAGCCCGTCAATGAATGAGTCGCGCGAATTTTTCAAGCGACTGCCGAACCTTTCTGGCAGAAGATTAAAAATAGCTGATGAGATTTTTACAAACAAACTTTTCTTAAACTGCAATATCAAAATAGCAATCAGCACCAGGCAGTAAAAAATAACCGCACTGATACTTGCTTTTTCGATCAACGGCGTCGTTTTGAAATTCTGCAGCGAAAATACGATCAGGCTCACAATTACCACGCCATCAAGAAACCTTTCAAAAACCACAGATCCAAAGGCTTCGCTACCCGCAACCACCTTGTTTTTCTTCAGATAATAGGCACGAAAAAACTCACCGGCACGCGCGGGAAGGATGTTGTTAAAAAAATACCCGAGAACTATACCGAAATAAGCCGTTTTAAAGGAAAAATCGCGCTCAAAAAGAATCTGTTGCCACCTCACAGCACGCAACAAATGCTCAAACGTGTAACTGATACATATCAGGAAGATATAGCGAAACTTCAGACTGGCCAGAATATCGGGAACATGCTTCCAGTCGACTTTTTGCAGAGCAAGCCAAAGAAAGAAAAAACTTAGAATTATTCCCCAGAATTTCTTGGATTTTAGCATAGCAGGCATGGTACCATGTGCTCGCTTCATTCACAAGATTGTTTAAATATGGTAATTGTGCCAGAATTAGACGGCTTTGAGAATGGGTAAAAGAATATCGGGATG
This sequence comes from Candidatus Rifleibacteriota bacterium, assembly GCA_018818125.1. Taxonomy (GTDB): domain Bacteria; phylum Muiribacteriota; class Ozemobacteria; order Ozemobacterales; family Ozemobacteraceae; genus Rifleibacterium. The sequence continues at coordinate 28,626 of JAHISQ010000034.1, forward strand.
GGGTGAAGAGCCACATATGTGGACAATTGTACAGATTGTTGTTTGCCTGGTCTTTCTGGTGCTGGCTGCGTTCTGGATCGGCAAAAAACTTGGCCAACGCCGCTTCTATCAAATGAACGAAGAAATGCGCGCGCTCGAACTTTCCTTCAAGAATCTGATGGAAGACATGGAGATGGTATCGGCTCACAACATGAAGGTTCTCGAAGTGAGAACTGAAGAGATCAAAGAGGTTTTAACAGTTGCAGACAGAAAAAGTATTTATGTCAGCGACCTGCTTAAAGAGATGGATGAGAGCTCAGCGTCTCTCCGCATGCGAAACCTTGGTGGTTCAGCTGTTGTCACCAGCATAGAACAAGGCACTGAACGAAAATTTTACAAAGAAATTCAGTCTTCTCTTGAAGACATTTTGAATCGCATGGGAGAGCTTGATACCCGAACCTCAGAGCTCGAAGACAATCCAATTGTTCCTGACAAAGAATGTGTCGCCGAACTGATTCGCATTGAAGTTTCCAGACAGCTCAAAGCCATCAGTCAGGAGCTCCAGATTTCGAGAAAAGATTCAACCAGAGCAGAAATGCAGTTTGGTGCAGTTGCAGCAGAGAAAACAGCTGAGCGCGTAGTGCCAATGAGGCCAGTGCGGGAGTCTTTTGTCGATAGCGCCACAGTTGCTGAGTTGTTACCAACCACGAAATCTGGGAACGTAAAAGAGCTTAGAATTGCCCAGATAAATGAAGGCGCGCGACTGCCGGCAACTATTAAAATGACCGACCTTGAAAAACCAAGAGAATTACCCTGCCCGCCAGCTGGGTTTCCGGTTCGAGAAGTTTTAAAAATGTATGAAGATGGTGTAACATTGCCTCAGATAGCAAGAAGTCTGCACATGAGCAAATCAGAAATTGAGCTGATTCTCAAGTTTTATGGAGAAGGCATTAAAATGAGGAAAATTGTCTGATGTCTATCAAAAATCTTTCGCCAGCAGTTAAAAATGCGCTGATAGCCCTCGGTTTTATAGTAGCAATTGTGATTTCATATTACCTTTCAAGCGTAATCGCGCCGTTTTTGATTTCACTGGTAATCGCTTACGTGGTCAATCCGCTGGTTCGGAGTCTGGTCGCGCGCAAACTACCGCGACCATGGGCTGTATTAGCGGTTTTCTTTGTGTGCATAATTATTTTCACCATATTTATCGTGCCATTCGGCATTTCGATGATCTCAGAAGCCGGCGAGCTGGTAAACAAACTCGCAAATCTTGATGTAAAAAAACTGGCAGAGAATTACAAGGGACTGGGTCTTGATCTATACCAAAAATTAGAGGGCGTTCCCTATATTAAAACTTATGTAGATGAGTTTGTTCAAAGCGACCGCCTGCGCGAGCTTGCTTCGCAAGGTGTAATCCTGGCGAGAGATGGTGCCGTCGCGCTCTTTAAACAGGGCATGAGCTTTCTAGGCGGTGCTTTTTCTGGAATGTTCAACATGTTTCTCATTCCCATTCTGGTTTTTTACATATTGCTCGATATCGATGCAATTTTTGAAAGCTTTAAAATGCTGCTGCCGCCAGATTACCGCGAACGCGTGCTCGCAATAATCGGTAAAATTGATGAACAGCTCAATGCTTTGCTACGCGGTCAGCTTTTCGCTAATTCGATTTTTGCGCTGATGATGGTTTTTGCCATCTGGCTCTCAGGGCTCAACTTCTCCTTGTTTCTGGGCTTACTGGCCGGAATTGCTAACTTCATTCCATATCTGGGCGGCCTGTTCACAATAATTTTCGCCGTACTGGTTGCAATTACACAATTTGGCTTCTCTTCTTCTCTGGTCGCGGTTTTGATTAAAATAGCCATAGCTATCGCTATCATTCAGACCATTGACGGCTGGTATCTGCAACCAAACGTCGTAGGCGAAAACGCCGGACTGCATCCACTCATAGTAATGCTGGCTCTTGCTATTGCTGCCAACATAGCTGGCATTCCAGGTATGCTGGTGGCGGTGCCACTTACCGTGATTCTCAAAGTTCTCGGCCGTGAGCTTTATCACGAGCTTTATGACCCGGTGTGATTTATATGAATGCTGCAATAAAAGTAACCGATCTCAGTAAAAATTTTGGGCGCAAACAGGTGCTCCAGTCGTTGCACTTCAGCGTACCGCCGGATTCAATCGCCGGCTTTCTGGGGCCAAATGGCGCCGGCAAGACAACCACTCTGCGCATTCTTCTGGGCCTGATTCCCTCTTATCGAGGCAATCTTGAGATGCTCGGCTGCAGTATCCCCTCGCAACGCGTCGCAGCGCTTGAGCAGATCGGAGCCGTTGTCGAGAACCCCACTTTCATTGAGACCATGACAGCTTACGAGAATCTCTACTGGTTTGGCTCTCTGTATAAACCGTTAACGTCGGTCAGAATCAACGAGGTTATCGAGATGGTCGGACTAAAAGAGGCGATACATCAACGTTTCGGCACTTTTTCAACCGGCATGAAACAGCGACTCGGTGTCGCTTTTGGCATTCTACACAAGCCCCGCCTGCTTATTCTTGACGAGCCCACCAGTGGAATGGATCCGGCGGGCCGTGTGCATATGCGCGAAATCCTCCAGCTTATTCACAGCGAAGAAAAGACCTCGATTTTTCTGTCAAGCCATCTGCTCGACGAAGTTCAGCGACTTTGCAATTATGTGGTCATCATTGACAAGGGTGTAACTGTCAGCCAGGGCTTCGTCGCCGACCTGCTCGCCAGCCACCTTGAAAAATGGGAAATCAGAATGGCTGACGAAGAAATCGCGCAAGCCAGACAGCTTATCGAAAATCTCGGGCAACAGATTATTGTTGCCAGCACGCCGAGAGGGTTGCTCTTAACCATGACGACCGGTTTATCGGCGCAGGTTAATCAGGCGCTGGTAAACGCCAACATCAAAGTCAGCGCCCTGATACCTCAGGAAGCGTCACTCGAAGAAACGTTCATCAAGCTCACCTCCGACTCCGGTGACAAGGGAGGCAGCTCATGAAGCGAATGCTGTTTCTGGTTCTGTTCGAACTTAAAAAGATTCTAAACCGCAAAAAAGCCCTGCTGTTTCTGGTAGCACTTAATGTGGTACCGCTGGTAGCCAGTCTGGCGCTACTGATCGCCTTCGTAAAGTTCAAAGGATTTGGCTTTGGCGAAATTCAGTTTTCAGTGCTGCATGAAGTCGTTCAGGGGCTTTTTACCGGCCATGTTAAGCTGTTTGCCTTTATCGCCCCGTTTTTTCTGGCGCTGGTAGTCGGCGACAGCTTTTCGACCGAATTCAGTAGGGGCTACATGAAGATGCTGCTGCTGACACCAATAAACCGTTGGCAGGTGATTACTGCCAAAACAGTGGCGATAATGATTTTTCTGCTACTCGCTGTTTGCATTGGTGGCATGTTTTTGCAGGCAGATCTGCTTATTGCACGAACACTCACACAAAATTCTGGACTGATACCCGAGTCGATGGTGCAGAATCTACCTGGCGGGCTTGGTGAGCTCGGCGATCTCGTCAAGAATCGCCCTCCCACGTATCTGGTAAGCACTGCATCCGCCCTGCAACTGCTGGCGATGACATTCTTCGGAAACCTTATGCTAATCGGCTTTTTCATTGTATTTTCACTGTTTTTTGAGTCAGCAATTCTGATGTCATTCACCAGTTTGAGCGTACTCATGGGTATCCATACCTTTTACCTGGTCGCCAGCGGGCTGCTCAATAAAATCGACCCATGGTATGACGCACTGGCAAAATGGTGTTTTACGCGTCATCTAGACGATATTTTTGCGATCAAGAACATCCAAAGCATTCTTGACGGCAAAGCCAGTCTCCTCAGCGAAGGCATCTTTTCATCGCTGCTGGCAGTATCAATCTGGACAGCAGCATTCTATCTGCTGGCTACGCTGATCTTTTCCCGCCGCCAGATTCTGCATTGAGCAAGTGCACTTAACGCAGTTTTTCAACGGCCTCCGGGTGCTTCTTAAGATAGGCCTGGCGAAAAGTCTGTGCGTCTTCATGTTCAGCAAATGCGCTATTCCAGCGATACCCAGCCACGGTAACTGCCAGCAGAGATATGATCAATATGATCATTGGCAAAACTATATGTTGCCCCAGGGGCTTTTTGCAGTCGGGGCACTCGTCTACCTGAAGTTTGCAATATTCGCATTTTATAGTTGTCATATTACCTGGCCGTCTTTGGGTTTTGATAATTAATGCAGAGATACATGATATTCTCGAAAGCTGCAAACTCCAGATTAACAACTGATTCTGGAGTATTCCAACAGTAGCTTATAATACGATTATGGGCCATTACTGACTCAACTTTTTGCTTAGCGCTTAAACTGGCATCCAGCTCGCCCAGACTACGCTCCAAAGGTTCTCCCAACTGAAAAACCAGAGAGCTGTACGTTTCGGAAAAAAATTGTTCTATACTTTGAAGATCGCAAAGTGCAGTGTTACGTGGGATCGGAAAAATTGCAAAATCGCTTTGTATAACCCTGTCAGCACTTTCGCCAATCTTGGGAACCTTGGCGAGGTCGAGCTGTTCCAAACCCTGGCACTTGTGCCCGAAAAAAATGTATCGACCTGCGATGAGACGGCTTGAAGAAAAATCGTATCTGATAACTGTGTCAAAGTTGCTAATTCTATCAATGTAGTCAAGATTGTATGCGCTACTATCATTTAGCAATTCAGCCTTTTCTTCTTCCACAATGCGACTCCGCGCCCCACCCCACAGGGCAGCTCTAAAATCCGCCGTTTGCCCTCTGATCGGGCTCTTTTTTGGAGTTTGTTTTGTGTCTGGATCATTTTTGGCGGCTTTGGGAGGAGTCGGCAATTTAACTGCCTCTATTTTCGACTTCTTCTCTGAGATTTCAGAAGCTTCGTTAAATGGTTTTAGTGCTACAGCTGTACCTTCGCGCAATTCAAGCTCAAGCATAAAAAAAATGACAGCAACAGCAAATACTACCGCTGAAATTTGATAGAGCAAAAGAGCCATCACGTCGGCTATTCGCTGTTTACAACCAGGACAAACATTAATTTCTTTATTACATTCCGGGCAGTAGTACATTGCCACACGATAACATACATTTTTCAAAGTATAAAATATTAATTATGTGTGGATTTCTGCCGATATATTGTTAGAAATAAAAATATTCGGAGGCAAAAATGCAATCTTTTACTCGCAGAAGTTTATCGGCAATAGTCTTACTGGCAATGGTGTTTTCGTTTTTTAGCGGCATTTTGCATGCCAACAGCAAGCATGATATGTTTGAGACCAGCGAGAAGATTGCACGTCTGAAAGCGGAAATTCGTGCGGCTCACGAAGAGCTCCGACGCCTCAACGAAGAGGGTGGAGAACAGGCTCAGGAGCAGGCACAGGTATTAATGGCCCAGATCAAGGAATTGAAGGCAGAGCTTAAAGTTCTCGAGCAGAGTCTTGATAGCATGAAAAAAGGCGGCTCGAAACTGAGAAGCGACAAAGTCGACCCAAGATATCGACGTTGAGAAATGCAGTAGCCCGCCACTAAGAGAGCTGGCAAAGCAAAACCGCAGAGACTACTATGAGTCTCTGCGGTTTTGTTTTAACAGATTAAAAAATCTACTGACCGGGGGAAGCACCACATATGCGCTATTTGTTCAACGTTGGCGCGAGAATCAACATGAAGACCACTATTGCCCCAGACAGGAAAAAAGCGCCGATCATGATCAACGCAAGTTCGACATTTCCCTTCGCCGATTCCTGAATGAAGGGTGTCAGGAAAACCATCGGCGAAAATGCCGCCGCACCGCCGAGAAGGGCAAAAATCAGACGAATCAGATCCCCTATTCCGTATTTGAAACTCTTCTTGGCTGGCTTTCTTACATAGGGGCCGGGAAAATCGGAACGCGGGCGGACAACCGCAATCTCTTCTGCCGGAGCCTGTTCGGAAATACTTTCGACAACAGTATTATGCCATTCGCCGCTCGAAAAACCGTTCACAACCTCGGCAGGAGAAATCTCAAGATCCCGTTCCTCCCAGAAGAGTTTTCCCTCATCCGCAATCAGGGTCATTTTCTCCGCCGCTCCATCCAGGAAGACGTGAGGCGGACACAGACCGTCTTCAGGCCAACTCGGCGGTGGAACCAGTTGCCGGAAATCCGCCAAGAACCCTTGAAGATCTTCCAGGGAATACTCGCCCAGAGACACAATCGCCGAGCCTCCCGTGGCACGGGTGAGATCGGAAGAGACTCCCTTCACCGAAAGTTTTACTGCCATTGAAGCGACCTCCATTGGTTTCTGTGAATCATTCAGGGCGACGACAGCTCACCCTGACAGGAATGAAAGGGGCATAGCAGGCTATATCCCCGCCTTCCAAGTCTGCTTCGAAATCGACTCGGAAAACATCCTTCAAATCTATACTCCGATCCCAGGTTTGTCGGAACGGCCCCTTGGCTTGCCGCTCGAATAACGTGATCGTCTCCGGTTGCTGTTTTTCCCGCCACAACGTAATTTTCCCACGACAAAAGAATTCAGGAGGAGGATCATCATCTATCCCCGTCGCCTCCCCGGAGAACCTGAACCGGTCGCCCGTAATGATTCCGCTGGCATTCCCCCCGAACGGACCCCAGCTGGATTGCTTATAATCAACTTTCACCCCTTCGGTTTGAAACCGCATGGTAAGATACTCTCTCGTAAGTGTGATTGCCGGGCCGACCTCGTTGCCTGACGGCGTCGAACGAACCTCTTTGGTTGTATTCGATTTATCCGGTTCATCTGGTTCAGAGGAGTCGGCTTTTTTCACCGAGACCCTCAGGGTTGAGGTAACTTGTTTTCCCGAGGTATCGACCGCCCTGACCTGAAGAGTATATTCCCCCACCTTGCTCGGCGCTTTGAACATAATCGTCTTGCGAACAGCCCCATCGGACTGCGGCTGGCCCTGGAGCACTTCCTTATCGTTGCCCATGGGTCCGCGAAACATGACACGATACGCTGCGACCGCCCCGGAGACCTCCACGGACAGATCCTTTTCCTGGTTGGGTTCGAAACTTCGCGGACCGGTAAGATCAATGGCAAAGCCGGGAACGACCTTGAAGGAATGCTTTGCTGAAGCGGAGAATACGGTGCCGCCGGCTTCGACCGTCACCTCACACATTCCCGTTTTCTTGGGAGCGGTGAAGGAAAGGGAAAACCTCTTGTTCGTAATTTTCCCGGAGACAGCCTTTGATACGCCGCTTCCCTTAAGAAAGACATCCCATGGGGGATTGGGTTTAAGCAAAGGCGACCCGCCTTCCAGGCTGAACCCGAGCGTGACGTTGCTCCCCGCAGGAACCTGCTTCGGTGCATTCAGAAAAAGAACCTGAAATGGTGGCCCCACCGCGACCTCAAGTTCCGAACGTGCGGTCTTTTTATCGGCGCTCTCCACTTCCGCCCAGATGGTAAAGGCTCCAGGCTTTTGACCCGCCGTAACCGGCAGCGTATGATTTCGCCCGGAGATTTTTTGAACGGCGGATTTTCCTGGAAGAGTTCCGCCGGTTGTCACGGTAAAAGGAGGTGTTCCTTCAAAAACCGTTACTTCAACCCGTGCCGTCTGGTTGAAACCGAGAAATTTCGGAGCGGCAACAACCACATTGAACGCCGCCGAAACATTAATCTGAGCTGAAACCTGGGCAGTCAGTTTCCCTTTATCCCCATCAGACGCTTCGATTCGTGCCGTAATCGCGTGAGCTCCAGGTTTAACAGGAGCTTTAAAAGAAAATGGAATGACCGGATCGAATTTCCCCGAAAAACGGAGAGGATTTTTTTGTCCCGGAACTTCAATGGTGACAGAAAACGGGGGAATTCCCTTCTCGATGATGAGTGCACCCTCGACAACTTCTCCGGCATCAGCTTCTCCGGGCAGTTCGAAACCTGCCTCGATCGTTTCTTTCACGGCCGGCAGGCCGAGACGCTCCCGCAGAGTTTTCAGCAAATCGTTTCTAGATTTTGCCAGATACTGACGCAAGGAGATCGTCTCCGGTGATTGTGGCCCCTGACGCTGAATCAGGTCTTCGAGTTCCAGGCGTGATTTTACATGGAGCGCAAGCAGCGACCGTCCTTCAAGCATAACCGACTGATACCTGGATGCATCCAAACCCAGTTCCCGGGCGAGCCCTCCGGCAAGATTCACCCGCAACTTCATGTAGGCAAGAATATCCTGGTCAAGAGCCTTGTCTCGAGCCTTTCCACTGCCGAGACCACTACGGTGGATGGGCACTTCTTTTTCATACATTTCGACCGCCGCCACCAGAATTTCCTTTTCCTTCGCGGCGGCATCCGTCTCAGATTTATCGCGGGCTTGAAGATATCTGCCCAGCCGTCTCAACCGCTCCTCATCACCTTCGTCAGGCCAACCTAGATTTTGAGCAAGCGTGCGCAGGTGGCCACTTTTTTCGATTCCCTTCATTCCGGTTTCCTGAGTTGTAGACATTAAAATGGTCGCCAGGTCATCAGGGTTCTGGGTTTTATCGACCCGCCACGCGTTGTAAATGGCATCCATCCCGGGGCCGAAAAAATTCTCCTCAAACCCCTGCCTCACGACAACCACAGCCGCCTGGATCGTTTGAACCTGGGGAAAGAATTCCGCTGCTTTCTCGCCGGCGGCCTTCCACTGCTTATCTGACAACAGACCGGCAATCTCAGAAACGGTCTTGATCTTGTCAGCATTTTGAATAACCTCTCCAAGAACCGCCCCCATAACATTCAACCGGCCGCTTCCGCTCTTCATCAATGAAAGGCTGTCATCGATCTTGAGCTGGTTCAGGGGAATCGCCTTCTCGAGTCCGTGCAGAACCGATGTACCAAAAAGTGTCGCCAATTCCGTCTGGGCTTCCGCAGGATTGCCGTCGGCGATAGCGTCACCGATCTTGATCAGATCGTCCTTGCGTTCTTCCAGAACCCCCACCATTTTCTGGTACAGCTCGCTCTTTATCTCTTCGTTGTTGAGTTTTCCCAGGATCGTGGTGGCGACGTAATCCTTGAACTTCCCCTTCAAAGCTTCGATCACCTTATCTTTGGCAGCCTGACTGAGGGGGATTGCCGCGGAACCACGTTTGACACTTTGAGAAAGGCGCTTGGCACTGCTCTCCAGGTCGGCGGGGGTGACCCCCGCAATTTTGGAGGAACGCCGTTGGCCAAAGGAACCGCCGGCAATCAGGAGGAATGTCGCAAGAAAAAACGCTGTCAGCCGAGATTTTTTCATAGAATGTCGCTCCATGAGACGACTGAATCGCCTTCTGACAGCTCTTGGGTGAGCTTCATGTCGAGATCTGTGATCTTCTCCAATAGTATTTTTTGCCGGTTTAGAGGGAGACGCAGAACATCATCCCGGATCATTCGCAGTTGTTGGGCCTTCTGAGCGGCATCTAGGGGCAGGTTGCTGTTTTCGAGACGGTCGAGAGCCGAAAAGAACTGTCTCACGGTCGCATCCGACCGCAGTTTTCCGGCCCCTGCACCGGTTCCGGACTCCCGGAAGTTTCCGATGAAAAACAACAAAACCAGGATTGCCGCAACAAAAAGAACGGCCCCAACCCACCCTTTTGCAGGTGCTCTTTCCACCACCGCGCCGGTTGTCATTGGGGAATTGAGACGAGAAAGCGCGGAGCAAGTTTCCCCTGGATCCTTGCTTGCAGCCGAACCATCAATCTTGACGAGCATTCGATCCACAAAATCAAGGGTCGCTTGAACGGAAGCCATTCGCACAGTATTTCCGGAAGGAAACGTCTGCAACAACACCCCGTTTTCCACGATAAAAGTAAAGGCAAATCTTCGTGGATCGACGATCATCGCCGCGCTTTCACCGGCAGAACCATTTGGAGCTGCGCTGATCCGGAACAACGCGGCAAAGAATTGCTTCAACCGCAACCGGGATACTTCTCCAACCTGTATGACCTGACCGGAGAAAGAGGGTTGAAAATCAGAGCCGAAACCCCTCAATGAAACATCATACCGCATTAAACGTCCTCCCCTCCGTCACTTCGCAATGAACTACCACGCTGTTCAGATTTCAATGGTCGAACCCGGCAAAATCCCGGGTCAATCGCAACGCTTAACGGCGGCAGGCTAACAAGAAGCTCAGCGAACATTACCGCAGAAACCTGGCAGAGCAAAATAGCCGTCACGTCGATTATTTGCCGATTACAGCCTGAGCAGGATGCAATTTATTTCTTACATTCCTGGCAGTAGTACATTTCCACACGATAGCATAATTTTCTTGAAATATAAAATGTCTAATATGCGCGAATTTCTGTCAATATATTGTTAGAAAGGAAAATATTCGTAGGCGAAATGGCAATCTTTTACCCGCAGAAGTTTATCTGCAATAGTTTTACTGGCAATGGTGTTTTAGTTTTGTGGCAGTATTTTGCATGCCAACAGCAAGCATGATATGTTTGAGACCAGCGAGATGATTGCACGTCTGAAAGCGGAGATTCGTGCAGTTCATGAAAAGCTCCGACGCCTCAACGAGAAAGGCGTCTCGAAACTGAGAAGCGACAAAGTCGATTCAAGATATCGACGTTGAGAAATGCAGTAGCTCGCCACTAAGAGAGCGTGCAAAGCAAAACCGCAGAGACTTTATTAGTCTCTGCGGTTCTATTTTTAAAGGAGTGTAAGGCTTATTTGTTTTTAAGTTCGCTGATCAGATTGCAAACGTTAGTCTGAGTAGCTTCATCGAGACCGCCTTCAACAAATACTCTGAAGTTCAGTTTGGCAATAACGTTGGCGCTAACTTCGCGGTTCTTTTCATTGGCAGTAGAAACATAATCTACCAGGCTTGAAACATCACCACGGCTGATATCAGCAACCAGAGTCTTAACAGCGGCTTTTTTGTAGTAATCTTTAACCATGGTTTCCCACATACAATCTTTGGCAAAGGCCAGGTCTTTGTATTCTGCAGAAAAGCTGTAAGAAGAAGTCGGGAAGTAGATGGCCAGGCCAGTAGCATTCTTGGTATTGTAACCACTCAGGCCATTGCAAACAACGGTCTTAGCATAAGCAGCTTCGAGTTTCTTGGCCGCAGTCTGGAAACCTTCGTCCTTGATACTTTCTTTGGCCAGAGCCACGAAGTGACCAAGATCAATGTTGGTTCTGTAATAGAATTTCTGAACACGGTTAAGAGCAGACTTGAATTCGACGGCATATTCGCCGGCCATAGATGCTTTTGCAAAGCCGTTAATAGCGTCATTCAGGTTATTGATCTCGCTGCATTTGAGAGCAGACTGGGTGCCTGATGAGTTACCAGCGCTACCACCGTTGTAAGAAATAGCATACTGCTTAACAATAACTGTTGCCAGCTGCTCAGGAGTGATGCCTTTTTTGAAGTTCTCGATAATTTCTTTGTAGGGATAGCCTTCACCAGGTTCAGTTTCCTGAGAAGCTATAAAATAGTCACAGCCATCTTTTACTGCATAAGCAACTTCCATCATCTGCATAAGGCAAGCATCGAAAGATAGAACATCAAGTTTTTTGCCAAGTGCAGTTTCGATTTCTTTCAAAGCAACAGTCAGCTGATTGGTAGTGATGTGGTTGTTTGATGAATCATCATAAGAAATACCTTTGATGATTTCGTCATTAGCGTTTTTCCAACCGGAGCCATGGTTCCAGATAATTGAACAATAATGTTTGGCCGGATAGGCTTTGGCAGTTTCAGTAACAAATTTTACATATTCGCGATAGTCGCCCATGTCAAGCTCGCCCATCTCTTTAACAACCTGGATGCCATCTTTAGCAACATAGTTAAGAGTAGCCGGAGCATTTTCGCGGTCGATAAGGCACACAATGTTAATATTATCGTTTGATCCGCCACCAGCTACCATTTCTTGGAGATCGCCCACGCCGAAAGAATCAAGATTGTTATCGGCATTCAAAAAAACCATGAATGTCCATTCTTTTTGGGCAGCGGCGCCAGCTGGTGTACAAAAACAAAGTGCAAAGAAAGCAATGGCTAAAATACTAATGACTCGTTTCATCTTCAATACTCCTTATACTCTTATACAAAACTTATACAATACTCACAGAACACCTACAAAACACTTATACAATACCTAATCAATACTTATACTACGTTCATTCATTATAATTATCAAAAAGTACAGTGTCAACAGATATAATCATTTTTTTCATGTTGCTAATTGCAAAAGTAAGTTCTGGTTGACCATTTGAAATTTTTGATGATGACATAGAAAAAAACAAGTGGCTGCTGTTGCCAGCAGCCACCACTAAGAACTAATAAACACCTGTCAGCGGGCTATAGAGCCAGAAAGCTGCTTGAAAAGTCCGCTAAATTCTTCTGAGAGAGACTCAGGCAATCCCTTTTCTGTATACATTTCATAGTTAAGCTCACGAATAATAAAGCGGTAGAAATCTGCATTTTCTGAATTGCTCATGGCGGAAGCAACCAGATTGCGCATCTCGTCAAGACTCCCTGCCTTGATCTCGCTGACAACATTTGCCGCTATATCACGCTTGAGAAGAGTTTGAATCATTTCATCCCAGAGTGTCGCCTTGGCAAAGCTGAGTGTCAAATATTTGGCTTCAATCCGGAAGGTTGATGGCAGATAGATGGCGATACCCTTAGCGTTTTTAGTTGAATTACCAGTGTTTTTGCAGGCGATAACAGCAGCTTTGCCAGCAACCAGAAGCTTGTCGCAAGCAGTTTTTACTGATTCATTGCTGCTCATGCGGGCTTTAAGTAATTCGGCGAAATGCAGCATGCTGATGTTTTCTGGGAAGTCGAACTTATGAGTGTTAGCCAAAACTTCTTTAACTTCGGTTGAGTATTTGCCGCTCATAAGTGCTTTGGCCAGACCGTTTATGGCGTCAACCATTTTATCGAATTTGCTCATATCAACAGCTGACTGAGTAGATTCATCGTAACCCTGACTGCCACCAGTATATGATTTTGAAAAAGCGTTAACCCAGTTGATCGCAAAGGCTGAAGGAGTCATGCCTTTTTTAACGCCGACGAGAATATCGTCGTAAGGAGCACCTTTGCCAGGCTCAAGTTCTTCAGAGGCGACCATAAACCCGACGTTGTCTTTAACAGCGTGACCAACTTCGACCATCTGCATCAGACACGCATCCATGTTAAGAACGTCAATTTTCTGGCCAAGAATCTCGACCATTTTGGCAGTAGCCAAAGACAACTGAGCGCTAGTTATATGATTGTTAGAAGAGTCGTCATAAGAGATGCCACGGAAAATGTTGTTTAATTTCTTGCCCTTCCAGCCGGAGCCATGGTTCCAGATGGTGAAACTGTAGTGTTTTGCTGGATAATTCTCTTTTACAAAGCTGGCGAACTTGACAAGTTCGTTGTAATCACCCATATCAACTTCGCCCAAGTCTTTAATCTTGGTAATATTATTCTTTTCTATGAAATTAATCTGCGCCGGGCCGCGTTCGCGGTCAATCAAAGTAACAACGTTAAGGTTTGCGTTGGAGCCAACACGAGACATTTCTGTCTGATCTTCAACTCCAAATTCGTCAAGGTTGTTGTCGGCATTGAGAAAAACTGCTACGGTCCAGTCCTTGAGCTGCTGCGCGCTTGCAGGCGTAAGAACGACGAACATAAACAGGGTGGTTACTGCGACGATACTTGCTACTCGCTTCATTCTCGGTCTCCCTGAGCTTATTAATCTTATCCGGGAACGCTTATAGCCGGATACTTAGATTGTAATGACCAACAAGAGTATCCGCAAGGGATAAAAGCAAAATATTTTGCATTTTGCGATTTTAATTGCTTCTGGTCTTTTGCTTGTAGTGCTGTCATTTCGGCAGGTTGCGCTCTTATCATGCGTTGTAACAGCACTAAGGCTCACCAGATCTCGCTTTCTCGGAAACTGCGATTGCCCTGAGAACAAATGCTTTAATGGTCGCTGTAAAAAAAATATGGCGTTCAACACGAAAGTTGATAATATGTTTGCTTGAAGAACAACAAATTCTCACAAGATCACAGAAATACAAACAAAAATAAACTCAGGTAAACACATGGAAAAGCTTAATTTTATCGTAGCGACTAAAGAGATTGTAGACGAACTCTTTGAATTTGAAAAAGTCTGTTTTGAAAACAAGCCAGATCAGTTTTCGAAACGCAGCTTGCGCCACCTTATCGTTTCGCCGACCAGTCGAACCATTATCATTCGCAACGAAAAAGGCAAGATATGTGCTGCCGCAATTGGTCTGCTGCGGCATTTTAAAATACCTTCAGGGCGCATCTACAAAATCGGAGTATTGACTGAGTTTGCACGGCGCGGAGTTGGCACCGCCCTGATAGAAGAAATCGAAAAATGGTTCAAAAACTCAGGAATGAAAAAAACATGCGCCGAGGTGCGTGAGAGTAACACACCTTCGCGACGCATGTTCGAGAAAAAGGGCTATGTTGAAACCAAAACGCTTTACTATTTTTACGCGGGCGGCGAAAACGCCGCCAAATATTGGAAAGATCTGTAATCGTTATCAGACAGCAGTATCAATCAAACTGGTCTTGGCAGATTCTTTTTCTTCTGGAGCTTTGGCCAGTTTTTCGTAGCCAGACAGCCTGTTGTTGAACAAATTTTCGAACAACTGCTGTTTGAACTTCTCGGTATATTTCAAAAAGTCTTCAAGAAAATTCTTGTAGTCGCTCTGACTGACCTTTTTATCTGGCTGAAACAACAGCTCGATCTTCGGGGTGTCACCTTCTACGGTTGCTTCGCCAGTCGGCACAGCTCCTTCTGGAACAGATTCCGGTAATGCGCCTCCCATTTCTGGGCTTGCGAGAGCCGCGCTTCTCACTCCGCCCACATCAGCGAAAAAGGCCGTGGCCTGCTCCTGCATAGCGCCTTTGATCTGATCAAAAGCACCATTAGCCGACCCGTAAGTGTCTTCGAGGCTGGCGAAAAATTTATCAGATTCCTTCAAAAAGTTTTCGAGCGCAGCTGGACTAAGATCTGCCAGACCTTCGACTGCATCAAAAAATTGGTTGGTGACTTCAGGAGAGATGTCGAGTGACTTGTCAGTGCCGTTCATAAAAGAGCCAACAGCATCTATCGACAGATCAAAGCTGCTCATAAAAGTTTCAGAAACTGTGCCACTGAGTTCGACAAAGCGCTCAGCACCTTTCTGACCCATTTTGGCTTCTACCTTGCTGGTTAGTTCATAAAAAAGATCAAACTGAAAAGAAATATTGAGGCCGTCGGCCTGGATTGTCTGTGGGTCTTTTTCGTCGGCAACTTCGGGCTTGTCTTTTTTGCCAGTCAGACTGGTATCTTTACTCTTTTCAAAGACATCCTGAAGTTTCTGTAACCCTTTGGGAAGAAGTTCCGGATCCTTATTAGCCTTCTGGTTGTTGCGCATTTCTCTGAGCTGTTCGAGAAGCGACCTTCCTTGGTCTGGTAGACGAATATTCATTTTCTGCCTCCTTGCAGTTGATGCGACACAATTTTCCTTGTCTTAGATACTAATCGACAAAATGACGACTAAAGTTTACGACAATAAAGAGGTGTTTTAGACCGAATCCAGCCTTTAAACGCAAAAATCTTATCGGATCAGGCTATTTCCTCTAAAAATATTGAAAATATACCAACATCATCTGTCATTGCTTTAGTAATGCCAATCCCAAGAACAGATTGCTGCAATCGCAACCGCGAGCAATAAGCGCAACTAACGAGATTTCGCGCAATTTACGCAGAAAGCGCTTCACACAAAAAAGCAAAAACGCAAAAACGCAAAAACTATGCGAACATTTTTTGCGTGACTTTGCAGCTTAGTGTAATCAAATAAGTTTCTTGCTGAACCAGCAGTGTACAGTCTATTCTTCAGGATTTTCAGAATTCTTGGCTTCTTTGGTGTTTTCAGTGTCCTCGACGACCTCAGTGTCTTCGAGGACTTCAGTTTTTTCGAGGACTTCAGTATCCTTGATGACTTCAGAATCCTCAATGTCTTCGGTGTCCTCGGTGTCCTCGGTGACATAAGGAATATCTGGGACTTCTTGCAGGTAATCAAATTCTATTATTGGCCAGTTGACGAAATCAAGATGCTGATCAAGCGTGCTTTGCAGCAAAGCAAAAGCCTCAGCACTGCCTTCGTCAGCTTCAGAGGCTGCGGCAGATACTTCGCCCTCAGCAAGCCTGGCAGTCTGATTAAGCATGTCATTCAGCAGAACAAAACTCTGGCGCAATTCCTGTTGAGCAGAGAACTCCGTTGTTTCTGCCTCATCAAGGTCACGGTCCGGGTATTTGTCAGTAAATTCGGCAATGCGGGCAGCTCGGCGTGATCCTTTGCCGGCCATAATTTCGATTTCGCTCAGCCGGTTCTGTACAAGCTTTTCGAATTTACCGGCAAAAACACTGAATTTTTCCCGATAGTTACGCAGACTGAAGGCAAAGTCGTTACAGCTGCGAAAAATTCGACCAAGCTGTGAACCCTGCATGACGCCAGGCGCATGATCGCTGACAGCAAGAAAATAGTCGATATTCACGAGGCAAAACTGGTAATGGTGCTCGAATTGATTCAACAGCGCGACAAGCTGACTGTTCTGGTTCTCTAATAAAACAAGCATATCACGGTTAGTCGCACGCAAAAACCCTGGAATGCGGCCCTGAACGTGGCGACGTGAGTTCTGCAACCCGGCCTGCTGGCAGAAATCTGCAATTTGACCTGAAAGTTTGCGCAACATCTGAGCTAGTTTATCCTGAATGTCGAGCAGATTGCGCAGTTCACTTAACCTGATTTCGCGCGCCAGCGGCTCGCGAATCAGCTCGTTGGTAAAAGTGTGCATAAGAGTTCTGGTTGTGTTTTCGCAGACGATATTACCGATCTCAAACAGGCGCGGAAACACAAGCATCGCGGCGTTTACAGTATAGACATTATGATTGGCGACTCGCGCTAAAAACTCGCAATGCCGGCGAAAGCTGCGATCATCACTGGTTCCAGCAATGATTGCCAGGGCGCGGCGACTGAATTCTCCAGATTTTACTGCCAGCTTATGACTCTGTTCGAAGTGTTCTTCGATATCTTTGAGCGAACCCTGAGTGTACGGCTCGCCGTCGAACGGACCAGGCGCTGCCTTTTCTGGTTCGGGTTCTATTTCTTCTGTTTGCGAAGCGATTTCTTCGTGCTGGCCGGTCTCATCGCCCAACCGTGCTGTTTCTGATCCCACAATTGAATCCTCTGAAATAACACCATCTACAGCCGAGTCCTTTTCTACGACGGCAGCGACAGGCAAATCTGCATCTGGCGCTTTTTCTACTGTTAAGTCTGCAACCGGCTCTTCAACCAGACCGGTTCCCGCCAACAGGCCTTCCCTGACACTACCAGCGTCTTCAGGAGACTGCACAACCGCGGAAACAGTAGTTTTATCAGCACTACTTGATTCAGAAACAGCAGCTGGCACAGCAATGTTCTGGGCAAATACAAAACCAGGAAAAGAGAAAGCCGCTGTAAGGAACAGCGGCATTGCAATCAATAATGTTTTTTTCATTTAACAACAGCCTCGAACAAGTTTTGTTCGATTATAAGCTGTCAACCTCTGAACTGCAACTAAGGCCTTGTTAAAGAACAACTGTTACATTCTCAGGCGGCTCTTATAGCCCTTGGCCATAAGAGCCCCGTATCCCGTAGTGCTCACTGGAAGTTATAGCACCCGACCATAAGGCCCGCAACAGAGGCCCCTTCCTGGAGATTTATTCTGAGTCAGCGGCATGCCCACCCTTGTAAGATTTCTGGTAAGTGCTACGGCTTGGCATTGTCGGAAAAGACATCTGCCCAGAAGCCTGAACAGAATTCATATTACCATACCAAGTATAGGTTCGGGTAATCGGATTGAGCATGGCATAAAGCTCGGCACTGCCATCACCATCTGCGTCAACGTAGATCTTATCAGATATACCGTTGCCGCTAAGATCATATTCCCACTGATCGATGCGACCATCAAAGTTGCGGTCATATTGATAGTCATTGAATTTGGCATCAAAATTTCGGTCTGTGGCCCAATAATCGGCTCGACTGTCGCCATTACGATCGGCAATAATCAAATCGACGCGACCATCACCATTTCTGTCATACTGACCAGCAGTCTGCAGGTATCGACCCGAATTTGCGTAGGCCATATCAGGATTCATCGACTCGCTGCTTTCGCCTGGTTCCAACTCGTTCAGATTAGCCATAACCTGTGACGCAACTATCGCCATGGTAATGAGCAGTATCGCAAACACCAATACTGGCTTTCGATTTAGCATAAAAACCTCCATGTCGGGGCATGAGAAAAGAAAGTATAAAAATTGCAGGTTATAGCAAGCAAAATCTTACACACATTTTTTCTGTGATCTGACTGGCGCGTTTAATTCAGCAGCAAAGCAATGGACAGACCCATACTCAGAGCGGCAATTAAAGCTGTACAGGCCGGCGACGAGAAAAATCGCCAATAAAGAAAGCCGAGTAATGAAAATAGCGCTGCCGGCAGCATGGTCGGAGACGGGGAAATTGCCGTTAAAACCGCGAGCGCGATGAATGCCTGCGTGCGGCGGCCAGTTAGCAAATCACTTTGAACCTGCCTGAAAGTCAAAAACGAGAAAAAAGCAGCGGCAAGAACCGGCAGCGCCGAGATCAAAACGACTGACATATCATAACTCAGGCCAATGTCGCCAATCATGTGTGCAAAATAAATCAGTTCTCGAGTTAGAAGCTCTTTTGTTGCAATATTGTGATAAAGATAAAGCCAGGTGCCCCCAGTGCTCAGCGCACTGAACACGACAATCGCCACAGCTCTCGGCAACCAACCAGCAGCAGCAGCAACAGCGTTGTTCGCCAGAGGAAGAGCGGCGCCTTCCTGCTTTTTGAAACCAACTGTCAGCATGGCCAAAGGTGTCATGACCAGCGCCGGCAAAACCCATGTCCATAAACCGGTGTCTTCGCCTGGAATTACTGCCAGAAAAAATTGTTTCATGACAACTTCGCCGCCCAGAAAAGCAAATACAAGCAACATGAAGTTAATCCAACGCTGTTGGCTGTTGTCGTGCTGGCTTGTTTCGAGGCGATAAAACATCAGCGTCCGAGCTTTCATGTTGAGCAGAACGACAATCACGGCAAAAAGCAGAGCATTGTAAAAGTTCAACAGATTAAGTGCTTTAATCGGCACCAGCAGAAGCATAACGCCCAAAGCAGCTGCCTTAGCCGATAGAGTTGAACTCTGCTGCAGCATTTTGCTATCGAAAACCGGAAATATTGCCGAAAGTTGCAGGGCCGCCCAGACGCAGGCTGCAGTAAATAGCATTGTCAGAACTGCCGCTTTCGCAATCTCCAGCGCAGCGAAGTTCAGATACCATGCCGCCACAACTGTCAGCGGCAGAAAAATTATCGTTGCAGTCGTTACCCAGAAAACAAATTTGCGGCGCAGGATTTCGCCGGGATGAAGTGGCAGGCTCTCGAGCAGCGATATGGTGCGTCCTTCGCTGCCAATGGCATTGGTTGGCCCGAACATGCAAAAATAGACGATACCTGCAAAAATCAAATTAAGCAGCGCTGCGAGTGTTTTAAAATCTAGCAGCTTTCCGACAAAAAAAATATTGACTAATATGAGCGTTATCGGCATCAGCAAGGCATTAACTTTAATATTATAGTCGCTTTGCATCAGCAGATAATCTTTTTGCGCAAGCCCTGAAAACCTACTGTGCTGCCGTGGCTGATTTTGCCTGGTCTTTGTCTTTCTGATCGAAAGTGCACCTGCATTGAGTGCCCGATGCAGCAGGAAAGTAAAAAAGACCATTGCAGCGAACCACAAACCGCTGAACATCCAGAATTCCCGCACCGACCCGACATGTAAAAGAGTGGCACCTAACCAGCGCACCGGCTGCAATACTACAAACAGAGAGTTTTCCAGACTGGCGTAAGAACTCATCAGGAACTGGACGGCCATTAATGGCGACTGATCAACCAGTGCATAGGGAACGAAAATGGCAAATCCTGAAAAGTAGCCAAAAATCGAAAAAAAGTTGTTTATCGAGGTCATTGGCAGGTATCGTCGCAGGCTCAGCATGACCAGGTTGATGATGGTGCCGAGCAACAGACTGATCTGCAGAAAAAGAATCAGAGAAATAAAAATTGCCCCGACACTAAATCCTTCACGACAGGTTGTCGCAATAAAACCCGGCAGAAGAACCAGGGCGCCAATATAGTCACTGGCACAGCGCTCAAAAATCTTGACGCAGAGCAAACTTGCTGGAGGCACCGGCAGTGTTGTCAGATAATCAAAATCTGAGCTCATTTGCCCGGCGTTTATAGTATGCCCGCTGAGCAAATCACTTATCAGCACCACAAAGATCGCATAAAAGGCTATAAAGCCAATCAACCATTCCGGCAACCAGACAGGAAGCCCCAGCAGGCCAATTTGCAGAACCATTTCTGAAACTGCTGAGCTGATAGCAAATATCATCATCAGAGCAGCAAAAAAGATCAACACAGCTTTTTTACCGGTCAGACGAGCCCTCAAACTATTGTAGAAAAGTCTGAGTTTAACCTTGCAAAGAGGAACAGTTGTTGCCAGAAACGATGCACTCATGGTTGGTGTTTTATGTGTCTTTTGACTATATCTTACCGCTGACCAGTTTATCGCCAGGGTTGGCGGTATTTCTGCTCCAGGTAGTATGCTTCTTTTTCCATGGGAATGTCAAAATCTTTGCTTCTGCCAGTAGAATCTGCCCATGCACACTGCAGACCCCAGTTCATACTCCAGGCTGTATCGTCTACCCAGTTATCGCCGATTCTTTCATCGAAACCCTTTAAAAAGTTGCCGATACGCAGTGGATACATAGAGTCACGCCGGTATTGAAAAGTATGAACCAGCTCATGACCAGCATGCATCCCGTCTTTGTTGGTTGTAAAATTATTCGCATTGCTGTAAGCCAAAGCACCAGAGCCATTGAGAGTGCCGTCGGTGGTTACACTGCGTTTGAAGGCCAGAGTGCCATAGTGAAAACTTCGGTTGAAATCGAGTTTTGAACCTTCAAGCAAATGAATAATCGGTGCCACTACAGCGTTTAAAGCAGGCTTTATCCTGATATCACCATCCTTGGCTATTAGCCAAACTGGTCCAATATCCATTCTGAAAACAAATTTATCGCCCGCTGATTCGGCCAGGGAAGCCCCAAGATTAACCATGCACTTTGCCTGCCAGGCTTTAAGAGCAGATTCTTCCTGCAATGTGGGTGCCATTTTAAAGCCCTGATACATGATATACCCGCCAAAAGCAGCCTGCAGAACTGCTTTCTCAATATTCTGTCCATTATGATACGCCCTTACAGCGGCAATTGCTGCGGGAAGGGCAACGTTGATCATCACAACATCCCTGTCTCCAAACGCTTTTACCCTGGCATTTGAGCAGGTAAAAATCATAAGTGCTGCTACGAGCAGCAACGCCGACCGTTGCAGAAAAATTGGGAACTGCACAGAATGACCTCGAGCTGTTTTTTATCTCTGTCGGAATGTTTACCCGATTAATGAATGATAAATTGTGACATGTACAGTCGCTGTTGGTCAGGGCAGCTGGTAAAAAACCTGAACTTTGCAGCGCCAGATGAGTGACTGCGAGCCGGCAAGATAGGCCAGTTTCATGCTTAAAATTCTAAATTTATGGGCATAGGGAGACATTTTCCGAAGGAAATCACTTAGCGGCTTAAAGTCGCGCGCAGCTACCTCATAGGTTGTTTCAAGAATCTTGTTTTCGGCATCTCGCTCAGCTGTATCACTTATTGCAACATCAACTTCTTCAGCAATCAGCTTAACGAACTCACGCAATTCAGAGATTGGCTTGACGTCTTTATTTTCAGTCCCCATGCCGGCAATTTCGAATTTAAGATCAAGCAGCTTTTCTTCGCCCTGCGGCGGCGGCGCCGAGGTAATCTCAACCCGGCCACCACTTGCTTTTTCAAGCACAGCAGCAATAGCTGGTTTTTGAACCGTTGATGAACAGGTGATTTTAACTGGAATCCAAACTGAGTTAGCTTCGCTGGTTGGCTCTTCAATTTCAATACCAATGATGTTATAGCTGGACTGGTCTTTGAGAAGTCTTTCAATTACATCGCATGCTTTTTCGCTGGCCGAAATTGGCAGCGGCCGGAAAATACCGGCAACACCCACAGTTTTTCCCGGCTCTGGCGCCACGGTTTTGAGCTTGTTGATAAAGCTTGTAATCTTAGGATTTTCAGGGTCTTTTTCGCGGGCAATGTTGACGTTGTGCCAGGCATTTTCATGTTCTTTCATGCGTGCCGCAATAACAGCGCGCATAAAGCGACCACCTGAGTGATCTGGCTGACGTTCAAAAACCAACTCAACTTCTTCAATGGCACGCTGATAATTTTTTTTCAAAAAGTGACGATTCGCAAGCTTCATATGCACTGTTATGTAGCGTTGATCAGAATCTGTAAGCACCTGTTCTGAGCTGTCGATAGTGCGCCCGGTCGGCTGCGACGGCAGTGTGAGATTGACGTTTTTGACGTTTGTGCCTTTGGGTAAATTTTTATCCTGGTATTCACGAGCTTTGTCTTGCAGTTTGTCCCAGTCGATGTCGGCCGCAAAAAGGGTGACAGCGAGAGAAAATGCCCACACTGCAAAACAAAGTTTTACAGTCAATCCCGATTTGTTATGGCAACACTGTCGGTTCATCTGCTTTCCCGCGCATATTTGCGCAACTGGCTGCGAAAAGTCGGGAAACTCAACCGGCCGCTTCCGCTATCGCTGCAACAGCTTCCGCTTCGGTTGGATAGGCATCACAAAGCGTCATAACGCCGGTCATCTGTAATGCGGTCTGAGTAAGCTTGGAAAGGCCAGAAATTGCAACTTCACCCTCATTGTAATCAATGATCTGCACCATGATATCGAGGAGAGTTGAAAGCCCGGTAGAGTTGATAACCGGTGTTTTTTCGAGATTAAAAACGAAGTAGAATTGACCTTTGTTGATGAACTCAGTACATTGCTCTCTGAAAACCTTGCCTCCGATGTCATCGAGGTAGCCCTGAGTTCTGACAACAGTAACTTTGCCGTTTTGAATAATGTCTACATTAAAGTCGCTCATATCTGCGATGATAGGTAAACGAGCGCTTTTTTGTCAAGTTAATAGTTGTAGCGACAGAGATTAATGATTTTGACCAGCTCGATTAATACTTGACTATTGTTTGTCTTTGTTTAAGTTTGTTTATGTTTGATCTCAGCAATAAATTATTGAAATGGGGAACTTTATGACCACAACAACCGGAAACGTTACATTCATGGGAAACCAGCTGACTCTGATCGGCAGCCCGATAAAGGTCGGCGACAAGCTGCCGGCTGGCCTGACAGTGCTTACCAACGACCTGAAACCTTTCAACATCAGTGATGAAGCTGGCGTCAAAGTCATCACCACCGTGCCTTCTCTCGATACGCCTGTTTGCGATATTCAGGTGCGTAAATTCAACGAAAAAGCGGCCGGTCTAAAAGCCAAAGTGTTCGCAGTCTCTGCAGATCTGCCTTTTGCACAGGCTCGTTGGTGTGGTGCCGCTGGCATCAAGAATGTCAAAACACTCTCTGACCATGCGCAGATGGCACTTGCCGATTCGCTTGGCATTCATGTCAAAGAACTGCGACTTCTCGCGCGCACTGTCTTTGTCATCGATTCAGCCGGCAAAATCGTATATCGTGAGATCGTACCGGAAATCACCAGCGAACCAAACTACGAAGCTGCTATCGCCGCTATAAACTCAGCATCCTGATCGTAAAAAAAAGCTGGCAATCACCCCGCCTTGGGGAGATTGCCAGCTTTTTTTATATGCGAATTATGGCCGGTTGCGGTCAAGTATGCGACGGACGCGCTCGCGTTTGCTGCGCAACCGGGCAATAAAATCGTTCATATCTGAGCTGGTTGCGCTATGAGTGTTTCCGAGCATTGGCTGCACAGGCTTTGGCTGTTCGGGCTCAAACGCACTGATTATTCGATTAATTACTCCGAGAGCTTCGAATCGGCTTACACGCTCATTGCCCGCGAAAATATTATTATTATAGCCCAGTCTGATACCGGCTCCAGCCAAAGTAGCAAGCGCGTCAGCTTCCTTGCTGCCACTTTTAACATCAGAGTAAAGAATCTGCTGGTCAGTTTCACCGTGTGGCAATGCGCGAGTCAGTATGGCAGTCATGCAGGCGAGCACGTTACGACTGGCCGCCCGTCTTTTACCAGAATTCTGCAACATAATCTTGATTTGCGAGAAATGCTCTGGTTTGTTGAGTCGCGAAAGAATTCCCTGTATCAGCAAACCGAGGTCGCCCACGGTTATGCCACCGTTTCCATTTAAACGACGCCCCAGATTTGTCAGGTCAAAAGCGCCAACGTTACGCAAATTGAGAAGAGGGCGGGTCATATAGTGGTCCTGTGGAACATCTGCAAACAATGCGAAGCGCTGTTCTCCGCCATTTTCGCTGATCAGACCATGCAGCCTTTTCAGAAACCATATTGCTTCTTTTAACTTCAGGCGGTCATCTGGCCTGAATTTGCCGTCAAGGCCACCAAGAATAACACCAGTCTGCATTGCATAATCAAGTGCCGGACCATATTTTGAATCAGGCTGCCAGTCCTTGAAACTGCCGCCGAAACTCACTTCTTCAGGCCTGGGAAGACCGTCCTGAATCCAGGCAAACATGATCGTGCGGAGAATAACTTCGCATGCTTCACGGCGCGTAATGGTTTTGCCAGGCTCCTCAGAATTAATGATGCCATTAAACAGGAGTTCCTGGCGATCGTAGCTTTTAATTAAGCCGGTTTCGACAAGAACTCGACTCAGACTGCTTTGAAAAGCTCCCTCGCTAATAATTCCGTTAAGATCTCTGCTATTGAGTTCCTGTGAATCAAACAGGCCAAGTTGCCTGGAAAAGGCTACTTCAGGACTAAGTGAAGTCTTTGCTGACGCCATAAGCGATAGCGGTTCTAACGCCGAAACACCGGCTATCGCCGCTATCAGGAAACCAGCCAGGAACTCTTTTTTGCCCAGTGACATCATACGCCTCCGAAGGTAATCTAAAAAATTTACAATTCACCTTCAACATCGGCAGTATTGTAAAAATGATTAATCTCTATAGAGGCAGATACAAATCAAATTTATTTTCTTTTCGCACAAAGGCACAGATCTGTCTTTGTTTATCTAAGTTTGATGCGATCTTTGTGGCGCTTAACAAAATACACGTTGAAACCATCTACCTTGGCCAGATCGTAAACCGCGTTAAAAGGGCGGCCATCGACGATTTTTTGAGCCTTGGTTTCCGGTATGCTGAAAAACTCGGCAAGATCGGCAGAACTGGCCGTGTTGATGTTTATCTGATCATTGCTGCTTTTGGCTGTCTGTGATGCACTGCTCCAGGTTTCATCGTAATCAGCAGTTTGCGCCGCTATCGCGGTTTCTGAAAAAATTCGACCAGCAGCCTGATAGGCACCTAGCCAGAAATCTACTATCTGCTGCGTCGAAACAGCAATCTGCCGCTCTGCCATCACCCTGACCTGCGCCAGGCCGCTGCCGTTGCGATAGGCGCCGCCTATTTCATCATAATAACGATTGGCCTCTGCTGCCATAGCCTTAACCCGCTCTTCTACTGATGTAACAGACCGATATTCTATATTCGGGAGCGCCAGTTCCTTCAGAACAGGGTTGAGGTCACGCTCGAACATACTGTGATATTCAGACTCGTTTTCGTCGGAATCGCGACCAGCAGTGTGCAGCGGCTGGTTTATGTCGGCAATGTAATGTGACATCAGTCCCAGCACGTAAGCAACAGCATCGGGACTCTGATTAGTTCTGATCAGTTCGACCGCCTTGTCAAAAAGTTGCTGTACTCGATAAAGGCCACCTGTAGCTGAACCGCCCGGATGGTAAACATGATTGATAAAGTCTTTAATGAGAATATCAGGGTCAGTAGAGCCTTTAAGAAAATGGCTCTTCTGGCCGGAAAACTCGCGCCTGAAACTTTCAGGCATCAGTCTGACCGCATCGGCGGTGATTTTGCGATGCGTATGATATGACCAGGCCAGCAATGGAACATCACTGCTCCACAGCAGCAAAAGTATTGTCAGTAGAATTTTTTTCACAGTCACCCCATAATGATACATGATTTTCAACCATGCACCAAGACGTAAGAACACGAAACTCAGTGCAGAATTCGCGAGAAACCTGGCTGGGAAATTATCAGTGCCAAAAGAAAAAGCGAAGCAATACCGACTTTGCGGATTGCTTCGCTTTAATTTCACAATGCGGGCTCTATTTGAGCCCCAGATTCAATATCAGCTGCGAGAACGACGACCGGCGGCGAAGGTCTTAGTGTCAGTGCGGTTGCGCTTGGTCGGCGGTCTTTTGCCGGCAACTTTGGTGCTGGTTGACTTTTCCGCGAATTTTTTGCGCTCTGGTCGTTCAGTTTTTGGTCTGACTTCAGACTTGAAAAAACTCTGCGTAAAAGGTGCCGGACGGGTTTCAGGTCTGGCTTCGCGATTGGTTTCAGGTCTGGTCTCGCGATTAGCTTCAGGTCTGGTCTCGCGATTAGCTTCAGGTCTGACTTCGCGATTGGCTTCAGGCCTGGTCTCGCGATTGATTGTCTGCTGTTTATCAGTGTGGCGTGAGCCTTTGTCGAGAGTGATTTCGAGCTGACGCTTGCATATCCATGCGCCTTTAAGCTTATTTATCAGCTCTGGCTGCATGCCTTCTGGCAAGTCAACAAGACTGAATTCGTTGAAAAGCTTAATGCGGCCAATATATTTGCTGGCCATGCCAGTTTCGCCAGCAATTGCTCCAACGATATGTCCGGGCTGCACGCCGTGGTCACGGCCAACTTCGATTCGATAGGTTTCCATGCCTTCTTCGGATTCGTTGTCAAGACGCCTGACTCGACCGCGCGCTGATGGTTTGCGGTCGTTATCAGAAAAGTCGCGAGAATCGCGATAGTCGCGGGAGTCGCGATAGTCGCGGGAGTCGCGTGAGGAGTGAATCGGTTCGCTGGGCTTTTCATACTTAACCTGCAGCAACAAGGGCTTGTCGCCCTGAAACATACGGGCAGTTGCCGCAGCGATTTCAATCGGGTCGGCCTGATGCTCAGCACAATATTGCTCAACAAGATCTTTAAAGATTTTGAGGTCACCACCGTTAATAGTTTCGTGAATCTTTGCCTTGAAGGCGTTGATGCGTTTGGTATTGATAAAATCGGCTGTTGGCAGCTCCATGTGAGTGATTGGCTGTCTGGTTGATCTTTCAATCATCTGCAGAATACGACGTTCTCTCGGTGAAATAAACAGGATTGCTTCGCCGCTGCGGCCTGCACGACCAGTGCGCCCAATGCGATGCACGTAGCTTTCGGGATCATGCGGAGCATCATAGTTAATAACATGACTGATGCGATCTACGTCAAGACCACGGGCTGCTACATCGGTAGCAACTATGATGTTGAGTTTGCCCTTTTTGAGCTGATCGATAATTCTTTCACGCTGATTCTGCGGAATATCACCATTGAGAGCAGCGGCGGCAAAACCACGATTCTGCAGCTGTTCTGCAACTTCAAGAGTATCAATTTTGGTCTTAACAAAAATCAAAATTGCGTCAAAAGTTTCAGCTTCAAGTATGCGCGATAATGCATCCAGCTTGTGCATGCCGCTTACCGGCCAGTATCTCTGCCTGGTGGCTTCCACGGTGCTGGTGCGCTGTTTAATCGAAATTTCTGCTGGATTATTCAGGAAGCGGCGTGAAATCGCTCTGATATCGGCCGGCATGGTTGCTGAAAACAAAGCAATCTGTCTATTCTCGGGAGTGCGCTCAAGAACCCATTCTACGTCTTCTTTGAAACCCATGCGAAGCATTTCGTCAGCCTCATCGAGAACGAGGCATTTTAGTGAATCAAGCTTGAGAGTGCCACGGTTGATATGGTCCATAACACGCCCTGGAGTGCCAACTACAATGTGAGCGCCACGACTAAGGGCGCGCAGCTGGCCACCATATTCCTGACCACCGTATACTGCTATGGTTTTGAATCCGCGCATATGAGTCGCGTATTTTTTGAATGATTCAGTAACCTGAATTGCAAGTTCACGAGTAGGCGTAAGAATCAGCGCCTGTGGCTCATGAAGATTAAGGTCGATCTGGTGAAGAATTGGCAGTGCAAAAGCGGCGGTCTTGCCGGTGCCGGTCTGTGCCTGGCCGACTACGTCGCGGCCTTCAAGCATAACGGGAATCATCTGCGCCTGAATCGGCGTTGGAGTTGCATAGCCTGAGTCGGTAAGAGCCTGCATAATAGGAGCAGAAAGATCGAGGTTTTCGAAGCCAGTAATTTGGGTGTCAGTAGAGGTCATTTTAGTGTATATCCTTCAACATGTTTAAAGCCGAAAAAACCGGAAAACTCTCAGACATGCAGGAGGTTACGCGCTATCAAAGTGGATTTGCGCGGGCGCCCGGACAGGTCATCACAGATTTTTTCATGCACAAGCCGTGAAACTCACGACAGTAAGCCGGTAACTTCGCTAGTTCTTATGGCCCCTTGCCATTAAAACCACATATCCCGCAGAGCGGGCCGGCAGAAAACCTTGTGCATGTTATCCGAACCCCCGGACATACGCAAAAGGGTATTTTCGAGGATAGCACGCATCCGTTTCAATTGCAACAACAATTTTAAAAAAGATGTACCAACCCAGCAGAAAACACAGCTATCCATAATACTTTGCGCATAAATTAAACTAGAGCGAGGTAATACTCGGTCTTATTAAATGGCAGAAACATCTACAAAATCTGAGGGCAAAAATGGTTGATTTCACAGTTTTCGCAGTTGGGCCTGCGGGCATTACAGCATTCACGACCGTGCAGAATCAGCAGATGTGAAAATTCTATCCAATGCTTTTTTGCGATAATCTGCATGAGATCCTGTTCAATTTTCACGGCATCGCGTTGCTCAGTCAGTCCCATTCGGCCTGAAAGACGAATAACGTGGGTATCCACAACGATCCCCTCAGCTTTACCAAAGGCGGTACCGAGAATTACACTGGCTGTCTTGCGCCCCACTCCCGGCAGACTAATGAGCTCGATGATATTCTGGGGTATTTCACCAGCATGTCTTTCGAGCAAAGCCTGAGCACAGGCAATGATGTTTTTCGCCTTATTGCGAAAAAAACCAGTAGAGTGAATTGCGACTTCAAGCTCAGCCTGCTTTGCCATGGCAAAGGCTACCGGAGTGCCATATTTTCTGAACAGTCCAGGAGTAACAATGTTGACGCGCTTGTCAGTGCATTGTGCCGAAAGGATGGTTGCTACCAGCAACTGCCATGGGTTTTCATGCAACAGAGCGCATTCTGGCGAAGGATACTTCTTTTTAAGTGCGGAAATGACGTCTTTTGCGAGTTTTTTACGGTTCATGTGGCGCTAGCCGGCGGAAGGCCCTGTCGAAGCCCGCTCAGCTTCTCCTACTGCACCCGCAGTGTTTGTCTTAGCAGCAGCAGGCGACTCTTGCGCGTCAACAGCCCCAGTATCAGCAGGCATGGTAACCTGCTCGGTCTTTAACGTCTGAGAAGCCGTTGCCTGAACCGGCTGACTATCTGCCTGAACATTGTTTGCCGTAGAATCATTGCCGGCATTTTCACCTACACCGTCCTGCTTTTCGTCTTTGCCAAGTTCTTTGCGCAGTTCAACCATTCTGGCTTCAATAGCTTCGATCAGTTTCTTTTCTTCCGGTATAGAAGACGGATGAAAGAGAGCGACGCCGGCCATGGCAGCAAACAATGTTGCAAAACCTGTTGAGATCAGTCTAAGAAAATAACTCAGGTCCATGGCGCTGCCTATCGCCCAGAATATCGCCCAGACCAAAGCCGAAACAACAAAAATCATCATCAGCGTACAAACGAGACGAATCGCGTAAGGCCCCTGGAATTCATCGCTTGAGAAATTCAATCTTCGCCGCAAAAGAGCTTCGATAGACTTGTCGGGATGTTGACCGCCCTGCATACGCACAACAACTGAGCGCAAGAGATTGATCTGCTCAAGCCTCAGATAATCTTCGGCTAGAGATGGCTCCTGAACCGGAACGTCCGCAGGTTTTGCGGTCTCGGCGACAGTTTTATCGGGCACTGCTGTTTTATTTGCTTCGTCAACCATAAACAAAATATAACACAGACAAACAACAATCACTCAACACAAACAAACCTCAATATTGAGCAAAAAAATGTCTTGCGACTGCAAGGCGAAGCCTAAGCAGGAAGACATCTCTTTGTATTAAACGGCCCTGAAAATCGTGTCGATTTTAACACAGCTCTAATAATCGGTATCGCGGGCTTTTAAGGCGTTGTATACATCAAAAGCATCTCTGAGCAACCCTGATATTTCTTCGGGCTGAAGAATGACGCCCTTGTGAACAATCACAGAATCGCCCTGCCCTTCGATCTGGGCATTGCTGCCGGCAAACTTGGCGAACGAATCGCGAACACGACTGTTAAACAAATTGCGAGTGTCTGCCTCAGATTTCCCTTGGAGAACAAATGCTGACGAAAATTTTTCGTCTTCATTGAAGTTGATATCCTGGCCGCCAAAGATCTTTCCGAGATAATCAAAAAACTTGTTTTCGCGCCGCACAAAAAAGTTCGGCAG
This sequence comes from Candidatus Rifleibacteriota bacterium, assembly GCA_018818125.1. GTDB lineage: Bacteria > Muiribacteriota > Ozemobacteria > Ozemobacterales > Ozemobacteraceae > Rifleibacterium. The sequence goes on from JAHISQ010000034.1 coordinate 59,225, forward strand.
ATTAAAGGCGGGATTTCTGATAATACAGATCGTCTGAGCGTAGTGAGTAGCGTTCTTACCGCTGCCGGTCGTAAAGTGATAGTCAGTTATATTGACCTGCACGTCATTTTTCTCGCCATGCAGAAAATTAATGGCTCGATGTGAATGGCCCCGCGAAAACAGATTGAGGTGAGAATACTCATCTTTAAGATTCTCCACTTTATCGATGTAGGTGAATCCCATGCGCGGCGCTATCGCACGAATCGCTTCAGCGCGTTTTTTAGCGGCATAGTGTGAATAGGCAAATATTGCAATAAAAAACAGGATAAAGCCGCCAATCATCACAAATGGTATAAATTCTTCCATGCTTCACTCTCCGTGTTGTTAATCTGGTATGTCCAACAATCCTGCCAACATTATACATTCACCTGTCCGGACACTGCAAATATTACCTCGCCGCATTATTCTTTCTAAAATAAAAACCGCCCCGTTGCCAGGGCGGTTTTTGCTTTTTAAAGAACCGTTAGCGGTTGTTTACGGCCTGAGTATCTCCATGGGTAGCGAAGGAACCCATATTGATATAGGCGGTAGCGACGCTGTTAACGACTTCATACATATAGCCTGATTTTTCGCCAGTCGAGGTTGTTACTTTGATTGAGAATTTTCTGCCTGCAGGTATATTGAAGCTGGCAACGCCGCTGCTGTTAGTCTGCTTCACTTCACGCCAGCTGAAATTGTCAACTGAATCATAAGCCTGTGTTCCCCACTGGCCGTCAACTGCATTCAGGGCAGTTGCTGTCACAACTACTCTGGCACCTGCAACGCGTTTGGTAAGATCGGTTCTGTCTGTATCTACAGCCATACCCTCTGCCACTTCCCATTCGTTAAGGGTTGAAACATAGCTTGCAACAGTCACGTCCATTCTGCTTACATTATTTATTGGGGCATCAAGGTTATACCAGGAAAAATGGGTAACTGGGTAAGCAACATAATTGGTTCCGACCTTGGTAGCAGTTCCTTCCTGCACCCATTTGCCAGTAGCCACATTGAAAGACCACAAGGGAATTGTTGCCGGTGCTACTGCAGATACTGCCGGATCTATAGGCATGGTGAGAGTTGCTGGCTTGCCTGCTGCGAGCTGATTTCCGGCACCAAGATCAACATTTACAAATCCAAAAGTTTCGAATGGTACTTCAGTGGTTCCATCAGTTGGAGTTCCGGCAAAGACGCCGGGAAATGCATCCATAACCGCAGCTGTTTTGGGGGGCGCGTTATAGATAACCGAAACAACTGGAGCTGCTACCGGGTTCCCGGCTGCGTCAACAACACTGTTTTGGTCTAACTCGATTTTTACAGTGCTCGGAAAGGTAAGCGCTTCACTGGCAACAGCTAGATTTGTCGCTGTTTTTGCCTCTGCTCCTGTTTTGTCAACAAGGTAAATTACAGAGGCAGTAATATTGCCCGCGGTAACAGGCTCAACAGCATAACCATCCAGGTGACCTGAATGCTCAACAGTCAACATAATTTTTCCACTACCAACAGCAACATTTGAAAGAGTAAAAGTGCCACCAGTTGCAGAAGTTGCTGTGTTAGTACCGTCAGTAACAGTAGCGCCAACAATAGCGGTATTGGTTACTGATTCTAATACTGTGCCAGTGATAGTGGCGGTTGATGCCGTAACAACAGTGTCATCAGAGCTGCTGCCGAAACAACCGATAAGGGTTGCTGTAGCGAGTAAACAAACAAAGAGTGCAAAAAGTCTGGATTTCATTCTAGAATCCTCCCCATAATTTTTTGTTCCTGCCGAGTTCGCGAACAACATGCTGTAAACGACAATAAGAACCCGGTCATTTTAACTAAGCCGGTTTTGAATGTCAACCTTCTCAAATTCACTCCAGAATTCTCCATTTGAGGACCCATAAGGAGCTTATACGATATTTAGTTCAAGCTATTGTTTATACCAATTTAAAAAGAATTCACGTAATGACAGCCGCAGAAGAAAGTCAGAGGCAAGGAGATTTCGCACAGAGAAGAATAAAGACGCAGAAAATGTGAGATCTCTCCCTTTGGTCGAGATGACATTTTTCATTGTCATTCCGAGAAGCGTAGCGACGAGGAATCTGTGTTTGTTAGTGAGACATCTCCCTGCGATCAATATATAATGACAAAATCCCTTCGATTTTGGGCATGATGGCTTTATGCAGTTGCGCTGCAGGCGGGACAGGAGCGCAACCTGCCAAGATGACGTCCTTCGTGGCTTTGCGGCTTAGTGCTAGTATGTTTCTTTCTCATGAAGATTGGCATAAGTCCTCGTTTATTTTTTGGGATGCTAATTTCTGTTGCAAAATTGTACCGTATTGATTATTCTTTTGAATTAATAAACATCTTGAACAGGTAGAGAAGCATATGACGGTAGAGGTAATTCAGCTTGAGCGTGGGGGGACCCTTATAAAGACGCCCTCCGGCTCACTGCAGGTCGGTGCCCCCCCTGAAACAATCAAGGACACCATGAAAATTCTTGGTAATGTGCCTGACACGTTTGTCATTCCAAACCGCATGTTCTCTGCCGAACGTGGCGTATCTCTTTCTGACATCGAATTTCCAGCCTATTACAACTTTTTTATCAACCGCCGCTCGATCAGGGTAATCGGCATGAATCACCAGATCGACACTATTCTGCGAGTTCTGCGCGAAGCCGTTCTTGGGCCAGATAACATTCAGCTGGTGCGCGAATATCCCTATGGCATCAATCGCGATCTGATTCCAAATCTGCGCGCCGAGATGGAATACCTTCGCCCGTTCAGCCTGTCAGGAAAACGCAAAGCCGAGCTAAGCGACATGGCGATAGGTGTGCCATGGGGCCCGGACAACCGTGTGCCTTTTGGCGACATGGCGCTGGAGCGCAACAAAGACAGCCTGCGTGTAGTTGATGGTACCAAGGTGCTTGCCGAAGTTTCTCTCGATATCAGTTTTGGCGGCATTCCGTATAACGACAAAGCTGGCGGACCTTTTGAACCACCACTTTTTGGTATAACAGTAATTGGCTCAGGCTCAGGGTTTGACCCCAGAGAAATGACCAGCGGTTTTATAATCTGGATCAACCGGCGCGGCATTCTCGTTGATCCGCCAGTAGACTCTACCTACTGGCTCAAGTCGATGGACATCAATCCCCGACTGATCGATGACTGCATCCTCACTCACTGTCACGCTGACCACGATTCTGGCATACTGCAAAAGCTGCTCGAAGAAAAGAAGATTAATCTTTACACAACTGAAACCATCATGGAAAGCTTTGTGAGAAAATATCAGACACTGACGGGTCTGAATTACAAAGGTTTTATGAGTCTGTTTCATTTTCATCCCGTTACTCTGCAGGTTCCAATTCGAATCAATGGCGGCGAATTCAGATTTTTCTACACTCTGCACTCGATACCAACCATCGGCTTCGAAATCTATTATCAGGGCAAGAGCTTTGTCTATTCTTCAGATTCCCTCTACTGCCCGGACACATTTAAAAAACTGTTTGAACGCGGCGATGTTAACCGCTATCGCATGATCGAGCTGACCAACTTTCCGTGGCATCATTCAGTAATTTTTCACGAAGCAGGTATCCCGCCGCTGCACACACCGATGGCGACGCTTAATGAGCTCCCGGAACAGGTTAAAAAAAGAATCTATCTGATTCACGTTGCAGAAAAGTCAATTCCAGAAGGTTCCGGACTACGCAAGGCTCCAAACGGCCGCGAAGAATCAATTCTCATCGACGTTACTCCGCCTGAAAGTAACGAGGCGCTCGAATACCTGAATGTGCTCAATCATATTGATCTGTTTTCCGGGCTACCGATCGAAAAAGCCCGCGAGTTTCTTACCCTCGTCAAGGTCGAAAACTTTAAAACTGGCGATTATGTAATCAAAAAAAACACGATCGGCGACCGTTTCTTTATGATCGTCAGCGGACGGGCACGGGTTGAGCGCGAGAATGCTATTATCAAGTGCTACACCAACAACGATTATATCGGCGAAACTTCAATGATTCTCAATATGCCTCGCAATGCGGATGTAATCGCCGAAACCGACATGAAGATCCTGGTCATGGATAAGTATGATTTTCTGTATTTTATCCGCGGCTCCGAAATAGCCCGTCAGATGAAAATTATTGCTCAGAACCGCGAACATGATACCTGGAGCCTGTTTAACGATGCGCCGTTGTTCAAAACGCTGTCGCCCGCTCAACGCACTCAAGTGCAAGGTTTGATGGCGCGAGTTCGCTATAAAAAGGGCGACGTGATAGCAGCCCAGGGAACCACCCGTGAAACGTTCTATCTTATTGATAGCGGCGTATTATCAATAGAGCGTATGCGCAAGCAGATGCTCAAGGCCGGGCGCGGTAGTTTTCTGGCCAAGATCTATGCTAATCCTCGGCGCGGAGTGCATCGTTTCTCGATAGTAGCCGAAGAGGATTCAATTGTTTACTCAATCGACGCCATGGAATTCTATCGGTTCCTCGAAAAAAATCCTGGAGTTTTCTTGTATTTGAGGGAAGCACGTATTCGTGATACTATTCAGAATGCCTGATTTGCGCTTCAACGCAACTGGGCGGAATAATCTGATAAGGAACATCTGATGATCGACAAATTTCAGGCCAGCCTGCTCGGCTACGCAATAGGCGACGCTTTAGCCGCACCAATAGAAGATGTTTTCCGCTCTCCAGAAGAAGGCGAGGAGCCTATAACTTTTTATATCAAGGCGTTTCCTTCGCACCCGGTCAGTCATCTTCGCCCTGGTCAGTATTCAGACGAAACCCAGATCATGTTGCTGTTTGCCAAAAGCCTGGTTGAAAAGGGCAATTTCGCTCTCGAAGACCTTATTACCAAACTGGTCGACTGGTTTCACCTGCAGAAAAAGCGCTCAGAATGGCGCTTCCCTGGAAATACGCTGATCAAATCCTGCCGAAAATTGGCTGCTGGCACGCCATGGAACCAGTCCGGACATCTTTCTGCCGGAGTTAACGGAGTTTGCCGCACGGTTCCTTACGCGCTGGCCTTTTTCCGATCACAGGCACTGCTCAAGAACGCCATCGATAAATCATGCCAACTGACCCACACAGACCAGAAAGTTGTTGGAACTTCGCTGGCGCTGGCTTCAGTTATCTCGCTCGGACTCGAAGGCGCTGAATTTTCGCCGGACTACATTATGAATCGGGCAATTGAAAAGTCACAGCCCTTTGCCGCTGAAATGGTAAAGAAAATGAAAGCGGTAAAAGAATCTCTAAAACTTGAGCCGCGGATCGCCATCGAAAACATTGGCAACAGCGGTTATTGTCTCGACTCTTTCGCGGCCTCGCTATACTGGTTTTTAAAGTCAGAAGGTCGTTTTGACGAAATGATCATTGGCGCTGCCAATGCTGGTGGTGATGCCGATGCGATTGCTGCCATGGCCGGTGCAATGTTTGGTGCCTGGTTCGGACTGGGCGCTATCCCTGAGAAGTGGTTTGCGCCGCTCGAAGATTTTCAGGTTATCAGACAACTGGGCTGTGATATTTATCGCATGGCGGTACCACAGAACTGATTGCAGCGCACACGGGGGGAGGCTGTAAATGAGTGAAACAACCACACTAACCCACCAGGACAGTGACGGTCGGGTAAAAATGGTCGATGTCGGCCAGAAACAGTCAACTGCACGCATGGCACTCGCTTTTGCTTCAATGTTTGCCGGCGAAAAGGTGCTTGAGCTTTTGCAGGCAGGCGGTCTGGCCAAGGGCGATGCCTGGGCGGCTTCACGTGTAGCCGCGATTATGGCAGCCAAAAAAACTTCTGAGCTTATTCCACTGACACACCCAATCAGACTTGATTCTGTGCGTGTCGATCTGTTTGCCATAGGCAAGGATCGCATCGGCTGCTTTGCAACCGCCAGCGCCTTCGACCGCACTGGTGTCGAAATGGAAGCAATGGTCGCTGCGTCAACCGCCATGCTCAATATGTATGACATGGTTAAAGGTGCCAACAAAGGTGCCTGCATCGAGCAGACACGTCTTGTATATAAAAGTGGAGGAAAAAGCGGCGACTGGCTAAGTCCTTCTGCGCAGATTGGTCAGATCGAAAAACTGGCAACCAGTAAAGGAAAAGGCACGCCAAAAGATCCATGTGACGAAGCAATGCTCAAAGTTCGCTTTGGCATAGAAAATGATGCGCATGGCGGTGACTGGCATCGGCAAGTTTCCCTGCTCGGTGTCGAAAGTATCGAAAAAATGCGGAGCAAAGGACTTGAGGTTGATTTTGGCTCATTTGCCGAGAACATTGCAACTTCTGGCATCTGCCTTTATGAACTGCCCGTTGGCACGCTTATGTGGTGCGAGGCTGGGCCGGTTATGCAGGTAACGCAGATTGGCAAAGAATGCCATACCAAATGCGCGGTTTATTATCGTGCGGGTGACTGTGTCATGCCGCGTGAAGGGATTTTTACCATTGTTCTGGCCGGTGGCCAAATCAAATCTGGCGAGAGGTTTATCACTCTGCAGATGTAATCGGCATTAAAATCAGTGATTCGCTCACACGCAATCAGAGAACTGTATTAAATATTCTGTCGATACCCGGCGTCTGTAAACGCTGCAACGGTCTTTTCTGAAGGAACTACATGTCTGAGACACCAAAAAAATGGATACTGGCAATAGACCCCGGCTCTGACAAGATAGGCTATGCTGTGGTTAACTACGATTTGAGTCACGGAGAAATGGGAGTTGTCTACCTTTCCGAGGTTCATAAAATGTTCAAGCGCATGTGCAATGTGCCACCAGAGTCTGCGCCTCAAGCGGTCATACTGGGAAATGGCACGGCAGCGGCAGCAATCTGTCGTCTCTATAATTCGCTCGAAATTGATCTGCCGGTGCGTTTTGCCGAAGAAAAAAATACGACCTATAAGGCGCGGGCCCGCTATTTCAACGACAACCCACCAACTGGTTTCTGGCGACTGGTTCCGATCGGGCTGCAGATGCCACCTCGCCCAGTCGATGATTACGCGGCTCTTTTGATCGGCGAAAAGTATCTGGTTGAGCAAAAGCTTGTCGAGCTTGCAGCAAAAACCGACGACAAAAGTGAAAAACCCGGGTGACAACAACATTTCCTGACCAGAACATATCACCAGATACCGCAGGCGCCAGACGGAAACAACTTTGTAACCAGCGCATTCTTCGTCTGAGATTAAATGACACCTCGGTTTTTGAGTTACTTACAGCAAATTTCTTCAAAATACCGGCAAAGAAGTATATAATCTCAGATGTCGTTACTAAGGATACTATTGTAAAACTTGAACCAGAACGCGACCGTTACGGCTGCCTGTGCGCCGTTTCGAGATAACAGAAGTATTTAAAATTGGTTCTGCAGATGTTAACTATCAACACAGCAGCACACTGAGGAGTATTTTATGAATAAATTTCGCTCTTTATACCTTGTATTAGCGATGTCTATCGCCCTGGCAGCATCAATGACCGGATGCGGCGGGGGCGGGGGTGGGGGCGGTGGTGGCACAACTGACACAGGCACAACCGTGTTAACGATCCCAGCTGCTAATCAGATAACACCACCAGCTCTCTATACATCAAAAGCGTTCCCAACCATTGGACCAAACGTTGAGTTAACGGTCAATAATTTTGCCGCTGCCTCAGAAGCGCTGATGGTGTTTTTAAACATGTCAGACTCCATCCAGCATCTGACATGGGGCGCAGACAAGCTTCCTGCTGCTGCCAGCACACGCAAAAACGTGTTTGCCAGCAACAGCAAGGTCGAGGAAAAAGGTTCGATCGCACCTGAGCACTCTTTCCATCTGATGCTGCGTCAGCAGTCCCAGCACCAACGCAGGCTGAGGCCGGCGCAGGAAGCACCGCGCGGCAGTATGCGAGCAGTAACAGTCGGCGAAGAACTGAACTTTACGCTCTACAAAAACGACACACAAACCGAAATAGTAACCGCTGTCTGCAAACATACAGAATTATTAGCAGGCACAGACAAAAACTTTCATATTTTTATCGACAAGACCAGCGCGAATCTGGCAAACATCGGACTGGTGGTTGCTGAAATTGCAACAAACTGGCGAAACATCTACGTCAAAAACCGCGAAGTTTTGGTGTAGAGCCCACCGGTCTTCTTGATAACGGTGTGAATGCAACTGATTTTTATATAGTGATCTCACCGAAAGTATTTACAGCTGGCTACTTTTACACTGGCGACCTCAATCTCACTTCGGTGACACCGACTTCTAATGAGAAGAAGATCTTTTTCCTGAAGCTCGAATCAATTGCATTGGATGTTGATCGCGATCGCGCAATCAATTTGCTCTCTGCAACCATGGCACACGAGTTTCAGCACATGATTCATTTCTGGCAACGTGGCAGCTCTAGCGACATCTGGTTAGAAGAAGCCATGTCAGGCTATGCTGAGTACATAAATGGCTTCAGAATCGAGAACAGGTTAAATCAATCTAAGGCTCTGCAGGCCAACTATTATTTTAATCAGGTTAACGATGTCAAACTAGATGCCTGGCATGCCGGCAACGACCTCGATTCTACCGTTAATGCGCATTATGGCAAGGTCTTTCTGTTCGGCATCTGGCTGGCACAGAATTGTAACAAGAATTCGATGATTCAACTTCTACAAAGCAAAACGTCAGATGTTCAAGCAGTCGAAGAGTTTACCGGCAAAAATTTTGGTGAACTTTATTCAAAATTTATGCTGGCGCTGATTGTTAATAACCCGTTAGTCGCTAACGACGGCTACGGCATAGACGGGCTAGACTTGACTGCCAGCTATCCCTTTGATAACAAGCTTAGCTCGGTAAAGCTTACCGGGCCTCTCACTTCGAGTGTGGCTGCCACACTCGAAAGTTCGGCGAGCCCGACCATTGCTCCGCGGGCCGCGGTATATGTAAAGGTGATAATTGGAGACGGCAGCGACCTATGGCTTAGCGCAACCCTGCCATCTGGCACAGCACTGTTTCAGCTGCATAAATAGCTCTTTTCTCGGGAAATCAACCAATGCTTGACAAGCGTAGAGGCGTATTAATTGTCGCTTCTACGCTTGTTTTTACTTTTCTGGCGCTTTATCTGGGTTTCTGGGGACTCGATACTGCCAGCATGGAAAAGCTCTACCGTTCAAGCACCTGGTATTTTATTCTGCTCGCATTTTTGCTCTGGTTACAAAAGCTAGCGACCCTGGCTCCTTCTCGCGAAGAACTGTGCAATATCAGCAAGCGACATTGGCCGGCAGCTGCTACCGCGTTGGCGCTGGTGGGACTGGCAATATCGGCTTCGCCCCCAGACTTTCGTATTCTGGCCGACGAAACAAACCTGCTTGGCATGTCGCAGGCACTTTACGAGGAGCACTCATGCCACAACATAACGCAGGCACTCATTTACTATCATGGCATAAGGCGCACAATAAGCAGTGTCGTCGATACCCGCCCGGCTGTCTACCCATTTTTAACGGCGGCAACCCACTCGCTTACCGGTTACCGCCCCGAAAATGCTTTTGTAGTTAACGCTATCGCCGGTTTTTTGATTCTGCTGCTATGCTATCTGCTGATTCAGCATTGGTTCGGACGCTTCTGGGGAATGAGCGCAATGCTGTTTCTGGCAGCCTTTCCATTATTCATTCTTTACATGACTTCGGCGGGCTTTGATACAGTTAATCTGTTGTTTGCACTATTGCTAATCGGTCTGAGCTGGGCGTTTATCAGGCAGCCACAAGCTGAAAAAGCCGAAATATTGTTTCTGACCCTGCCACTTCTGGCACAGACACGATATGAGTCAGCCCTGACAGTATTCTGTGTCATACCTCTGGTGCTGTTTCGTCTGCCGCGCTCTGAATATGCCCGTCTGACCTGGCGCACGCCACTGATACCGTTTTTGTTTCTTCCTGCAGCCTGGCTGCGGGTGATTACCTATACACAAAAAGCTTTGCAGGTTGAAAAGATTGAGCAGGCTTTTGGCCTGGATCACCTGTGGATCAATCTGCAACATGCTCTGCCGTTTTTTTGGGGCAGCGAAAAAGCTTTTGGTATGGTAACACCGATTGCTGTCGCTGCGCTCATTGGGTTGGTCTGGCTGATGGTAGATATGCTTCGTCGGCGCGATATCGACAAAAGTTGTTTTACTTTTGGCGTTTTTGTTGTGACATTTTTCATGCTGCATGCGCTGGCGCGCTTCGCCTTCTTCTGGGGGAATCTGAAGCTTCAATACACATCAAGGCTTGGTTTGATTTTTCTGCCACTACTGGTGTTTCTAGCTATTTATGCCATGCGGCAACTCACCCGGCATATCCATCTGGGTCGAAACTGGGTGCTGATCGGAGCCGTTCTGCTGATGATTCACGGCTGGCCTGTTGCCGGGCAGAATCTGGCAGTACGCGATATCTTCTATTATCGCGAGCTTAAGACAGCCAGAGAGTTTCTTCAGCAAAACTACCCAAACAAGAAAGATTACATTCTGGTTGCCGACCTGAGCAACCTCTATGTACCGTTCAATTACAGCACAGTAACTCCTTCATGGCTGGCAGTAAACGCCGACGAGACTGCTCGCAGTCTCAAAAAACGCACATGGCAGCGCCTGCTGGTTTTACAAAAAATCAATATTGCCACCAACCTCCCTGTGCATGGCTCAGAAGTACCTGCGCGCTTCACTCTCAACACACTGTATGAATCGCAGCTCAACACAGATAAACTGCTCAGAATCTCCCTGTATGAGCCACCCGCACGCTGACAGAAATCGCAGAACTATTTATTGCCGAACTAAAACATTGAGGGAATTCGCATTAAAGTTGGCAGTATTTAACAATACAGTCCTGCAGACTTTCGAGGCTGACCGGCTTGGCTAAATATTCAGTCATTCCCGCCAGCATGCCTTGCTCCCGATCTTCTTTCATAACGGCTGCCGATAAAGCAACGACTGGAAATTCACGCGAGATCTCCTCTCGTATTATCTTTACTGCTGTCAGGCCGTCCATTACCTGCATATGAATATCCATAAAACACATCGAATATGTTTTCTCCTTAAGCTTATCAATCGCCTCTCTTCCGTTGGCAACAAAGTCATGCTCACAACCAAGCATCTGCATATATTCTTTCATCAGCTTCTGACTGCCCATATCATCTTCCGCGATCAAAACCCTGGGACCGTGGCAAGAATCCGCTTTAGTTGCATTATGTGTAAACTCAGAGCCCATTTCGTGTTGGCCTCTCAATACTGCAGCTAACACTTTATAGAATACCCCTCGTGTATAGGGTTTAGCTATATAGGCACTGAAACCAAAATCATGAGCCTCCTGCGCTGTTTCGATCCGATCGTCAGCAGTGACTATTATCATTTTGATGCGTCTAATTTCTTTGATGTGTTCTTGCATCTGGTTGCAGCACGTTCCAGGCATTATCATGCCGCAAAGGATTAAATCTGGGGCTTGGTTTCTACTGCACATCTGCTCAACAGCTTCAGCGGCTAGCGGGCAGCTCTCGGACACACCTGCAACAACCATGCCGGCGCCTTCACAATAATATTGCAGAATCTCTCGGCTAATCTTCTGATTTTCAACTATCACAACTTTTTTGCCCTCTAGTTCAGGAAATAATCCAAAATATGTCTTCGACATATTCTCCTGATCACCAAGCTTGAGCTTGAGGGTAAAAACAAAATCACTGCCCTTCCCCACTTCGGACTCAACCCAGATATTTCCATCATATGCATTCACAATTGCTTTGCAAATTGACAAGCCAAGCCCGGTTCCGCCATATTTTCTGGTGATAGATTCATCGACCTGATTAAACGGCTGAAAGATTCTTTGCCTTTTGTCCTGTGGTATACCGATTCCGGTGTCAACAACATGAACACGCAAGGAGACAAAGCCGTCAGTCTGCTCTTGTTTGTCGGTTGAAATCCTGATTCCAATCGAACCGCTGCTGGTGAATTTGCTGGCATTGTTCAAAAGATTTACCAACACCTGCTGCAACCTGGTAGGATCGCCATTAAGACTCCCCGGAACATCGTGCTCGATTTTGATATAAGCCTCAATAGATTTGCCTTCTATTTTAGGAAGGCAGATTTTTAAAGCATCATTGCAAAGAGAATCGAGATTAAAATCAATCGACTCCAGCACAAAGTGCCCTGATTCAAGCTTGGAAACATCAAGAATATCATTGATGATCTCCAGCAGCAATTTGCCGCTGGACTGAACAATATTTAAATAGTCTGCCTGCTTTTCGTTTAATTCAGTTCGCGCCAGAAGAGAAGAGAATCCGAGTATCGCGTTCATGGGCGTACGAATTTCATGAGACATATTCGCCAGAAAATGACTTTTCGCACGAGTAGCCGCTTCAGCATCATTCTTAGCCTTGAGCAGTGTCATCTCTGCCTGTTTGCGATCAGTAATATCAACAAAGCTGGCAATTGATGCCAGAATCCGCCCCTGATCGTCAGCAACAGGTGAACCGAACACCTCAAGAAGTCTTTGGGTGCCATCAGGGTGCTCAATCAGCATATCATCAATAGACGACCTCTCGCCTTTCATACCAAGAACAATAGGGTTCTCTTCGAGAGGATAAGGTTCGAGACTGTTCAATTTGTGCGCATCGTTGAGTTTGAATAGGCTGTCAAGGGGCGCATTAAGAGGCATCCTTTTGCCAAGAATGCGAAAAGCCTTTTCATTCGATACTTGCAGTTTGCCAGAAGGTGCTTCTACCATAAAAATACCAACCGGTATATTATTCAGAAGCGCGGTAAAAAGCGCGTTTTGTCGTTTGAGAGCTTCTTTGTTTCTCTCCAATTCTTCTTCTGCTTGTTTGCGTTGGGTGATATCAAAATTGCTACCGCGATAACCTTGCAGGTTTCCTTGTTTATCAATGATTGGGAATCCATTTATTAACAGCCAGACAGATCTGCCGTCCTTAGATAAAGCTATTTGCTCCATGTTGCAGACGTGTTGTTTTTGTGAAAAAACATCAAAAACCAACTGTTTGATAAGTTCGCGATATTCTTCAGAAACATAATCATAAAGATAGCTTTTTCCAACTATTTCTTCGGGCTCATATCCGAGAGTTTCTTTAACCGACTGGCTGATGTAGGTATACATACCAGTCGCATCCACTTCCCAAACAACCTCTTTAGAATGTACCGAAACTTGCTCAAAACGATTTTTGAGTTTTGTCAGCTGTTCTTCGGCTTCATGTCTCCCGGAAATTTCTCGCTCAAGCGGGAGATAGACCGACAAACCAAAAATGAAGCCCACAAAAAGGAGTGCCCAGATAAAATATTTCAGCGCACGCCTCCCAAACATCGATATCTCACGTGGTATTGCTACTTTCAAGATCAAATGATGTTTTTCAGCCACATTTCTCAGAAAGCTGTATCCGCAAATTGTATCATCGTCAGGGGTCTCAACAAATTCGTCTCCCTGAAAAAGCGCTTCCTGTGCTTCGCTAAAGCCTTTCGGCAGGAAAGGATCATCTACCCGATATATTTCTAACTCCGCCTTTACAATGTCACCTAGATCTTTCAACTCTGCAGTGTTGAGATACCTCGCAAAAACCACCGTTCCGCGAACAGGACCTGTACCATCGCTTTTTACGATCGGCCTTGAAGCAAGCATCATCGGGCCGGTTGGGAGTATAACGATCCCTTTTGCAGAGCTTCTCGTATCTGCATGGGTTAGAAACCTGCCTTCCTTGGTTAAATGCTGATCCAATCCATTCGGAAGCAGAAATTTCTCATTTTTACCAGGATTAATACCTTTGGAATGTATTGTATATACAAATTCGCCGCGCGAATCTATGAAAATTATCGCATTGATTCCTAATGTCTCAAGCGTAATGCTGTTTATGTTTGATTTGAGAAATGCTTCATTCTTATCGTCAATATAAGCATATAAATCATCCCATACCGACCAGTCTGAAGTCGCAACAACAAGCTGGTTAAGCCTGCTCTCGATAACGTCCTGCGCGCTTGCGATGTTTTTTTGAAGAAATTTACGCTCAAGTTCGGTGAACTCGGTCATAACCGTAATCCGCGAGATAAACACTATTGCAGCAACAAGAATGGAAACACTGCTGACGATCCAAAAAATAGTGGCTCTACTGGTGCGTATATGCACGTCTGGAATGCTCCCTGTTGTTAAAAGTGCATGTATGTGGCTATTATCAGACCGTATCAGAATCTCATCTGAGTATCACAATCTGTCATTCTAAGCCATTTTAGCCTTGATGCCAAGAGTGAATGTTCGTTTCACTAAAATTTATGAAGCCTCCCGAGACTATTTTACCCACATAAAACAGACAGCGAGGCAATAATTCGGCATGGTAACACCGTTTTCGTCCACATCTTAGAACGAAGCTTTTAAATTTTCTTTGAAGCTACGCAAATTACTCACAATTTCCACCCCGTTGCTTTGAGACTATCAAATTTGTTTGTTGTCATATAAATGGTTCTGTGTTATTCTGCGGGGTACGTCCCTGCTTCTGCCCGAAAGTGGCAGAGGCTGTAATTTATCCGAAGGGAGGTTTTCTAGTGAAACCTTACGAAACTTTGTTCTTCACCGAACCCGGCATTGAAGACACCGCCCTTGACACCCTCATCGGCAAAGTCGAAACTGCAATCACCAAAAATGGTGGACAGATCGAAAAGATCGACAAATGGGGCAAAAGACCCCTGGCTTACCCAGTTGAAAAGCACACCGAGGGCAATTATGTTCTGGTTAATTTTCAGTCTACTGGCGAAGCACTCAAGGAACTTGAAAGAACTTATCTGATCAACCAGACCATTCTTCGCTTCATGACTACCGTTCGCGGTCAGTGATTTAGTATGGCTGGCAATCTCAACAAGGTCTTTCTCATGGGTAATCTGACCCGCGATCCAGAACTCAGACATACGGCGCAGGGAACCTCTGTCGCCAACTTCAGCATTGCCGTTAACCGCTCATACAAGGGCAGCGATGGCGATTTCAAGAAGGAAGTAAGCTATTTCAATATAGTTGTCTGGGGCAAGACCGGCGAAAATTGCGCCAAATACCTTGCAAAAGGCCGTGCAGTTCTCGTTGAAGGCCGCATGGCCAATCGTAGTTATGAGACCCAGGATGGTCAGAAGCGCACTATCACCGAAATAGTTGCCGACAATGTGCAATTCTTAGGCGGTCGTGGAGACAGCCAGGAAGAAGCCGGCGAGGCAAGCGGCGGTGGTGATTTCAGCGGTTCTTACGCTGAAAACAATGACGACGACGCAGTTCCGTTCTAGATCCCAAAGGCGATCTGAACTACTTTTTTAAAAATTATTCGGAGGAATAAAATGGCTGAATTTAAAAGACACAGACACAGAAAAGTCTGTCATTTCTGCAAAGATAAAGTTACTTACATTGATTACAAAGATGTATCCCGCCTGAGAAGATATATCAATGACCGAGGCAAAATCACCAGTCGCAGATCAACCGGCACCTGCACCGCGCATCAGAAGCACCTTACCACTGCTATCAAGCGCGCGCGCAACATAGCGTTGCTGCCGTTCTCCAACGTCTGATCCGGCATTTTCCGATCCTGTTAAGCAACAAAAACCAGCACAATGACTAATTTTACCGGCACACGAACATTCGGAATGGCTGTCATGGTTTTAATCACCACGGCAGGGCTTTTTGCCGCAATCCAGTTGCCGTTATTCGGGGCCTTTATGTTGTCGCTGGCTGGTATTCCGGCGTTTATGATACTTCTGGCCTGGGGTGGCCTGTGGTTTCTTGGCTATTCAGCCCTGACCCTCACCCTGACCGGCATTCTCGCAAGCCCGGCAGCTGCACTGACACTGGTTCCGCTGATTTTTATGCCGGCAATAATGCTTTCGGCAACTGTGCGTCTGGGATTTGATCCTCTTCGCGCCATCAGCTTGACACTGTTGTCGGCGACCGTCTTCTCTGTGGGCTTATGGGGCTTGGCTAACGGCTTTGCAAGTGACAGTCAGCCCCTGTTGCTGGTTCGCGAAAAGTTCAC
The DNA here is from genome assembly GCA_018818125.1 of Candidatus Rifleibacteriota bacterium. GTDB lineage: Bacteria > Muiribacteriota > Ozemobacteria > Ozemobacterales > Ozemobacteraceae > Rifleibacterium. The sequence goes on from JAHISQ010000034.1 coordinate 75,203, forward strand.
ACAACAGATAGCAGTATTCGAAGAACAGCTTGACAAGATCCAGGAAAAAGGCGCTGAGTCATCAGAAGCAATCGACATCGCCCGTGAAAATCTTAAGGCGGTATACGATTACACGCTGCTTTTGATTCCTGCTACCCTTCTGTTTGTCTGGCACCTGATCACGCTCGCCGTATTCTACGGTGCGGCGCAGAAATTTGCCGGGCAGATGGGGTTTGCGGTAGTGCCGCTGCCGCCATTTTCTCAATGGCGCTTTGACTGGAAACTTGTCTGGCTATTTATCGGAGGCTGGTTACTCTACAACGTTACCGGAAGTGCAGAAAGCATAACTGTAAGCACTCTGGCTATCAGAGTAGGCGCAAACTGCCTGGCGATCAGCAGTATCATTTATTTTATCGCCGGACTGTCGCTGTTGTTTTTCATGTTCGACAAATACAAGATCGGTTCATTTGCCCGAGTTGGGTTCTCTTGTCTCGCGCTCGTGTTTACGCAGGCTGTTGTCTGGTTTGGCATCATTGATGTCTGGGTCGACTTCAGAACTCCGAAACCCGCGCTGTTTTCATCGAGCGATTCCGATGAAGACTTTTAATCATTGATAATTAACCAGGAGGAAGATAATGGAAGTCCTAATGATCAATAACGTCCCCCGGGTAGGAGTAAAAGGCGAATTGAAAAATGTCGCCGAGGGCTTTGCCCGCAATTTCCTGTTCCCGAGACATTTCGCTATTCCAGCTACCGAAGGTGCCAAAAAGCATCTGAAACTCATGAAAACCTCATGGGAAAAGCAGGCAATGCGCGAAAAACAGGCATATCTCGATATGGCTGGCAAAATCGAGGGCCTCGTGCTCAAGATCACCCGCAAATCAGGTGATAAGGGTCGTCTGTTTGGTTCGGTCACCAGTGCTGAGCTTGCAAGCGAAATCAGCAAAGCAGCCAAGGTCGATATCGACAAGAAACTGGTTGTAGCTGACCATATCAAAGAACTTGGCGAACATTCAGTAACCATCAGATTCACCGGTGAAGTTAAAGCCCACCTGAAAGTGGTTATTGTCGCCGAAGAAAAGAAGGAATAATCAGCGCTCAGCTGTCGAAATACTGAAGGGGGCTGTGAATCCGTTCACCGCCCCCTTTTCTATCGCCAGGCACCGTCGCAGCATACAAAGAACTTGTCTCAACAGGCTTTGGAGGGTTTATGACAGAGGGTTTTCACAAGGTCCCACCGCACAGTCTCGACGCTGAACAGAGCGTGTTAGGCTCAATGATGCTCAGCGAAGATGCGGTTGTAATCGCCATGGAAATCATCGAAGCGGTCGATTTTTACCAGTCTACGCATCGCCACATTTTTCAGGCGCTTGTCGATCTGTATGCCGCTCAGCGTCCCTGTGACCTGATCACCCTACAGGAAGCTCTCAAAACCAAGGATCGTCTTGCCGAAGTTGGCGGCGTAAGCTACTTGTCGCAGTTGCTCAACGTTGTGCCCACCTCGCGCAATGCCGAGCATTACGCCAAAATTGTCAAAGAGAAGTCGATGCTGCGCCGTCTTATTCTTCTCTCCGGCGAGATCTCGACAGATGCCTACGACCCGCAGGCGCAGGCCGAGTTGCTCATTGACCAGGCAGAACAAAGGGTTCTGCAGCTCAGCCAGTTCAAGCAGACAAGCCCATATAAGCATGTTAAAGATCTGGTTCGCCCAACTTTCAGCTATCTCGAAAGCCTCTACGAAAACAAGCAGGCGGTCACAGGTATTCCAAGCGGCTTTACCCGCCTCGACGAATACACCGCCGGCTTTCAGAATTCTGATCTGATAATTGTTGCCGCCCGACCATCAATGGGCAAGACCGCGTTTTGTCTCAACGTCGCCCAGTATGCCGCCTATCACACCCAGAAACCGGTCATGCTGTTTTCGCTTGAAATGTCGCACACCCAGCTGGTCACCCGCCTGCTCTGTTCGGAAGCACGCATTGATGGTCAAAAAGTACGCCGCGGTTTTCTTGGCGACGAAGACTGGATGAAACTGACAATAACTGCCGGTAGAATTGAAGAAACACCGTTGCTTATCGACGACACCGCCAACGCCAGTCTGCAAGATATTCGCGGCAAGGCTCGACGCGCCTTTGCGCAGGATAAAATTGGCATGATCATTATCGACTATCTGCAGCTGATATCATCTGGCACTGAAAAAACCGAGAATCGCCAACAGGAAGTCTCGGCAATCTCACGTAGTCTCAAAGGTCTCGCGCGCGAACTGAATGTTCCGGTTATGTGCCTTTCGCAGTTGTCACGCGCGGTTGAATCACGAACCGACAAACGCCCGATGCTGTCTGATCTGCGCGAATCTGGCGCAATAGAGCAGGATGCTGATGTTGTAATGTTTTTGTATCGCGACGAATATTATACCAAACGTGAAGAGAGCAGGGGCAAGGGTGAAGTAATTATCGCCAAACAGCGCAACGGCCCGGTTGGCAGCATTGAACTGGCTTTCAGCGCGAATTTTGCCAGGTTTGACAATCTCGAAACAAGATACACCGAGGATTCCTGAGGAGCGCTGCTTAATCTGATGGATTACCTTATTTCGCTCGACCACAGCCTGTTTTCTCTACTCAATGGCAGCCTGACCAACGCCTTTCTTGATTGGTTCATGCCCTTTATCACCGATGCAAAAAACTGGGCGCCGATTCTGGCAATCGCCTGGATTGCCCTGATTTTTTCCGGCCGCCCAAAAATGCGAGTTCTGGCCTTGGCCCTGCTTGTATCTGTCGGGTTTACCGATGTAATCTGCGCCAGGGTCTTTAAAAAGGCAGTTGGCCGATTCAGACCCTGCGAGCTGGCGCAAAAAACCGATTTAAAATGCCGTCTGCTACTGCCAATGAAAACCAGCAAATCGTTCCCCTCGAACCACGCTGCCAATACTGCAGCCTTTGCGACAGCAGTAATTGCGATGTATGGCATCTCGGCCGGCTGGCCCTTTGTCATCATAGCTTTTCTAATAGGATATTCTCGCGTTTACGTTGGCGTGCACTTTCCGATTGATGTGGCCGCAGGTTGGCTGTTTGGCTCATTGATTGCCCTGACCGTCTGCAGGATTATCAAAAAAAAGTGGGCTACGCCAGACGCGGCCGAAGTTGAACGCCCTGCGCCGCCAGTTCCTCAGTAAAACTGCGCTGCGAAACCGGCATGGTTCTGATTTTTAATACGCGCAGGTTGAGCTCGGTTGCATGCTTATTGCTGATTTTGCAAAAATCTTTTTCGGTGCAGACCAGTTTTAGTTTTCTATCTCTCGCCAGTTGCCCAAGCTTTTGCAGTTCAGCGTCATTGAAACAATGATGATCTCTGAATTCCACTCGTTCGCAGAGCTGACAACCGAGGGTTGCAAGTTGAGCATAGAATGAGTCGGGCCGGCCGATCGCCGAAAAGGCGAGATAATCAGCTTTTGATTCGCTTGTTGGCAGCCTGTTTCCATTATGATCGAACAGACCTTCACATTCGGTTTTTACAGATATTATCGGCACGTTTGGCGCACGTTCATTGAGCCAGGCACGCCAGAAATCAATTTTATCCTGAGGAACTGACTCACAGCGCGTCAACAGGATAGCATCGACCTGACGTAGTCTGAAAACAGGTTCACGCAGACGGCCTGCTGGCAGCAACTGCGCTTCATCCGGGCTCGACATTGCGTCCCAGAGTAATAGCTCAACATCCTTGCTTAACCGGCGGTATTGAAAGCCATCGTCGAGCAGAAATACTTCAGGCCGCAGTCGTTGTTCGCCTACTATGGCAGCATGGTGACGGTTCTTGCCGAGCAACACCGGTATTTGTGGGAACCTGCGATTAAGCAGCAGAGCCTCATCAGTTAGCCCCTGTGGATGCGGGCCGAAACCCTGCAGATGATAAAAACTGCGTTCCCACGGACTGCGATAACCGCGACTTAACACACAAAGCTTGCTGTGCTGCTCAAGTTCGCTAAGCAGTTCGAAAAGAACCGGAGTCTTGCCGGTTCCGCCCATACTAAGATTGCCAACCGAGATAACGCGTGCTCTGGGCCGATAGACCAGAAAGCTGAAAATCTCGAAAAAACGGCGTTCAAAGGTCGTCAGCAGAAGATAAACACTCTGCAGAATTCTTTTCATCGTCGCCTGCTTGCCTCTATATTGGCTGTCCAACCGTTAAAAGCACTTTGCATACTGACAAAGCGCTGCTGTTGACTGCTTAGAAAATCCGGACTGGCCTGACGGAAATCGCTGATCTGATTCGCTGCGATAGTCAAAACACCCGCCGATTCAGCCAGTTCGCTGACTTTGTCGTCGTAAGCAACCAGTTTGACCGGCAATCCAGCGCGCAACATGGCAAGGCCGGCATGATAACGCATGGCGAGGCCCAAAGAGAAGTTGCGACAGCTGTCAGCAAATTCGCTGAAAGTCGCCGGTTGAATCACCGAGGCACTCGGAGCCAATTCTTTTATCACATCGATATCACTGCGACGGGCAGCTAATCCGACGAGCTGGCGCTGGTTGTGGCGTAACTGATGAGCAACCTGCCCGCGCCAGTCACCCTGCTCCCATTGACGCAAATTTACTGCCATTGGTGCATTTCCGCGCTGAGGTCGCGCGGTTACCGGAAAAGTCCAACTCCAGTCAGCCCCACGGCCAGCATCATTGCCGGTTAATTCTTTAAAAAGCCGACAAGATGTTTCATCACGTAGCCAGGCCGTCTTTACCCGGCACAGAGCCCGACTGGCCAGCTTTCTGGCGCCGGGGCCGCGCAATGGACCGAGACCGGCACCCCATAAAACAGGTTCACAGCGGAGCAGGCTGGCCGCTATAATGCGCAACGCAAAGAAGGTTACACCTTCGAACGACCAGTCCTGAAGAATACCACCGGAAAACAGCGCAGAATCGTTTTCAAAAAGTGCCTGAACAAAGGCTGGCCATGCCGTAATACCGCGGCGGCGAATCGATTGACCACCAATACTCAAGACCTTGCCGCTGGTAATGGTCGTGCTGCAGCGGTCTGGCAGCTGTTGTCTGATCGCCTGCAGAATAGTCTCGTCACCGAGATTGCCTTCGCCAAAAAAACCGCAGAGTAAAATTTTCATAGTCTAATCTGACCGTAAAACGGTCAGTCTGTCAAGAATTGTCTGTAATCGATCTGACCAGCGCACGATATTGCCCGGCGACTGCCTGGGTTGTCTTCTGAAGGCGGAAACAGCATGCTCAAGTTCACTGCTACAACCAATAACTCTGTTGATTAATGGGTTTTCGCGCAGACTGGCAACCGGCGGAGACCAGATTTCAAGACCGCTGGCGGCATATTCGTAAGCTTTGATAGGATCAACGCCCTTGATAAGTTCAATTTCTTTAAAAGCGACCAGACCGACATCGCAGGTCTTAAAAAGCTCAGCCAGTGCTGATCGATCAAGTTCGCCGTGGTGAATAACACGCGGATGTCTGCATAATTTCTGATAGTCACTTCCACGCCCGATTCCAGCAAGATGCAACTCTATGTCGCCATGATTGCACAGCATTTCAAGCCATCTCGAATCTACCCATTCATGATGAGCGCCAGCCGAAACCAGTTTGAGATGAGAACCGACTGGTTGCCGGAATTTGTGTTCTTCAAAAAAAACGTCTGCACAGGCATTGCCGGCCAACACACTTTTATTGCGCGCCACCTCAGGCAAACTCTGCTTCAGATATGGGTGTGAGCAACTGATCAAAGTCGCTCTGGCAAAAAGCAGCTCTTCGTATTTTTGCCAGACACGCCAATTCTGGCCTGGAAAAAAACCATGCAGATCGCAGCGGTCATAAACGATGGCCGGCCAGTTACGGCGACTCAGGTGCGCCAGAGAAGGCTCCGCAATCCAGAGCAACACATCACCACCAGTATGCGGTGCCAGCTCGGTTTTGAGAAGAAGCAGCGCGAGTCTGGCCACAATAGCCTGAAAAGCCGGCCAGGCATTACCCTTAAACGGCACCCGCAACCTGACAACTTTCAGATTTTCAGCGGCTTTGCTGATGGTGCAACTGAATCCGCCAGTTTTGAGCGGATCGACAAAACAAACCTGCCAGCCACGACGAGCCAGCTCACCGGCCAATGATTGGTGGCGCTGGTGTAACCCGGAAAACGCAACCGGTGAAACAAACAAGACACGGTTCACGGCTTTGCCCCGATTGCCTGCAACAGGAGTTCTTCGAATTCATCGATCATCTGCGGGTAATTGTTTATGCGCTTAAAATGTTCGATAGCAGCTCGACTGAAGCGTTCGTAGTTGGATGAGTCAGCAACCTGTCTGATTGCACTGATCAGTGCAGCACCGTCACCCGGTTCGATCAGTAGTCCATTCTCGCCGTGTTCAACTATCTCCGGGATGCCACCGATATTGCTGGCGATGCACGGAATACCCCAACGCATGGCTTCGAGCAGGCTTAACGGAATCCCTTCGCCTAGAGAAGGCAGCAGGGCGATGTCTATGTCGTTATAAAATATTTCGGGATCAGCTACAAAGCCATGGAATACGACGTGATCACTCATTACGCTGTTTTTGCACAATTTTTCGAGGGCTGAGCGTTCCGGGCCGGAACCAAGAATATCAATTCTTATGTTGCCAAGCTGGTCAAGGTTTTGCGCGATTGCCTCAAGAGCCCATTGATGACCCTTGTTTGCATGCAGCTTTGCGGTAATCACAATTCTAAGGGGAGAACCCGGGGCTTTCCGATGAGTGAGCGCCGGACTCTCAATGCGGTTGGCAATAACGCGAAGATTATTCATGCTGGCACTTTGGTCACTCATGTGCTTTTTGACAGCATGTGACACGGCAACAAGAAAGTCACTGCAGCAATAATAGTTCTTTTTATTGAGTCCGTGAATATGCGAAACGCTGGGAATTCTGCAGATTTTGCCAAGAATTCCGGCGATCAGGCTGGCACGATTAAGGTGCGAGCTGATTACATCGGGTCGCAGTATACTTAGCGAAAACAGCAGTTTAAGAGCAAAAAACAGCCCCCCACAACGCATACTCCCCTTGTAAACAGTTATTCCTGACTTCGCGATTTCATCTGCAAAAGGGCTGCCGCTGCAGGTAGCACTGACCTGCCACCCCCGCTCAATGAGAGCCTTCATTATGCCAAGCGCCACACGTTCGCCACCACCCAGCTCAGCCGATGAGACAGCAAAATGTGCGTGCTGGCGACGCACAGTTAACTGGTTAAAAAGTTCGATGTGCTTATCAATCGCAATCTTTCGACTGAAGCTTTCTTCAACCTTTTTGCGGGCATTCTGCCCAAGTTGCTGCCTTAGCGCCTGATTACATATCAGATTTTCCAGAGCACCTGAAAGTTCACTCTCATTCTCCGGGTTAAACAGTATCCCGGTCCGGTTGTGCTCAATAAGTTCGGGAATACCACCCACGTCAGCTGCAACAACTGTCAGAGCTCTTTCCATGGCCTCGCATATATGGATGCCAAAAGCTTCCTGGCGCGACGGCGCAACAAAAATGTCGAGTTCATCAAGAAAGCTCTGACGGTCGGAAATCTCACCGCTGAATCGGCAGTGTTCCTCGACATTAAGCGTTTTTACCAACTGCAGCAGATCCTGGCGATGCCTGCCATCGCCGCCAATTATCAATTCAAACCTGATATGCCGCTGTTTGAGCTGGCTGCAGGCTTTGATCAGCCGGTCAATACCCTTAACCGGGTGCAATCTCGACAAAGTACCTATTTTTACAACTTCTGCAGACTGATGAGAGGCACCAATAGGAGCAATATTGACGCCGGGGTAGATAACTCTGCATTCATCACTTCTGCGCGACCTTATCTTGCTGGTATACCAGTTGCATAAAAAGTGACTGGGGAACACAAAGCAGTTGGAAAACCTGTTCAAAAGCCTTTCAAGGCAGTGAAACGATTCAGTTTCACTACCATGAATCGAAGTTACCAATTTAATATCAGACGATAGCCAACAGCATACGCGCGCCCAGAAAGTTGCTCGAAACAGGTGTGAATGTACGATACCGGGCTTGAATTTTGCCAAAATACGAATCAGTTTAACAAAAGCTGGCAGATCAAGAATGGTTTCGCCAAGAACGTGAACAACAAAACCTTCTCTGCGCAGCGTGTTGCCAATAGGGCCGTCGCGAAAGCACGCTATTTCCACTTCGCAGCCGTTACTACGCGATTGACGAGCAAGATCAAGCAGGACGAACTGGGCACCACCCAGTGTTAAAGCATTGATAATCTGAAGTATACGCATAGTTTAAATGGCGTTGTTACAATCTACTTTTCAGTCGGAGAAACACTCTTTTTTTGCGCATCATTAAATTTTGCAAATTCGTTTTCGGCCATGCTCAACATGAACTCAAACGACTTGCCCTCGAACACTCCGTCCTTTTTTGCCATCTTCTGCAGCTCTTCGCAACGATACAGAGTATCATCAAGCTGCTTTTTGGCAGAGTCATCGAGTCCTTCTGCAAGTTTTTGACAGCTGACGGCGAGCTTTTCAGTGCTTTCTATGAGCATTTTATGGTCCTGGTCATGCCATGCATCCCATATGTGATCAAAATCCATAGTAATATCCAACAGCAGTCGCGAACGACTGTCCATCGGCAAACTATCGTATAGCCCGGTGAGCAAGCGGGTAAACTTCATAATATTGCTGTGAGCCTTCTGTTGATCAGGCTGTATGCTGACAAGATCGTTTCTGATAGTTCCTATCAGCTCAGTAAGTCGGTTAAATTTGTTGCTCCATTCCAGGTCTTTCTTTGCCCATTCTGGTGGATTAGTCCGAAATCTGTTATTAAATTCGATCCATTGAACCATGAACCGCTGCATGTGCAGGGGCATTTCTTCCTTACTCTGAGATTTATTGGCAAGCGCCTTGGCATGGGACACCAGATTTGAAACTGACTCCAAAAGAACGTCGTTGCCACTGTTTCCGGCTATGATTGCGAAAAGACTGACATCACAGGCAACAACCGCCAATGTATTAAAAAAAATCAGACAGGAAATCAGTATAAAATGGCGCACATCAAACCTCCACAAATCGTCTATTACCGACATTGTACACTCTCTTTTGCGTTATAACAAGCGCTGGAAAAATACCTGCAGATCTTTACAGTTGGCGCTAAAAACACTATAATCTGTAAAATAGACTCGATAAGGGAGCGGATTATGAAAATTAATTTCAAATCTCTGATTTGTATTCTCATGGTATTTTGTATTTGTGCCGGAACTGCTTTTGCAATGGCATACCGACCGTTCCCCAACAATCGCAGTCTAGAAGAAGTTTATAGCGATATAAAGGTAGATGGCGCATTCGAGCAAACGCGCGTCAGACTTATAACCGCCAATGAAGAAGCCTGGTTTGCCCGCTGGAAAATGATTGAAAACGCCCGTGAAACCATTGACTGCACATATTACATTATCGACAAAGACATATTCGGCCAGGCTTTTATCGGGCTGCTGCTCAAGAAAGCCAGACTAGGTGTACGCATTCGACTGATGATTGACGGACGCGTTTATCGCATGCCCTATATGAGCAAGATGCCAGATAAGGTTGAAGAGCTTGCAGCTTTCCCAAATGTTGAGATCAAGCTTTTCAACGCGGTCAGCAAAAACCTGCTGGCAGCTTTTACTGATTTGAAAAAAATGGTGGCCTCTAACCACGACAAGATCATAATCTGCGATGGCAACATTTCCATTATCGGTGGCCGCAATATCGGCGCTGATTATTTTGCCGACACCGGCGAAAATGACATCGTTTATAACGAATGTGATATTTTAATGCAGGGCGCTCACGCAGCTGGTCAGCTGAAAAAAGCTTTTGAAGACGAATGGGGAAATTTAAAAAATCTGGTAGTAAAAAAAGACCTTATCAACTTTAAGAAGCAGCTGGCAATTGTTGATCTGGCCTATCGCGTCATGAGCAAGTACATGCAGGGTCGTGGACTGTTTGATTCTGAGAAGCTGACCAGTTCGGACACACTTAAAGAAGAACTGACTGAAATGAACAAAGAAATTTCAAAGTTCAAAAAAATTGTTTCGTTCTCTGGCTTTGAGCTTTTCCGCGGTGAAAGACAAAAACCACTTAAAATTCTGGATAAACACTCTTATCTGGGTTCTTTAAACGGAATTACGCCAGCGATTTTGCGCATGATCGAATCCTGCAAGACCGAAATCATCATTCAGAATCCCTATCTTGTTATCACTGAAGGTGTCGAAGCAGCCTTGAAACGCGCTTCTGATCGCGGCGTTAAGATTATTTTTCACACCAACAGCGCAAATTCCACTGATTCTCTCTTTCCCCAGGCTTTTTTGATGGAAGACTGGCAGAGAATTCTCAAAGAAATGCCGACTGCACGTATATTTGTGGCTCCAAGCGAGAATGAAAGATTGCACGCAAAGGTTTTTGTGTTTGATGGCCTGATTTCAATTGTTGGAACCTATAACATGGATCCTCTCAGCGAGAACATTAATTCTGAGGTTGTTGGAGCCATTTATGATAAACCTTTTGCTGAAATGTTAAGACTGCGAATCTTCAGGCTGATGCAGAAAAACATCATTGAATACCGCATTGAAGTCGATCAGGATGGCAAAATTATTAAGTCATATGGGCCAGCTGACCACGTATCTAAAGAGGTAATTAAAAAGATGAATCGCTTAAGAAAATTGCAGTGGATCAGACCATTGATCTAACTATTCGGAAATAACCCTGTAATTTGTTTTTAAAGCCCGTGCCCAGGAGAGTAATTATACTCATGGGCACGGGTTTTGTTTTAGCTTTCAATATGCTGCGAATAAGTTCATCAAGAACAGCTATTAAAAATGCTTCTGCAACCAGGTGGCTGAAAGTCTAGCGAAAATCTGCTTCCAGAGTCGGTATTGGCGGAGCAACAATCCGGCTGGAAAATTCCTGATGGGGCACCAGCTCAAATTCGCCGTTTCCAAGGCGCACAATTTTCCAATCCCGTTTGGTAGCAATAATCGGCAGGTCTTCCTGATTCAGGCTGATCAGCCCTTTCCATACCAGCTCACCAATTTCGTGGTTGTAAACAGTCTGCTCACTGACGTAGCCTTCAAGCAACGGCGAGAGATTCTTGCCAAGCTGGCCCCTTACTGTCGGATTCAGCTTAAAACCGAACGGATTTACGAAAAGAAACATATGGATAATGGCGGTTAACGCAATAATACCTGCCAGATGATAGTTTAACGGCAACGGCTCAACTTCTGAAAAACATTTCAGCAGCATGGTCAAACCCATCAGTATAAAAACCGGCACCGAAGAAGGGTTTATCACTGCCATCAAGCCGGTAATCGCGTAAAAGAAAAGATTTGGCATGTCTTCGTGGCCAAGCCGGTGCAACGATATCAGATTAATCAACAGAAAAATCCCGGCCAATAGATACATTATCTTGGTATCACTATCTGGCAAAAACTGCCAGGCTAACACAGAGGTGCTGTCGACAGCGGTTGCCGCACCTTCCGGGAAAAACAGCAATCCGGTCAAAGCACAAAGCACCAGAGTCGGACTATATTTATCATTGTAAAAAGCATGGCAGACCACCAGAATGACGAGAAGCCAGCTGTTGAGGGTTAAGCAGCTTGCCGCTGCTGTTATCGGAATCAGTATTACACCGAAATTGTTTCTGAGTCGATTGTTGTCTAGTATGGTCAGTGTGCCGGCGACAAAAATAAGTTGCAGCAACATGCGAAGACTCAAAAACGACTGCATCGACAGCGAAAACACGGCCAACAACAAAATTCCAGGCATTATCTCGCGACTCTTGAATACCCAGGTGCAAAGTATGCAGCACAACAGGAAAAATGCAATATGAAAAACCGCCTTAAGACCAAGCAATGAAGCACTCGAATCAACGATTGAAAGAGCCATTGTCTCAGGAAGAAAAACCCAGCCGATATGCAGATCAAAGTCGCGCGCTAACGCGAGATCCCAGAATGTTGAAGCCGGAAACGGTGCCGATCTGGTAAAAAAGAACAGCACAGCAATAGTCGCGACCAGGGCGGCTATGCGACCCCATTCCACCGATTCGCCCTGTGTCTGCTGGCGCCTATCGGCGTTTCCCTTTGCCCTTACATCAGCCATGGTTTTCTCCGCATGGGTTACTTGTCGAGTCCAAGAATCTTTTCTGGTTTGATCGGCAATCGGCGAATTCGCACGCCTGTCGCATTATAAATCGCGTTGGCAATCGCCGGCGCAACACCCATCAGCGGCACTTCCCCAAAACCTTTGGCACCATAGGGCCCACGATCATAGGCATGTTCCACGATTATCGGATCTAGTTCAGGAGTATCTTCTGTTGTCGGCAGAATATAGGTAGCAAAAGCATTGTTGAGCATACGACCGTCTGCATCGTGACGAATTTCTTCCATGGTCGCGTAGCCCATACCCTGTAAAGTGCCGCCTTCGATCTGCCCTTCAACCTGCTGCGGGTTTATTGCTTTACCCATATCATGCGCTGAAGTAATGCGGGTAACCCTGTATTCGCCAGTTTCCATATCAACTTCTACCTCAGCAATGTTGGTGCAATAACTGTAGACAAAATAGGCGTTGCCTTGCCCGGTCTCTTTGTCATACGAAGAATCAGGCGCAATAAACCAGCCAAAGGCGCTGGGCATAAGGCGATACGCGTAAAGTTTTTCAGCCAGTTCTCTGAAACCAATCTGTTTGCCTTCTGGTTGCGATTTGAGGAAAGCCTTGCCATCGACAAGCTCTACTTCATCAATGACAGGCGCGCCAAGCAAGTCAGCAGCGACCTGTAACAATCGCGGACGCAGCTGTTCAGCGGCGAGCATCAGCGAATTTCCCGACATAAAAGTGGTGCGGCTGGCCACCGTCGGACCTGAATCTGGCACCAGACTGGTATCGGCCTCAACGACATTTACAAGCTCATAGGGAGCGCCAAGCGCATCGGCCGCAATCTGAGCAAGCACTGTGCGAGCACCCTGCCCCATCTCGACATTGCCGATAGCACAGTGAACTGAGCCGTCCTTCATAATTGTCATGCTGGTTCCGACGCGGTCAAGGTGCTTGCCGCCGGCGCCAAGACCGACGCCGTAATACACGGTCGACACACCAACACCTTTGCGCATTACACCGCTGCGTTGTTCCGGTCTTTGCCATTTTTCGGCCCAGTCAGCTTTTTCGCTGGCCTTTTCCAGGGTTTCCATCAGGCCGCAGGATTGATCTATGATCTGGCTTGTCGCCGTGCTGGAACCAACTTTATAACAATTGATGCGGCGGATTTCAACCGGATCGATATTGAGCTCAGTTGCGATTTCGTCCATCATCGATTCGCCGGCAAAAATCACCTGAGGCGAGCCAAAACCGCGATAAGCGCCACATGGAACCTTGTTCGTCGCAACACCCCATGATTTGATATGAACGTGATCGCATTCATAGGGCCCAAGAGCGTGTACCGTGCCACGCCACAGAACAATCGGGGTTAGCGTGGCGTAAGCGCCACCATCAACATAATAATCAATCAAAGCGGCTGTGATTTTGCCTTTGTCGTCAGTGCCAATCTTCATTTTGATCAGACCGGGATGACGCTTGGAACTTGCAATAATATCTTCTTCGCGCTTGTATATAAGCTTTGCGGGGCGGTTAAAAAGCTGGGCTACAATGGCCGCATGCCCGGCAACAAGCGATGGAAAATCTTCCTTGCCGCCGAATCCGCCACCAGTAGTTGTTTGAACAATCTTCACCTGGTTGCGCTCACGACCAAGGGCCTGCGCAACTGCATCATGCACGTAAAACGGGCACTGCATGGTGCCATAAACCGTCATGGTTCCTTCATTCCCCGGAACCGCGATTACGCCGTTGGTTTCGAGATAAGCGTGTTCCTGGTAAGGAGTTTCGTATTCCTGCTCAAACACATGTGCCGCCGATTTCATGGCTTCTTCGGCATTGCCCTTTTCAACGTTATAGCGGCTGAAAACATTGTCGTTTCCGTAGATTTTAGGCGCAGACTCTTCAATAGACTCTCTTATACCTAACACGGGCTTAAGTGGCTCAATATCGAGCTTTACCAGAGCAGCGGCAGCCTGAGCGACTTCATAACTTTCCGCAACTACCAGAGCAACGGGCTCGCCGTGAAAGCGAACATAACCCTGAGCCAGAAAAGGTTCGTCATCGAATACCAGCGGAACCGAGTTTTTACCGGGAACCTGATCTGCGGTTATTACGCCGACCACGCCGGCCATCTTTTCGGCTGCGCTTTTGTCGACGCCATTAAGACGCCCATAGGCGTGGGGTGAGCGGACAGTAGTAACATGTAGTATGTCAGAAAAATTGTAGTCGTCTATGTATCTTGACAGCCCTCTGAGCTTATCGAGAGCGTCTTTTCGCGGCATTGATTTCCCCACTACAGGCATCTTCAAACCTCCTGAGGTATTAGTGCATTTTTTGCAGTTTAGCACATGCCGCAATGAGATTCCAAAAATTCTACTGCCACTCAGGGTAAAAAAAGGGAAACTGCACATCTGACGGGGCAAATGCTTTTTTCCCGCAGCCACATGCTTGGCTGATATAGATTCAGCCAAAGTCAGGATAAACGGGCTCTTTGGTTTTGCTGGTGCTTACAGGCCTAAAATAAATTTAGCGGCTATAACACAAATAACTGCGATTACCAAAAACAGTAATTTTTGCTTGGTCTCACCAGCTGGATCAAACTTTGGTGTCTTCTGACCAGATTCTTCGTTGTTATTTTCGTCTTGATTGTATTCCATGTGTGGCTTGTCCTTGTAATGGGCTCAGTGTGATATCGACAGTTTAACGAATAAAAATTAGCTGCACTGGCTCACAACTGCATCCTAACACATTCTGTAATCACACTGCAACCCCTATTTGCCCGGCGCTTCGTACACGCACTACGCACAGAGCTGAGGTTAGATCAGCAAAAAAAACGTTAAAGGCTGTTTTTTTGCGGCAAAATGTGGCATATATTATTATCAAACATTTATTCAACATTTTCCCAAAGGACCAGCGAACTAATCATGTATCTTAAGTCACTTGAGCTCATGGGCTTCAAGTCCTTCGGCCGCAAAACCGTTTTCGACTTCCAACCCGGCATTACCGCCATTATTGGCCCTAATGGCTCGGGAAAAAGCAATGTGTGCGATGCAATCCGCTGGGTGCTCGGGGAACAGAGCGCCAAAGCTCTACGCGGCAACAAAATGTCAGAAGTCATCTTTGCCGGTTCGGCAGAGTTGAGGCCTGCGGCGTTTTCTCAGGTAAAACTTGTACTCGACAACGAAGATCACGCCATGCAGATGGACTATTCTGAAGTCAGCATCGGGCGCCAACTTTTTCGCTCAGGCGAGAGTAATTACTTTGTAAATAACAGCAGAACTCTGATGTCGAGCATTAAAGAAATGCTGATGGACACCGGTATCGGTAAAGACGGTTATTCGGTCATCGGTCAGGGCGACATCGAAGACATCGTCTTTCAGCGCACCCAGTCACGCCGCACGCTTATCGAAGAAGCTGCCGGTATAACCAAGTTCAAGCATCGCAAGATGAACACAATGACCAAGCTTGGGCATACCCGCACCAATATTACGCGTCTCAACGATATTACTTCCGAAATAGAAACCCAGCTCGGGCCACTGGCCGAGCAGGCCGAAAAAACCCGTAAATACCAGATGCTCGCAGGCGAAATTCGTCAGCTTGAGATAGATCTTATTCTTTTCGATCTCAACCAGTATTACTCCGAGCAGGAAAACATCAATTCAATGCGGCTTGGACTGCTGGCCAAAGTCGAAGAAATCGAAAAATTTCTGGCAGAAGTCGATGCAAAAAAGGCAGATGCCCGCATCAGATTTGCTGAGTTCGAAGAGGTTTTGAAAACCCGGCAGGACGAAGTTAAAGTAGTTACCCTGCAGATTGACGAGCGCCGCAAACAGGCCGGGGTTGTGCGTGAAGACCTGCGCAGTCAACAGGCGCGTTGTCAGGCTATTCTAGAAGAAATTGAAGGCATCGAAACCATGCTGCTTGATGGTGGCCAGGAAATTTCTGAAGCTGAAAACCGTTTTAAAGACGAGGAAGCTCGCGAAATCGAACTCGGCTGTGCTATGTCAGAAGTCGAAGAGAGTATTGCCAGTGTGCGCTCAGAACTCGAGCAACACCTCAAAGAACAGGCTAACGATAAGGACTCGGCTTTTCAAATCGCGGTTAAGCTGGCAGACCGTAAAAATCGCATAAATACAGCTCAGGCTCAGATGCAGATTCTTGATCGCCAGCTCGAAAAGGGCGAGTCTGATGTTACTTCGGCTCAAGGACATGTCGACAAACTTAAAACCGAAAACAGTCGGCTCGAAAACGAGATTGCAACGATGAAGGCAGAGGTCGAAGAAAGTCGCACCCTGCAAAACAACGAGCTAACACGACTCAATAAAATCGAAACCGACTGCCGCAGGAATGAAGAAGAACTGAATGCCGTCGGCGACCAGATAAAGATTCTCAACGCCCGCAGCAACATGCTCGATGAACTTCGTCACAGCAGCGAAAGTGGCATTTACCGCGGCGTCCAGGCTGCTCTGGCACTCAAGGAAACCGGCCGTCTACCCAATATTTTTGGTATAGTCGGGGACTTGATCAAGGTGCCTCAGGGCTACGAAACAGCCTTTGAAACTGCCCTTGGCGGCAGCATACAGGATATAGTTACACACGACGCTGAAACCGCAAAGTCCGCTATTGCCATACTAAAGCAGAACAAAGCCGGCCGTGCTACTTTTTTACCTCTCGACATGATCACCGCACCACCAACTGTAGCGAAACCAGGCGCTAAGGGATGTGTTGGGGTAGCACTTGAGCTGATAGAGTTCGATGCAAAGTTCTATACGGTTATGAGCAACCTGCTGGGCCGCATTCTTATCTTCGACAATATTGACAATGCCGTCGAATTTGCCAGAAACAATCGTAACTTCAATCGCATAGTGACTCTCGATGGCGAAATCATCAGATCGTCGGGGGCGCTTACTGGCGGCGGAGATGCGCGGAAGTCCGGCGGGATTCTCTCGCGCAAACGTGAGCAGGAAGAGCTAGAAACCAAGCTGTCAGCCTTTATCAACAAAGAAGGCAAGCTGCGCTCTCTGGTCGCAAATATGCACAAAGAGCGCCAGCAACTGCAGAGTTCGACACGTTCTCGTGAAGACACAATACTGCGCCGTGAACAATCGCTCGAATTCTTTGCCAGAACTCTCGATAAAAACCGGGCTGAACTGACTTCACGCAACGAAGAATATTCAAACATTGCCCGCGACCGCGCCGAAATGACGCAAAGACTGGCGACGCTGCGCAGCGAAATCGAGCAGGCCAGTGGAGAGCTTTCTTTCCTTGAAAAGCAGGATGCCGATCTGGCCGGTCGTCTAAATTCTCTGAGTGGTCGAGAAGACTCGATTCAGAGCCGATTCTCTGCATTAAACAGCATCCTGAGCGAACGCAAACTTGAGCTGGCACAGGTTGTTGAGCGAAAAAAGGCAATTCGCAAGGAAATCGAGAATGCCAGTCGACGTCGCAAAGATGCACAGGATCGCAAAGACCGCGCGTCCGCAGAAGTTGAGCGCCTGACGACTCTCAGCAATGATGGCGGGACGCAGGTAGCTGCGATTCAAAAAGAGATCGACGAACTGGAAAAACGACGCGAAGCATTAGAAACCGCCATGGAAGACATCCAGAGCGAATACCGAAAAATGTCAAAAGAACTCGATCAGCTTGATCATGCTTACCAAAGCCGTGTCCGCATCGAGGATTCAACGCGCAAAAAGCTTTCTGAGCTCGATATCAAAATGGCCGAGGTCAAAACTCATATCAGCACAAAAGAAGGCGTTCTCAGTGGCGAATTTGGGCTTGAGTTCGGCGATTTAACCATAAATCTGCACAAATATGAAAGTCGCGAAGAACTGGTCGGACGCACAACTCAGCGCAAGTTTGAGCAGGAAGTTCTTGAACCGGTAAACCCGCTGGCTATCGAAGATTACGAGAAGACCCGTGAACGCTATGATTTTTTGAATTCACAGGTAGCAGACCTCAGCGAAGCCGCCGATTCTCTTGAACAGGTCATCGCCGAGATCGAAAAAATTTCTTCTGAGCGCTTTCTTGAAACTTTTGCGCAGATCAACGTTGCCTTCAACGATATTTTCGAGATTCTGTTCCCAGGTGGCAACGGCATGCTCAAACTCAGCGACAAAGACAGCCCACTCGAAAGCGATGTTGATATTGTCTGCAGACTCCCCGGCAAAAAGCTCTCGACGCTTGAACTGTTCTCAGGCGGCGAAAAGGCGCTAATCTCACTGGCCCTTCTTTTCTCGATTCTGCAGGTTAAACCACCGGCTTTCTGTCTGCTGGACGAAGTCGAAGCTGCTCTCGACGAATCAAATGTGCGCCGCTTTACCAGAATGCTGCGCAGTTTTGCCGACAAAACCCAGTTTCTCGTAATTACTCACAATAAAGAAACCATGCAGGCTGTCGATGTTATTTATGGCGTTACCCTGCAAAAATCAGGCATTTCTCGACCCATTTCGATACGCCTCGAAGACGATGATAAAATCACGGAATTTACTGTAGGCAAATCAGGGCATTTCAGTGGTAGAAATATTCCACTGGCGACTGCTGCTGCCTCAGAGGAGAATCTGCAATGAGCGAAGAACTTCAAAAGATCACGCCGCAGGAAGAAACCGAAGCGGTTGTTTACACCCGACAATGGGATGAATCGCGAATCATCGTTCTCTTGATCGGACTGAGCCTGCTAATAGAAGGTCTGCTGATCTATTACCAGGCTGGACCTTCGCAGATGATAGTTGCAGGTGTTACCGGCCTGGCCGGCGTTACCCTGCTGCTTTTCGCCTGGCTGGTGCCTTTTGAAGCTTTCGACGACACAACACCGATTGATGAAAATGAAAAACCGGAGATTTCTGCCAAAACAGCTGAAATTGTGCAATATCAGCAAAAAGTAGCTGCCAGCACGGCAGCGGTCGAAACTGAGCTCCAAAAAAGTGCTGAACCAGCGGTTATCGAGAAAGCTGCCGAACCAGTTATCGAAAAAACCATTGAACCCGTAGTTGAAGAGGCTGAGCCTGAAATGTCGTGGTTTCAGCGACTCAAAAAGGGTCTGACCAAGACGCGAAGCGGATTTGTCGGCAAACTCAAGCGACTGGTACTGGGCAGTACCAAGATTGACGATGCCCTTCTTGACCAGCTGGAAGAAGCATTATACGAGGCCGATGTAGGTGTAAAAACAACCCAGGAACTCTTAAGCTATCTCCACAAAAAGGTAGACGAAGAAGATATTACCGACCCGAACAGAATTTATGAAATCCTGCGCGAGGTACTGCGTGGCATGCTGACCCGCTTCTCTTCTGAGGCAGTTTTCAATGCCAACGGCCTGACCGTGTTTATGATCATTGGCGTTAACGGCGTTGGCAAGACTACCACCATTGCAAAACTGGCGAGACGCTTCGTTAAAGAAGGCAAAAAAGTCGTTCTGGCTGCTGGTGACACTTTTCGCGCCGCCGCAATAGACCAGCTCGGCATATGGGGCGAACGCGTTGGAGTCGAAGTTATCAGGGGCAGCGAAGGCGGCGATCCTGGAGCCCTTGTGTTTGACGCAATTCATGCCGCAAAAAGACGCGAGGCTGATCTGTTAATAGTTGACACCGCCGGCCGCATGCACGTTAAAGTAAATCTCATGGCCGAATTAAAAAAGATGCAGAAAATCGCCGAAAAAGAAAACAACGGCGGCCCACAGGAAATTCTGCTGGTACTCGATGCAACAACCGGGCAAAATGCTGTGCAGCAGGCCAAGCTGTTTAAAGAGGTCCTGCCAATCACTGGACTCATTGTCACCAAGCTCGACGGCACAGCCAAAGGCGGCGTGCTCTTCGCAGTCGAAGAGCAGATATGCGCACCAGTCAAATTTATCGGTGTTGGCGAAAAAATGGATGATCTGATGCCATTCAATCCCGAACAGTTTCTTGAAGCGTTGTTTGCAGACGACAGTGAAAAAACCAAGCAAAGCGACTATTTGGTGCTGTAAAAAAACAACGTTTCCCAAAAACCGATATCAAAGTTTATCTCATTCTGCAAGCTGCCAAATAGGCCTGCAACCACTTCCGGATCGGTTCCAGCGCGTTCGGATTCCTTAATTCGCTCAAAAGTTGCAATGTGTGAATCAACATCTGTCCGCAACCTGTCCAGCAAATACGGGTAACCGGAGAGTTGATCGAAAAGAATGGTGGCCGGCACCAGTAATGCATTTTCTAACCAGACTTTCATCTCTGTCAGGCCGTCATTCTGTTCTACAAACTTGCTCCGATTCGCAAACACCTGCTTCAGTTTCTCAATGCGCGACGGTTCTTTCAGCAGTATTATTCTGAATTTGAGGCGATTTAGCGCCCCTCTGTCAATTCCCACATTGATTAGGCGCGAGATCGCGTGGCCGATCTCGCTCATACCAACATTCCAACTGCCGCTCGCAACAAAAGAAAGGGTCGGCGGTAGGTTCATTTCATTGCCATGTGCCAGATAAAACCGTACCCATTCTCGACTCAGTGCGCCTGTGTGTTTTTGGATATCAGGATGGCCGAGACTTCTCGCCAGATCAGCCTTTTCGCACAGATTCAGCAAAAACTGGCAACGCTCGGCAAACTCTGACTGAACGAAGGTACTCATGTCGCAGGCGTAAATATTTGCGTTCATAAGTAATACAAAGAAGAGAACGCCAGCCCAGACCCTTTTCAGGGTCAGGCTGGCGTTCATTTCAGATCTATTAGTTGCGGTTTTCTTTGATTTCAAGAACACGGGTATCAAAAGTACTTTCTACTACTTTTATCGGGATTATCAGCGTGCGCTTGTTATTGTTCTGATCACTGGCGCTGACTTCAATAACGACCTGGTTCTGGCCAGCCAGCGCCTTCATTGGCATATCTACGGCATAACTGGCTCGTGGCCGACTAACCATATCTGCAATTGCGCCACCGTTGATATTCTGCCAGGCCATTAGTGGAATAGACGGGCTGTTGGCGGGCAAAAGGCTAGTTTCAGCGCCATCTTTGTTCACTATCTTGATAGTAGCTGCAGACATGCTTCTGAATCCAGTGTTGTCAAAGATTTTAACGTTAACCAACAGGCGACCGGCGCGTCTGAATTCAGGAAGAGCTGCCGGCAACACAGCAAGTGCATTTACATCGGTCTGCCCGATGGCTGAAGGATAGGCTGTGCAGCCAGGAATTCTGTCGTCAAGCAGTGTGGCAAGAACCGCGTTGCTTTGCAGATTGTAAGATTTGACTTCCAGTGAGCAAAAACCAAGGTTCGCTATTGTATTTGGCAATCGACAAAGATCATTAACCATTTCCGTCAGTTTGAATTCCCAGCGACGGTTATCGACCTGAGATACCAGCTCGACTTCGATGCTTGGAGGATCATTGTCGATGCGCTCAATAGCCTTGACCAGCACATTGTCGATAACAATTTTTGCTTCGTCAGGCACAGTAATCCCAATGTCAGCGCAGGCTGTAGCATGGTAAAACTGGTGATCTACAATGGTTGAATAAGAGCCAATACCATCTTTGATTGAGCCAAGAACGGTGTAATTGAGGGTTCCAACCCAGTTCTCCAGTTCTTTACCCGTATCAAACTTACTGCCTGGACCGTATTCTGTCAGTATTGTAGTAAACGATGCACCGGCCTTCCAATCCGCGTTCTTGTAAAAATTCACATCTTCCGGGCCCTTTTGAATGGCGATATCGGTAATAACCGGACCCTGCTTGAATTCCTTGTTGCTGTCACTCGAATCAAACCGGCGGGTCGGAAGCCCGCTAGTCGGGTCTAATTTGATGGTTTCGTAAGCAGGATAGAAATTGCCGATTTCGGCGTGTGGATTGTTGTCGTAGACAGCAAAAGAAACTTTAACCTCAGTGGCCTCATCACCAGTAGTCTGAATGATTGGAGTTTCGTTGATTCCAGGCGATTCAACAAATACGGGCAGAGTAAAGTCACGGGCTAACACACCCTGACTTTCTTTGCCACCGGCAAAGAATTCAGTGCCAGTGTCGCCATCTTTCCAGCTCTGGTTGATCAGGAAATTGTTACCCGGTTCAGCAGCGTTGCCAAGTGCCAGCCGCATACGACCAAGGACGTGGAATGGCTTGTCACCATCATCGTTGCGGAGCGGAACCATGCTACTGAAACGTCTTTCGTCAGTAGTATTCACGTCGCCAAGATCATTGCTCAGCCAGGAAACTCTCGGGTAGAGAATTTCGAGGTGCAGACTGAAGGTTTCCGGATCTTTCGGAGTCTTGATGATTTCGCTGAATTTAGCGGAACTGATCGGTATTCTTACGCTGTATTTGCGGTCAATATCAAGAGTCTTAACAACTTCAGGATCGTTACACGCGCCACTGGCAATGAGAACACCGCGCTGCTGACGATCAGCATCGCCAAGCAAGCTGGTCGAAGTTGCCACATTGTAGGGACCAGTGGGCTGTAGATACAGACCCCACTGTATAAAGCTCCAGTCTTTGGCTGTAGGCTCGATGTCGACACGACTTCCATTGTCTGCGATAATTGCTGAATTCGGTTTTGGGCGACCCGGGTTGTAAACATCAGTTATGATATTTGAATTGATATCAAGTGGATCGCCAGAAGTGTTGTAGTTATAGACATGACTACCTGATGGTCCATTGAAGGGGGGGCTCACGGTTGTTGGAGCGCCGTAGGGCAGACCAGGGAAATAGTTGGGTATTTCGCTATAAAGTCTGGCGTAGTAATTGTAGTCCCAGACGCCGATACCATCAAAGGTAGCCAGCGCAGCGCCAGTATTTGCTGTTCGGTTGGCATCACGCACAAACTGTGCGTCAAATGTAATTTCCATGCCGTCCAGCGCTTTGTCTTCCTCGAAGTCGATCAGCGGAAGAACTGGGCCTGTGCCGGTCAAAGAAGAATCAGCCACACCATGCAATCTGGTTCTGGTGGTTGGTTTGATCTGAATATTGGTGATATAACTCGGGCTCTTGTTAAGATTCAGGCTTTCAGAAAACACCTTAACCAGGAAAGGCGCGGTAGTAATGGTTGTAGTACTGTCGTTAAGTTCATGTGGTCGCACACTGGCATTCAAGCCATTGAAATCGAATTTATTATAGGTCACTTCAGCTTTGATAAGATAGTTGCCAGGATGCTGGAAGGTAAAGCTCAAAGACTTGAAATTACCGGTTCCCATAACATCAGGAAACGATTCGATTAATTTTATAGCGCTACTTAGATCATTGTTTTCAACCAGATCAATTTTCCATTTTACAACAGTATCTTTAGTGCTGGATTCAAACATGCTCGACGGAAAACCGCTAGCGTGACCATCATTATTTTCGTCGTGAACATATTTACCATCTGCGTTGGGTATGGCATTAAGTCTGACGTTTGAGTGTTTGACCACGCCGGTGTTCGGGTCAACAATGTCGCCAATCGGCTTGAGATCGTGAGAAACACCGTCAATATAGGGCTTGTAACCTTCGATTTTAAAGGACATGGTTGAATGTTCTTTGGTTGTCTGCCCTGGGTTCTCGATAGTAAAATCCGTATTTGGAGCGTCAGTGCCAAGAGCCATCACATTCAGCTCAGTACTGCCTGGCTGCACATCAGGAACCTTGGCGAGATTGATAACCGCAAGCTCACCCGGAAAGGCTGAATCACGTGAGCCTTCTTCTTCTATGCTCCAAGCAACGTGCTTCCAGCCGACACTGCCATCTGACTGCACCCAGATTGAGCGGGTCCACAGATCATAGCCCGCCGGAACCTGACCGCGGTCTTCTTCGGCGCCAAGAGCACCAGTGCCCTGCGGGTAACGCTTAAGAGACTTTGCGATGTCCTGTTTGACAGTGACATTTTTAAAATCCCCCGGAAGCTTGTTGGCTTCTGCAATTGGTGTTGGATCGCCATCCTCTACCGCCGCCCGCAGCCAGGTTGGCGAAATTTCAAAAAATTCTGGTGATGCCTGGGGGTTGAGGGGATTAACATCCAGAACTGTCATTTCTGCATCTGAAGGCAATTTTGCTGTGCGCAGAACGTATAGATAACCTTCGCCATCGACACCGATGTCATCGACTTTGCCCGAGAGAACGCCAAGTTCTTCAACAAGCGGAACGTCGTTGGCCATGTAGTCAAGTTTTCTGACCGCTCCAGTGTCAGCGAAGTATTCGTAGGCGATACCACCACGCCCCCACCATGAATCCTGAACAACAAATTTGTCAGCGTCTGAACCGTAAATATAGTCGAGTCCGGTAGGCGTCGAAAAGTCAGAAGAAACGCCGACAGTCTTGAGATTGGCTGGTGTTATACCGAGACCTGCGAGATACGCACGGTTTCTGATAACAGGTGCAAAAGTGGTGCCAGCGTCATCGGTTGATATTGCAAGTGCTTCAGTAACCGAACTGTTTGGCCTGACCACTCTGAGCGCCGCATTTATAGCGGTAGCCGCGGTAAAGTTCTTTCTGATACCTTGTGGATTAAAGCCATAGCGGGCACCTTTGGTTGAAGTAACAACTCTGACGGTTGACAGCTGAGTCATAATACTGTTCTGGCCAATGGATCCGCCTGGAATACAGTTGTCACCGCAATATTTACCGTAGGCTTCAGTGACGTTAACGTCGATTGATGAAAGCATGCCTGAACTCTGCAGCCCGGGAACGAGAGAGGGAGGCGGTGCGGCAGTGTCGAGGGCAGAATACAAATCGAGTGATTTTGTGCGTTTCTTATATATGCGTTTAACGATACAGGCAAAGTATGTATTGGGGCTCTGATGGCCAGAATTGGCTGCAGACCAGAGAATTGTTGGCTTGACGTTGCCGTTATTGCCTATTGTACCATCAAGTGCCTGGCCGGGAAATTCCGGGTGATTAACGGTTCCATAGGCGTAATAGGCAACAGCAGCCCAGTGCGATGGCACAATCACCTTGCGCGGATCAGTGGGGTGAGCAATCCCCGTAGTTGCAGAAAACGTACCTGGCCAGATCGGGGTGTTTAATACACCGCTGACGCCATTGAGGTATTTAACCTCTGTCGGGCCACCAAAAACAACAGCATAGGCATAGGTTACGCCGGCAATTGCGAAATTGGTTTTCCAGTGAGCGGTACCGTGAGGAGTGCCAACCCTCCAGAGTCCGGTAACACCACCCTCAGGATCGTTGGGGAGCATCGTTTTAAGATATATGGCAGAGTCATCTTCAAATTTCATCCCGGTTGGCAGCCAGCCAACTTCGGCATCCGCCCATTCGCCTGCGAGCGGGCCAGCAAGCAAAAAAACCTGTTTCTGTTGATTGGCCGACAATCCGCTGACTTTTCCGGGCATGGTGTTAAGATCGAAAAGCTTATATGGTGCTGTTCGAACTGTTGCCGCAGCGTCGTAGTTGTTAAGGCGATAAACACCATGTTGGTTAAATTCATTGCCAAGAAGAACGTAGGCAACACCGTTTTTGCTGAGATCCTGGGCAGAACCGGCAACACTGCCGACGCAAAGAATCATCAAAGCCGCCAGGCATTGCCTTAGAAAACGTTTACTCTTCATAATAGCCTCCCCAAGCTGATAACAGCACTGCAGATTACTTGTCAGAACCAACCTTACGAAAATAATCCTGAATGAAATCGCGATGAGACTTGCCAATCTCATGCTTCTGGTAAATATAGTCAACAACGGCCGGGGTCATGTTGACCCCACCCTTAATTACAAAACTGGTAAGTCTCGGATCAACACAATTGACCAGATTATTGTTTTTAAGATCCAGCCAGCTTTTGATACCTGCGCCAACGGTAAGCTTGCCTTCAGGATCTTCTGAAAGGCGGTAGTCGAGATCCTTAAAGAATTCCGGCATGGGATTTGTGATGTTTACCTGGCTGGTATTGCGAGAAAACTCAAACGAGCTGTTGAAAACAAATGGTATTTTGTAAAACTTTGCCACTGCATCAACCGCCTCATAAAGATCATCAAGAATAAGTGAGAAAACCTGGCTTGTCTCTTCGTATGAGGCATGCTCAGCGTATACTGACTCCTGATTCAATTTTGCAATGCGATTCTGCACCTTTTGTATCTCAATCCGCAAAGAATGAAGTTTGCGAGTAAATTCTAGATCAATCGACTTCCTCTCTACATTATACTTCTCCATCGAGATTTCGCCAGACTTGGGATCAGCGTTTTTTTGCAGTATCAGTTTCTGCAACTGTACAGTGTAGTCGCTTTCTTCGTTGCGACGATCTTCTTCAAGTTTTTTCAGTTCTTTTTGCGCCTGATCAATTTCTTCTTTAGCTTTTGCCTGGTTTTCGGCGCGTGTCTTTTCGTGATCGCCTTTGATTGCAGTGATTCTGAACCGACGCGGGGCAGAATCAAAATCCTTCATAAACGGGTGAAGAAGAACCGCTTCGGCCAAATTGACATAACCAAACTGTACCTGATCTTCTGCCTGCAATGACGATTGCACGTTCAGGCAAGCAATCAACACCAAAAAAAACAGTATCCTTTTTCCAGAGATCATCTTTACCATCCTCCGATATTGTTGTGTGGCACAAGCGTTACATTGGGAGTACCCACCCCCTGTTCGGACCTCGAGGTTTCACCCCGTGGAACTTTACAGGTTATTTTGACCAGAAGCGGGCTGCGCAGATTACCTGGACTGGTTTGCTCACAGGTTACTGATTCCACGTCGCGGGCCAGTATAGCGTGGAATTCACTTACAGCTCCGCCGGGTGGTATCGAAGGTCGGCTAAGAGCAGCAACATTTGCGCCAGGCAAGGTCTCGCGCCATCTGCCATAATGCAGATTGCCATTTCCTGCGAGGGAAAACACGTGATAGATTATCACTGCGTCCTTGTTGTCTGCAGCGGCAAAACCGATTTTGGCAGGTGTTGACTCGGTCAACGCAAACACCTTGGCACCTTCAAAGCCGGCGCCACCTATTCCGACTGTTTGAGTGGCGTACATAGTGCCATTGAAATGATGTAAGGCAAAATTATCGTTGGTATTTTCGCTTATGTTTCCGGGAAACGTGAGACTGGCGGGATAAGTGCTCTTTTTTATTGATGTATTTATTTCACGGCAGGCCAGTTTCAGCTGGTTTATCGTCTGCTGCGCCCAGAGCGTTGCGTTGCTGAGGTTACTGCCGCCGCGGTAAAGACTGAACAAACCAGTCATAAAAAGAGTCATTACTGCAGACGCAATAATGATTTCCATAAGAGTGAAGCCGCGACGGGTGTTGCTTTTAATCACGATTAATCCTGACGGTTTTACGAATTTCGTAGTCCCAGACTTCGCCACGGGAAGTCTCCACACTGCTCTCAACAACTATTTCAACAATTGCCGTATTGCTTACGGCACCACCAGCTACGTTTTCTGCAATTTCCTGGGCAGCGATATTAAGCGTAGTTACGCCGTATTCGGCCAGTTTGAAGGGATCACGCATGCGATTTTTGATGTTGGCCGGCAGTGGTTTCATCGAAAGCACGGCATTGGTAGTGACCCCGCCAAATGTACTGGAGTCTGATTTAATGTCATCCGTAAAGGTTTTGAGCCAAAGCTTTTCAGCTCCAGCATTCATGGTAAACCCAGGCGTAAAAAGCCGGGTTGGACTGAACTGACCGCTGCGATACAGATAAATTGGCCCGGGATTATATGTTTTAATCGCACTTTCAGGCGAATCAAGATTGGTTATCTGGGTAAAATCGAAAAGCGGGTTGCGCCCCTGCGCCATGCATATTGCATCGTAGAGTTCTCTATGGAGAAACTTTATTTTAAGCATCGCATGCTCAACACCAGCCCTGGCAGCAAAATGAGCTTGCAGCTGAGCGAAGCTGGTAATATTGGAGCGGTTGTACTGCATGGTGTTTTTAATAATATAGGTTGCGACTATGCCAAGCGCTGCAGCAAAAACCAGCACCATGGGAATTGCCATGCCGCTTTGCGTTTTATTTTTCTTCATTGCAAATTAGCCTTCATGGTGAAGATATCGATAGATCGATCATGTCCGCTTCGATTTTGCCACGAAACCCGCAACAGAATTCTTTTCATGACACAGTAATTGTTGTCCGGGCCAGCGGGCGCTCCCAACTCAAAAGCTCCGAGAGTCTTAAGGTCGGGCTGTACAACTTTGCTGCCATCTGGCACATCGTAAGGCGACATGGCTGTACCAGGCATAAAAGCATCGCTGTAGGTATACCAGGTATTACGGCCATCAGCATCAATCTGGTTTTCGTAAACAGGCCTGGGCAGGTGGGTGAAAGCAATTTCGTTATCGGTATCAATAGTGGTTGAGACTGGAATCGGAAACACATAAAGTTTGGTTCTATATACCAGACCGCGCTCATCCTTGATTTCGCCGCGGGCGTAACCGTCGGCAGCGCCGTCATTTCCCAGCAGCGTTAAAAAGGTGAGACGGTCAAATGCCGGAGCAGCGATATCTACAATTTCGGCAACACTATCTTCAGGGTTGCTGCCATCAACATCGCTTACTGTTCCAGGGGCCGTCTTTATCGCATCAAACGGAACATCTTCGAGCAGAGTGTCAAGAATGTTTCGCACGGCAGTCTGGGCAAAAACCACTGAGTTGGCGACATCTGAGTCGGTCGATGAGGTGCCAATAACTCCGATCAGAGGAATAAAGGCAAAAGCCAGAATAAGCAGTGCCGAAATTATTTCCAGCAGGGTCGTACCGTTTTTATCAAGCCGCATATTCACAATGCCTCGCTCCGCTCATTCATATAGTCTATGTACAATTTTAATTTATACCAATCCAGAACACAAGCTAATTAGCCTGTAAAAATTATTTAACGGGATTCTGAGCAAGTTATTTTCGTGCTGCAGATAAAAAATCTTGACTTTGAGAAGACACCCTGTTACAATTAAGATCGATCAGCCGGGATGGCGGAATTGGCAGACGCGCCGGACTTAAAATCCGGTGGGGTAAAACCCGTGCCGGTTCAAGCCCGGCTCTCGGCATCCTACGACGCGGGGTGGAGCAGTCTGGTAGCTCGTCGGGCTCATAACCCGAAGGTCGAAGGTTCAAATCCTTCCCCCGCAACCGAAAAACAGGGCCTGGATTCATTCAGGCCTTTGTTTTTACCCGGCAAGGTAGCTCAGCTGGTCAGAGCTCACGGTTCATACCCGTGCGGTCGTCGGTTCGATTCCGACCCTTGCTAGTGTAAGATGGTCTGACAAAGACCGACAAAGATTAAGAAGCCCCGCTCCAGTAGCGGGGTTTCTTCTTTATCCGAACATCTCAGATTACGCTAGATTATCTCATATTTACCACACTGACCGTGGTGTGATATTGACAACTATACGTAATCAAGTAAACCATATCGCTGGGTCATGCTCAATTCCAGGTTATCATAAAAGCGAAAGTTGACAAGCATTGTGCGGCTGGCTATTTTGATGCGTCGTAGTTTCCGTCGGGATCAAGCCTGATGAGTTTAAGCAGTTCATCGAGCCGGCGCGGAGCGTCCTGACTTCCATGCAGACTGCATTCCAGGATGTAATCGGTGCCGGAAGCGACAGTACTGATATGGCAGACTGGCAGAGCATTTTTAGGAATTGGCAGCTCATGGAAATAGCCCTGCACCTGGTCCTGCAGGCTCTCTCTGAGATATTTCCCCTGGATGAGCTCGTTCATACGTTTGTTTATCAAGTCATTGACTGCCTCTACGGTTTTTTCTACCTCTTTGTGGTCGATAAAATACAGTTCAATGGCGCCTTCAAGCACTCTCATACTGGCAAAGCATGAAATTCCAGTCGCCTTTACCCGGTTAAGCCGTATTTCCTTCAACATGGATGAGCCACCGACAACTGCGGCGATCAACATCATCAGCACAAATATTACTACCAGAAGACGTTTCACAAGATGATCTCCCTCAAAGATTAAAGGCTATATGCCCGGCCGCCACAGCTGACACAACGGGCTGTTTTTCACAGTTTTCACAGTCTTCAGATTCTTCTGACATTATTCACTCCTGTAAAAAAAATCTTATCATAATCTTTATCTGATCTGAACTTATTCGTCAGCGCTGGATTTAACAGGCTTTTGTGATGTACCGTTTCAATTGCAGAACTGCCAGTTCTTTGGCCTTCGCTTCAACCTCAATGGTAAAATCAACGGTGAGACTGCGCCAATACTCTGGAAAATCGGCAGGATCAATGTAGTCGTGGTGGCGGTGGGGTTGTTTGCCGCCCCAGCCTTCGATCGGGCTGGAAAGATGAAACATCGGCTCGCGGTTCCAGGTCTGCAGGGCGGCATCGCTGGCTTTTTCCAGGCTCAGGTTGTCTGGCAGGCAGCGATGATGATGAACATCATAGACAAGCGGAATTTTTAGTTTGCGGCAAACGGGTAGAAGTTCTGCGGGTGTATAGGTTCTGTCATCATTTTCAATGGTCAGTCTGCTCTGTGCCGCTGGCGACAGCTGCGTAAAAGCTTCGATGAATCGCGCGAGAGCCGATTTTTTGTCGCCGTAACCACCGCCGCCGTGAACATTGATGACATCGACACCGACCCATTCAGCAACCTCAGCCTGGTATTCAATTTCGGCCAGCGAATTGGCAACCGTCTGCGGATTAGGAGAATTCAGCACGACAAACTGGTCAGGATGAAACGAAGCGCGCAAGCCATGTTGGCGCAACAGTTTGCCGCATTCGCAGAAGGTCGCGATTATTTTTTTTCCTTCTGGCAGGTCTTCTACTCGATAAGTAATCTGGGGATGGGTCTTTAACGGCAATATCTGGCTGTTGATGCGAAAACAGCCAATGCCAGTGTCAGCACAGAAGCCGTAGGCCTGTCTGAGCGCTTCGGCATTGCTCAGACACAGATTTGACAGCTTCAGCAACTGTTGTTCTCTGCTCATTTTGAGCAAATGGGTCGCAGTTGTCGTAGAAAACTTTATCGGTTGTTGTTTAAAAAGGCAGCATAGTCCGAGTCTGATCAAGGTTATTACCTGCTTCGCGATATTGCAGCAGTTTAGCGCTTGCTGTGGGATTTTACAACATAGAAGCCAATAATTGCCGAGGCTTTTGTAAGCTCACACACGGTCAGACTAAGTCTGCCAGGCCTTAAATCAATCTTGCCTTGACTCTTTATTGACCTGATGATAATTACCATAGTCAGATTTTATCAATAAGAAGAGAGGACAAAGCTTTGAAAACCTATAGAGGTCTTATAATAAGTCTTATTCTTACCGTATTTTTTGGCTTAATCGTTCTGCCGGGCGGCCTTATGGCGCAGGATGCGGCTAACGAAATTACAGAAGAAGTTGAATACATCGAAGAAGCCCAGGAAGACAACCCTGAAGAAGCTGTTGACGAAGCGGATGAAGATGAATCCGAAGAGGAAGAAATTTCCGTGGCAGATGAAGAGGCCGAGGAACCTGTTGAAGAAGAGCTCGAAGAACCAGTTGAAGAAGAAGGCGAGCAGCCAAATAACAAGGCATCTGAAAAAGCCGGGGACTTTGGCAGCAAAGACGCTGGCCTGTATAATCTCAAGGGCAACCTCTACTTCCTTCCGGAAGATATTGAAGAAATGCCGGCTGATATAGAATCGCGGCCTTCTCAGGGCGTGCTTTACACTCAGAGTCTGAACATTCCTGAACGATCATTCACGGAAGGGTTTCCTGGAGTTACCGACAGATATGAATTTTTCGGGTTGATTTACCAGGCCAGATTTCAGGTGGAAAAAGCAGGCAAATACGGCTGGAGCCTTCATTCAGACGATGGCAGCCGGCTCTGGATCGATGGCAAAGAAGTTATCAACAACGACGGCGTTCACGGTTTTGAATCACAATCCAGTAAGATTGATCTTGGCGTCGGCATACACGACATCAAAGTCTGGTTTTTCCAGGGGCCGGCTAATTATCTCGGCATACAGCTTTTTATCGAGCCACCCGGTGAAGATAAACGCATTTTTAACATCACAGAGTTTTCGAAGGGTTTGCAGAGTACGATTGCACAGACCAATGCCGAAGCCACTAAAGAAGGCATAAAAATCAATTTTGACGCGGCGGTGCTTTTTGATAGCGGAAAATTTGTCTTGAAACCAACCGCTGCACCGACGATCAAGTCGGCAGCTGAATTGATTTCGGCTTACCCCCAGGCTTTGGTTAAAATTCACGGCCATACTGATTCTATTGGTTCTGATCAAGATAACCAGAAGCTTTCGGAAAATCGTGCCGATGCGGTAAAAACTGCCTTGTTGTCAGCCGGAACCCCGTCTACGATCAAGTTTGAAGTTGCCGGATTCGGAGAAAACAGCCCGATCAGCACAAATGATAATGAAAAAGGCAGACAGAAAAACAGAAGAGTCGAACTCTATATTCAGCCATGACAGGAAAGCGGGTATCATTGCTGATCGCCCTTTCTTTGATTCTTCTAGCCGCTGTGCCGCTATCAGCTCAGCCAGAAGCAGGTGAGAATCCCCTTGGGAACAGTCATCTTCTCCGGCTTGAAAACTTTGCAGCAGCTGTTCGCGAGCAGGTGCTGACACCCGATAACGAGCCCTTTTCGCTGCTGGCAGTGTTAAACAGAATTGGTTCTCCCCTGTAGCTGTGGCAGAATTTGTTAAAAATGGGATTGCCCTTGAGCCGTATTCGGGGATATTACGCGGACCTGCCGGAACAATCGCGGCCAGAACCGGAAACGACTGGGACCGCGCTGCTCTGCCACATGCTCTTCTGGCATCCGCCGGCTACCGCAGCCGGTTTCTAGTAATTGAACGGACCGAAGATGAGATGCGGACTGCAATAAAAGAGTTTCTGCAACGACGAAATACCTGCAAAGTCTATGAGCTCGATCTGCCGGTAAGTGAAAAAGAATTGCCCCCACCGTCGGCAATCTTCAGACAATTCAGGTTTAGTCAGCAGAATCGCATTCTTCTGGCTGAAAAAAATGCTGAGAATTGGCGGCAAACGCTGAATCAGGCCGGCGATATTGTTGCAACAACAGCTTCAGAAGCTGAAGCTATTCTATTTAAAACCGGATTTACAGAGGTTCCTGATTTTGAAGAATGGCACGGTCGGCTACTTGGTAAAGTTCGCCAGACAGTTCTGGTCGAGCTTTTGGATATTGATTTTCCGAAAACCTTCTGTCTCGACCCTTTGATGGCTGAGATCACGCAAGAACGTCTCGCTGAAACCGAAGTTTTTGAGGAAATTCCTGAAGAATTAAGAGCCAAATTGGTCATGCGTATAATTCTACAGACTGGAACCCCTGATGCGCTTCAAGATAAAACCATTCTTGAACATGCACAATTCGCTGGAACCCTCTTTCACCAGCCGATTCAACTTCAGATTTCTCCAGTCTATGAGCACCCTGAAAAAAAGCCTGCACAGACCTGGACACCGGAAGAGTGGGCCGCTAACCTCGCCGGATTTTCCAAATTTCAGGCGGTTCTTTATCTCAATGAGAAAATGATGACGTCAGAAATATTTGATCTGAGTGGAAAAATCAGTATCACAACTTCTGATCCCAATGTTGACAATGCCGGGCAAATCGGCGATGCCAATCAGGGCCTCTGGGGCGGTATGTTTACCGAAAATGAGGGTGATTCTGACAAAGAGTCTGATTCAGAACCAACCGTTCTCGAAGCGATCTTATTCGAGCTGGAAATGGCGATCCCTGACGAAGGGCCAATTTTGCAGCGATGTATTCTTTATGGTCGTTTGCGCAACGAGGTTTCACCAGTGTGCTCTATCGATCTGCTCGTAAATGAAGGCCCGATTCGCCCCAATATTACCGCCTGGATGGCTCTTGAAGCCTTTGCTGTCAACACCCCGGTTCTGACATCGACAATTCGCTCAATAGACCCGCATCGATTCGAGGAAGCCCAGGGATTTCAGAGATTTCCGCAAATGCTTCACAACTGGCTCACCGGAAGAATTGCGCTGGCTAACCGAATGCTGCAGCAGAATCAAGATCTTGCCTGGTTGCCCGGGCCTTCGTGCATCATGAAAGCGGTATCTCTTAAAGTTGCTTCGGGTTCGAAGGAAGTTTCGACTGAAGTCGCTCTTGATGTGGCCTTTGACCTGCAAACTCTGTTTCCACGAGATGAGGCGGCGGCAAAGAAAGCCTTTTCTGCCAACATCGCCCTAGGTTTTGCTGAAACCGCCCTTGAAGCTGTGCTGCTCGGACAGAAGAATCCTGGCGCGGCGACCGGCGGCCCCGTTGCTGATTGGCTTGCTGCAAGGGTGGCCGGCGAAAAGCCGAGCGTATTTCCGCCAGATTTTGCAGTTGAAGACATCAAAGATAATTTCACCGACCTTGCCCAACAGGCGATTGTCGAGCACGAGGGCGGAAAGCTTCTGATCAGGCCTTTCACGGATCGCTTTTCATCTCTATCACGTCGTAAAGAATCCTTCAGAAAAAATGAGCTTAGTTACAAAAACTAAAATCGTCGATTTTTGTGCTGACGGAATTTTGTAAAACCGGCCGGCTGCCAGATAAAGCAGTAAACTTCAATGAGGATTTCACAGATGCGGAGATATCTTAAGGAACGCAAAAAAGTTCTGTGCCAGAAGTTTCCAATGAGTTACTATTGCCTCAACAGGATTTAGAAAAGTATTGGAGCAGCGACATGATAGAATACGCCTTTGAACTGGATGATGGGAAAAAGATCGGATTCAAGGTTCTACTTAATCGAACCCAGGAGTTTGCAAAAGAGCCGGGCTTATATCCTTCATGGACTCTCCTAAGCTTCAAGAAATGCACAAACTGCCCTCTTTCTGAAAATGATCATCTCTATTGCCCCGCAGCGATAGATATCAAAAATGTGATTTCTGAATTTGCTGAGATTTCTTCAATCAAGGAAATGAACGTAGCGGTACAGATCCGCGACCGAACCATCAGAAAAAGATGCGATGCACAGACCGGATTAAACTCTCTGGTTGGACTATTAATGGCAACCAGTGCCTGTCCGATTCTTTTTCGGCTTAATTCTCAGGCAAAATTTCACCTGCCGTTTGCATCTTTCAATGAGACTCTTTATCGCACCGTCGGAGATTACCTGATAAAGCAATATTTGACAAAAAAAGAAGGTGGCATTCCCGACTTTGAACTAATAGGACTTGAGGCTCTTTACAAAGATCTGGCCTTGCTGAATTCTTGCTTCATTGAAAGAATTAAAGCAGTAGCCAAACTCGATTCATCCTTAAACGTTATAGCCAATCTTTCAAGTCTGTCCACGATTGTTCATATGTCAATTGGCGACCAGCTGAAAGCCTTCAAAGACTTAATCTGATGCGTATTCTGGTCAGTCCGGCCACCGACAATGAAGATTTTGCTTTCTAGCTATTCGATTCCTGCATTACCAGCAAAGATAAAGCTCGATCTGAAAATGCCACTCGCAAGGTTGTTGTTCTGTGCGTGTTTTTACAGCATATTTCTTTTTGTTGCCGGTTATTGGAGCTGGATAAAGTAAGGTCGGGTTAAATGATTCTACCCTGATGGGCGGACTGGCGACAAAAAATGCTTGGCATATTTCGAACAGACTGTATGAATGCGAAAGAATTCGGCAGATTCTTAGAACAGCACCCTATAAGCTGAATGCTCTTGATAAAGAACCGACAGGTGATTAGAATATAAGCGAAACAAAATCAGCACCGCAGGAAAACAAATGAACAACAACCAGCTCGCTGTCCTTGCCGGCAGCATGGATCTTTTGAAGAAAATTCACGAAACCACGCAAGATGTCTACTGGGCTATCGACAAGACCGGTTGTTTTGTCTTTGTAAGCCCTTCTGTTTATCAGCAACGCGGCTATACTCCAGAAGAGGTTATGGCCATGCCCGCCATGGAATCAATCTGTGAAGAAGACCGCGACCGCGCCGAAGGAACTTTTGCCCGTGGGCTCGAAATTATCGGAAAAGGCTTGACTCGATTGCCAGCCAGCAACGTACGCCTGCGCCAGTCACACAAGAATGGCGGCTACATCTGGACAGAAGTCGTCAGTGAATTCTTTTTCGACGACAATCGTGAGTTTAAGCTTGTCCTGGGAATGAGCCGCAACATCGACGCACTCGTCGCTGCCGAGCATGAAATCGCCAAATTACACGAAAAGCTTGAGAAATCCAGGGCCTGAAAGTTGAACCCTGGCTAAATGCACTGATAATCCTGATCTTTCCAATAAACACACTCCTCACTCTTTACAGTTCTTTACAGTTGTTAAGAATACTTAATGAGACTGATTCGACTTTTTTGTCGAAATACTGAGTAAGGAGGTTTGATTGCCCACAAAAGAGCAATTAAAAAGGATTGATTTCAGCAGCGAAAGTGTCAGGAGGCATTTTTATGAGCGTAAGCAGTGTATCCGGGAGTTCCTTATGGACTCAGATGCAGCAGTTTCAGACGGGAAAAGCTAAACTGCAAAAAGCAGATCTTGAACAGATGCTGCAGCAGACCACAGGAACTCAAAGTCAAAGTCAAACCCAGAAAGCCAATCCCTTTGATTCCATGCTATCGGCGTTTGATGAGATAGACAAGAATCAGGATGGAATCAGCATTGATGAGCTGGAAAGCTACGCCAGCGAAAATGGCATGGTTCAAGGTACCGGCAGACCGCCAGGACCGCCTCCAGGGCCACCACCTTCTATGATGAGTGAGCTGGGACCAAAACAGGGTGGCGCAGGTAAAATGTCTGAGAGTGTCAGCAAAGAAGAGCTTCTTAATATTAAGACACAAATGGAATCAGAGAGCATGGATGTCCCTGAACAGCTTAGCAACATGATATCTAACTTCGATTCGCTTGATACCAACCAGGATGGCAAGGTTTCAATTGATGAAATGCTGGCCGCACAGGAAGATACATCTTCAGAAAAGACAGATACCGTTGGAGCTCAGAAACTCGACTTTCTGAAACTTATCGAAAAGTATGCAAACGAGTATTCTGCAGAATCAACTTCGGAATCAACTTCTGACACGTCATCAGACGCAAGCAAAGACCTGGCCATAAAGTTTATGCATGCCATGAAACAGTATAACAACTTTTCATCGTATTCAAATCAGGATATGACCTCATCATTGTTCAAACTCGACGCCTGATTACCCGTTACGGTTTTTCAACATTTTGATTTTGGGCTGTTCCAT
The DNA here is from genome assembly GCA_018818125.1 of Candidatus Rifleibacteriota bacterium. Lineage (GTDB taxonomy): Bacteria > Muiribacteriota > Ozemobacteria > Ozemobacterales > Ozemobacteraceae > Rifleibacterium. The sequence goes on from JAHISQ010000034.1 coordinate 112,299, forward strand.
CTGGGGCAGTCCTTTTTAGTTTGTGATTCCTTTACGTTTCTTTACTGGATACTCTTACTTACAGGTTGCAAAACTGGAAGCAATTAAGCAGAATGTATGAATAAGCCGTGAAAGTGAACAAATAAAACGCATTCAAACTTAAAAGGGGTTAGCTATCTATGTCAGAACCAGCAACCGAAACCAGCACGGCAGCTCTGCACTCAACTTTTTATGGCTCCAGGCTTTTTTTAAAGTTTTTTTTCTGGATATGGTTTACCTTGATTTTAACTGGCATTTTGGTGGCCACGTATGGCTATTTTTACCATTTCGAACCAGAAAAACAACGATTCTTCAGCATGAGTCGTTCAATGATCGAAGAAAATGGACAAATGCTGGTAAATGCATACGAAAAGTTAGGTATTGAAAGTGCCAATTATTTCAAACTACCCGGAAGTTTCTGGTTATATGATGCCGATCTAAACATGCTATTTTCAGGATCTCCCCAAAAGGGAATGAATCGTGGCGGGCGAACAGGCCCTTCTGATCCCAATGGTCATCCAGACATGCGCGATTTTGGACCTTCACCGGAACCCGGCGAACAACGGGGGGGGCCAAGGCCGCCAGGACCACCGCCCTGGCATAACGAAATGTATGTTGAAATGTTCAAAAAAAATCAGCAGGTTATAAATCAATATGCAACCAGCCTGCTGGCAGGTCAGACAGCTGATTCTGAAATAATCGGCGGCGAGATTATGCTTGGAGTGGCAATTAAATCAGAGACTGGCAAGCAATATGCATTTATCTGTCATCTGCCAAGCAGATTTACTAAACACGCTTCAGTTCTCATTTTCCGCATTCTGGAAAATTTGCCAATATTTCTCCTGGCAACCGGTGTTTTATGCCTCTGGCTCGCACGTTACATGATCAAGCCAATTGTTGAGCTGCGTACTGCCAGTCGCAGTTTCGCTCAGGGAAATCTTGCTACAAGAATAACCGGCAGTGCAATCAACAGATTTGATGAAATAGGCGATCTGGCTACTGATTTTAACGACATGGCCGATAAAATTGAAAAAATGATCAAAGGGCAACGACGCCTGTTCGGCGATATTTCACACGAACTGCGTTCACCCCTGGCCAGGCTCCAGATAAGCGTTGAGCTGCTCCAGAAAAAGTCCTCCGATGCCGAGCAACCGATGTTTGCACGTATCGAAAAAGAAATCTCTCGCATGAACGCTATGATTGAAGAACTTCTTCAGTTTACAAAGCTTGAAAACAGTGAAATAAGCGGCCAGTCGAGAAAGATTTCTTTGCAGTCGCTGCTCCAAAGGGTTTGCAATGATGCCAGTTTTGAGGGCAAAACACGCAATTGCACAGTTAAACTGAATGCGGACCATGACGTCATTGTCACAGGAACTTCGCAACTTATTGAGCGGGCTGTAGAAAATATCCTGCGTAATGCCCTGAAATTCAGCCCTGAAAACTCAGAAATCATCATTGAACTGCAGAGTCAAAACAATACTGCAAACATCACGATTGCCGATTGTGGGCCGGGTATCCCTGAGGAAGATTTGCAGAAGGTATTTGCCCCGTTCTATTGCCTCTCAGAAAACCGTAATCCGCAAAGCGGCGGCATCGGGCTTGGCCTGGCAATCGCACAACGAGCCATAAAGTTGCACAAGGGCCAGATCACCCTGAAAAACAGAGATGGAGGCGGATTAACCGCCTCCATCAGCTTACCATTGAGCTAGCAAGGCCTGTAATGAATATCAGCCTCGTGATTTAACATTTATTTAGAGCATTCAATTTTAAACCGGTGCCTGAAGGCTGAGAATTGATCTGATGCGGGCAGCTTCGCGCGGGCTTGTATTACCAGCTTCGGCATAGTTCCTGATTCTGGTTTCGAGGCGGGTGCCCTGTATTGATTCAAGTGCCAGGCTGATTTCGTTGTTGTCGCCTTTGATAATAGCTTCCTTGAGGTTCTTATCGGGGATGATAATTTCGTAGAAAGCTTCTCTGCCAAGATAACCGGAGTTTTCACATTTTTCACAGCCGCAGCTTTCGCTATATTTTCCGGGTTTCATGTCAGACAGACCCAGCCTGAACAGATCGTCAGCCGTAAGCTCGACTTCCTTTCGGCAGTGCGGACAAAGCTTGCGGACCAGCAGCTGAAACATCACGGCGGCAATACCCCCATAAATCTGGAATGGCGGCACTTTAAGATTAAACAACTGCTTAAACACTTCTGAAGTATTGCGGGCACCCATCTGAGTAAGCACCAGAATTCCGTCATTGGACGCTTTGAAGCATTCGAGAGCTACTTCTTCGTCGATGAGATCGTTGACTACAATTACTTCTGGCTCTGCTCGCACTGCAGCCCTGATCGAATTCACCGTTGTCATGCCAATTTTAGGCTGTGTCTGGATACAGCTGATTCCAGCCGGGCTTTTGTAGATTCTGCCGATCTCAAAGATTATGCGGCTGCCATCGTTGAGTTGGGCGGTAGCCACGTTGAGAGTAGTGGTCTTGCCGCTACCATGTGGGCCGGCAAAAACAATCAGGCCGCTTTTCTGGCTATGAATAAGGCGCTCAAACATTTCTTTCTGGGCATTATCAGTGAAGAGGCGTTCGAGTGGGTGCTCTTTCTCGTCTGGTCGTGAGAAAAACAGCGCTATCTGTTCGCCAAATACTGTAGGTACAAGCTGCACCCTGATATCAATCATCTCTGATTCGACCTTTACGAGTATGCGGCCATCTTGTGGCAGCTTTCGTTCGGCGATGTCGAGCGCAGACATAAGCTTTACCCGGGCAATGATGCGATCGTAACTGTCATTGTCAAACGTTTCCCGGTGCTGCAATCCTTTTTTGGCTGCAACTAAGAGCTTTACGTGGTCACGCTCCGGCTTAAAAACGACACGACTGAGATTTTCACTGACTGCTTCTTTGATGATCAGATTAAGCTGCTTAATAACTTTGATGTTTCCATCGTCCGTTGAAACCGCTGTTTCGTCAACCTCGCCACTGCCAGTTCCCGGTTCCAAGGTTCCATCAGCGCAGCTATCGGCGATTTCGACCATTGCGTAATCAAGGCGACCTTGCTGTTCACCAGCTTTAACCATAGCCACATATACTTCCGTGAACATTCCAGGGAACATGGCAAGGCAGGATGAAAAGGTGTAGCCTTCCTTGAGTTTGCAGACAACCTGCTCAAGAACTCTGCTTATTTCGGATTCGGGATCTTCACGTGCAAGCAGTTCGAGAGAGGCAACCAGCGGAATACCTGAACCAAGCATTTTGCCGAATTTGCGGCTGAATTTTTCGAGATCTCTGGGTGACAGCATAATAAATCTCCTTTTAGACAACTCGTTTTAGTGCTATTGGTCTCAGACTAGGCTGATCTGGCGCCTTCTTTTCAGCTTCCGCCCGATTTTTGAACAGATGATTTTCGAGCAGCCGCCGGTTAAACCTGATCTGGCCGTCGATGATAAAATGCGGTAACAGGTGCAGCATGTTATTGACGTTGTGATAACTTACCTTGAGCCATTGCGCGACTTCATCAATGGTCATGATCGTGTCGTTTGCCGGTGCCTGCTGCTGGCGACTAATCATACATAGAGCTTCGCTCACCGCACGATGACCACCGTCAGGCACCTGCATGTCGATTTCAACAAGCTCGTTGCAGATGTTTGCAAAAGCGTTCTGACAGGTCTGACACCCAGCTAGATGCGTTCTGGCATCGACGCTGTCATTTTCGGCATAATACAGCTCGATGAGTTGTTCTTCGTTAAGGCATCTGCCGTTCATTTTTCACCTCGATTGAAATACTCGCGAATTTTTTTTAACGCGAACAATACTCTCGACTTGGCTGTGGCCAGCGGAATTTGCTGGAGATCAGCAATTTCGTTAAAGGTCATGCCCTGCAAATGTTTGAGCATAAAGGCTTCCTTCGTAGTCTCTGAGAGTGTGTCCAGACAGTTGCGCAGATCGGCTTCGGTATCGGTGGCGTTACTAAAGCATTGGGTCGGTTGCGCACGTTTTTCCAGTTGTGGAATCAGCCTGACGACGCGGTTCTGGCTGCGTTTGAACTCGAAAAATTTGTTACGGGCAATGGTCCAGGTCCAGGGCATGAATTCGAAATCGTGATTGTAAGTTTCGATGCGACTGTGAATAGTAAGCAGAGTCTCCTGCAGAAGATCTTCAGCGACACAACGGTCACCACTTAATCTGTAGAAATAGGCAAACAGCGGGCGGCGCAATTGCTCGAACAGCATCGCCGCAGCTTTTGCGTCGCCGCGGTCGAAATTTTTCACCAGTTGTCGATCGATTTTAAGCATAAGTTAAAAGGTAATATGCCAGAAAACAGCAAAAGGATTGATGGAAATATTATTTATTTTTGTAATGGCTTCCTGATTGCTGCTGAAATCGCAGCCGGTGCGGTCGCGCAGTCGGTTGAGACCAATCAGAATGACAAGGCTTCAATTGCTAATTTAAGCAGACAGGTCAAATGAGCGCAAAGCGACAGGGTTCAATCTTTTTTCAACAGTCTCTTCAAGCTTTTGCCGACCTGTTTTCTACGATTTTCGGGCTGAGATTTGAACAGAAGTCGCATTCTATCATAGAATACAAACTGTATGAAGCAGTTAGCATGTTAATTGCAGATTAGCGGTTTTTTAAATATTGCATGCAATACTATTGATTGGAAATGCAGGTGGTGATATTCTCAAGCCCATTCTTGAGAGTGTTTACACTTAAAGAAAAAATCTATAGAAAAGCGATTCTTCGCGGCCACACTTCGCAGTGCTGTGCCAGATGATGAGAAAAGGTAGCAGTATGATGCTCGTAAAAACGTTTGTTAGTCAGTCAAACATTGAAGGACTTGGCCTGTTTGCAGCCAATGATATCCCGGCAGGAACCCAATTATGGGCTTATCACGAAAATTTCGACCAGGTCCTTGATGACGCCAGACTCGACAGCATGCCTGAGTGGCAAAGGGATTTTTTCAGAAGATATTGCTTTTCAAGTGGCGATCTTTACTATTATTGCATCGACGATGCTCGTTTCATGAATCATTCCTCAAACCCTAACGCCATAGACATGCCAGAAGGCACCTTTGCCGCAAACCTCATAAAAGCTGGCGAAGAAATCTGCTGTGATTATTCTGGAATGGGCCACACAGAAAAAGACATAGCCTTCAACGCCGGGTTCCTTGGCTGACACCCTGGCGAGCCACACTGCAACTTCTGGAACAATCGGCGATAAGATTCTGCTTAGCGTAGCCATGGTGCAACGCGCCAGAAAGCACTTAAGGGATTGGAAATTTTATTGCATTTGTAACAGCTCACTGGTTGCTGCTGAAATCGTGGCCGGTGCGGTCGAGTAGTCGGTTGATGATGCCAAAAATCCCTCTGATATCAGTTGGGAGATTTGCGCCGGCGCAACGGCGACGAGTTTCACCGCTCTGATGTTCCAGCAGCACGGTTTTAATTTCTTCGAGTGGGATCAGAAGTTTTCTGGTCAGCTGCTGAATGAATAAAATTCCTGTGATAAACGAAAATATCGCCATGAAAACTATTCCCCAGGCGCCGCCGCCACCAAGTTGCTGCGCCTTTTTGTCGGCACTTGCCATTGCATCGCGATTTATTCTTGATAATTCCAGAATAGCGTTAGTAGTGAACATAACGGCCCGTTTTTCGCCCGAAAACACGCCTTCGAAGTTCTGACTGATTACTTTTATGACAGCAGGTTCCTCTTCTTCGGTTACATTTTTCAAAGCTCTATCAAGAGCAATTTTAAAATGTTCCCTGTGCTCAGCAATGTTGCCATTTCCGCTTGCAGAAAGGGCAATAGCAGTAAGCATTTCTTCGCATGCCTTTAACGAGCGTTCGTTGTTGCTTATTATCTCGGCAATTGCCGGAGTCATCCGCATAAAGATTCCAATTGCTCCAAAAGCCATCAAAAGATTGATGGCAACAATCAGCCATGCGCCAAAACTGAAACCTCTTGCAAGCCTCATATCACTTTCCTTCCATCAATCTCTTTATGGCCTCTTCTTTGGAAACCAGAACCAGATTGTCGTTTTCATGTAATGGTTCATCTGGTGCCGGCTGAAAAACGGTACTTGGAGTGCCTCTTCTCACGGCGACAACCATGATGCCGTATTTTTTGGGCAAAGCCAGTTCGATAAGTGTTTTACCGACCATTTTATCCTTGACCGTGATTTCTGTAAGGTGTAAACCATCTCCGAGCGGCATATCAGCTACCAGTTGCCGGTAAATCAGGCGATTGGCGAACCTGTTGCCGAATTCCTGCTCAGGATTGACGATCTGGTGAGCCCCAACAAGCTGAAGTATGCGCTGATGCATCGGATTGTTGGCACGGGCAACAACGCAGGGCGACCCCATCTGACGCAGAAGAGCGGTGCAAATTATCGATGCCTCTTTTGAATCATCGCCGATTGCACAGACCGTGGCGTCTCTTTTTCCTGGCTCAAGACGTGCCAGCTCAGTCTCGTCTGTTGCGTCCATTACCAGTGCTTCGGTTACAAATGCCGCAGCTTCTTCAACCAGGCTTTTCTTGATATCGACGGCGATTACTTCAGCACCTTTACTGCTCAAAGCGGCGGCCAGAGACATGCCAAACTGTCCGAGGCCAAAGATCAGAATCTGTTGAGCCATTGCTTGCTCCTCACTCAGGTTAGGTTAATACGGGCATCGAGAAGGTTGTTCGCGTTAGAATAACGCTCGCGACTCAGTAGTGCAAAAAGCGTTACTGGCCCGATTCTGCCAACAAACATCGCCAGCATGATTATAATTTTTCCGATATTATCGAGTTTTGCAGTTGCTCCGAGCGAGAGACCAACGGTGCCGAGTGCCGAGACCGCTTCGAAGATCAGATCTCTGGATCCGGATATTTGAGTAACTTCGAGCATGAGAACCACTGTCAGCATAACTGCCACCCCAGCCACAACTGTGGTGATAGCTTTAAAAATGGTTTCTGGCATGACCCGGCGTTTCTGCAGGGCGACTTCGTCGTAGCCGAGCACACACGCCCAGAATGTTGCCAGCAGTACGCCAAAAGTTGTTGTTTTAACACCACCGGCGGTACCGCCTGGACTGCCGCCAATAAACATCATGCAGATCATTACCAGAAAAGTCGGACCAAGTATGTTTTCGAGGGCCACAGAATTAAAGCCGGCTGTTCGCAGGGTTACCGACTGAAACCAGGCATTGTGAAGCTTGTCAGCGATAGAAAGACCGCTTAAAGCACTGTTCCATTCAAAAGCCAGAAAAAACAGACTGCCAAAAACAAGAAGAACGACTGTAGTAATCAGCGCAAGACGGGCTGCTACCGGCACCGATTTGCCGCTTAACCATGCCGGAACAAGCAAAACCACGGCTGGTGCAAGACCACCAACAATTATCAGCAATGCAACACTGTGCAGAATCATCGGACTATTCTGAAAACCGATCAAGCTGTCACTCTGCAGAGCAAACCCTGCGTTGCAAAAAGCTGAAACAGATGTAAACAGGCCTTTCCAGACAGCCTGCGCAACAGTTGTCCCTGATTTATAAAATAGCCAGGACAAAACTACGGCACCAGCGATTTCAGCAGTCAGTGTGAATTTGACTATCTTTTTAAGCGAGCTGAGCAGATTTACATGATCGGAGTTGATCGTTGTATTAAGAACTTTAGCCTGCGTGAGGCTGATGCGCCTGCCTATGGCATGCAGCGCTAACGTGGTAACCGTCATAATGCCAAGTCCGCCGAGTTGAATCAAAAGCAGTATAAAAGCTTGTCCGGTGAGTGAAAAATCATTTGGAGTGTCGCGCACAATCAGGCCAGTGACACAAACAGCGCTGACCGAAGTGAATGCGGCGTCGATTAAAGCAATCGGGCCAGTGGCGGTTGCAATCGGCAGAAACAGCAGAAAGGTACCAAGTAGACAGAGCAGTAAAAAAGTGAACAGGGTTGCTCTGGCCGGGTGGGTAATTAACATATCCCACCAGTTGCCCTGATTGTCTGTATCGTGGGCGGACTCTGGCAAAAACAGCAGCAGAGCTGCTCCTATAACGAAACTGCCAAGCCAGGCCATGGCATGATCAGCCAGGTAAAATGCCGATACAAATGTGAGAGTGTTGAGCACTATGCAAAACATCTTATGAAAATTCGACTGCTGATAGATCGACCATTGTAGCGACAGCAGCTGAGCCAGCACAGCAATTATGAGCAGAGAGGCTTTTGCAGCATAAGTGTATTCGCTGACAATCAAAAAGCTGGCAATCGAAATTCCGACAAGCGAAAGAGCAGCCCATCTGGTGCGCTGGAGGCCAAGTTCGACCTCATCACTGGTTATGTTTAAATGATATGTTGTATTGAAGTTGCTAAGACTGTAGAGTGCAAAAACATAAACAACCCCGGCAAACAGAGCCGTTGCAGGATCGCTGATAATATTTGGCCACAAAGCGACCAGACAGCCTGTCGACGCCAGGCCAGCAAAAAATTTGCCAAGATCGGGGTGGCGCAATATATACCAGGAAGCCGCCAGACAGACAAGGCTTGAAACTGCAACAACAACGCCTTGCCATAGCCCTGCTGGTGCCTTGGCGAAAACAAAGGGCACAGCCGCCAGCATCAGCAGAAGTCCTTCGGCTCCCGACTGCTGCAAATTGTTTCTAGTACTATTAAACTTCATACTGCCGCCTCGTAATTTTGTGCTCTAACAATACTACTAAAACTTAAGCTTGTGAAGCATCATGCTCTGCAGCGAACTCTGTTGTGAGATGTTAAACTCAGAGTTGATTTTGTAGCGAGATTGCTCTAAGCTAAGGGCGACTGAACGGAATCGGGGTGGAATCTGGCGTCAGAACGGGCAGACTTTTCCGGCCGAAATTCAAACTGCTTCAGCGGTTAACAGGCATGAATAAAATCGTTGAGAAATACAAACTTTCCGAAAGTGTTTTTAAATTTATTGTAGAAGCACCGATGATCGCTAAATCGCGCAAACCTGGCAACTTTGTAATCCTGCGTATCGGCGACAGAGGCGAACGCATTCCGCTCACCATTGTCGACTCAGACACTGAAAAGGGCACCATTACACTGATTGTGCAAAATGTTGGCGTCAGTTCAAGCAAATTTTGCCAGCTTGAAGCTGGCGAGCTCATCACTGACCTGGTTGGCCCGCTTGGCAAGGCAACTCATATTTATAAGGCCGGCACTATCCTGGCACTTGGTGGTGGCGTTGGTATCGCACCTCTCTACCCAATTGTCGAGGCATTTAAAAAAGCCGGAAACCGCGTAATAACCGTTTTGGCTGCGCGCAACAAAGAGCTGCTGATTCTCGAAAATGAGATGCGCCAATGGTCTGACGAAGTGATTGTCATGACAGACGACGGCTCAAGTGGCCGCAAAGGACTGGTAACCGAAGGTGCCGAAGAAGTTATCAAACGCGAAAAGGTCGACGAATGCGTCGCCATCGGCCCAGCAATTATGATGAAGTTCTGCGCTCAGCTCACCAAAAAATATGAGGTTCCGACGCAGGTCAGCCTGAATACCATTATGGTCGATGGCACTGGTATGTGCGGTGCCTGTCGCGTAACCGTAAACGGCGAAACCAAATTCACCTGCATCGATGGCCCCGAATTTAATGCTCACCAGGTCGACTTTGACGAAATGCTGCAGCGTCTGCGCGCTTACAAAAGCGAAGAAGATCAGGCAAGAAACAAAAAGTAACTGGAAAATCACTATGACAGACCACACAGAAATGCTTAAACAGGAAAGAAACACCCCGTGGCGTGTCGAGCTGCGTAACAGCGTGCCTGGCAAGGACCGTATCGCAATCGAGCGTGTCAAAATGAATGAGGTAGAACCACTTGAACGTATTAAATCGCAAACATGCGAGGTTAACTGTGGCTTGACTCCCGAACAGGCTCTGCACGAAGCCAGGCGCTGCATGGATTGCGTGAATCCGACCTGCATCGAAGGCTGCCCGGTCAGTATAAATATACCTAAATTTGTTAAACAGATTGAAGCGGGCAAATTTCTTGATGCCGCCGCAACTCTCAAGGAATTCAGCGCCCTGCCCGCCGTGTGCGGCCGCGTTTGTCCACAGGAAAAGCAGTGCGAGCTCAAATGCTTCTATTCAGAAAAAATGAACAAAGAACCCGTCGCAATCGGTTACCTCGAAAGATTTGCAGCTGATTACGAGCGACTTTCCGGCAAAATACAAATTCCCAAAGTCGAAGAGCGCAACGGTATAAAGGTTGCTGCAATAGGTTCCGGCCCTTCTTCGCTTTCTTTTGCCGGCGACATGATCAAGCTTGGCTACGAGGTTACCGTCTTCGAAGCCCTGCACGAGATCGGCGGCGTCCTTAAATACGGAATTCCAGAGTTTCGCCTGCCCAATTCGGTGGTTGATGTCGAACTCGAAAACCTCAAGGAAATGGGTGTAAATTTCGAAAAAAACTTTGTTGTCGGACGTACCGCGTCTTTCGACGACCTGAAGGAGCTTGGCTACAAGGCCTTCTTTATTGGCAGCGGTGCCGGCCTGCCCAATTTCATGAACATTCCGGGCGAAAACCTGAATGGCGTCATGTCTTCGAATGAGTATCTGACGCGCGTAAATCTGATGTATGCCAATCAGAGCGACTCCGATACTCCGATAATGCTTGGCAAACGTGTTGCCGTTGTTGGCGGTGGCAACACCGCCATGGATGCAGTGCGCACTTCAAAGCGACTTGGCGCAGAGCGCTCCCTCATCGTCTATCGCCGCTCACGTGAGGAAATGCCAGCCCGGCTTGAAGAAGTCAAACATGCCGAAGAAGAGGGCATCGAATTTATGAATCTGGCCAATCCCGTCGAATACATGCCAAATGCCGAGGGAAGAGTGGCCAAAGCAAGATTTCAACGCATGAAGCTTGGCGAGCCAGATGCTTCTGGGCGTCGAAAGCCAGTTGCCATCGAAGGAGATATCTTCGATATCGATGTCGACCTGGTGATTGTTGCTATCGGGGTATCACCCAACCCATTGATTCCGGCATGTCTTCCAGGTCTTAAAATATCGCGCTGGGGCACTATCGAAGTCAACGAAGAAACCATGCAGTCGTCGATTCCAGAAATATTTGCCGGGGGCGATATCGTCAGAGGTGGCGCAACTGTAATTCTAGCAATGGGTGATGGCCGCAAGGCAGCCGCATCAATGCATCGATATCTCCAGGAAAAACAAAAAAAATAAACGGGAAAGAAGCAACATGACCAGCCTGAAAACCAGATTTTTTGGCCTTGAACTGAAAAACCCGCTGATTATCGCGAGCAGCAGTTTGACTGCCGATGCCGGCAAGATCAGAGAATTCTCTGAAAATGGTGCCGGGGCTATCGTTCTTAAGTCTGTATTCGAAGAAGAAATCATCAATGAATACAACCAGATTGCACAAACGAAAACTTCGGCACATTTCGAAGAGTTTCTCGACTATTTTGACTACAAGATTCGCGAACAGGTTCTTGCCAGCTATGGTCAACTTATTCGCGACGCCAAAAGCGTCAGTGAGGCACCGATAATAGCCAGCATAAACTGCGTTTCGACAGGCGACTGGCTGCAATTTGCCTCACAGGTGCAAGATGCCGGCGCCGATGCCATCGAACTTAATCTCTTTGTAATGCCCTGTGATCCGCTCAAAACGGCCGAAGATCAACGCCGTTTTTATCTCGCTGCCGTGCGTGAAGTAGTTGATCGCGTTAACATCCCGGTTACGGTTAAGATCAGCAGTTATTTTTCTGACCTGGCGTCAGTATGCAACGCTCTGGCCGGTGAGAAACTGTCTGGTATAACCATGTTTAACCGCTTTGCCAACCCCGACATAGATATCGAAAAAGAAAAACTTGTCGAAGCACAGCCTTTCAGTAATGACAGCGAACATCTGCTGCCACTACGTTGGGTTGGAATTCTGAGCCCGCGACTTGGCTGCCCGATAGCAGCTTCAACCGGTATTTATACCGGCGAGCAGGTAATCAAAATGCTTCTGGCTGGTGCCAACGCTGTTCAGATGGCTTCTGTCTTTTATAAAAAAGGCCCGGCTCATCTGACCGTAATTATCAAAGACCTTGAGCACTGGATGCAGAAAAAAGGCTATGAAAGTATCGAAGACTTCAGAGGTCGCCTGAGTCTGACCAAAGCTGCGGATCCGAGTATGTATTCCCGCGCCCAGTATTTGAGCAGCTTCGGTGGCTATGCCGGCTCTGAACGCAAGTAACTGCTAAGCGAGGCGGTAGTATTTGAGCTCGCCACTGCAACTAGCGCATTCTTCTTCTGCGCCCCGGCGCAAAAAAGACTCCTGACAGGTTTTGCACCGTGTGGCCGGCAGCATTTCGCTTTTGCCAAACTTTTCGATGTAGACTTCCTGAAGGGCAATTATCTTGTCGCGAACCTTCAAAAATTCTTCAACTACAAGCTCGCCCGATTTGAGACGCTCTTCTCCACCAGCCTTAACAGCGTCAGATCGCTGTCTGAGAAAGAATTTGTGCAGTTCAGGTGTTTCGCTGGCCGAAATTTTGTCGAGATCTATATAGGCTCTGACACCACGACCGTCAGCGCGGTCATACAGAGTCAGCGCGAAACGACCGAGTTCGCGATAAGCCTTGACATAGCGGTTTCCCATGGTGCAACCAGTCATCAGCTGAATAACATCGCAGAGACATGACGGCGACTCGCTGATTGCATTGAGTTTTTCTTTAACCGGTCCTAGTCGGGTTCGACACAAATCCACCATTGCAACGCCAATGGCAAGCCCTGGCGCTCTTTTGGTGTGAAAAGCGCAGGCTATTTCATACCATTTAAGTATTTCTTCGTTGGTCATTGCTTTCTCTCCTGCGTTATTTCATACAATTACTGCGTCAAAGTTTGTCAGCACCAATAATTTTACACAATTACAGTCAGTTTTAAAGCAATAAATAATTTATTTTATTCACTTAACACATCCTCTCAAAAAACATAGGGTTTGCCAATATTTTTTGTTTCCGCTTCGTTAAGTGCGAAGTGTGAAGATTCCCTTGAGATCTTACCGCCTAACAAAAATATGTTACTTCTTGATGAGTAAAAAAGTTGCATGTACACTCATATAAAGTGAAAGCATTTGCCGTTAAATTGATGTATTATTAAGTAATTCGCGGTGATCACAAAACTATGCACAGTGAGAAATAATGCAATGAATGCCGAAAAGCACAATAGCAAAGAATGCAAAACCTGCCCGGATGTTGGTTGTGATGCTGAAAAGTCAGAAAAACACCTCAAATCAAAAGACGACTTCAATCTGCGCCCTGAAGCAAGCAGCTTCGAGCTTGGCGCAAAGAAAGTTCTCTGGATATTTTTTGCCATCTGTTTTGGCATTTTTCTACTTTTTGCCAGCGAAAACGGTGAACCTGTAGTAAGAAAAGACAGCATGGCATTCTTAAAGATGCTGGCCAACTGGCTGATTGCTTCGTCGCATTCGGGTTCAACTGCGCTGATTGATTTTCTGTCGACACATTTGATTTCGGCGATGGTACCGGCTTTCTTTCTGGCTGCAGCTATCTCGACCTTCTTCTCAAAAGAAACCATCATCATGGCGATTGGCAAAAAATCGAACCCTCTCACCAGTTATCCTCTGGCCGCCTTTGCCGGTGCGATTCTCACTGTCTGTTCATGTGGCGTATTGCCGATATTCATGAGTCTACTGCAAAGCGGCGCCGGTCTTGGCCCGGCTATCACATTTCTTTATGCTTCACCAGCCATAAACCTGATCTCGATCATCTACACCTGGAAAATCATCCCATCGATGCTTGTGGCGCGCATTTTTGCTGTTGCAATCTGTGCTATCGCCATCGGTCTGCTGATGCAGAAGATATTTGCCAACATGCCCGATGAATTTGAGAGTGAAGAGCTCAAGATCAAGCCATCAAAGCGCAAAGCCTGGCAGGAAGGCGCGTTTTTTGTTCTACTGGTACTCATCATGCTGACTTCAACCGATCTTTTCTCTGGCTTCACCGATCACCTGATCCCGGGCTCATGGTTTGCCTCGCGTGGCGAGGATGTGGCAATCAAAACTGCTCATCTTGCTGGGAAGCTGCTGGCAATACTGGTCGAGATTATTTTTGTGGTGGTTGCACTGCGCCTGTGGTTTACCTGGGATGACACACGCAAATGGCTTAAGAGAACAGGTCGTCAGGCCCGCAGCATCATGCCGATGGTAGTGCTGGGTATTTTCTTTTCAGGTTTCCTTGGCGGCACTTCAGCGCTGGTATCTTCGTTCTCGGTATTTTCCGACAATACGATTTTCAGTAATCTGGCGGCGTCTTTTATTGGTGCTATGCTCTACTTTGGTTCTATCGTTGGCGTGAATGTGGTTGACCTGTTTATGCGCTGGGGCATGCACCATGGCCCGGCCATGGCTCTTCTGCTGGCCGGTCCGTCAATCAGTCTACCCAGCGTTCTGGCTTTGGCGCCAATCATGGGCAAATATAAGACTGCGGTCTTTCTTGGACTGGTGGTTATTTTTACTACGATTGTCGGGCTGCTTTTCGGAGCCTTTGGCTCAGCTGTTTAAGCCTCTGAGGGTAATATGAATACGCATTACATGATGCCGGTTTATCAATATCTTACGCAGACATTATTGCGCTTAACCGGGTTAAAGCCAGAGCTAACAAATGTTATTGATCTGGGCGGTGGGCATGGACTGTGGTTATCATACCTGCTTGAACATGGGTTCAGGAGTGGCAAACTTGTTGACTGCGACCCTGAAAGCGTCAGGATTGCAAGTGCTTTACTGGCAGAAGATTTTGCATCTGAGCGCTGGCAGGCAATTCAGGCAGATGTGTGTGACATTCCGGTAGCAAACGGTGAGTTTGATCTCGTGATCAGTCGTAGTTCAATGCATATCTGGCCAGATCTTCCAGCTGCCTGGCACGAAATTTCACGCATCACACAGCCGGGCGCCTATGTTTTTGTCGGCCGCGGCTTTGGTCCGGATTTGCCTGATGACGTGCGGCGGGTAGTCAAGGCTGCTAAATATCAGGATCTTTACGAGGGCGAGGCGACGGCGCACTGTGAACCAGCATCTCTTTCAAGCGAAGAACTGAGCAAAATCGCCGAAAATGCCGGATTTTCAACGGTGGCTGTTGTGCCCGATCACAAAGCCTACTGGCTTCTGGCACAAAAAACTAACTGATTTCAGCGGCGGTGCAGGCGGCGTAATAACATATCGGCGGCGCGGCCAGCTTCTTCAATTTTAAAAAGCATTGAAACAATCGCAACAACCAGAGTGCCGATTAACAGTGCAAGTGTCATAGTAACCACGGAGTTTATCATACTGCCGATGGCCGCTGCGCCAATCAGACTGGCAATAACCGGTGCGAGAAAGACAAAACTCTGCTGCATGGCCAGGCCAGAAAGTGCGGTAGCTGCCAGAATCTTGAACAGAGCGCTGATCAGGCCAAACCTGCCGAAGCTGCCAAGGCGGTGTTGCAGTTTGTAATAAAGAATGCCGGCATTAAACATAGCACCAATGCTTGTGCTCAACGCCAGTCCCCAATAACCGAGCGGCTGAATTAAAGCCAAATTAAGCACAATATTAACAACTACAGCAGTAATACTGGCTATTACTGGCACTTTTGTCTCGTCGAGCGTGTAAAAAGCCGGGCCCATTATTTTTATCAGTGAAAAAAACAGCAGTCCGACTGCATAAGCTTTAAGCGCCAGAGCTGTTGCCAGTGTATCTTCAGGAGTAAAGCGGCCATGTTGAAAGAGTATGCGAACCGAAGGCTCGGCCAGTGCAATGATAGCAAAACAGGCATAGAGATTGATAAAAGACGACAGTCGCAGTGAGCCGACAAGAGTTTGCGCCATAGCGTCGCGATCATTGGCGGCAGCCTGGCGCGAGATAACCGGCAAAGTGGCTTGCGCCAGCGCAACACCAAAAAGACCAAGCGGCAGCTGCATGATGCGGAATGCGTAGCTTAGCCAGCTCACAGCGCCATCGCCCTGTGAAGTTGCCAGAATAGTACTGATGGCAATGTTGATCTGAGTTGCTGCCAGGCCAACGGTGCCTGGAATTATCAGCTTTATGATGCGCTGAATGCCAGGGTCTTTAAAATTCAGAACCCACCTGAAACGGTAACCGTGACGAAAAAGTGATGGCAATTGTACAGCAAACTGAATCAGACCGCCAAGCATGGCACCAATTGCCATACCGGTAATCGCCGGGTAATCATACTGTTCCGCCAGCGGGCAGATCAACCAGCCCGACAAAATCATGCTCAAATTGAGAAATACCGGTGCAATTGCCGGAATAAAGAATTCACCGAGCGAATTGAGTATTCCCATGGCTATTGCCGCCCACGAAATTGCTATAAGAAAGGGAAACATGATGCGAGTCATGGTCACGGTGACTTCAAATTTTTCCGGGGAATTGACAAATTCTGGCGCCAGCGTGCTGACAATCAGTGGACTGAAAACCATGCCAATCAAAGTTAGTATGCCAACAACGATAAAGATGCCGCATAAGGTCAGGTTAGTCAGCTTAAACGCTTTCTGGCGACCTTCTTTTTCAAGTATGCTGTTAAAGGTTGGAATAAATGCCGCGCTCATGGCACCCTCAGCAAAGAGGTCGCGCAGCAGGTTTGGTACTCTGAAAGCTACATTAAAGGCATCGGTCCAAATGCCGGCACCAAAGAGATAGGCAAAGGTCTGTTCGCGCAACAGGCCGGCAATTCGGCTGAAAAAAGTGGCGATGCCCATTACCGCCGCCGATCTGGCGATGGAACGTGGTTTTGTTAAGTTATTGGCGGTATCAGGCAAGATCAGGTGACCGGGTTGATAACTAGAATTTCGTCGCTACTGTTGATCAAGTGCTTGTTCGGGTTAACTTTGAGAGGCTCTTTTCTGGGCTTGATGCCAACCATGGTAAAACCTAGCTCGCGGGAGATTATACCTATGGCATCAGCGTAGTCGAGTCCTATAACTTCCTGGGGCGGGTCAATAAAGGTCAGTGTATTGCCAGACTCGCGCGAAAGCAGGTCTTTAAAAAAAGCGAGAAGTCCTTCGTGCATCGAAATGCGCGCCAGAAGCTTGCCAGATATTTCACCCTGAATGACAACATCTTCGACACCGCCCATTTTAAGGTGAGTCGCGTATTCTTCGTTATAGATCTCTGCCGAAGTATGAATTGTTGGGTTGAGCTTTTCTATGGTGAGGGCAGCTAGAATTGTGCGCGCGTCAATATCACGGGTTGTTCTATTCTCACCGTGTTCTGACAATATTACCGCAGCCACCGCCCGTTCGACTCCAGCGCGTTTAAGAGTTTCCATGCGCGTAAAGTCTTCGGCCAATACGCTGATACGATCAGTTTTTACACCACGCAACTTCATAGCTTCGAGATTGGCATTTTCAGATACCAGCAATATCTCGGCGTCTTTAAAGGCCGGGTCGAGCATAAATTCGTTGGCAAGAATTGATGCCTTGGCGCTGAACCCACAGATAACGATGTGCTTGTTGAGTTCATCAGGATTGGCAGGTTTGTTCATAGCGCTCTCCTTTAGTTTTTCGACCATTATTGCCGAAATAGTACCAGTAACCATGGCAAAAACGCCCATTTCAAATATGAGAATAATGAGAAAAACAATTTTGCCGCCTATCGACTTGGGAAAGTCGGCATATTCGCCGGCCATAAGCGAGAACAGAGATTTCCAGAAGGCATCTATCGGGGAGGTAATCTCGTCAGAAACGCCGATTTCGAACTGAGCCAGTCCGACGGCGCCAAAAACAATAGCAAAGATAGCAAAGCTTGAAATGATTCCAAATTCAACCAGTCGGCTTTCGAAAATTTTGCTGAGAAAGGTAAAGCGGCGCTGAAAGGTTGAGCCGATCGAAAAAACACGGAACAGCCTGAGAATGCGCAGAATTCTCCCAATACGAAAAATACGAAACATCGGCATTACCGCGATAATATCGATCCAGAAAGTCTTAAGGAAGCTGCTGGTTGAGGCACTGACCAGCCAGCGCATGCTCAGTTCAATGATAAAAATGAGGGTAAGACAGTCATTGGCGCTCTGCACAATTTCGAGCTGGTTTGATGGCAGGGTAATAAAAACCTCGACGATGATCAGCACCACTGACAATAAGATAAGCACCATCAGACTCACGCCGAAAAACGAAGAATCAATAAACCGCCGCAATCCTGGAAAGGATTTTGCGACGGTTTCAATCTCGTATTTGAACTTTACTCGTTTATTCATTCTCCGCAATTCTAGAGTATCACCGCTGCAAATGCAACCATGATGCTGTTCATGAACCAGCACAGCTATCAGCCGTTTAACTTTTTGCTCCGGTTCGTTGAGGAGAAAATTCAGTCTAATTGTCGTTGCCGTATAGTTTAATGTATTTGTTCTTGGTACCCTTTAAATGCATGGACAAATGAAAAGGGGTGAGGGTATAATTCTGGTTATGATGCGTATACTGTCAGAAAAAAAAGGCAATGTAACCATTATTCTTCTCGGATTGATCAGTGTTATGCTGATCATGGTCATGGGACTGTCGAGAAGAATGAGCAGTCACACTCAACTGCTCACGCTTAGCGATTACACACAAATCAGCCGCTATTTTCTCGAATCTTATGCCGGCGATATTCTGCAACAGATAAATCTCGATGTTAATAAGCCAAACTCTGATCTGTACAAGGCTTTTCGCGACCCTCCTGCCGACAGACCACTGGGCACCAGCTTTTACAAGCAGTCCGGCGCGCTTAAGGAACTCGCTGAGGAACTCAACATCCAAATTCAGTCACCGCCTGTTATTACCTTTGCGGGCTCAGAAGAAATAGGTTATCCGCCAGGCTTTGACTGCCCAGCCCCCATCAAGGGCCGCGAAAAGCGTGGTTTACTCGAAATTGTATGCAAGGCCAAATTTTATGGGCGCATGTATACTTTGCGGGTGCAATATCCTTTTACTGTGGTAATGCGCATGACACCGATATTGAAAGACTTTATTCTTTTCGCCGACAGAATAGCCCGCGAGCATGGTGACGACAAAATCGGGCCAAACGACAACATAAACATAATGCTTACTCGTGACGGCAAGCACCCGCTAGAGTTTGACAGTGGCATTGTCAACCACAACCGCATGCGCCCCGGCAACAAATACCGGCCGATGATCCTGCTGCCGCCGCTAGACCCGGTAGAGTATGCTTCGGCAGCGATATCTGGCAAGGTATTTCTCGGTCCTTCGGATGATTCGATATATCTCAATCTGGCTGGCGACACACG
The DNA here is from genome assembly GCA_018818125.1 of Candidatus Rifleibacteriota bacterium. GTDB lineage: Bacteria > Muiribacteriota > Ozemobacteria > Ozemobacterales > Ozemobacteraceae > Rifleibacterium. The sequence continues at coordinate 131,559 of JAHISQ010000034.1, forward strand.
AGAAGAAGAAGTAGATACGGTTGGGCAAGCTGGCAATGGAATGGTCAGTGCCAGCGATGGCGAACTTTTTCTGGTTACACCTGATACCTTCAAGGTTTTCGATAAAGCATCGGCAAAATACCAGTATATGACACTGTTTCAGAAGCCCAGTGGTGCTAACGTAAGAATGATGGGCATGGAAATTCCGATCAAATACAATCAGCTGGCAAAAATGGGTCTGCTCGGCTTTTCCCAGGAAATTGTGCCACAGTATGCCGACAGCATTTTCTCGGGCGCGGCATATACGGTTGAGAATTTTTTGAACTCCGGCAGTAATGCCAGCGAGTTCTGGCGTTTACTCAAAGACACCGGTTCCGGCTACGGCGAAGGCTTTATGGCGCTGGCCAGTGGTCTGAAACTCATGGGTCTCAAGCCTGATGACAAAAATTTTGGCCATGTCAATCGTCAGATTTTTGGCAACGTGCTAAGCCGGTTCTTTGTACTAACCTTCTGGTGGCCGCCAAGCGGTGGCGGGGTGCCGCTGATATATGATGAAAACCGCAACCCAACAGACTTTCCGACCACCACTGTCAGCTTATATGATTACAAATTTGAGCCAATGTATCCAAACCTGCGTTTTCAGGATTTTATGTCACGCATGGTTTCGGGCAAGAACTGGAACCCGCGCATGAGCAGTGCTGCCAATCTTCCCGAAGGTTTTTTGGCATACAATTATGATGGCAATAATGCTAATGAAGCGGAAAATAAGAATACTATTTTTACAAATAGTAACTTTACCGCCAACGACGGGTTTAGGGCCAACGATAAATTCGAAAACCTTATGCGAGACTGGTTCAGGGTCACAGAGGCTGGGTCGCGTCTTCAAAAGGGTATCGAAGCCAGAGTTGGCAAAAGTTTTGCGACTGATGAGGAGTTTCTCGAAGCAGCCGGCATAAATGAAAACAAATTTATGGTCAATGGCATAGTGTATGTGGCCGGCGGCCTGAAGATGCCAGCTCTGGATATGAAAAACGAGGATATCGGCGGCGGCGTGATTCTGGTCGATGGCCCGATCGAACTCGAAAACATTACGCGAGGCTACAAGCTTGATACCAGCGATTTTAAGCTCGGCAACTATGGTGCCATGTATTTTCGCGGACCAGCTTTCGACATGTATCAGAAATGGAAAACAGAAATTACCCAGGAGAGCTTTTTGACCTTTGTGAGCTTGCGCGGCGACCCGATAACCATCAAAGGCGAAGCTTTGATCGGGGTACATCTGATAAACCTTAATACCACCCAGTCCTCGCCTTATGGTCAGATCGTCTGGGGGCCGTTAGTGCGCAAAGAAATCGTTTTCTGTGGTGGCATTGCCTGCAATTTTCTCGATTTACCAGAGCGACTGCTTGAATTTGGGCGTATAGAAAGCTCGTGTCGACATCTTCGAGCACCGTTTTTCATGTATCATTCAGCAATGTCTGCGCAAGAGCCGGCTATGGCAGTGCAAATGATGGAGAACATGCGTGGTTACATGCTTACCGCCGAGAAGGTCACAGATGAAACCGATTAATAAATGCTGCACTCCGCGCCAAGGTATGTCGATGATCGAACTGCTGATCGGGGTTACCATATTCGGGATGGCGATGTTGCCGATCATGTGGCTGGGCACATCACAGACACGAGGAGCTTATTCGATAGGCAAGCACATGATGGCCTCTCAGATCGCCGCCAGCTTTATCGACAGCCTGCTGGGGCTGCCTTATAAGGAATGTCAGAAAAAAATAGAATCGCTGAAGGCACAGGGCCGCACAGGGGTTCTTGAGAATGAAGATCTACAGGCTACTTTGCAGGTGGTTAACGATGAAGACATTCAAAGCGATATGAAAACTTCATTTCGATATTTTCAGTATGAGTTTGGCTATGACGAAGACGAAGCAGCACGAATTCTGCGCCTGAATATTGAGATTTTCTACAGAGTTGAAGAGGGCGACGACAGATCTCTAGCCTCAGTCAGACTGGCTGTTCTTAAATTTGGAGATCGAAATGGTTGAGGGCATCAGTATCAGAAAGCGCAGGGGCGTCACTCTGGTCGAAATAGTCATCGTAGCGGCTATTTCGAGCATGGTGCTGACCAGCGCGGTGATGATCATGAATCGTACTACCAGGCACTTTAAAAAAGGCACCGACATGCTAAACATTCAGCGCCTTATGGATAGCATTGTTGAACGCGTAAGAACCGACGTAAGATCGCTCAAGCGAATAATTCCGGAAAAATGCAATGAAACTTCGTTTACGTTTTTTGCGATTCGTGATGGTGAAGAGAAAGAAATCGGGTATACTTACGACGCTGAAACACATACTCTTTTTCGTAAGGATGAAAATAGACAGTCGAATTTTCACGGTTCACGGCAGGTCAAATCCTTTCTGTTCAAGCCAGAACTTGACGATGCCGGAAATTTCAAGTTCCTTAATGTGGCAATGCAGCTGATTTCTGATGAGAAAGGTAGCGGCAAGGCTTCGACTCTTTCGATAGCCTGTCAGTTCTATTCTACCTGCGTTGAATCGGATCTCAAAATCAGCAGTCTGAGAAAAAATCAATCCAACAAGTAAGTCGGAGGTTATGAGATGTTTAAAGCGAGATTATTGTTGATTTGCCTGCTGTTCTGCACATGCATTTCCCTTCTACAAGCCTCAGAAGAGGTTATAAAGAAGGGGCGGGCGCTGCAGAATGCTAAAAAATACGATGAGGCACAGGAGTTGTATTTAAAAGCGCTGCAGCCGACTTCATCCGAGGATTTGTATATCGAGGCCGCATCCTTTCTTGGCAAAGTGCAGCGTTATGATATTGCCGAATCAGTTCTAAAAAAAGGCCTTACGGCTTATCCTCAAAGCACCGCACTGATGAATCTGGATGGTCTGATAAAGTTTCGCAAAGATGATAAAGCTGGTGCCAAAACCATGTTTGAGGCGGTTCTGGCTAAAGATGCCGAAAACAGCTTTGCTAAAAAATGGCTTGCTACGGTTAACAGCGGCACAGCGGTTCCTGAGAACGAAACACAAAGCGGTGAGGATACTGATTCTACGCGCAGCTACAGTCCATCTGCCGATGGTGAATACAAGGTTTCAGAAGCTCTGGGTAAAGAAGAGCAAACAGAACTGGCCGTTAAGCTCTACAAAGAAATGCTGGAACTTGAGAAATGGGAGCTAGACAGCTTTATCGCACTGCACAAGCAGGTGATCGAGCGTTGCCCGCTGACCGATCAGGCCCAGGAATCTTGCTGGCGCTTATCTAACCTTTATATGCTTGGCCAGGATCCGCCAGACTTCGACAACGTCATTTCGGTACTTGAACATCTTCTCAAGCAATACCCTGAGACCGATCTATTGCCAGATGCCAAGAATCGCCTGATGATAGCCTATCAGAAAACAGACAGAATGAATGAGCTGGCCGGACTGTATGAAGAACTGTTTCGTCGTGATCCTGCGCCCGAAGATGACAAAACTTTCATGGTTCGGGCACTTGAATATGGTAATGCTTTATCTGCAATCGGACGCGCCAGCGAAGCAACCGCCTGGTATCAGAAAGTACTGGAGCGCGACAACAACCGTAACAGCATCGAAGCCCGCGCCGCTAGAAACTGTCTCGAAGGCCAATGATCAAATAGTCTTGCGGGTTGTAAAATAATTCTTACAATTGACTACATTAGTTACCCAGCGCTCTTATAAATAATCTGGGAACCGGGGTAAGCAATTGGAGAACGAGAACCATCTGTTGTTAATTGTAATTTTTCTGCTGGCTGTTGCTGCATTTGTAATTGGTGACAGTAATCTCCGGTCGTCAGAAAAAGCGGAAACAGTTGAGGCAACCAGCGCCAGCCAGTCAAGTATTATCGGGCACTAGAAGGTTTGTGTGCTTTCAGGCAATGAGGCGGCATAAACCGAAAGTGCCTGGCGCAACTCAGAAAATGACTCTGGCAGCATGGTTGTGAGTTTTCTGACAACCATGGCATTGTAAGGTCTTGCCAAAACCAGCTCTGACATCAGATCGAGAACGGTTTCGGTATCACTTTCGATTACCTTGAGCTGAATCATGGCATTATAAAGGTTCATTGAAGGTTCACCAAGATGGTGCAACTTTTCCATCATCATCTCGGCGCCGCTCCCTCTTATTGAACGACACAACAGCAGACAGCCGGCGAGAAGCTCGCTGTAAAGAGTCTTGGCGGCTTCACCGTAGTCAGTAGCACGGTCGAGATTGCCAAGTTTGACCGCGATTCGGTAAGCATCAAGAATATCGGCGAGAATACCCGGATGCTCAAGCAGACATACCCCAAGTATGCTGGCGGCACGTTGCAGTTCACCGTCAATAGCCAGGAGCGATGCGAGCATGCGTTTAACCGGATAAGAAGAGGGATGTCGCCGGACCTTTTCTTCGAGAATCCAGATCAGTTTCTGGCGGTTTCCTCTGGCAATAGCCATTTCGCTGAACACCTGGGCGGTTTCTGCGGCGTTGAGCAACATTGGGCCATAAGACTGGCTTTTCTGGCGCAAATTACTGCGCCGTGCTACCGCCAACGGCAATGGATGATCAGAGTTGAGCAGTGGCGGTTGAATTCGCAGCAACTGGCCAAGCGCATAGCAGCCAGCCATCACCGATAACGGCTCTGGCACAAGCAGCATGCGATTGAGCGTGCCCACAATGTCAAGCTGGCCAAGCAAAAACAGATTTTTGGCAGCAGCTCCCCTGACACGTGGCGAGCCGTCCTTGAGAGCGCTGGTAAAATACGAGACTGCTTCACCTCCGCAGATCAGCATTGCTGAAAGCATGTTGGCTCTGACTCGTGAATCGCTATGATCGTGAAATCTTGAATAAAGCAGTAGCCGACCGCAGCCAACACGCCCAAGAGAGCTTAGCAGCGACGCAATGACGTGAGGATGATGCTCTTTCTCAAGAGAGCGCAAAATAAGATCTTCGGCCGGTTTTCCGAGCAATCCGCAGAGAATGGCACACTGACTGCGTTTAAAAGCATCTGTCGATTTCATCAGACGGCCGAACCATGGCAACAGCTGATCGTGAACACGCATATTGCCACGGGCGCGCGGCAATAGTTTTCTGACGCTCAGAATCAGTTGCCTGATAACATCGCCATTCTTCTCGCGGTCAAAACACTCTGAAAGAATCGGCAAAGCCGTTTCAGGTGAAATGTTGCCAAGTGCTGCGGCAGCACTGGCGCGATAAATTCTGGAGTCTCCGGCAAGATGACTTTCAAGCAGATGCAAGGCTTTTATTGACCCTGCCTGCCAGGCAAATTGAGCAGCCAGACAGGCAATGGCAGGATCGGAACTTTTAATTGCCCGGCGATACAAAACCGCCTTTTCTTCTATTGGCGCGGCAAAGTTTTCTGCGGCATGAAGGGCCGCCTGCGCCAGTATACTGTCTTCGCTGCCGACGTAACTTACGATAATTGGCCAGACTTCTTCGCGGCCGGTGCTGGCAGCAAGTGGCAGTAAACTGGCTTTACGCTGCGGGTCAGCCGCTTCTTTAAGCATTGAAAGGATCACGAGAAAAACTTTGCTCCCGCCGCAGGCAAGAAGAGCGCGAGCCGCTTCAATGGCTATACGTTTTTCAGGCGCACGCGCCAGCAGCAGCACCTGGTCCGTTAGTTCTGGCACCGGATTAAGTTGCAGCGCAAGCAGGACCGGCAACAGTCTGGATGAGTCCTGTGAACCAATCTCACGTCTGAGCAGATCAACACGTTCGTGACTGCCGGGCAGAGATGCCAGCAATACCGCGAACCCCTCTGGCAGCTGAAAGTATTGTGGGCTCTGAAGCAGCGTAAGCCCCGGAGACTGGCCGTTTGTAATGCTTTCGAAACTCAGTGGAGTTGCCAGCGATTCAAGAACTTTCTCGACAAGACCAAAACTAAGGTGTTCGGGCGCAAAAGCCAGAGCCTTCAGAGCGGCTACCCGAAGTTGTGCCGGGCCAGAACAGGCACGGCGTGAGAGCAGGTCTGCCGATTCGCCAAAAAGCTCTCTCCAGGTATCTCTGACCAGCATGGTTGGTGGAAACAGTTTTTTAAGCCCAAGAAATGCCATAAGTGAAAGCGTAGTGTCGTCGCTGTCGACAAAATCTTCGAATATTTCGCGGTCCACAGGCTGTGGATCTCTGACCATAGCGGCCAGCGCAGCTTTTCTGATCCAGCCATCAGTGGCTCGAACAGCGTCGCGCGGATACTTTATCAAACGATCAGATGTCATCTGCTGCTTTATTCCGGAAGTTTTAGTTTCTCAAGTTCAACAATTCGTGCCGGCAGATCTCCGGTATCCCATGGTAGAACTGGCCAAATTCGAATAGAGAAGCTCTTCAAAAGCTCTATGGCAGCTTTTCTGGTCTTTTCAGGTGAACTGGTCAGCAATATTCCCTGAAGATCAGCTTTTTTATGATTCAGTTTTGGTATGTTCCGCAGATAATCACGCAACTGCGTGCGAAAAATCTGTGGATTTCGGTTTTCGGGACGAGTTTTAAGCTGGTTGAGAATTGCCGGGTAAAGTCCTTCATTTTTAATGAGCTTCATCGGGTGTTTAAGTACTATATGCATAACATTGCGCGCCAATATGAAATCGCGCTGTTCATCATTGGTAATGGCGGCAAGCAGACCTGAAGTCAATATAAGCGTGCCTCCAGGCAACGGAATTTCGTCTGGAATATCACTGTCGATAACCAACACGCTGTAGTTAATCTCTGATCTGGAGCTGTTTTCGGCAAGTTTGCGCATTCGTTGAGTCAAGACTGTGTCAGAAGCAATTTTAAGATTGTCAGGAAATTCCTTCAGGAGCTGCTCGCGCATCAGTTCGCCAATTGCGATTTCGGCGCGAGTTTCGTCAAGAAGTTGCGAAAAATATCGTAAAACCGGGTTTACCGCATGCGCTGGCTGAGTGCTAAGACAGACCAGTATAAGTAATAAGGCAAAGTATTTTTTAGACATGTTATTCTTCTTTCTGGGGTTCTGCCAATCTGGTTGTGATACGCTTCTTCAGGATATTTATGCGCTCGAGTTGCTCGTCTAGCTGCTTGTTGAGTTGTTCACATTTACGGATCTGGTCGGGATCGACGGGCGTTACCGCGCTCAACTGCATTTTTGAATAGCTGAAGCGATCGACAGCTGCCGTTAGAACAATTTCAATTTTGGCGAGACCCTGGCGAAGAACATATTCGTCATCTGGATTGGAAGGGTAGGTGGCAGTCATTTCCATGACCGATCCGCCGAGGCGATCAAGCAGAGTTTCAACATCTTTCATTGCGCTTGTGGCGTCTTCTATGCTGACCATTTCCTGCGGATTCATCTGACCAGTGGTTACGCGATTGTTCGATTCGGAGATTCTCTGATAGGTCGCGGCCCGGTAGCGCGTATCAGAACCCCTCTCCTCTTTAAACCCCAAATCAGGATGCACTGGCGTCAAAATTGGTTCGCTGTCGGTAGCCGGCGCCGTGATGCGCTCTACCGGTTCAACGATCATGGTTGCCGGGAGCTGCGAGCGGTCTTCCTGGCGCAACACACCTTTGTCCAGCAACACTGCTACTGCATGAAAAAGAGTTGCCCGGTCAAGCAAATGGTTTGGTTCGAAGCGCCCACGTGTTTGCGGCAAAAAAGCACCGCCGACTGTTTCCAGAGGTTTTCTGAAGCTTGAGTCCTGACCAATGTCGGCAAAGGCGCGTGGCAATCTGGCGGCAGTGCCAAGCTGAATGCTCAGGCGATACAGAGCTTCAGCAGCCATTCCACGAGAAATAGGCCAGTCGAGATTGAACTGGCCATCGTCGAATTTGTCGACCAGACCGCTTTCGGACACTTCAATCTCGGTAATATTACGGTTAAATACACGTTCATAGATTGCCATAACAAAGTTAAGGCGACTTATTTTGTTTTCTTGCGCTGTTAATACAGTTGCCGACAAAAAGAAGCAGATGACTAAACATAAACCGAGTGATTGCCGATACCAGAGCTGCCACCTTTTAACAATGACAGGAGACCTAAATATGTCAGAAACGCGTTCAATAAATTCTTCCATTGCTCCTCCGGAAGACGAAAAAGTTGTTATGGCTCAGATTCAGAAATACTCTGAACTCACTGAGCGCAGTCTTGACATGATCGAACGACTTCTTCAACAGGGATACGCCATGAGCTCACCAGAGGTCAAGCGACTTCAGAACAAACTTCACGATCTCGAAGTCAAAAGTAACTTCTGGCGAACTCGAATGATGAAATTCCTGTGAGGTATCAATCAGTCTGATACTCCACTCGGCCTCGACAGCAATCGCGGCCGCCACCACCCACTTATGCTGATTAACCGCTGACTTGCCAGCCTCCTGCAGCACCAGAGGGTGAGATTTAAGCCACTCAGGCAGGGAACTGTGCAGCTCATCCACAAGCACGCTGTTTCCTGCCTGAACTGCTTCGCTCAGAGCGGATATTTTATGAACTGCTTTGGCTGGCACAATTGTCAGCAAAAGCAAAACAAAACCAGAAAGCATCATAATTCTGCGCAGATTGGCGGCATTTTGCCTTAATCCTGTGACTCTCTGACCGATTCCTTTCTGTACCCGTTCTATTCTATCCTGAATTTGCGGATGTGTCAGCAGCCAGTTTGGAATAATTGAAGGCGGCGGCAAAATTATGCTGTTGAGGGTTTCGAGAGTTGAAGCAAAGACTTCCTTGCTGGTCATTTCGCTGGCAAAGGCATCGGCCTGAAACTCGCAGTGCCGCGCCAGTGCGGTGAAACTCATCGAAAACACAGTCATAAACAAAACCAGCTCAACAGCCGTATAAACGGTCGAATCCGGGTAGTATTGCGGAAAATATAAGAGAATAGAAAGCTTGATCACGATAGAAGCGAGGATCAGATTAAGCGAATAGAACATGTAGCTGGTGACATGCCCGAGGCGGAGGTGCCCAAGCTCATGAGCGACAACACCTTCGACCTGCTGCGGAGAAAAAATGCTGAGCAGATATCGGGTGATGTAGATAAAGCGATAACGCGGCAAGAGTCCGGCAACTGCTGCGTTCGGCACCGGCTCGTTAAAGGTGTTCCAGATTTTTACGCCGGCTACCTTTGATTCAGCTTTTTCTGAAAGGCGTTTAAGCATATCTTCAAGCTTATCATCGTTACTTTCTTCAGCTCGCCAGGCCCAGTTAAACAGCTTGGGCGCCAACAGATAAAGTGCTACGAAAAAAAGCGGCGCGGCGGCCATAAGCTTAACATCATTAAGCGGCTTTATACCCCCTCCGCTGAGATCTTCGATCAGCATCCACATCATGATCGGCGGAAAAAACAGTATTGGCACGGTCATGCGTGCTCTAAAAAAGTCAGCAGATGTCTGTTTTAGATCGAGAACAGGCTTAAAAAGGCGATAAAACTCGAAATAAGCCGGGCGTGCCAGTGCGATGTAGAGAGCAAGCGATACCACCATAGGCAACGTTTGTGGCAGGTAATGGCTGATTGCCGGCAGGCTCAGACCCACCGGGTCGGTCGCAGCCTGCAAAAGCAGCACCCACAGCACAATTGACCATTGAAAAATTTCCTGAGTCTTTAAAAAAGATGGCACCTTGCCGGTTTTAACTTCGCTATCGATATAATCCGGTAGCCAGCGCAACAAAATCAGCAGCGTCAGGTAGCCCCAGACAACCATAAAAGTTACCGGCATCAGGTTGAGAGCGCCTGCAAATGTTACTGTGCCGTAGGCCAGCGCCAGCAGATGCAAAAACATTGAAATCATTGAAAAAACCGCATTTGTCAGGTTTTTCTTTCTTTTTTCTTGGCTGCCGGGAACAGAATATTGTTAAGAATCAACCGATAGCCCGGACTGTTTTTGTGCAATTCAAGCCGGGTTGGGCCCTCACCAACCACATGACTGGTGTCAGCCGGGTCGTGGCCACCAAAAAAACTGAAAAAACCTTTACCATAGTCGCCGCGCAAGTATTTAACCGACACTCCGTCGTTGTTTTCGCCCATGATTATGACCGAGGGCTTGATCAATGACTTGCGAAAGCCTGTTGTCTGGCCAAAGAAACCATCGATGACATTGCGGTGGTTCTGCGTAAGCATGGTTGGAATCGGGTCGACCTTGGCGGCAAAATCAAAGAGCTTAAATGAACCAGCATCTCCGGCGTAGTTGTTCGATACATCTATGTCAGAAAATTCATATTCCATCGGGTCAGAAATCAGCTTGAAGTCGGTAAAGGCAAGGGTTTGACTGTAGTCCAACTTGCTCTGAGCAAGCGGATCGGGGTCATCGCCATCAATTTCTTTAGCTATTATATCAACGCCATTGGCTGCAAGCGCAATATCAAGACTGTCGGCGGCTGAACACATGGCAAACAAAAATCCGCCGTCGAGCACAAACTTTTTTATACCGCGCGCCACCGAAAGTTTGAATTCGCTGACTTTCTTGAAACCGTATTTCTGCGCGTCAAGCTGGGCACGGGTAACCTGCTTGCGATACCAGTCAACAAACCTGAATGAACCATAAAACTTGCCAAACTGGCCGGTAAAGTCTTCGTGATGCAGATGAATCCAGTCATATTTACTGATATCACCGTTGAGCACTTCTTTATCGTAAAATTTGTCGAATGGAATCTCTGAATAGGTCAAAACAAGGGTAACTGCATCGTCCCATGGCTCAGCGTAGTCTGGCGAATAGACCGCAATTTTTGGCGCCTTTTCGAGCAGCACCTTCTCCATGTTCTCTTCTTCGATCAACGCATAAATTTCGTTGACCTGAGCGCTACTTACCTGCCTTATAGAAACTCCGGCAGTGCGGGCTCGTTGCCTGATTTCTTCGAGGTCTTCAGCTAGAAAAGAGCCGCCATGGTAGTTCAAAAGCCACTCTACATCAGTGCCGGTCTTATCAAGTATCCAATAGGTTACGCCATAGGCCCGCAGATGGTCAGCCTGCTCGTCATCCATCGGAATCAGCAGCTTCTGCGCTGAGACCGGCAGGCAGAGCAGGCAAAGCACCACCAACAGAGCAATAGAATTCAGATTTTTCATTTGTCTTTCTCCTGTGGCGTTTTGCGGGCAAGGATTTTTTTGAATTTGCCACTGCGCAGGTCGGAGGGAAAATTGTCGACGAAAGTCTGCAGATGTTCGCGAATAGCACTGGCCGGTGCAGCTTGTCGCTTCAACAGTTGCCACTTGAGCTCCCATAGGTCGGCAATCTTATAGCTGTCAGGGTTGCTTTTAACATATTTGTCAATTTCAGCGATCAGAGTTGCCGGTTCGCCATCCTGCTCCTGCAGTTGAATAATTTCTGCCTGCATTTCACTGACCAGCGTGGTTGCCGACGCGTTGCCGTTGATTGCCGAGATGAGTTCGCCCATCGCGGCCTGGTGCTGTCCGGTCATCGCCAGCCGTTCTGCTTTCAAGGCTTTTTTGAGCAGTTCAAAGTTGCCAATCGAACGTCGGGTTATGTAGTTGGCCATTTCGAGAGCTTCATTAACCCATTCTGACTCGGTAAAGTTGTCTATAATAATTTTAAGCTCAGCGAGAGCCTTCTGATAATCGCCATTATGTGCATTTGCCCGAGCCCGTTCAAGATGAATCTGCGCCTGAAAGTCAGACTCAGAAATTGGGTCACCAGAAAAAATATCTTTATTCGCCTGACTGACAATCTCTTCGTTCTGTTTGAGCAACTCAAGCGCAGTTGCATAGTTTTCTTCGTAAATCATTATACGCGCCTTGATTATGCCAGCTCTTACCGCTGCTTCAGGAACTGCACGCATCAGCTCGGTCTGCAAAATGCCGTCAAGAAATCCATGCGCAACTTTGGTGTCATTGAACTCACTCACTTCATACTCTGCCAGCTTTATCAGTAATTGAGATTTGAGATGGGCGTCGGCTACACTTTTTTGCTCAGCAGTATCTTTTGCGGCTGTATAAGCCTCTTTACGCCAACGATAGTCAGCAGGGGCCATATCGAGCAGAAGTATGGCAAGACGAAGGGCGAGCCCAGAATCGGCCCGGGCCTGCATGACCATACGTGCAATTGTAAAATGAAACTCGGCCGGCAACAGCAAAGCTTCCTGCTTCAGGCGCTCGTAAAAAATTTCGTCGAGACTGCCGGCAGAACTTTTTACCATTTCGCTGACACGCTCTATATAAGCCATATCGGCTTTGCGAAAATACAACTCAAGCAGAGACTGTAAAATCGCGATATTGTAACTGCTCTGATGACGTAGCCGTTCTAAGCCAGCTTCGAGATTAAACCCGTCTTCGTAAGCATTGTAAAGTTTTTCAAAGACTTCTGGACGATAAAACCCCTGTCCGAGCACCTGCAGATATTCTTCGAGAGCTTCTTCGTTTCGGCCCAGCGCATCGAGGACGCTCGCCATTTCTTCAGAAAAAAGTGTTGGCTGCTGCAAAATTTTTCGGGCCTCGCCAAATGTGCTTAATGCCTCATCATAGAGCTGGTGCTCGATCAAAACAGTCGTATAATCTTGATAGAACTCGCGGCGCTGCATAAACGGATATTTGAGCGGACCACGCCAGGTGTCGATTGCTTCTTGCTGCTTTTTTTGCATGAACAGGCAGTGACCCATCCTTTTGATCGTGTTCCAGTCATCGGGAATTATTTTGAGAAGCTTATCCAGGCTCTTGTAGGCCTCTTCGTAAAACCCAAGTGAAATCTGAAGATCAGCAAGTTTGCCCAGTAGAATCGGGTGTTGATAAACATCCTCTGTCTGCAGCAGAACTTCGACTGCCTTGTCTTTGCGGTCCATCGCAAGATAACAGTCGGACATATAGTCCGCATACTCAGTGCTGCGATATCTGGCCCGACGACTCTCGACGATCTGCATGAGTTTTTCGATTTCGCCACTGCGCAATGCCAGTTCCAGAAGATCTTTAAATGCTCCGGGCGCCTTCTGTTCTATGGCCGATTCAAGCAACAGCCAGGCTTCGTCTTTTCTTCCGGACTGCAGATAAAATCTGGCGAGCTGGCGGCTCATATATATATCCTGTGGATTGTCTTTACGCCATTCTTCGATCAGTTCCACGCCCTGCTTGAAACGCTGCATCTCGTAAAGAATGTCGAGTATTTCACCCTGAGCAAATCTTACATTCTCTGATGACTTGTCATTTTTGACTATCTCTTTGAGCAGATCTATTGCCTGGTCATACTCCTTGAGATCTCGTAATACGCTGGCAAGCTGGCGTTGTGCTAAAGAAACGTGAACATCATCAGGAAACTTCTCCATCAGCTCCCTGAATTGCTCATTAGCAACGGTAAGCCGGCGCATGCGCAGTGCATTCATGCCATTCTGGTATAATTCAGCGGCTTCGGGATTAAAATTAAAACTCTGAGCCAGCAACGCACCAGTCAGCATGATTGTGGCGATGCTCAGAAGAATAGTCTTTTTCATCAGTTACCCCCATAGATGTTGAGCGATTTGAAGTAATCGTTCAACATGGGCTTATAAGCTTCCGGAAACTCTTCTTTGAGATCGCCAAGAAAATCTTTGCTCAAATCACGTGTGTCGGTGCCGATTTCGCCAAGAGGCTTGTCTGGCTGCTGTTGAAGAATCTTTTTTGCCTGGCGGGCTTTGCGTTCTTCGCTTTCTTCATCGCGATCTTTGATCGCTTTCTGCGCCCGCAGCATGCGGTCGTAAATAGATTTCTGCTTTTCAGCCACCTTGCGGCGCAGATCAGGGTTAAGGATCTCGGTTTCGAGATCTTTCATTTCGTCCATTACATCGTCAAGACGTCCAAGTGAATTCATCTGCTGGCGACTCTCGCGCATCAGTTTCTCAAGTGCTTCCCTGACTTGTCGCTGCTCCATGGCCATGCGCTGTAAAGCTTCCGTGGTCTGCTGGTTTTGCGGTCCCATCTGGCGCTGCATCATCTGCTGATAAAGGCTGAGCTGGCGCCGGGTGAGGTCTTTGAACTGCTGCAGCGCATCCATCGGGCTTCCCGAACCTGACGAACCAGATTGATCCTGAGCCCGCATCAATTCTATCACCAACTGGTTAAAGCACCTGATTATTTCCTGCTGATCTGCGCGTGAGTTGCTCAACGCGCGGTCTTCTAGATTCTTGACTATATCGGAAAATACTCCCTGAGTGTCTCTTATCGGCTCAATAGCAGCAGGATCTACCGCGAAACTACTTCTTACATACTGTTCAAGGTCGTTGCCAAGCTCACTGCCCTGCTGTCGCACCAGAACCTGTAATACCGAGACCTGATCGATCAATCCTTCAATCTCTGGGCGCTGGCCGCGCATGAACTGCTCTGGTAACTCTTCAATTTCGTTGAACAGCATTTCCTGGTCGTGCGAGACGCGCAGAGCGCGTCTGATAAACGCCGACAAATCTATCTGTGGCGGTTGCCCACCAGAGCATTGCTGACAGATCTGCTCAGAATCCTTTTTGAGCGCATCAAGAAATTTGAGCATGTCTTGCTGATTCTGCTGAGCAGAATCGAGATTTTTCTTTTCCATATCTTTTTTGATGTCTTCGCTGCGTTGCTTGTAATCCTCTTTTTGCATGCGATCTCTGATGTTTTTAACATCTTCGAGCAAAGGATTTTGCTTGAAATCATCAGATTTGCGATTTTTGGTCATCTCTTCAGACTGCTTCTGCAACTGCTCAAGTTCTTTGCTGATCTTGTTCTGCTGGTCGGCAAGATCTTTGAGCTGAGATTCTTCTTCGCTGCTCAAGCTTTCTTTTTCCATTTTTTCTTTTAATGCTGCAGTATCTGAAGCAATCTGTTGCTGGCGACGCTGCAGGTCTTCGATGGCCTGCGCAAGCGAGTTAAACTTCTGCTGCTCGCGCACCTGAGTAAGCAGATCAATGGTGCGATCAAGGCCCTTAAGATAATCTTCCATTTTAAAGGCTTCTTCGTATTTCTCGATGTCTTTAGGATCTAGTTTAAGGTCTTTGAGCGCTTCCCGCAACTGCTCCATCATACGTTTAGTTTCATCATCAAGCACTTCGTTAAGCAATTCGCTGACTTTCTGCATGCGTTCAAGTGATTCTGGCGAGCTAAGCGGATTGTTTTCCATGTTTTCCTGCATTTTCTGGAAACTTTCCAGCAATTCCTTAGCATCCTGCTCACCTTTGGTGCCCTGCTCTATCGCTTTTTCTATGGCTTGAGTTGCCTCAAAATCCAGCTTTTCTTCGTGTTTGATCTGGTCATAAGCCTCCATCAAAGCTTCTCGGCGCATTTTTTGATTTTCCATAAACTCTTCAAGTTTCTGGTTAACATCGCCCTGCGACATTTCTTCGCCGCGATACATGTCATACATCGACGGCATGTTGATAAAGTAAGTCGTTGTTGACGCCACGTTCGGCTCAGGCTGCCGCGCATCCTCGGCCTGCACAAAGTAACTGACACGT
Source organism: Candidatus Rifleibacteriota bacterium (assembly GCA_018818125.1). GTDB lineage: Bacteria > Muiribacteriota > Ozemobacteria > Ozemobacterales > Ozemobacteraceae > Rifleibacterium. Next base: position 146,924 of record JAHISQ010000034.1, read on the forward strand.
GTTCCTGGTTGCAGTGACAGTGTATCTAGCATCCATGGGAATTCTACTTCGCATTCAGGCTTCGGCCTGAAGTCTGGTTTGAGATTCTGCGGAATCAGCGCGTCACGGTCGCCAACTCTATAGAACAGAATCATCGCCTTAACGCCGTAGTCATCTCGCGCAACCGTCTTGATGTCAAGGCGACGGCTGGTTGGAAACGGCATATCCTGGGCGGGTTTGAGTAGTTCGACAGTCGGCGGGCCATCCAGCCTGGTGCTGATTGTGTAAAACACCGGCTTTTCGTTGCTCAGTCCCATTTCGTTTTCTAAAAATATGCCAAAAACTGTAGTGGTTGCCGCTTCGAATTCATATACAAAACGTTTGCGTTCGATTATTTCGCAGCTCTGAGTTGCACCGGGTGTAAAGCTCAGCGCGGCAGAAGCCAGATTCTGGTCGGCAGTGATCTCGATTTTTATCCGACTGCCGACGAGGACTTCTGCGTCACCCGTATTCTCAGGCAGATTGATCGGCTGCGTAGCAATGTATGCCGGTTGAAACAATGTCAGTTGCAGGTTTTTCACCTGCGGCCGTGGCATCACCTTTATTGAATAACGGATGGTGCCGAATTTTTCACAGGTTACCCGATAATCTACCGATTCCTGCAGACTGTTGAGAGTGTAGACATAGCGGCTTTCGCTGGCCGTAGCATCTGGGTACATCTCAACCCGGTTTCCTTCGAGTTTATCGGGCTCGAACAGCTCAAGAACTATTGGCTCGCTGGTTTTTCGCGAAGGTTTAGCTACAATTTCCAGGCTCTCACCCATGGCAACAAGCGCATGCTCTGGCTCAACCAGGATTTCCAGAGTTGAGTAGGGCGCAATAGCGCGCAGCGGAAGAAGCAGTCTTCCGGCACCGGTAACAACTTCTATCGGTGAAATCAGATACCAAAGAATGGCCAGCACCATGAAAAACAGCATGGTAAAGGCCGCTCGGCGGCGCGAAAAAGCTTTGAGAGAATGGCTAAGGTCTTCTTGCTGCAGCTGTTGAGCCGCCTGCGCAATGGTGATGCGCCGCATCGTTTCAGAGGTTCGGTTATCGGCTGAGGCTCGCGCTTCATCGCAAAATTCGATTGCGCTTGACAGGCCAGATTTGAATTTTCCGGTAGTCAGCTCTATCTCGACAGCGAGACCAGTTGCCGGCGGCGGGCTGAGAATAGCCCTGAAAGCTCTTATGATCCACCATCCGACCAGCCAGTAGAGAATCAGAGCATGCAACCAGCGGACAGCCTCTGACTGCAGCGGTGTGCGCTCAGCCAGCATGAAGATAAGCAACAGCATAAAGAACGAAACCAACGCCCAGAAACCACATGACATGACGACGCGTAACTGACGCCCGTATCGGTATGAGCCGAGCATCTGCTGGAGCTGGTCGCGAAGCTGCTGATAGTTCTCGAGCAGTTTGTTCAGGTTTTCGTTGTGCATGCGCGCCTCACTGCATCATTACGTAAGTGAGAATATTGAGGGCCATCTGCATGGCTTTCTCTCTGATCTCAGGAGTGTCTATCGTGTGAACCCCGGCGTCTTCGAGACCGTCGCCGATGTCTGATTCATAGGTGTAAAGGATCTTCATGCGACCCTTGTTGAACACTGCGTAAGCTGCCGGCGGCTTGCCGTCGTGTTCGTGAATTTTAGGCAAACCATCCTTGAGGTCATAAAGCATGTTGAAAATAGCATGATCAGAGGGCAACAGCTCAAACTCACGATCGGGGTAAAGCCTGCGAACTTCTCGCCTGATAAAACGGTCAATGCCATAACTGTCGTTTACCCACAAAAATCCGCCGTTATCGAGATAGTTGAGAAGAATGTTTATCTCGTAATCGCTGAAGCGCACCTGCCCATGACCGGTGAGAAAAAGCATCGGGTAACGAAACAGCTCGGGGTCAGATATTGAGACTGCGATGTTTTCGGACTGGGTCGGCAGGCGCAGCCGCTCTGATGCCTGTCTGAGCAGATTGGGCATTGAGGTTGGTCCGGTATACCAGTCACCGCCACCGCCGTATTTAACCCTTGGAACAATAGTGCGATCGAACTCAGCAGCAGATGATTGCACCCGACTGCTGAGCAGCATTATAAAAGCAACTGTCAGGACGGTAAGTATGCTTCTGAATCTGGTCATTTCAGCTTAACCCCCGAATTCGTCGCAGGTACCATTCTACCATAGGTAACAGCAGCAGAACAATCAACAGCAGCCAGCTGTCGCGCAAATCTATGCTTTTGCTTTCAAGTTTCTGGCCGGGTTCAGAATTTATGGCGCTAACAATTTTTTCGACCTGATCGATAGTCGCAAAAATACCACCAGTGTCACTGGCCAACTGGGCCATAAGACTCTCTCTGATCACAGGATCGTCGAATTCTGCGGTCGGCATTTCGACCAGTATCTCACTTTTGGCGCGGCCGAGTTCACGACCCTGATATCTGGCATCAGCTTCGAGGCTGTGCAGACCTCTGAACGCCGGCACGAAAGCGGTTTCGTAGCAGCCTTTTTCAGACGTTTCGATGCAGGGCAGGTTGGTGCTGCCGCCACGCTCGTCTTTAATTGTAATCATTACCTGAGCGTTTGTTTGCAGCTCGTTTTTGCTGTTCATGACCCATACTCTGATGTTGCTACCCTGACCGACGTAGCCACGCGAAGAAGCCAGTTCAATACTTACCTGCGCGTCTTCGCGACGATTTGCCAGCCATTTACACATGTTAACAATCAACGCTGAATACGGCGAAAAACCACGGTCGGTTGGCACCAGGCGAAATCCCGCCGGCCACAATGGGCCGCCACTGATCAGCACTACATTGCCCAGACCGGCGCGCGCTCTGATCATGAATGGCAAAAGATCGGCATTACCACGCAATGTTGAGTTAATCAGTATCTCGCTGCCAGGTTTAAGCCCATCGTATTCGTAGAGACCTTCAAACTTCGGCAGAGTCGCAAAGAACTCAACGTTCTGTATCGGGTCGTCGATCAATCTCAAAAAGTTGTATGGAGTTTCAGTAGAAGGCAAAACCATATTTCCGGGTGTGCCACGCCAGATTTCACGGCCCGGCACTACTGGCAAAAGTTTTTCGACGAGAGTTCCCTGGTAGCCGAGTTCGGCAAAACTTTGCGAAGATGGTAAAACCAGCAACCCCAGCGTACCAGCTTCTACTCTGCGTATAAGCTCTTCTTCTATCGGCCTGAGCATGTCATGGCTGGTGCCGCTCAAAATAAGAACATCCGCGATTTTAAGGTCTTCGAGCAGATCTGGACTGCGCACTGCCCGTTCTGGCTTGAGATCACGTGAGCACACCCAGCGCTCATCGCGTAGTTTTGTCCAATGCACAGTTCGCGCGTTCGGATCAGTCAGCAACGCGTTGCCAATAAATTTGAGATCCCATGAAAGTCGGCCACTCAGCGTCATTACATTCAGGCGCTCACGCACTACCTTGAGCAAAAAGCCAGCCTGATTGTTCTCGCTGGTTAACTCGCCAGCAAGAGCAGGTATTTCGAGCTCAAACCTGAAGCTACCTTCTTCGTTGCACGGAACGTTAAAGGCAAAACCAGCTCTTTCGGTACCTGACGCAAAATCTGCAGTCGCCTGCGTAAAGAATTCTCCATTTTTGCGAACGATTACCGGCACTGAGCTGGTTGCGACACGATGCAGACTTACCTCGCCATGCACTCTGACGCTGGAATTGAGATAGCCCTGCGCTGGTGGTTGATTCAAATGCAACGCCATGTCGGCGGTTTCGCCTTCCTGACCGGGTGCGATAAAATGAACTGGTGTTCGCAGGTTTGCCAGCGCCATGACCGGGTTTTCGCCGGTGGTGCTGACACCATCGCTGACCATGACAATGCCGAGCAGACTGCCTTCACCAAGATTACCGGTAACATTGCGAACAGCGTTGCTGATATCGGTCTGATTACCGTCAGCAGTGAAGCTGAACTGTTCTACTTCCTGCCGTGATATTGGCGAAACGTTATCGGAAAAGCTGAACACCTCTGGGTAGATACCGGTCTTATCTTCCAGTTGCTTGATAAAGTCGCGATCAAAGAGTTTTTTGACCTGGTCAAGGCGTGATTCATCTTTGTGTTTAATACCCATACTACGCGAACAGTCGACCATAACAGCCAGGCGATTACGTTGCGGCACCCATCCAGAAACGACCAGAACCGGACCACAGACCAGGAAGGCCAATACTATTACCCAGACGATTCTGATCGCCAGGAGCTGCCGACGCATTTTGTCACTTATGCTCTTGCCTTCACAGCGATAAACCCACCATGACAGAGGAATCAAGGCGAGCAGCATCAATAAAAGCCCGGCCCATCCCCATCCAAGCGCAAGAGCAGCTGATTCAATTTTTCGAATCGGGTTAAGGTTATATCCGAACAGACTGAGAATACTATGCATGGCTAATCAACCCTCCTGGCGGTCGGAAGATTGGCGAACCAGCTTTCAAAAAGAGCTAGAAGCATAAGAGCCAGCATGGCAGCGCCACTTAAATCGTAGCCATCGCGCAACAGAGATACTTTTTCCTTAACTGACTTGCCACGGCCAGCTTCGTGAGCCAGCGGTATAAATCGCGGAATTTGTCGCAGATTGATGCGGTCAAGCAGACTTTCTTCTGCAGGCGGATTAACCGCGAAGGCGCTAAGTATTTGTTTGCCGCCCTCGGCGAGAATTTCGTAATAGCCGTTCTGGTCGGTATCGCGTGTACTGAAATGAACCAGGCCCTGGGCACCGGTCTGCACAGTCAGTTTAACCTGATTATCGTCCGGCATTTTTAACGCCAGTTCACGCGCCTCTTCGCTGGTTATTGTTGCCGAAACCGGCATTCCAGGGCGAATTGTGCCGATCGCCAGTTCATTGGCCGTGATCATCGAAATCAATGTCTGATGCAGAAATGGCAGCCAGGTGGGTCGCACCGGCCAGTTTGTCCATGAGGTATCTGCTGAGAAAGTGATCAGCATCGATCGGCCGCGGCCGCGCTTTTCTTCGACGATACCGGGCAGACCATGACTCATGCGCGCCAGAAGCATCGCTGTCGGGTTGGGGCGCACCTGAAAAAACTCGAAAATCTGTGCCCGCCCTGGATCACCGGAACCGTCTCGGGCAAAGATACTGAAAGCCGGATGCCCAGCGTCAAGATCGGTCATCTGATAGTCAACAGAGCGGCTGACAGCATTGCCAACCCGCTTGTAGATTCTTGCCGGCAACAGATAGCTGCCACCTAAATCGTCAATCAGGTTCTTGTTATACCACTCGGGCTCAACGCGGTTACCCATAAAAGTTATCAGGTTTCCGCCACCCATGAGATAGTCGGAGAGTCTCTTGATCAGTTCCAGGTCGAGATGCCGTTGATTGATCAGGCACACGGCTGCGTATTTTTTGAGGTCACTTGCGCGCGCTTCCTCTGTACTACGCGATTCTACAGCAAAATTGTTGTCTTTGCTGCGGTTAAGCGGATTAAGTGCAAATTTGACGAAGATGTCTTCGCGGTTTTCCGGCTGACCGGCTGTCGAATCTGGTTTTATCAGAAGAATCCGGCAGGGTTCGAAAACTCGCACAGCAAGATGGCGCTGATCGTCGAATGGCATGGCGTCACTTTGAATAGCCGCGCTTACATGATTCATGCCGGTTTTAGCGAAGGTCGCCATTATTCTGGTGTCTTTAACTGTATTGGCTTCTACCTCGATATCTTCTTCGAGCTTGCGCTCATCGTTGATCGAAATGGTGATGCGCGTGCGCCGACTGCGCTGCGAATGATTAGCCAGCGTTACTTTTAGCGGAACCTGGCGACCAGTCATGATTACCGGCGCTTCGGCCTCAAGATTAATTATTGCCATGTTCTCGGGAGCGGCGCCGCCAACCGGCACCATAATCAGATCTATGCCGGGTTCTACTTTGGCAAGATCGTATTTTTCGATAAACGGTTTCCAGGATGATTCGGTCATGTCGGTGATCACGTAAACTGCCCGTCGGTAAGCCTGAAGCGGTACCAGCAGTTTGAGAGCCGGCAATATCGACGAGGCCATATTGGTACCTGACATGCTTAGCGGGATGTTTCCTACGCTCTTCTGCAGGGTTTCTTTGTCCCAGGTAAGCTGCGAGAAAATCAGGCGGCCGGGATCGTTAATCAGACCTACTGTAGCACGGTCGCCTGGCTGCATCTGTTCGAGTATATCGAGAGCACGGGATTTTGCGGTATTGAATACCGAAATACCCTGATGCGTGCAACCCATTGACATTGAGTTATCGAGCAGCACGACAAAGGCTGTTGGCGTATCAGACGAGCTTCGCGCACTGGCGCTCTGCCCGATAAATGGCCGGGAAAGTGCCATTACCACGAGAATAATCGTTATAATTCGCAGAATCATGAGCAGGAGGTTGCGCATTTTCTTGCGACGCGCCACAAACTCAACCGAAAGCTTGATCAGTCGCAAGCTGGGGAAGTCTTTGCGCACCGGAGTTTTGCGATAATAAAGATGAAGATAGATCGGCACTGCGATGCCGAGCAGACCGAACAAAAACCATGGGCTGGCAAAACTCATCGGCTCACCTCGCGCCTGTTGCCTGGCGGCGGGTAAAGAAGCTGCGCAGGTTGTTTTCGAGCGGCATCGAGGTGTCGGCAACCAGATAATCTATACCAGATTTGCGCAAGGCTGATTTAAAAGTGTTCATCAGCTGGCGAACTCTTTTGAGATATTCGCTTCTGAGCTGAAAGGCGTCAGTAACTATTTCGGACTCGTCTTCGAGATCATGAAAAATTGTGGTGTCATCAAACGGAAAGCTTATTTCATCGCGATCGAGCACGTGATACAGCACGATTTCGTGTCGTCTTGTGCGCAATTGGCGCAGCTTTTTAATAATTACATCGGCATTATCCATAAGATCAGAAAAAAGAATGAAGATGCCGCGTTTTTTCATGGTCTGGCCAACAAGATCGAGACTGGCACCGATATTGGTCGTCTCGCTTACTGCGGTAGATTCGAGTTCATTGCAGACAGCCTTGAGATGGGCCATGCCGGTACGTGGCCTGATCATCTTGCGCAGGCCGTTGGCAAAAGTTACGAGTCCGACTGAATCCTGCTGTTTGAGCATCAGATAGGCAAGCGATGCTGCAAGCGTCGAAGCATAGTCAATTTTGCTCATACTGCCCTGCCCTTTGTAAGACATCGAACCACTGGTATCCATGACCAGATAGCCGGACAGATTGGTTTCTTCTTCGTGTTCCTTGATATAAAACTTGTCTGTGCGACCGTAGACTTTCCAGTCGATATCCCGTAGCGGGTCGCCAGGCACGTATTGTCGGTATTCCGAAAACTCTACGTTAAAGCCCTTGAACGGGCTCTTGTGCAACCCCTCGACCATGCCCTCGACCACAGTGTGGGCGCGTATTTCCATTGCGGAAAGCGACGCCAGCAGTTTGGGATCAAGAAATCGCGATAATCTTCGGGTTTTCTCCATGATAACCTTTGCCGATTCGGACCGATGGGCCCGTTAAGTCTCAGGCTGCCGGTTCTGAAACCGACTTGAGAATTTTTTCAATGATGGTGTCGGGAGTAATTCCTTCAGCTTCAGCATTGAAATTGAGCAGGATTCTATGACGCAGAACTGCGTAGGCCAGCGCCCTGATGTCTTCACAGGCCACATAAAAGCGACCTTGCAGGACGGCGCGGGCTTTTGAGCCAAGAATCAAATACTGACTGGCGCGCGGACCGGCCCCCCATGTTACGAAATCGTTAACAAAACCGGGTGAATTTTCACGACCCGGGCGGGTAGCTTCAGCAATCGCCACGGCATAGCGAATAACTCGATCAGAGACAGGTACGCGTCGCACGATTTCCTGCAGTTCAAGAATGCGTTTCTGTTCGAGCGCCGGCGTCAGATTCACCGTCACACCACCGGTAGTCGCTCTGACCATGGACACTTCTTCTTCTGTCGGCGGATATTCCATGCGCACATTAAACATGAAGCGATCGAGCTGGGCTTCTGGCAACGGGTAAGTGCCTTCCTGCTCAATCGGGTTCTGGGTGGCAAGAACGAAGAATGGTTCGGCCAGCGGATAGGTAGTGGTGCCACTGGTGATTTTGCGTTCCTGCATTGCCTGTAGCAGTGCAGCCTGAGTTTTCGGCGGCGTGCGGTTGATTTCGTCGGCAAGCAGCAACTGCGTGAACAGCGGGCCTTTGACAAAGCGGAAATGGCGCTCGCCAGTCTTCATATTCTCTTCGATAATTTCAGTGCCGATGATGTCAGAAGGCATCAGATCGGGCGTGAATTGCACGCGCTTGAATTCGAGGTCAAGCAGTTGCGCGAGGCTGTTAACCAGAAGGGTTTTGCCGAGCCCAGGCACACCGATAAGCAGAACGTGGCCCTGCGCAAACAGAGCATACAATACCTCATCGACAACCTTGGTCTGGCCAATAAAAACTTTGCTGATCTCGCTCAGAATCTTCTTGTGAGCGTTTTTTATATCGGCGAGCGCTTTAATCTCGTCGATTTTGGTTTCTTCTGCAGTCTGAACGATTTTTTCGCTTTCCTGTGCCATCTAGCCACCTCCTGCTTTAACGCGTTCAACCTTAACATGAAAATACTACCCGTACAAGAATCATTTTGTAAACCATAGTCCCATTTGAAAACAATAGTTTTCAATAATGCTTTGACCTGTCATACCAATCCCATGAGAAAGAAACCTACTCGCACTAAGCCGCAAAGCCACGAAGAATGCCATCTCGACCGAAGGGAGAGATCTAACTTCATATTCTTCGTGGCTCTGTGCAAAATCTCCTTGCTTCCTGGCTTTTGCCGGCAGGCGTTTACACCGCCAATGCAACGATATATGTCGATTACGAATGGACTTAGAGGCCAGAACACATAATAAAAAAGTCCCTGCCAGACGGCAGGGACGTGAAAATACATAAAAAACTGTCGATCAAAATTACATTACAAATCAGGCTGCCATATCAAACGCTGGCACGTTGCTTTCCTGACTGGAAGACGATGAGATATTGGTGTATTGGTTGATAGCTCGCATGAACTTGATGGTCATGTCTTTATTCTCACTCGCGCTCCTGGAAGAAGGTTGAGCATCATCACTGGTGTATTTCTGAATTTGTTTGAGCAATTCCTGCAACTTATTTTCAAGGCCGTTCGCACTGCCCTCAGTTTTTTGCTCATTGGTGGCCATCATCTCATCTGCCGAAAGTTTGCTGTCCTGGTTGGCGTCGAGAGAGTCGAAGTTAGAGATCATCTGGCTGAGTTTTTCTGGAACTTCTATTCCCTGGCTTTCCATCTGGTTCTGAATTTCTACAAGTTGTTCCTTGCTTATGCTTTCAGTTTTTTTGTCAGCGCCGCCCATAGGCTGGAGTTTAAGTTCTACCATTATAGAAGGTGGTGGTCCGCTCGGCGGCGTTTTTTGGCTGTTTCCAGGCATCCCATTTTCAGCGATGAAGCTCTTAAGCTCATCAATGCTGATTCCATCCTGGTTTTTGTCGATTTTGTCAAAGGCGGCGAGCAAAGAATCAAGTGGACTTGTGCCCTGTGACTGGTTTGGTGTTGTCTGTTGCGTCTGTTGCGTCAACTGTTGCAGATCTTCTTTTTGCAGATTTGTTTTGCCAGACTGAAACTGCTGCATCTGCGTCCAGATAGAACTCCCCGACACGCTGCTAATACCCATAAGGATCTCCTTTTACACTCATTTGCTTATAGTCAAACGGGGTAAACTGATTCCTCGGACTTTTATACCTCCTTACTATTATTATTGCATAAAATCTTCCTTACTGTACCCACCTCGATGCAAATCCGTGACCAAGAAGCCATGAATGCCGCGTTTTTAGGGCAGCATGCTGGGCAAGCCTGCCTCCCCCCCCGGTCAAGCTCTCCGATATGATGAATACTATTCCTGCGACATTCACAATCGGCTATAACTTGGCCAGTGCTAACGGTACTGATAAGCATCCATGCTCAAAAAAACGGACGGCGAACGGGAGATGTTTTTTCAGAAGCGATCTCCACTGAAACCGAACTGTTGTTTCACCTGTTAGAAATACATTGACTGCCATTTCTATTACTCATATCATGAGCGGTATTCAGATTAAGAATCTTTTGAGAGTATGAACCACACCCCGAAACTATTGGCGTTGCCCTGAAACATCGTTTCTGCAAAAAACAAGAAACAATAAAGGGAAAACTATGTCCACTAAAAGAGTGTTGGAAACCATTCCGTTCTTTATCAATGTGAAAGGAATTTAATGAGCGCTATTAAATATCCCAGGAAATTACTCTTTAAAATATTATCTGGCCTTTTGCTGACCTTTTTTTTGTTTGCAGTGCTAGCAAAAAGCGCAACAGAGGAAAGCCCCACAAAAATTCTGGATTCAAACAAATTCATATCTACATTATCTGAGCAAGAACGAACTTGGCTACATGAGCATCCAGTAATCCGGGTTTTTCAAGATTCCGGCTGGCCTCCGGTTGAATTCATCAATGAGCATGGTCAGCATTCTGGAATAAGTGAAGAGTACTTGAGACTTATCGAACAACTCCTGGAGGTGAAATTTGAGCTAGCACCAAATCAAGACTGGCTGGAGGCATTTGCCAAGATGAAGCGTTGGGAGATCGACATGACTATGTCTGTAGCTGAGACACCCCAACGAGCTGAATTCTGGGCCTTTACCAAGCCATATTTGAACATCCCAATTGTTATCGCCACTCAAATGGATGTAACTTACATCGCAGACCTTCATGAGCTTATCGGCAAGAGGGTTGCTGTAGTAAAAAATTATGCAATTGATGAATGGCTTTCGCGAGACTTTCCAGGGATTCAACGAGTTCATGTCAAAGCAACTGTGGAAGGACTTGAAATGCTGCAACGGGGTGAAGTCTTTGCTTACATAGATAACTTGTTGATTATCGGTTACTACCAGGCAAAAATGTTGGCTGCAGCCGTCAAAATCGCCGGGCAAACTCCTTATGTTAATGCCCAGTGCATTGCAGTTCGAAAAGATTGGGCGCCTCTTGCTGGAATTCTTCAGAAAGCACTTGAATCAATTTCTGAAAAGCAGCGCAACGACATTTACCGCAAATGGTTACCCATCCGTTATGAGCACGGATTCAACTACACTCTTTTCTGGAAAATTCTTAGTATCTTCGTGTTGGTAATTTTGGGAATGGTCTTTTGGAACAGAAAATTGGCAAGGGAAATTGGATTTCGCAAACAAGCTGAAATGGAAATAGCAGAAAGTCGAGCGAAATTAAAAGCAGCCTTGGAGAGCATGATCGATGCAGTATTCATTTCTGATGTCAATGGTGCGATCATTGAATTCAACGAAGCCTTCGCAACGTTTCACAGGTTTAAAAGCAAGAACGAATGCCGTGAAAACTTATCCAATTACTCTTCCATTTTAGAGGTTTATCTGCCAGATGGCACACTGGCTCCGTTGAACATGAGAGCAATTCCCAAAGCTCTGCGGGGCGAAACCGGAATAAACATCGAATACACACTGCGACGAAAGGATTCCGGCGAAACTTGGGTCGGCATTTACAATTTCTCTCCTATTCTAGACAAAAACAATGCAATCGTGGGAGCAGTAGTGGTAGGGCGCGACATCACCGAATACAAGCAAGCGGAAGAAGAAAAGAAAAAACTGGAAGCCCAGCTGTTTCAGGCACAAAAAATGGAATCCATAGGCCAATTGGCTGGCGGAGTCGCACACGATTTTAACAATATGCTCAGTGTCATTGTCGGCTATGTAGAGTTGGCTATGGAAAAAGTGGCCATGGAAAATTCTTTGCACGCCGACCTTGAGGAGATTCTTGCAGCCGCAAATCGCTCAGCCGATATTACGCGGCAATTACTGGCTTTCGCCCGCAAACAAACCATTGCACCCAAGGTGCTCGATCTGAACAAGACCATAGAAAATATGCTCAAAATGCTCCGGCGACTGATCGGCGAAGACATCGATCTTGTCTGGTTACCAGGAGTAGAAGTTTGTCCGGTCAAAATCGATCCTGTCCAGGTCGATCAAATTCTTGCTAATCTCTGCGTTAATGCCCGGGACGCTATATCCAACGTAGGCAAGATTACCATCGCAACTGAAAACATCGAATTTGACGAAAACTACTGCGCTGATCATGCAGTTGTTCCTGGCGAGTATGTATTGATCGCAGTAAGTGACAATGGTAAAGGGATAGCCCCAGAAAATATGAACAAAATTTTCGAGCCTTTTTTTACCACAAAACGCCTAAACAATGGCACAGGACTGGGCCTGGCCACCGTATATGGCATTGTCAGGCAAAACAACGGGTTCATAGACGTATACAGTGAACCGGAGAATGGAACAACCATCAGAATCTATCTGCCACGACACACAGGCGAAACTGTCGAAGCACTTAAAGAAAACACATTGGCAATTCCGTTAGGCCGGGGAGAAACAATATTGCTGGTTGAAGACGATAGCTCAATTCTGATACTCGCTAAAAAAATGCTTAAAGGCCTGGGATACTCTGTAATAGCAACCTCCAGCGCAAGTAACGCTATCGAGTTAGCCGAAAAGCACCCTGGCGAAATTAACCTTCTGGTAACGGATGTGATTATGCCTGAGATGAATGGGCAGGAATTGGCCGAAAATCTGAGAAAAATGTACCCCAATCTTTTAGTCCTTTTCATGTCAGGATACACGGCTGATATCATTGCCAATCGTGGTATTCTTGAAGCAAACGTATGCTTCATACCTAAGCCTTTTTCCAAACAGAATCTGGCCTTGAAGGTTAGAGAAGTGCTGGATGGGGCTAAAAGAGAATTGTGAACACAAACTCCAATTTTTATAGGTGGTAGTTCTCGCAATTTCTGTTAAATTGTCAGTAATTCGGATATCAGGAAGGTTCTTAATGTTAAATAAATTTTCTGGAAAAGTTATTCTTTCGATCGCAATCCTTCTTATTTCAGTGATTCAGCCAGCTATTGCAAAAGCGATTAATGGCGAAGAAGCCAGAGATTGTCTGACAAAGTCTGGCTGGACCCAGGAACTAGCTGACAAGATTGTTAGCAAAATCGAGACCGCAGAAGGACGTATGATTGCTGTGTTTGATCATGACAACACTCTTGTTTGCGGCGATATTACCGAAGGAAACGGGAAAAGCCAGCCCGGTTTCATGCACGATATGCTCACCCGAATGCATGCCGAACACAAGATTCCTGTTCCGGTTGCGGGTTTATACGAATCTAATCCGTGGGAATTCTACCATAGCTGGGCAAGAAGCAAGCCGCAGGAGGCTTACGCCTGGATATGCACACTCCTGGCCGGGCAAAAACCAGAACAGGTTTTAATAGAAGCAACAGAATATTTTGAAAACCATATGAAAAAAGCTATTTTCCCGGAGATGCTGACTCTGGTGAACGTGCTGCAGCAGATGGGGGTGGATGTTTATATCGTGTCGGCAAGTGCGCACAATGTGGTTCTTTCGGCAGCAAAATATTTTGGCGTGCCCGAGAACAGAGTTCTCGGAATCAGGCTCAAAATTGAAAACGGCATCATTCAGCCAAAAGTAATTAATCCAATCAGCTTTGCAGCTGGAAAAACCTGGTATATAAAAAACTTTGCAGGTGACTTTCCGCGGGGCAATATCATGGTCTTTGGCGACAGCTACAAAACGGATGGACACATGCTCAGATTCGCGGCTCAGCAGGGAGGATTGGCTCTTCTGGTAAATCCTGATGCAGAAATCACCGAAACCCTGGAGAAGAACAAAATTGTTTACTACAATCTTCCCAGTAAGCCTCTTCTGGACAACTGAATAACCGAAACAGATTTATGACCTGCCGCAAGGGATTATCAGCATGAAACGAATCTTTTTATTCCTCCTCCCTGTGTTGTCAGTAGTTTACTGGTATGTTTTCATGCGTTTCGTGCCCCCGCCACCGCTCGAGATTTCGCGAGAAACAACCTATTTTACTGAGCTGCCGATTAAAGATGGAAAAGTCAAACTGGCGGCAGCTATGAACAAATTGCGAAACGTACCGCCCGAAGATAACACTGCAATAGAACTGCTGCAGATCTTTGGTGAGAATGTTCTGGCAACTGATTCGACCGAGGTGGCGGAATTCTGCCATCTGTTGGGGGTAAATGAAACCTTTTTTGCAACGCCAACCCTGGTTTTACAACCAATGTATCTGGCATCGGATACCAGCGCGACCGATACAACTTCTAAATTATTTTTTGCCCAGCAAATGCAGGAAAATTATCGTAAACCCTGGCTAAAAGAAGAGTCTCCAGAAGTTGCCGCCTTAATCGAGGCTAATACTGACACATTTACATTGCTGGAAGCAATGGCGAGCAAAAACAGCTTTTTCTGGCCATATCTGGAAAAGTATCCCCTCTGGCTAAGCCCTTTGAGCCGTGATTTTACGCCTAACCAGGTATTGCGTCTACTTATGACGCGTGGAATGAATCGTCTCGCAACCGGTGATCAACACGGCGCATGGCACGATTTAGTCCTGGCCGGAAAAGCTGGGCGCCCTTTAATGAAGAGCGATCGTATAATCTATGCACTTTTTGGTTTGGTGAATATGAGCAATGTTTTTGAGGCCGGTGTTGTACTTCTGAATCAGAAAATACTTGAAACTGGTCTATTGAGTCAGATGATAAAAGACGCAGACGAATTAATGGCTATACCGGATCTGGCTGTGGCATTAGAGTCTGAATTGAGATTCTTTCAACTTTCACATGTTCTTGAATTAGACGATGCATCGGCACTCATGCGACAAATTGACCAGTCAGAAGGCTCTGACACAGACTTTTCAGACTATAGCGACATTAACGTTTTCGTGCGCAAGATAAACAGGTTAGCTGATAGTCTGCTGCCTGTATTGCAAACTGAGAATGTCACAAACAGGATCAAAAAACTCAAAGAATGGGTGATTAATGTAGATAATAGGCGCGAAATGGCATCGACCGGTTACGGTTACTATGTCTGGAAAATTTTGTGGATAAAATACCTTACCCCTGCCAGCTCAAAGTGTAGCGAGATGTCAGAAATTATAAGCGACGTGCTACTCAATGTGGCTGTGCCAAATTACACCTCGATGATAACAGAATCGCTGGCTGTAAAAGAGAAATTCAGACTGTTAAAGATTGCTGCCTTGATCAAGCTGCAACGTGCTAAAACCGGCAAATTTCCGGAATCTCTCGATGAGCTTACTCTGACCGATCAACAGATAATTCAAGATTCATTTTCCGGAGAGCGTTTTCGCTTCCGCATGGAAGCAGACGAAATTCTCATATACAGTGTCGGCATAAACCAGCATGACGACGAGGGTAAAACCAGCAAATATGAAGAAGATGAAGAAGATGAAGAAGATGATGATCTGGCGATCAGAATTTTGAAGTTCTGATTCTGTCTGAAGCAACCCATTCACTCCAGATTTCATCGTAGTCGTCATAGCGAATATAATGAAAAATGCCACTTTTATCTATAACTCGCGCCGGGTACCATTTGCCTTCCCATTTAACTTCGATTTTGCTGTCGAGATCGTAGGTCTGCCATTCAATCTCTTTCAGTTCTGAGTAGTCACGCCATTCATCAGGCTCTGACTCCAAATCCACATAATGGATTTTGCATTTATCACCGTTCTGACCGATGATTCTGACTTTGTAATCGATGCCCTCATCAACAAATGTTCTGTATTTGCCAAGAGACGACTGATTTTGCCCCAATCTAGCTTTTAGCTTCGTTAAAATGAGATTTTCAGGAAAACCCGGCGTCAGGTAATAATTTGCCAACTGCATTTCGCCACAGGCCATGTTGTAGCTGATGTAGTCTGCAGCCACTTTGGTGGTCAGCTCCAATTCGTCAAACTGCATCAGGGGAATACCTGACAGAATTTCGTTTAACGATCTGGTGAAGGTCCATTCGCCGGTAGAATCGTTTGCAGCCGTAGCAGAGCTAAGCACTAATGTATCTATTCCGCTGGCACCCAGTATTTCTGCAACTTTGTTCAAATTGCCAGAATAGCAGCAATCTGCGGTCAGAATGGCCCTTTTCCCTTTATGGTTTTTCTGAATAATCTCAGCTAATGATGACAGTTTTAAGCTGGTTGTAGCAGGATTTGCTGATTCGCCGTCGCAGTTAAAAAAGTAGGTTTCAGTCCCATCTTCAGATTTGTCGCCATGGCCGGTGTAGTAAAACACGAAAAGAGACTGCTCATCACTTTTTTCCAGCAGCTTTTGCAGTGATTGCTGAATAGCTGCCAGAGTAGCAGCTCCGTCTTTAAGAAAAATGATGTTGCTCTCAGGCACCCCTCGCCGCAGCAGGATGTCGTAAAGCTGTTGATCATAGCGGTTGTCGGCAGTATAGCTGGCAAGAGAATTATCATGCCAATTCAGCACTCCAACCAACAGAGCAATTGTTTGTGATGGTTGCCAGCTTACTTTTTTTTCAGTCTGGGCACTGGTAGTACCACTATCAGCATATACGGCGGCGACAACGGTCAGATCGCACAAAAACAACAGCATAAAAACAACAAAAATGGTCAGCTGCTGTACAGATGCTGTCTGAAAGACCCGGCCAGGATTTTCTACTTCGTTATCGTCCTGAATCCGATGCCTACGCATACTTTCAATCAGTTGCTCAGGTCTTCTTCTGCTTCCCGGGCGTCACCGTTGAATTCTCTTTCGAGCTGAGTATCGGCAAAGCTGGCGTCATTGCCAAATCCTGGCGGTGCTGGAACCACGGCTTTCAGGTCGAGGGGCAGCAAATCATAGATTTTCTGCAGATACATGCCAGGAACATGAGTAGTGGCTTTCCCGGGACCCTTCATTTCGTAGTCGGCCAGAACCATTTTGCCGTCGGCATAAATGTTATTGGGTGGTGCACAATGCTGAAATTTCATGGCCTTAAAGGGCAATTTGGTGACTATGTCGTTATCAAGAACCCAGCGCTGCATATCTGGGAAGCGCTTTTTGAAAACATTTGCAAAAGCATCATTGCCCAGTCGCGGACCTGCATAAGTATATATGCCCTGAACGCTAACGCCATCTTCAGCCAACCGGTATGCTGCTAACGGCGCCAGACCGGCACCCAGGCTGTGCCCGGTAATCCACAATCTTTTGGGAGTGCCTGACATGTGGCTGTCGACGTATTTCTTGAGATCATCGTAAACAACATCAGTGGCGGTGTAAAAGCCACGATGAACTTTTACGCCCCAACCCCACCAGAGAATACGTTTCTTGAAAAAGTTAAAATCGGTTAATATCCAGTCGTAGACCATCTTAACCATACTAAACTTCTTATTTACACTGCTTTCTGAACCTCTGAATGCGACAATAACCAGTTTGTCGTTCGACATAATGATTGCCTGGGTATCAGCCGTTTTCTCGCGAACATTGATAAAGTCAAATCTGTCGATGCCAAGTGGAACAAAAATTTCCTGAAACCTTTTTTTGAATTCAGAAAAATTAGCAACACCAAGGCGGTTTTCATAGGCATTGCTTGCTGTGTACATCAGCAGATAAGCGTTTATAAGACTGTGTCCAACTGCTTTTTCTTCAAAAGCTTTACTGAAACACCTCTCGCCCTGAACTGACTGCGCACTAACCGAGAAACCTGGCAACAGAACCACAACAAGAGCTATGAACAGAAGGATATAAACCTTTTGGCCCGACTTTGTCATTATAATCACCTTATTAGCCTGTCTTATACTTATTTTTGTAAGTATAACTCACGAATCCTTACCCCGCAAGTATGCCCAGGAGCTAAATTAGCGCTAAATCACCCGAATAAACACACCACAATCGTCTGTTAAGGCTGTTTCAGACCACAGCAACAAACGCGGGCTCTTGTATGCAAAGATTTGTAAAGAGTATCGTCGAATAGATTTGCCTTGGTTTCGACAGACTGCTAAACTGCTGAAAGATATCTTCAAGGGGAAAAAATGAGCGAAAGCCCGATTCATAATCTGAGAGCCGATGATCTCGGGCGGTTTATACTTGATGTTCACACGCCAGCTGAAAAAACTATCGGGCGAATGTTCGGCTGTTTTACCTGGTTGTCTGGAATCATCGCTTTCATGCTTTTTGGTGCAGTTATGGGCGGCGATTTTGGTTTATGGTCAAAGCTGTTGAGAATAGCTGGCCTGGTAATGGTTGTTGGCTTTTTTTATCGCTGCCGGCGAAATATCGATTGCTATTATGTTCTCGACAATATTGGCGGTCAGCTTTTATATCACTTTTCAGCGATAATGATTGTTTCTGAAGACCCGGTTGCGAATCTTGAGGATGTTGCCGGAATTGGTGTCTCATATACCGGTAAAAAAATATCTCTCAGCGCCAGCTCATGGGCCGTTTTTTTCTGTCTTTCTGATGGGAATCTGATAAGAGTCAGCGATTTTTTTGAGCATTCTGACCCGGCAAATGCTATTGCAGCCGAGGTCGCCGAGTTAATTAAAGTTCCGCTTTTAACCTGCAATCATGACGACCAAAAGGTTGTGGCCGTTGAGAATGGGCAAATGATTCAGAAAACTGACGATTCTTTTGTGTCTTCAGTCGGCAAGGACAGAGCAGCCGGGTGTCTGATGGCAATTTTTATCACACCCTACGCTTTCTGGCCAACCCTGATCGTTCTTATTCTGGCTTTTACCATCGTCAGTGGTTCCAGCGAAGATCTCAGTATTGAACACTTTCGCGAACAAAGAGAGTATGGCTATATTGAAGCCGATGGCACGCTCCTGCCTCAACTCGACAGGCACAGAATAAAAACAGCGGCCGAAAGCACAGAAGGAAAGCGTTGATATGAGCAGTGATGTTCAAAATTTAGAGTTTCAAGAGCTGACGCCGGTAATCTGTGAAAAATGCGGATCGGCTATTCCGCTGGTAGATACCGAACTGACAGACTGTATATATTGCAATGCTCCCGTTGTTATTCCGCCAAATTATCGGAGAGGCCAGGAAACCCGTAATCGCCTTACAAAAATCCGTCAACATGCGTCAGACTTTCTTTCGCGTCTTGGCAGCCGCCCACGCAAATTGGAAATCTGGATTTCTCTGCTACCTTCATGGGCATTTCTGATGATATTGATTTTTTTGACCATCATAGGTTTCAGCATTTCGGCTTTTGCAGTAGAGCTTGGTTTAAGCAATTTAATCGGAACAAATGCCACCGATTACTTTCCTGAAGTGGTAATTGTGCTGGTGTATCTTGGGTCTCTATTTTTGTTTTTTGGGCTGCCGATGGCCGCCTTCTTCTTGGTGCGCAGGCGAGTTTTTGTAACTCGGCGTCTGATGAAGGTTCTTGCTGCTGGCGAACCAATCAAGCCTGGTGGGCCGGTCACATGCCGAAGGTGCGGTGGGCCATTTCAGACTGCGGCAAACGAAACTGTGGCCGCATGCGCTTATTGCGGCACTGAAAATTTTCTGCAGGTTCCGCCAGAATGGCTTTCGGCAACCCGCAAACTGACAAACAGTTCAGGCCGCAATGTTTTCTGGGCTGAGCGCGAATTTACAAGAGAAATGACTTCTTCACACAGTTCTCTTACGAACCAGCTGAAAGTATTTGGGATATTTATTATGTTTCTTGCCGGTGCATTTATTTCCGCAGACACCTCAAAGATGAAGGTATGGTCAAATGATGTCGCGAAAGAGGTCAGACCCATTTACGGTCGGAGTCCTGATGTAGCGGTTCCCGAGATCGGAAAGCCTTTTAAATTACATGGACTTTTCAGAAAATACGACAACAAACGTGAATTCAAATACAGTATTGCACTAAAGAACCATGAGTGCCTGGTAATCTCAGCTATCGAAGAAGGGCCGGTAAAAGTTCTCATAAATGGCCGCTATACGCTAGAAACACTCCCGGCCACAATTGGGGAACCAGCTGAATTTTCAGCCACGCCTGGTGGCTGGTTTGATTTTGTCATGGCTATCCCGGCAGACAAACCTCTGCCATTAATTAAGGTTGATCTGAAATAAATTCTATTTTCCAGCGGCGCCCCCTAACACTCGGGGATACATGGTCATAGACACATCAATCGGACTCTAGAGATTTTTGCTCGCGCTCGTCAAAATCACTAAATGCAGTTTTGCAGACCTTGCGAAAGTTGCCCAGTTCGAATTCCAGTTCTTCTACTAATTCTCCAACAACTTTAACATCACTATCTTTCAGTGCATTTTGAATTTTACAGACAATACCGTTTAATTTTAGCGCTCTAACATTTGCTGAAGCGCCTTTTAATCGATGAACGCGCTCTGCGAGTTCAGCAAAGTCGCTTTTTTCAACACATTGTTTGATAGCCAGTGTTTCAGTGATGGCCTCGTCAAGGAAAACACCCACAATTCGCTTGACTACAGTATAGTTTAGTTCAAATTGTGTCAGCAGCTCATCGTAGTCGAATATTTCATTTCTATCCACAGGTGCAGATTGATTTGAGGCATTGTCTACTGTAACACTTAGCCACTTTTCAAGCATCTTAGACAGGTCAGCAACCATAATCGGCTTGGTTAGATAATCATTCATACCTGCTTCAACGCACTTTTCACGATATCCAGAAAAAGCATGAGCTGTTAACGCTATTACAACAGTATTTTTGTCGATTCCATCATATTTACCACTGCGAATTTCGGCAGTTGCTGCAAAGCCGTCCATGACCGGCATCTGCACATCCATCATTACCAGGTCATAATGCACGCTCGTTAGCGCCTGCAAAGCTTTCTCGCCATTAGATACGACATCGGCACTATATCCCAATCTTTTCAGCAATTCCAGGGCAACCTGCTGGTTGGTTAAATTGTCTTCAGCCAGAAGAATGCGCGCTTTCTTCCTGTCATCACTAAGAGTATGTCTTGTAATTATTTTCTGCTCCTCGACATGCCCGATCTCTTTGTGCGGAAAGCCAAGAACAGTTAGAAGACAATCATAAAGGTCTGATTGTTTCACTGGTTTGGTTAAGTATGCAGAGAAACCGCATTCGACAAACCGCTTGGCATCGCCACGGCTACTCATCGAAGTCATTATTATCATCGACACACCGGCAAGCATATGATCAGATTTAACCATTTTAGCCAGTTCTTCACCGCTAAGCTCAGGCATATGAAAATCAGTGATTACAACATTGAACGGAGTATTTGACAGTGCAGCGTTTTTCAAAATATTGAAACCGTCATAAACTGTTTGTGTTATTTCGTGGCGAACGCCCCAGCAGCCTAATTGCTCAGAAACTACTTTCAAATTTGTAAGATTGTCATCAACAATCAGCACATTTGCGTCAGAGAGAGAGCCGCGTGGTAATCGAGCTTCCGCATTTTTTCTTTCCTGCATGGGAAACTTGATTTTGCACCAGAATGTTGAGCCAAAGTTTTCTCTGCTGGTTACACCAATTTCACCGCCCATCAGGTCAACAAGTTTCTTGGAAATCGCCAGACCAAGACCGCTACCGCCATATTTTCTGCTAACCGAGGCATCTAACTGCCCAAATGCATTGAAAAGTAAATCCAGCTTGCTTTCTGCTATGCCAACGCCAGTATCCTTGACCTCAAACAGTAGTTCCGTGTGATTCTCCTCCACTGATACTAATGTCACATTTATGCTTATTTCTCCATGCAATGTGAACTTCACTGCGTTTCCGGCCAAATTAAGCAAAATCTGACGCAAACGGCCTGGGTCACCCCGTAGAAAAATACAAATTGCAGGATCAATTCTACAAACGCACTCCAGGGCCTTCTCATGCGCCCTGCAGGCAACTATTTCAGCAACGTCTTCTACGGTAGTTCGCAAATCAAAATCAATAATTTCGAGATCAAGTTTCTCTGCTTCAATCTTGGAAAAATCAAGAATATCATTGATTATTGCCAACAACTTATCGCTGCTGGTCCGAATTATCTCGGCAAATTTTTTCTGTTCGGTACTCAGATCTGTGTCGAGCAAAATATTTGCCATGCCGATAATGCCATTCATCGGTGTCCGAATCTCATGACTCATGGCCGCCAGGAAATCTGACTTTGCTATGCTTGCCGCTTCAGCCACTTCTTTTGCAGCGTTAAGCTCCGATGTACGCTCTTCAACTTTTCTTTCCAATTCCTCATGATAGCTGACCAGTTCTTCATCACGCTGCTGAATCTCATTTAGCATTTTGTTAAAAGCATCAACGAGATGCCCAATTTCATCATCGCAATATTTGATTCCTCTGATGGAATATTTTTTTTCTTCTGAAACGATCTGTGCTGTCCGTTCAAGCTCTTTTATCGGTTTAATGATGCTGTTTCTCAGATACGTCCCAACAACCGTAACAAGAAGCGCGCTAAGCAGGGCAAACAGTGTTACCCGCACCAGTCTGTCAATTATTTCCAACCAGGTACTGGAAATATCAGCATCAATAACAATTCTACCAATTGGCTTGCCACCAAGAATTATCGGGTTATCGATCTTAATCATAGTTGGCAACAGAAAAGCCAAAGCTTTGTTCAACATTGCCGTATCGCCAGAGGCGCGACCAGGAGGAGCATAACTGGCAAAAACATCTCTCTCGACGGTGTACACGCTCGCCCGAACAATCTCTGGCATAACCATAAGCGCTTCAAGAGTTTTTTCAGTGCCTCTTTTATCTGAAAAAGTCAGCGCTGACTGGCAACTTTGCCCGACCGCATCAGCTATTGCCCTGATTTGCATCTGTTTGTCAGTATAAGTGTTCACCAGATTAGCAGCTATAAAGGTAACTGAAACAAAAGTAAAAGCACAAAGATTGCTGGTAATAAGAATAACAGATAGTTTGCGCGCCAGACTCATGTTAGCAAACTTCATCGTATAACCTCTTTGCCCAGTCCTGGTAACTGACTACTGATATTTAGTTTTGCCTTGTTTGCAGCAGAAAAAGAAAAGCTTCCAGATTGGCTATGTACACCAACAAAAGCAATTATTAGAAACAAATAAATAATCTCAGCGAATCCTCTGGTAGCAGCAAGCATTTATCTATCCTCATATGCTGCAATCTAAAATCTATCTACCCTAGGTTAGGCCATAAAAAACCAATTTGTCAATCACCTTAAACACCGCATGGTTTAAGCATCATAGTATCACAACAACCTCCAGAAACAGTTTAGCAGTGTTAGATTTTTCTATTTTACTTTTTGGCATCTGGGCAAACTCTCAAGAAAATCTGGGGCCTATTGTCAGCAATCCAGGATCACGTCGCCCGCTCGAAGCCTATTTACCACAGGTCACCAATAACTGATGCTCATAGAGTTACTTAATAAAACTCTTTTGTCATAAAAGCCTGGCTTTTTTCCCTAAGATTGCCCTGGTCAAACTCAACTTTATAGAAACCTGGAACATCTATCTGGTTCTCAGGATCAGTAAGAGATTTCAATTTAAGCCTCCCGACTTTTACCACAACAGTTCCCAGATTTCTGGCTGAATCATAGGTAAACTTAAATTTTCCAGAGCCGCATTCAGCGATAATTTTGTCACCGGCCAGAACCTTTATCATCCCGGTGCCTTCTTGAAAAGATGAGTTAGATAGCCTCATTTCACCATTTATCAGATGAAGAACTTTGCTGGTAACTATTGGCAGAACAGTGTCAAAAGCCGGCTTTTCGATGGCCACCTCCGATTTACCGACAAGCTCAACAGAAGTGCTTTCACCAAGAGAAAACAATGATCTGCCATTTTCGCCAGAGCGGATAGTTATTGGCAATGAGTAGCTCGCAGACTTATTTACTAACTGCCAAACGTCTTCCGTTTTAATCTGAACGTCTCCTGATAATCTGACAACATTAAACGAAGCGGCCTCTTTTTGAGCCGCATCAATTACTGTCTGACTGCAGACAGCTCCATGTTTTTTCAAAATCTGTGCAATTTCCAGATTCTTCTTTTGCACGGCACAATCCAAAACGTTATATCCCTTGCTAGTCTGCAGAAGAGGGTCAGCCTTAAGTGACAATAGATACTCAACCAGTAAAGGCTCTTCTAGTTCTACTGCCAGATGCAATGCCGTCACCCCATCTTCATCTGCTCCGTCAACAGTATAGCCTGCTGCAACAAGCTTCTGGCTGGCACTTTTAAAATCTTCCAGAGTCTGTTGAGATGCATTGAAACCCTCTTTTGCTCCATGAACAGAGCAAACAATAACGCCCTCATGAGCCAGATCGCCCTCACTGGAATAGTGACAACCATACTCCTGAGAAATCGGGTTTTTGAGATATTCGGGAATGAGAAAACCTGGTTCACGAACAAATCTGTCTTCGAAATTAGAGATATATTCTTCATTATCCATATTGTACATTTCCACAGCACTAGCCACAACGCGCTGGTTGGCAAAACACCAATCCCTGACAGCACTTTCTTTTGTTGGGATAAAGGCTTCGTGCAACTGAGCGCAACAGACCGAAGCTAAAAAAAACAAAGCAGCTGCTACTAGTAATCCGACGACTTTTGCAAAGCTGTTCATAACTGTCTCCTGATTAGAACCAATTTCGAGATAACATGAAGCCTCTCACAAAACTCCGCTTTGCCACAGAACGGCACTGCACGAGAATTCTACAGCTTTCATGATAAAAGCTCAACAGGTTGACATGAATAGTCTGACTTAAACAGACAAAATCATTACCACATGTAGACCTGCAGTAAGTTTGCGTAGTCTGCGTCATTGCCAGACTTGAATAACAGTATGAAAGTCGTAGTAATAAATATGCATGGCGTGGTAAAAACATTTCAGAGATTTTGAGAAAAATACGCAAAATTCTGAAAAACCAGAGATATAATTGTAACCAGATCAGTTCTGAAGACAATCAAGTAACATAAAACCCAATATGAATATCAAAAATGGCCTTGGTATGTTAGAGCTACTTATAATCCTTTTTCTCATCTCGGCATGTTTGCTGCCGATCTTTCATCAACTGATGTCAACAGGGGCTTTGCTTCGCGAAGCCACTTTAAAAGAAGCAGCCAGCACCATTAATACAAGTTACCTCGAAACATACGAAAGTCAGCCATATCAACGCCTAAAATTGCTTGTAGGAGAGCTTGATCTCACGGTTCCAGCCAATTATCGCTCACACCTGCGAAGCAAACTAAAAATCACTGAGATTGTCCCTGACAGACTGATCAGCCTAGTTGTTTCAACTTCATTTGCGGAATCAGAGCGAAACCCTCTGACTCTGGCCACGATGGTAGCCAATCATCACCCGGTGACAGGAGCCTTGAAATGAGAAAAAAGGGCTTCACAATGGTAGAAATGCTGCTTACTGTCTGCCTGTTGGCATTTTTAATTTTTGTTATCATTCAACTGTTTTCTTTTGCTTCAAAATACTATAACTTTGGCACATTCAAGCTAAGGCAACTCAGCATGCTTCGGATTGCACTTGAACTGCTCAAAAGTGATATCAGAGAAGCCAGTGGTGATCTGAGAATTATTAATGGGAACAAAACATTGCTGATCAGAAAATTCACTTCAGATTCAACCGGGCAGCTTAGATACGACAAAAGTGGCACACCAGAGAGTGGTGAACTTTGTGAATACAGGTTTTCTTCATCATCAGACAAGTCCGCATCGGGAATTTTATATCGAAATAACCGAGCTATTTTGACTGATATAGATAATGTTGATTTTGCATTTAACAAAGAGCAGATAGATGATGCACAGCTGCTCAGAGTAATTGTTACGATTGAGCATCAGCATAAGGGCGGTAGGAGTAAAACCTCTATCCACATTTCCCCAAAACACCTCTCAAGCTGGGCAAGAGACCCTTTCTGGGTGTCAATCGGCAATGACCAGCGCTTCAAATATAAGTTTTAGAGTAAAATTCATGCAACAACAGCCTTATAATAATCCAAAACAGGCCCAGACTTTTCTTACAGTTGTTCTCGGGTTGGCTGGAGTTATTCTTATATTTGTCATGATCTTGTTTAACCAGATCAGAGAAACAACCTATTTGCTGAAACGTGCTCAGGATAATGAGGCATCTTACTTTGCAGCAGGAGGAGCGATCGAAGAAGCAATTGCTCAGCTACGCAAAGAAGTTAACGACCCGTCTTCAAAATTTCATGATTTTCTGAGAACTGAAATCAATACAAAATTGCAAATAGATCTGCCTCATTCAACCAACCTTCTTAAATCAGCCTTTACAAGTCAGTTTAAACAGGTTGAAGCCTGGGCAAAGGTTGTCGACCTGAATCAGATCAAAGAGCAGTTGATTGCTGATTCTGCCGATCGATCCGGGCACATTTCTGTTTCCGCCAGAGCAATAATAGGCTCCGGGAAAGCCTTAATAACGGCAACCATGCAGATGAGAATACTAGACATGGCAATTCCGGCACCTTTAAATAATTACGACATTGTTTTCAAACTCAATGATTCTCTAATTGGTGCCAACAAACAGAAAGATGGTAATACAGATTTATCCAGGCTCTCATTAAACGAGCTGAGAACCATTAACAATTCCTGGCACTACAATCTGATTGATAAACAGCAGATAGTTGAACATCGTGGCATTCCCTTTGTTCTTGGGCGTGTCTGCCGGCAATTTTCGACATGGGCGCAGATGCAGAGATTTCATACATGGAGAGACGGGAATCTCTATTTTTGCGGAGACATCCTATCGTCTGACCCTAATTCACTTGTGTTTTCAAATATTCAAATAAATGGTTTTGGGCAGATTTTTTCTACCAGATCTTCTATCACTGTAGATGGCGTTCGTTTCAGCGAAAATGCACAGATGTTGTTCGGCATTTTACAGAAAGGGGAAATTAAGCTGAGCAGAATGTATGATCCGGAAATTGCGCGATTTTCAATCTATCTGCCAGAAGGTAGATTGAGCATCGACAAAGGCACCAGATTTAAGGGATTTGCATTTGTTCAGGGAGATAATTCAGCAGAAGGTGTTGATGTTTTTCAGCCCGAGCCCTCTTTAAAAAAACTTAAAACATTTGTTTCAATTAGCGGCCAGGTGATGCTCTGGCAAAATGAGCGGGATTGAGCAAGGATAGTATTTACAGTTCTGCTGGCATAGGATATTCTTGACCTGCCAGACGGTAATGATTCTGCTGGAGAATGAAATTGACTAACAAGACGGAAACGCGTGAGGAAGGTGCAGATTCTGTTCTGGTAGGAAAGATCCTTTCCGGCCAGAAGAACTGTTATGCCGAGATCATTACGCGTTTTCAGAATAGAATTTTTTCGATGACTTTTTCCTATACGCGCAACTATGAAGATGCTCGTGATCTGACACAGGAAATTTTCATTGCTGTATTCAACAGTCTGGCAAGATTTGACAAGACCAGATCGCTGACAAATTGGGTTTTGAAAATTGCCGTTCACCACTGTTACCAGTTTTTGCGTAAAACCAGACGGCCTCCAAAAGTTCTCGATTCGCCAGCAGATTTTCCAGATCCACTTGATGTTCAGATCAAGGGCGAGTTACATGGCAAATTACTCAAAGCTTTCGACAATCTAACAGAAGATCTGAAATTAACAGTATGGCTTTACTATTTTCTGGAGCGAAGTTGTAAAGAGTCAGCAGAAATTCTTGAAATTTCGATCGATCTCGTCAAAGTAAGACTATTCAGAGCCAGAAAAATTTTAGGTGAGCAGTTGAATGCTTTTGAGGTAGATATTTGAGAAAAATGTAACCATTTTTCAGCCTGAACTAATTAACTTAATAGGAGCCAGTTCTGGATAAGTTTAATAAAGACTCTTCGATGCTTTTCGAGTTGTCATGTCATTACGAATTCGTGCCAGCAAAGAGAACGAAATGAGCCGTCAGCCAAGTGAAAACGAGCTGTTTGACTACATGGAGGGCAGTCTGCCCCCCGAAAAACATGCTGCTGTCAAAAAGTATCTCGACGAACACGAAGACTGCCGTGTTTCGCTCGAAGCTGCGCAGAATGGTGCAAAAGCTCTTGGTGCATTTAAAGTCAGCGGTTCTGTCGATTTTGTGTCAGACATAATGCAGAAAATCAATCAGCCAGCACTGCCATCAACTCCTTATCTGAAATATGGTCTGTTGGCATCCATTCTGATCATTTTCATAGCGACCAGCATAGCATTCTTAAGCAAATCAGAGCCACAGCCACAAGTAGTCCCAGTTCCCAAGCCCGATGTTCAGCAATTTGTTCCACCAGCTGAGCCACCAAAAGTTATAGCTCAGCAACCCGATGCTATTGTCAAACCAGTTGTGATTTTGAACTCAGAGTCGATTCAGCTTGCTGCAAACGAGCAAAGAACTGTTGAATCAGAAAAGACCGGAACAATTTTGTTTGCTGGCCCCGGCGATTTTGTCGTAACAGAAAATAACGTTAAAATTATTCATGGACACGCGCTGTTCAAAATAGTTCCCCGCAGTGGTAGAAACCCGTTTACAGTTTCGACTGAAGACGCAACAATAGAAGTGATCGGTACAGTTTTCGGTGTAAACAAAGACAGCAAGGGCACCAACGTGACTTTATTAAAGGGTAAACTGCGCATCAAACAAATGGATGCTTCACAAACTTTGGAAAGCACTTTTTCTGCGCTTATTTCTGAAAAAAACATCAGTATTGCAAAGACTACTGACAATGAAATTGCGTTCTGGTCAGCATTTCCAGCAAGTCCGCACGAATCGGATTCGGCTAAGCCAAAGATAGCAACCGATACGACATTGCCACAAACCTCTTTGGAACAGCCAACAACAAATAATGAACATTCCAATACTGATTCATCTGAAATCCGCTCTCCTCTTGAACTCTTAAATGATTGGTCGATTAAGCAACCCGACTCAGGTCATTGATTTTATCGGATTGAGTTTGATAACCCGGATCTTTAAAAAAAGTTGAGATGGAAATGAAAAAACATCCTGTAACATTGGCTCTGGCCTGTATTGTCCTTGGCTTTACCATGTTTGTCATTTTCGGTAAGCAGAATGGACCGGTTGTGAGAATTGCAGTCGTCGAAGGAAAAGTCACGGCAAAATTGTCTGATTCTGCTGTATTCGTTTCTGCTTCAATTGATCAGCAACTGAGTTCTGGCGATGCTATAAAAACTAATGACGCATCAAAAGCTGCATTGGAATTTATTTCGGACAAGAGCCAGGTGTTACTAGGCAAAAACACTTATCTAGAAATTCACAATTTCAGCGAAAAAGAACTGCGCCAAATCAGTGGCATTGCAATTTATCAGATCAACAAACAGGGACGAAAGCTCAAGATTGAGACCCCACAGGGAATAGCATCTATTTTGGGCACAATCTTACGTATCGATGCCACCGCTTCTGAAACGATTGTAAGCGTTAAAGAAGGCAAGGTTGCTTTTTCCAGAAAGTCTGGACAACAGGTTATTATCAACGGCGGACAACAATATGCTACCAGTTATTCTGAAAACACGGCTTTACCAATTGCTACAGATGAAATCGAAGCCTTGTTTCGGGCACCAGATTCTCATGCCGATTCTCAGATCAAACCAGAACTTGATAAAGATTCTTTTCAACCAGGCAAAATATTTATAGATCCTGCTTTGGGTACCGATGAAATTATGATTGGCTCTGAAAGTAACGATTCTGCAACCAGATTTGTATCACCGGAGAGTGATGAACCTATTTTTCTCAAACAATACGAGCAAAAATCTATTTCAGTAGCTAATTTTGGCAGTATTGTTCTCGCAGGGCCGGTATCCATAGAGCAGAAAGATAATAATGCAAAACTGATTGCCGGTCATGCTCTGTTCGATATTTCTTCAAGCGATCCTGCCAAGTTTTTTCTTATTAAAACTGAAGATACAACAATAAAAACTGGTGATGCCATTTTTGGCATTGAGAAAAACGCTACGTCTACGAGAGTCATTCTTCTTTCCGGCAATCTTTCAGTCAACTGTAATGGTAATGATTACAATCTTGCATATTCATATTCAGCAGAAGTTTCTGCAGCCGGTTTTAGTAAGAAATTAACCACACAGGATGAACATGCTTACTGGTCACTTTTTCCTGAAAACATGACAAAGCAATCCACCGAAGTCCTGGAAGATTTAACTACGCCGCCAGAATCAGCCACATCTTCAGTTCTCTCACCACAGGAATTGCTTGAAAAAATGAACATCGAACAGCCCAAGGAGGAATAGTATAATGAAGCACCCCACATTTCTGAGTCTTCTTGTTTGTGTTGCCGTAATTATGATAATTCAGACGGGGACTTTGCATGCAGGAGTCAAAGAACAGATTATGGAAGGCGCTACAGGCGCGAAAGATATGATAGTCGAAGGTGCTACAGAAGCAAAAGACCAGATTGGAAAAGGCGCTACAGAAGTAAAAGACCAGATTGGAAAAGGCGCTACAGAAGTAAAAGATCGGGTTGTTGATGGCGTTCATAAGGTTGTTGATATGCTAACCGGTAATAAACCCACACTAACTTCTGACAAACTACGCGTAGCAGTCTATAACATTGCCTATGGGCGCGGAAATGACAGGGGGGGTATAAATGAACTGGGAGGCAAGCCACAGAATCTTATCAATGCGGCTCAATTACTCAAAAATCAAAAGATAGACATTGCCGGAATCACTGAAATATCAAGGGCTGATTTACGTGGTGGCCTGACTGACCAACCTTCGACCATTGCAATGTTTTCAGGTATGCCTTATCACGTATATGGCGAAAATCATCGCTTCGGATTGATCGTGATTGGCATGGGAAATGCTATTTTTTCCAGATTTCCAATTCTCTGGAGCAAAAACCATGCTCTTTACCGCGAAAAATCAGAAAATGAGCAGCGTGGATGCCTCGAAGCAATGATCGACCTCGGCGAAAAAGGAAAAGTCAGAGTGTTCGTTACACATCTCAGCCTCAATAGCGCTGAATCGAACATGCAGTTGCGCCAGATATGGCAAATAATTAAGAGCAGGTCAGAACCATCAGTTCTGATGGGCGATTTCAATTCTCATCCCGGCTCTGATAACATCAATTTTATGAGTCAGAACATGATCAATGTTTCAGAAGATTCTGGTGGCACTTACTGGCCCAAATCACGCCAGAAAAACAACCAGCCAGCAGAAAAGCTTGACTATATCTTTGTATATGGAAAGCTTGAAAAAGACGGAAAAAGCTGGATAACCGGCTTTAAAGAAGGTTATTCGGATCATGGCTGTCTGGCCATAAGTTTGCAGATTCCTTAGAAATGTAATTATCGTCTGTTTGAAATAGGTGTCAGGAGGAATTATGAGTAGATTCAGCAAAAAAAGCATAGCCTGTCTCCTTGTTCTTGCGATACTGTTTCAGCCCATCTTTGCCGAAGTTGCAGTCTGGGCTGCTAATACTAATGCCGCTGAAATAGCACGGGCAAAACAAGAGTATCAGAAAACTTACGAACAGATAATGTCGCTAGAAACGGTTGACCTGGGCTGGTTTGCCGGCGGGGTTGTTGATGTTGTTGGGAAAATAGAAAGCGCTGTTACGAAGCAGGAAAAAGATTACATCAAAGAAATCGAAGAAGCCAATAAGCAGATATTGCAGGCTAAGGCTGATGCCGTTGAAACGAGGAATTTGATTAATGCCGGTGATCTTGAAGCGGCTGCAGCAAAAGACCCGAGCCAAATGGCGAATAGTCTGGCCGAAAGCGGCGGGGCAATGGCAAAATATCAGGAAGCCATGACTAAAGCTGGTTATGCTCTCACTGGTGTTGGAAATGCTCTAAGCGCTCTAGGCGATTTTTTAACCATCACTTGCGGAGTATTAACAGTTGTAGCCATCATAGCAGGCACAATGACTGCTGGTACTCTCGCGGTAGCACTTGCGCCGGTGTTAGCAAAACTGATTCCCATTACTAATGCCATCAGTATTGCCGCTGGATTGCTTACCGCAGCCGGCAATTCGCTTATCAGTTCGGCCGAAAAAGGCATTGTTGACGATGCCAATCTTTTAGGAAATCTTGGCAAAGACGTTGCAATAGAAGGCGTAAAAATAATAGTTGCTCAGAAACTGCTTCCAGTAGTCGGCAACAAAATAGGTAAAACACTGGCCAAGAGGATTTCCAGTACATTTAGCAAAACTGCAGCAAACGCTTTCAGCAAAGTATGGAACCCTAAAAAAGCCTCGACCAACGGGCTCTCAAAAATATTAGACTTCAAGTCTCTTTATAAAAATTCTGTTCCTAAGGCAGGCTCTCAACTTTACAAAAATCAGAGTTATCTCCAGAGATATACAAAACATCGTGATTCAAAAATATTTGAGGGTGTGATTATTGATAGTGTTTTCCGAATCGGAAAGCTATTTATGGGCAAACCAATTCCTGGCTCAACCTCAGGGTTTGCAGGCACTGAGATTAACAAGGGCTTATCTTCATTGCAGAGTAAACCAGAAAAGAAATCGCCAGTCTCTGGCGACAAAGCATCTGGTGGGGGGGGAGCTTCAGAAATTAATACTCCCAATGAATCACAGAAGTTTAAACCCAGGAAAAACCAGACTCCTGGTCTAAATCCATGATATGTTCTTGCAAGAAATCAGACCGAAAAGGGTTCATTCTTTATCTGGTCTGTGCTCTTGCTCTCTGCCTGATGATTCTTGCTGCGAGCTTGAATCGCTTCAAAGCTGGCGCTGTGCTGCAGCTGGCAAAAACAATCGATCAGGAGAAAATGATTGTAGTGGCAACAGCAGCCATCAACGAAATGCTCGCAGGAATCAAGGAAAACATTAACAACCCGGCAACGCCGGCTGGTAAATGCGTTTATGACTTCTGGAAAAAATCGATCAAAGCGGTTCCAAATCAGTTAACTCTGTGGAAAAGCTCTTATGCCGAGGGTCAGCTTAGCATTGCCAATCAGATGGCAACAGAATACCTGGGGCCTTCAGGTAGTGTATCTGGCGAAGCAAGCTTGGTTATACGCGAAACTATTGGCCCGGGTATGCCTTCTTACATCGGACTTGTTCAGCTTGTGGCCAGAGTTCAGACCGAAGGTCTTCAGAGTGAAGTAACCGTCAAAGAACACCGCGATCTTAAAATTGTCGATCTCTCAGACCCTTTTCTTGACAAATATGCACTCTTTGTTAAGAGCTTCTGCAAAAGTCTTAATGATCCTAATGTGCGCTTGATTGTCAATGGCATTTCGGACCCGGTTAAATACTCATTCATTTATCTTGGTAATCGAGCTTATCCCGCCTGCCTTGAATTTCCATCCGGCAGCATGGGGGCACAAACGCCACCTGTTCTGCTCGACCTTGATTTTTTGGGAGACAGAAAACTTCTAGGTGGATTTTACCAGCCAGGCGGTTTTCAGGCAAAGAATAAAGAGTGTTCTCAGGCCAGCATCAACAAGTTGTTCTGGGTAAAGAAACCTGCTCTAAACTTTAAACCCTTTGCCGACAAATTCTCTGTTTCGAGTGATTTCCACAGAGTTCCCGAGCTTGCAGACCTGTACAAGGGTCTAATTGAATCCTGCAAACCGGCTGCTGATAATCAAAGCTCCGTTGTTTATCCGATTATGAAAGAGCATAACCGCGTCGGCGGCCGACTCGAAAATTCAAAGGTCTTTCATTCGCTTCTAAAGGACTGTTTTGAAACCTGGCAGTATCATTATGGCTATTCAGATTATTCGAATGTTGTTCCAGTTAACAAGGACTCACTCACGCAAAACAACCCTCTCTCAGGCATTATGAGCTATTTTGAGCACATCAAAAATTTAAACCCACAAAGACTTGCCGGTGGAAAAATGCCGGCACTGTTTGGTGAAAATCGAAATATATGCGCTTTTATTGAAGGTCCGGTTTACCTGCGATTCTTTAAGCTGGCATTCCTTGACACGTGTTCAATTAAGTTTAGTCTGTTTGCCGGAATGAGTTCAAACATTGATTTTCCGGCAATTCCTATGCGCTATGAGGCAAAAGCCTTTACTTTCTCCGGTAAAAGCGTCGGGCAGATAGATAAAATGACAGATAAACTTATGTCGCATCCTGTCGAACACATGTCGATCAACAACTTTTTTTTCGGGTCCCGGGCTAACTCCGAAGTGCCAACCACAGCGGGAAAAACAAAAATTCAAGGTTATGAGGTTTTTCCAATCTTTGACCCCTCGCTTACAACTACATCACATTTTTACCTTACCACCGGCGAGTTTTTGAAAAGCCGTTTGAAGACAATAGATGGCCAGAAAGTCCTTGATCTGGATGGCATCTCAATGATAGCAGGAACCGATGGGGAATCATTGGACCTCTCTACTATAACCAAATATCGTGGCAAAGGCATGGTAATAGTATTTAGAGGCAACTGTATGCTCGGAAATCTGGCGCCTTCTTCGGTAAAAGAGAATTCTCTGAAACTTTATCTCATGAGCGGAAGATTTATTGTAACGACTTCAGGCCAGAAAGCGACTATTCAAGCATCGCTTGTTGCAACGAAATACTTTCAGAACAATGCTCAGGCTGATCCGGCTCAAGAAGGCGGTTTCCTGGCCAACGGCAAAGATGTTCACATCATTGGCAATCTTGTGGTGGATAACTTGCTGGAAATGAGTAATTGTAAATACCTGAAAATCACTCACGATCCACAGTTGTTTTTTCCAGAGTACCCGGTCAGAGTAAGTATTGGGCAGGTAAAGTCATTTTTTACACTTGATTATACAGGTAAAGACAAATGAAAAAAAATAAACTGCTGTTTGTCTTGATTCTATTGGCATCATTTTCATTTACATTTCTTACCTTCATTCTAACCAGGGAACCTGAAGAAAAACACAATCAGAAAACAGCAGCAATAGAGATTTCAGACAAAAGGCCTGTTACAGATTCGCCGGTCAATATAAAAACATCAGAGCCTTCCTCTGCTCTCCTGGAAGTTACCAAAAAACGATCAGATTCCTTTAATAACCTTCCAACTGAGTATTTTACCCCTCAATTAGAGCAAAATACACGGACAGCGACAAAAAACATTCTTGCCAGAACCATCGCAGTCATGAAAGCACGCGAATCTGACAGTGAAAACAAAGGCCAATACAAAGATGATTAATGAACATAAGAAACTAAGCTGTCGAGGATTTAGTTTTGTCGAGATAGTTATAGCAACAGGGGTTGCCGCAGCGCTGTTTGGCACGCTTATCTGGTTCATTACATCTACAAGAATCGAAACCAGTAAGTCGGTGAATTATCTGCGCGCCCTTCAACTTGCTCAGGAAACTATAGACTGGCTGCACGCAACTCCGGCTGACAGACTAACGCCTGAGATTCTCCAAATATTCGATGGCTCTCTGGTTAATCCTCAATCAGGCAAATCTGAAAAGATAGCTACCTGTAAAAAAGATAATAATGATGCGCCTCAACTGAATTACCCTGAAGAATATTGTGCTGCCTGGTTTTACAGGAAAGTAACGCTTGAAAAGCTTGATCAAAAACTTCCTGGCGCCAGATTTCTTCGCAAAGCTACAGTTCAAATTTTCTGGAACGAAGGAAAACAACCGACAAAGCTGGAGCCATTGTCGGGAGAACCAGACCGTATGCGAAAGATCTCGATGTCAGCAGTCCTGTTCGACGAAAACGAGTATTACTGATGAAAAAAAACCATAATAACAGGGCATTCACTTTGGTAGAAACGCTGGTTGGGTTTGCTCTGGCAACGGCACTGATAATACTGGTTATGCAGCTTGGGAGAATAACCAGAGCAAGTGTTGCCAAAGGGGATGTTGATCTGCAGAATCTGCAGGAAGCAAGGTCTGCAATCAATTCGCTCAGACGTGATTTTCTGGTTGCAACGCCACTTTATAACACTTCAGATGGGTTGGATATCCGAGAAGAAATCCGCAACAATCCTGTTTTAACCTCTGATCGGTTTTCGAAGCAACAGAAATCCAGGCCTGTAATCGTATCAGATCAAGAAATTCATTTTTGCAGATATACTTTGGATCAAAACGGCAACAAAACAATTGAAGAAATCTCCTATGTCTTTGACAAAACAGACAAATCTCTAATCAGAACCACTCTTAGCGGCAAAAAAGTCTTTACGGGCATTGAAAATGCCCGGTTCTCAGTGTATTCTCACTCACTCGACCCACGAGTCCCACTTCTCTGGGTCGCCCTGACTGTAGAGAACAAAGAAAGCGGCGAAAGCAAAAAACTGGAGCTTGCAACAACAATTGCCAGCTCAATCATCAGTCAGGATCTCAATAATTCTCACTGGAACTGGACTTCACAATGAAACTATTTTACCCAGTCTTCAATGAGAGCATTTTCGTTTGCATTTAAACAGAACACCAGTTTATTTACTGTACAAGCCTCTTCATTCTTGAGTGAAGCAACCTCAAACTGAAGCTTTACGCCGAACTTTCCGCCCTGAAAGGCGATCTTCTGAAGAATCTGTTCTCCATTGATCTTATTGACCCTGAACCCGTCGCCGAGGATTCTGTCGAGCACAATTTTTCCGTTAGCAACCACCATTCTTTTTAAACCTTCTCCACTGGCTGTTTCTTCGTAAGTAATATCCTCTTCACCTTTTGCGCCACCAACATCTTCAATGCTCTTTATCTGAAAACAATTTTCACTCATATCTACACTGACAGCCCTTTGCAAATCATGCTCAATCTGATTGCTCAAAAGAACCGCGACTTGAATGTTAGAGAGATGAGAAGCACCTTTAACCGATGACTTCAACCAACTGCTAAGAAGACTGAAAGCCGCAGACAACAGCAATGATCCAACAAGTGCAGCAATAATAATTTCTACCAACGTCATAGCATATCTGTTTTTCATTTTGGCACCCCAACATGCAAGGCGGTCGAAGATATCTTTCTCTTCACTCCGCCTGATCTCCATTCCACATCGACCTTCAATACCTTGTAAGCATATAGGCTTAATGAAGCGTCGGGTTCATGGTCTGTAATTGTAAGAGCGCAGTCAAAAATCGGGGCAATTTCAAAAAGCGTCTGGGTTAACGAAGTATCTGGCGTCAGCAATTCGGTTATCTTTTTTCCCTTGACCGGCGTCAAAAATGCATCATCAAACGGCAAACCTCGAGCATAGTTCAAAATGGTGGATGCATGGCTGAAAGCAATTATCTCGTCACGTGTCTGCATCGTACCGGTTCTGGCTTGACTGAACATTGAAAAAATCGTGACACTGACGATGCTCAGTATTACAATCGCGATCATGACCTCAATTAATGAAAAAGCTCTACAGTTTTGCTTATTAATCATTTTAGATAAACCGGTGTAGAATCCATTTTGAACCCAAGTAATTCAATATCATCTGGACTGGCACATGATTCAAGCGAAAGATTCTGATTATAATATAACTCGGTGCCAACAGAGGCGTTAGCAACATCAAACCACTTCGTCGCTACCGAACCTCTGATAATTGCATCATTTTTTTTGAACAGCACTTTGCCATTAGCAATAAGACTGGCATCAACACTATCTGTATTCATCAGTATGTTGCCATCCAGCAAGACAAGCTGCAGTGTGAATTGTGGGGTTTCTTTTCGTTCATCGCCAGGTGTATCAGGGTATTTCCCGCCAGAAATATCCTGTGTGATCTCCAGATTCCCACGATCTAGAATAATGCCACCATTGCTGACAACAGTTACCGACTGGTCAATAAACAGCTTTTTACCCGCCTGCCCTTTAATTAGCACCCAGCCATTCAGGTCAAGCATACCTGACGACTTACGATAAACACC
The DNA here is from genome assembly GCA_018818125.1 of Candidatus Rifleibacteriota bacterium. GTDB lineage: Bacteria > Muiribacteriota > Ozemobacteria > Ozemobacterales > Ozemobacteraceae > Rifleibacterium. Next base: position 184,528 of record JAHISQ010000034.1, read on the forward strand.
TCTCAAAGCAAGCACATCAAGCAGGGAAATCTGCCCAGAATCTCCTGTCTTCAATTCGGCGACTGCTTTTGTCAGATCTATTTCCGTGTGTATTTTCTTTGGTAAATTCTCAAGCAGCGCTTTTAACTCTGGTATTCTCGAATCTCTATTATAACCCCCGATTTTTACAGGAAGCTTGCTCATCTCTTCAATAGACCTTTTAGATTGCATCACCTTTAAAAACCAGCCCGAAAAATTGCTGTATGGGTCGGCCAGAACACGATTGGTTGCCATAAACGCCAGAGAGGCGTTATAGCCTTGCTGTGTCGCCTGACTGGCATACTTTTCACGATAAGTGTCAAGATGTTGTTCGCTGATGCCAAGAATATCACGAGCCATTGTAGCAATACTGACCAGGCCATTGCGAGAAGCCATGCTGGTATCAAAAGAGATGTATTCAGGCCATTGGTTTCGCTTGACCCATTGAAACATTGCTGCGGGAACCAGATTTTTAGGACTGCTCTGATAACCTCTGGCAGAGATCATGCCTCGAAAAACTTTGCCTAAAACCAGAGTCGGACTCTGAGACTTATCAATACCATAGAGACGAAAAATAGAATTACTGATCATTTTGCCTTCATCAGGCGTTCCCTTGATTACATTCAACCAGTGTGTGGGGACTCCAGCACGTTTCTCGTCCGCAATCCCTTTATCCCACTGCACCGTAGCAACGACTCCGTTTACTCCCTTGTTTTCATAGGAATGATAAGATGTCTCATAAAAACCGATAAATTGCCCCATAGAAGTATCCCAGGTTTCATATAGCTGAAAAAATTCACCCATAGCATTAGTTCCTTGGGCAAGGTTCAAAATTGATGGGTGATCACTTCCAAAATAGACCCAGCCGACGCGATTTGAAAGATAGTTCTCAACGCGCATCATGTCGTTGCCGGCGAGTTTAAACCCGTTATAGAGAACAATTGGTTTCGGCGATCCCGGGAGCAAATCACCATCGGGTTTGGTTTTGACTATGTTAAAACGCCATTTATTCACGTCAGTTTCTGGGTTGTCGATAAACAGATTGAATTTCGACAGCAGTGGAATCCATGACGAACTAACCTTTACCGGACATGCAAACAGAAATTCATCTTCTAGTTTTTTATATGTTGTATTGATTCTGAGTCTGATAAATCCTTTTTTTTCACGAGCATCACCAGAGCCAGCAGCAACAAAATCTTTGCTGTCAACACTGTAATGCATAGTACAGCTAAAGCCACCCTGTTCTTTTAACGGCTCTGAAAGGGCGTTTCCAATGCCTGAATAATCTGGTTCGCCTTTTCCCAAGTCGAGATTGGTCTCTTTTAAATATGGCTTGCTGCTGGCGAGAATCTTTTTTAATCGGCCATCATCGGAAGGTTTTGCTGAAAGCAGGTCAAACTGTATCTTATTAAAAGCGGTTACAGACAAAGCCTGAACCGTCATTTCGCTCAGGCGTACTTCGCCAGATCTGTTGGTCTGACTGCGAATAGAAGACGAAAAGCGGGAAAACCCTATTCCCACCAAAAAAACAATGACCAAAATTATCAAGACTGTTATTAAGACTGATCCTTTTCTTGTATTCATTGTGTATTAATCTTTCACTATCTCAATCCGTCTGTTCCTGGCTCGGCCCTCATCGGTTCCATTATCTGCTATCGGCCTGCTCTTACCGTAACCAACCGTTCTTATTCTAGCTCCATCAACGCCAGAACTTACAAGCCATGTTTTAACAGATCTGGCTCGATTAACAGACAAATTCAAATGATATCCATTGTCGACGCTGTTGTCTCGTGCAGTATGACCTTCAACCAGAATTTTCATCTCCGGATTTGTCTTGAGCATACTTGCCAGTTCACTTAGCATCGGTTGAGCATTGGCTGGTATTACCGCAGAATATGGTGCAAAATCAATGTTTAATGCAATTCTACCATTCTGGGCTATGACGGCTAGAGAAGGAGGAATATACTCAGGCTCAGCGGGTGGCGGAGTATTGAACAATGGCTTCGGCACAAAGTCAAGATTTGTGTTCTGCTTGTTCGGTTGCTTCAGTTCAATCGATTTGAGAATCGGAAACAGAACTGGCTGGGTAACATTTCCCATCCCTTCGGCAATGTCTGCAAATACGTTTTTCCCTGATTGTATATAGTCATTATATGCCTTAATTCTGGCGATAAAATCGTCCTGATCTCTGCCTTCAAGCCTGATAACTTTGCATCCGCGCTGCTGTAACTCGTAAAGAGGGTAATGATCAGGGGCTACAAAGATATCGCCGAGCAAAATGACATTGGCATTTGCCGAAACATCAGAAACAGAGGAGACATAATTGCCAGACAGATTAGCATTATTAGCTATCTGCCGATTAGCATAGCTTCCTATGATATCAGGAGTCTGCGCATTTAAAATCACCGGGAAAACAGCTAAAAACACAACAGTAAAAATTTTAACAAAGCTGGCCAGGATTTTCATTCTGTCACCTCTCATCAACTGAAATTGCATCATTCAATTTTTGACAATTTCAACTCGTCGGTTTTTGGCACGCCCTTCAGATGTGCTATTGTCAGCAATAGGTCTGGTTTCACCATAGCCAACAGCCTTAACTTGACCTGAACGAACACCTGACTTGACAAGCCAGGATTTCACACTATTAGCCCTCTGTACAGAAAGATTCAGATTGTGACTGCTGCTCTGAAAATTGTCAGTATGCCCCTCAATTGTAATTTTCATGAGTTCATTAGAACGCAGCATCATTACAACCTCTCTTAAAATGGCAAAAGCGCTTGCCGGAACATTGGTTGAATTTGGCGCAAAAACGATGTCCAGATTAATACGACCGGTTTGGGCCATACCGGCCAAGGCAGGAGGAATATACTCAGATTCAGCAGGTGGCGGAGTATTGAACAATGGCTTTGGCACAAAATCAAGATTTGTGTTTTGCCTGTTTGGTCGTTTCAACTCAATCGATTTGAGAATCGGAAACAAAGCTGGCTGTGTAACGTTTCCCATCCCTTCGGGAATGTCTGCAAATACGTTGTTACCTGATTGTATGTAGTCATTATATGCTCTAATCCTGGCGATGAAGTCATCCTGGTCTCTTCCTTCAAGTCTGATAACTTTGCACCCACGCTGTTGCAGCTCATAAAGAGGGTAATGATCAGGTGCTACGAAGATATCGCCAAGCAAAATGACATTGGCATCTGCCGAAACATCAGAAACAGAGGAGACATAATTGCCATTTAGATCAGCACTATTAGCTGTCTGTCTATCATCATAACTTCCTATGATATAGGGAGTCTGGGCATATAAGACCATCGGAAAGATTGCAAAGAGCATGACAGCAATAATCTTAACAATGCTGGCGAAGATTTTCATTTTGTCACCTTTAACACGACTTCAATATGGCAAAGAGAATAACTTATTCTTCTCTGCATCTTATTATTTTGTAGCGTATAAAGGTTTGGTTACATTTTTTTTTGCAATGTGTAGAATTATTTCAAAAGTTTGCAAGAAAGAATATTATATTTCATTGTAACTTATATCATATTCAAGTCAAGTTTATGATAGCTGTTTACAGGAGCTCAAACTGTAGTTCAATAAATGCAACAGCTTCTGCAGAAATCGAATTAGATCAGAAAGAGGTAAGCTATGACCAGAAAAGAGTTTTCTCTGCTTATATTTGTTTGTATTTTCTCCGCATTTCTAGTGACTACTGGCAAAATTATCGCTGCGAGTCCTATATCCACAGCTCTTGAAAATTACGATGTCAAATCTTCATCAGACCCAATCACAGTGTATTCGGCCTCCACGACCAAAGTAAAAAAAACGGCAGGAGTAATTCTCAACACAGACGGACTTTATAGAACTGCCAATGACATAGCGTTCATGGAAAAGTTCAAAAAGGAGCTGACAACAAAGTATGGAATTAATGCTGTTGTAAGTCCATACTGTTGCCAGGCTGACGATCATGTTAAAACCATAAAGAACTGCCCAAAAGGCTACTGGGTTGTTAACGCCGCCTCTGGAATATGCGCTGGCACATATCGCGATATGGTCATAGGAATAAAAAAAGGCTATCTAAAAAAAGCATGGGAAGATAGAAATATTCAAGGAATGATCATTCTGAATCTCTCTACGAAATATCTGCTTAAAGACGTAAAGTATCTAAAGCGTGCCTGGGATGACAACTTTTCTCCAAAATCATTTAAAGGAATCGAAAATCCTTACCAATACATTGTTGATGCTGGTTTTTATGTAGTTGAGTCCCCTCTTCACCGAGAAAAACTTCTCAGCGACGGCCGAGTGCCAGTTCTAGCAGAGCAGATCGCCAGGATAATTCTCGGTGATGCTACAATCACAGCTAACGGTAAAAGCGGTGAAGTTACTTCTACCAAATTTATAACTCTAAAACGATTACCAGAAAAAACAGCATCTGACCCGCAGGTCGTAGAACTGCAAAAAGCTTTGCAGGCTAATGGATACTACCAGAACTGTAAAATTGATGGCTGGTTTGGCCCATACACAGCGCTTGCAGTAATGGAATTTGAGCGAGCAGCCGGATTGCGAGTCACCGGAGTTGTCACTGAAGGGCTTTTTAGTAAGATAAAAAGTGATGCAAAAAAATAGACTGTTTCAGGACTATTTGAGAATTAGCAAATATTTTTATATAGTAAGTAAACATTTGTATAAGAGGTAAATATGAGATTATTAACTGTTTTTCTGCTAGTCATGACTTCATGCGTTGTTTTTGCCAGCAATGTCGCTGCTTCCTCGGAAAGCCAGAATACAATAGCTTACTCAGCGGAAAACTGTGGCCTCGACCATGCTGATGCGCTGATTATGGATATGACCGAAAAGCAGATTGTCATTCAAGACCTTAGTTTTGGCAAATTTATTCTGGTTGAGAGAGGTCGGGAAAAAACACCATCTGTTTTGCCTTTCCCTGACGATCTTCTATCTCTACATTTTTCTGAATCAGGCCCAATATTAGCTCTCACTCACAAAGGGGTTGTGAAGTTCTCGAATCTGGCTGAAGTTCTCAATTGGATGCAGACAAAACCAGCCATATCAAAAGCAATTCTTCTGCAAAATACTTCTCTAGATCTTGCCAGAAGCGTATACAGACTGTTCACAGATCTGGCTGGCAATATGGCTCTCTGGAACAAGAGTGAGTCATTGTTGCAGGTTTTTGATAAAAGCGGTAATTTCATAGATGCTTTTCCATGCCAGAGCAACCCCGTCCTTACCAATCGAAACTCTTTTATTTCAGCATTTTTTGCACCAGGGCTTGGTACACGGCTCACTGAAATAGACTTTGCCAGACCGGTCGAAAATGGTAAGCAAAAAGAGACAAACAGCCTATTTATTGAACTTCAGAGTCCACAGGAATTCCAGATTCTCACATACAATTCTTCAGACAACACATTCAAAGGTATATTAATGCCCCCACAACCTGAAAATATGGCGCTCAACGAGTCTGCGCAGGATGGAGGCATTGACGATCAGCAAAGCAATGTGAACCTTTCCCAGGATTCTATTGAGAGCAAGGAGACCAGCGCTGATGATGAAGCAGCAAAAGTCATGTTTTACTCAGATATCGATAAAACCGGCGCGATTAAGCAGTTACTGAGTTTGCCAGAGGGCTATTCTGCAGGCAAAATAAAAGAAATCGAAGATACTGTTTATTATTTGATACCACAGTATGAATTCTCTCCCAATGCAGTGACACTCAAAAAACTTGAGCTTTTGCAGCAGAGGATTTCTAAATAATTTACCTATCACTGTAACCTCAGTCAGCTTTTGGCCAAGTATAGTGTATACAAATTATTAATTAGCGAGGTAAATTATGAGAAAATCAGGAACTGGAATCAGCATATTGCTTCTGGTGTCTGCTCTTCTGATCTGCACATGTGCCTACGGCGATTCAAGCCCTTCTGAGTTGCTTCAGACCTATAGCGTAAAATTTGGTGCCAATGCGACCGCGAAACAACCGCAGTATCTCAGTAGAACCACAAAAATAACCTCTGATGATGCAGCTATCAAAAAGATCAAGCAACTTCAAAAAGCATTACAGGCAAACGGCCTATATCAGGACTGTCGTATCGATGGCTGGTTTGGGCCCTATACCGAGCTGGCTGTCATGGAATACCAGAGAGCCAACAACCTTACTGTAACCGGTGTTGTTGACGACAAACTGTTCAAAACACTTACTACCGCTAAGGCAACAACGGCCAGCGCCTCATCAACAGATAAAACGGCAGCAGCTCTTGCCAACTCAAGTTTTGGTAAGTATATGAAGCCTACCAAAAACTGCCCCTCGACTAATGCAAAAATCGTTTCTCTGGCAAAAAGCCTCAAAGGCAAAACCTCTTATCAGACAATGAAGAATCTCTTTTACTACGTTCGCGACAAAGTCAAATATAGTAGCTATTACAATACCAGCAAAGGCGCGCTGAGAACGCTTTCTTCTAAACATGCAAATTGCTGTGACCAGGCACATCTTCTGGTCGCACTGCTGAGAGCCGCTGGAATACCAGCCCGATATGGACATGCAACCTGTCGCTTCAAAAGTGGTTTGACAACCGGGCATGTCTTTGCATATGCCTATGTTGGTGGCAAATGGCTTCTGGTCGATCCTGTGAGCCAGTCGAATAAAATAAATAACCCAACCTGGTCAGCCCGTTCGACACCAAAAAAGTATACAACACTGCCATTCTAATGCTCTCAATTAGAATAATTGTCTGAGCATCTTATATCTACATAAAACGTGGTAGTTTTGCTCAAAGAAATGTTGGAGAGGAAATGAACAAATCTTATACTCTTGTTTACTGGGCAGATAACGGTCATTATGTTGGAAAAATACGTGAAATGCCAATAGTTCACGGCCTGGCAGACACCCTTGAAAAGCTTGAAACCAATATCCAGAATTTGTATCGACAGTTGTCAAAAGATCTCCCGCAACCAGTGTCTCTTAAGACCGTGAAAACCAAGTCGATAAGACTGAATCCCGGTTGAAGAAAGTGCGCTTTACCTTTAAAAAACAGATCAACCAGTGCGAACACTGTATAGCTCACCCGTTCTTTATTGCAAAATTTCGCATAGAAGCAAATTCCCATAAAAAAACTTTTACGCAAAATCTTTAAAGTCTTTATAATGAAGTCGGGGTATCTTTCATTCTGGTGTCAAAAATTATCTCCTGACAGGGCAGGTTAAATGCTTATTAGAATACTGAATCTGAAATATGCAGTTCTGTTGTTTCTGACGCTGTTTCTGCTGCCAGGCCCCATAGCAAAGGCTCAGATAATTGTGTCAGGAAATATTACCAGTAATTTGCCCACAAAATTGAATATCAATGATTCTTTTTCTCTTTTGGCAAGTGAAAGCGCGATATTTAGATTTCCAAACGGCACTGTTATAAATCTTATGGCGCCTTCGGAAGGCACAATAGCATCAGAGGGTCTTAATTTTAAACAATCTGCCTGCTTTATCAAGTTTAAAAATCTGTCAGACCGATTTATAGTTAAAACCAACCTAGCTGCAATGGCTGGAAAAGATTGTCAATTTTTTCTGCAGAGCAATCAGAAAGTTGTAAAGGTTGTGATAATGAAGGGCAAACTGAAAGTTCTGACAAGAGATAGCAAAACATTTCAGATTAGTGCTGGCGAAACCATTCTGCTCTCAGAAAATAAGATAGACAGCAGAAAAAGTGAGAATCATGACACTGCATTCTGGAAAAAGAATCCCGCCACTCAGTTAGACGATGTCAAAAATGCAGGCAAATCTCCGAAACGCTTTGGAGAACTATACATCTACAGTATGGCAATTCTTGAAAAAGGTGGTGGCACAGTCTTTTTTTCCGACCCGGATCGTAAGCCTGAATCTGCAGAAAATAAAGAAGTTTTTGCAAAAGCCGGGGCAAGAATAATTACCTCTGCCAGCGAAACAGCCAGACTCAGGCTTGGTGAGAAAACATTGATTAAAATTTCACCAGACTCTGAAATCCTATTAAAGCCTGCCCACCTCGAAATCGTCAAAGGTGAATGTCTGATCAGACATGGCAACACTTTGTTTCCGGTTAAAGTTGTGGGACCAATGCCTTTTTTAATCACACACGACAGCTCGATTGAAATAGCCAGAACTGATGAATCAATGCTGATAACGATCCAGAAAGGTAGTCTGCTAATTCCGTCAACAGATCAGCAATTGGCAGCCGGCCTCAAATTCAATCTTTCAAGCAATGGTCTGCAACCAGTAAATGTAGGAGTAATACCTGAGTCAATAATGGTTTCAAACAATGCAGAAAAAACGACATGGGGTTCTGGTAGAGATCTTTTAAATGAGATTCTGAGCGACAATGATCCATTTCTGTTTACTGACGAAACATCGCATGAACAGCCTGATTCGATTCAGCAGCAGAACACACCAGGAAGTCTGCTGCAACAGTATGAAATACGCCCTGAAAAAGAAAGAAAGTAATGTAAGGACAGAAATTTCAGAATGAAATGGTTTGAAGCAAAAAAATTGAATCTGATACAAGTCTATTGTGTCATACTCATGCTGTTTGGCTGCTGCTCTATCTGTCATGCCAAACCTGCTGATGCAGCAAATCCCTATTTACAGGCAATTGAAGCCTTTGCGCATAATGATTTTGCCAGCGGCGTAAAAAAATATTATCAGTTTGTTTCATTCTCAGAAATAATTTTGTCAAAGCAGATTCGCATCAGCGATCTCGAAAAAGCCCGGCAATTCTTTACAAACGCCGCTCTTTCGCCTGAAAAAAAAGAAAAAGCAGATCTTTTTCTGGCACTGATTGACAGAATCACAGAAAACTGGGAAGGAGCGCATGAGCGCATAGATTTCTTAAGACAGAGCCACCCGCGCTCGCTCGTCCTTTCCTATGCTAAAGGCGAATTGCACCTTGCTCAACATCAGATCAAGGAAGCACAGCAATACCTTGACTGGATAATAAAGGCGGCTCCGGATAGCCCCTTTGCCACAATCACCAGGGCACTTCTAAGTTTGTATGAAGGATCAGAAAATGTCGATGCAGAAAAAAGAAAAAGCGTTTTAATGGCTGCAGGTTACCGGAACTGGGACTTGCTTGAAATTGACCAGGCCATTCGTTTTTTTGAGATTGTTACCAAAGACTTTCCTTCAGAGAAAGAGGCCTTCAAATCGCTTGTTTTCATATACCTTGACCTGGAAAACTATAACAAAGCCCGAGAAATAAATGACAGCTGGAAAAAGAACAACAAAAAACCTCTTCTGGACCCTATGACACAGGTAAGACTTCTTCTGGCCAATGAAGAATACGATGAAGCTACTGTTATTCTAAACGATCTGGTGAGTCGGGACAGTTCAAATGAACAGGCCAAACTTATGCTGGCAGACTGCCTGTTCAGCCTTGATAAGCTTGAACCTGCACTTCTTCTTTATCAGGAAATCTTTCCGGAAAATCCCGGCAACATTGGCATAATTCAGCGTATAAAACATTGCATGGAAAGCCTCGGGAAAATTGACGAGGCAGTCAAATTGTTTAAACACCTCGCAGACATTGAACCAGATAATCCTATGATTCAACTGGATCTTGCAGAACTATATATGCTAAACAACGATCTCGACCAGTCTGAAGTATATTACGATCTGTTAAGCAGCTACGATAACCCATATTCAGACTACGCGGCAGAGATGTCCGCGAAAATTGCCCAGTATCGCCAGGAAAAAGCTATTGCAGAGCTCGAAGAAGCGGCGCGGCTGACTGAGGCAAATCAGAGACAGCATAATTCCGGTGATTCATCAGGCAGCTCAACCAGTTTACAGGTATCTGTGTCTGAAGATGCCAAAGAAATTCAAATTGACGAGCTCAAAAAATTGATGGCCATATACGAATAGATAGCCTCCTACGCCTGGTGAATATCTTTTCCTGGGTCAATCGAACAAAATCATCACCACATGTAGACCTGCAGCAAGTTTGCGTAGTCGTCAGTCCACAAGCTGTAGTTGTGGTTGGACGCGACCTCGTCCCACCGCGCATAGAGCTTGAGTGTTTCGAGATGCAGTGGGTTGCCGGCGGCAATCCAGTCTGAGCGGCTTATCTGATCGTAATCATACCAGTCATAACGTATCGAATAATTCGATGGTTCATCATAAGAGCGCAGACAGGCAACGCCAAGCTCGTCGCAGATGCGACGGATTACTGGTGATAGCTTAAAATAACGACTGGAAATATGAAAAAGCATCATGCCATCTGGTTTTATCTTGGCTTTGTAGAGCTTAAAAGCTTCGAGCGTCATCAGATGAATCGGTACCGCATCTGATGAGTATGCGTCGATTACCAGCAGATCGTAGGTCTGGTCAGGAATATTCTGCAGACTGACGCGCGCGTCGCCAATAATGTGACTGATGCTGGCTTTTGAATTCTGCAAAAAGCTGAAATAATCAGGGTTTTTGGCAATTTCAACGATCTTCGGGTCGATCTCAAAAAAGTCGAAATGTTGCCATGGTCGGCCATACCAGGCCAGCGTGCCGCACCCCAGTCCGACAACTCCAATATTCTTAAAAGCCCGGTTGATCTGCCCGACGCGAAACACTGAACCGACCGGCCCTTCCCGTGAATAGTAAGAGAGCGGATAATTCATGCGCATATTGTCAAGCCTGCGCTCTATACCATGCAGCGTGGTTCCGTGCGACAGGCAGTGAAAAACATCTTTAACACCTTCGATTTTCAGGTCTGGATCGATTACCTCGCCATCACTGGACAGCTTAGTGACCCTGAGAATGCCGAAAAAACTTCGATCGACCATGATCAGGCGCGGCGAAGTACTCATCTGCGAATAAGCAATGAGACTGACAACGATAAGTATTAATCCGACAGTTTTACGCACATTATTGAAAACATAAAGCAGAAGCAGCGCCATAAATGTCATGAACAGGCCGCTATCACTAGAAAGCTTGGTGAGATTATCTGTTTTCATTCTGGCGGGCAGAATCAGCAAAAATATGAATGTCGCCACAACCAGCAGCCGTTGAGCCATCGAGTATTCAGGATCATACTGGCTTTTAGCCAGCAGAGAACTCAAAATAACGCTGCCCAGGAGTGTGAGAATATATTCAACCTGAGTTTTGAAGCACAGCGGCGCGATCAGGCCATTAAATACACCGCCAAGTATGCCGCCCATAGACATCCAGACATAATACGAGTTGAGCTGAGTGACTGGTGGTCGATCTTTTGCCAGCAGGCCGTGAAAATACATGCAGATCAGAAACATTGCGAACAGGTGCAGCGGAATAATCAGCCAGGCGCGCTCTGTTATGCTGAAATGATACAGTATCATAGCCAGTATCACAGCTGGAAACATATAACGCTCCCATCTAACGTCTCGCCAGTAGCTGCTTCGCGCAAAAACCAGAACAAATGAAATCAGATACAACGACAGCGGAAAAACCCACAGAAGTGGTGCAGAAGCTATGTCCGTGGCGATGTGAGTGGTAACCGAAAGCATGGCGCTGCACGGAATAAAGCCCAGTAGACACCAGTAAAGAGAAGTTTTCCAGGCCGGACTGGCGCTATTACTTGAATTAAACTCTTCGACCTTTTCTTCTGTTTTTTTCGCATTGTCGCGCCAGAGTAAAATGCAGCAGACCAGCATCAGAATGGTTTGCACAATGAACAATACTGACCACAGCATTCTCTGTTGCGACAGGCGCAGTAGAGGCTCAAACATGAAAGGGTAAGACAAAAGCGCCAGCAGACTGCCAACGTTACTGGCGGCGTATAAAAAATAGGGGTCGGTCGAATCTTTCTGACCGGTTTCTGAGTAGTAACGCTGTAGTAACGGCGCGTTGGCGGCAATCATGAAAAATAAAAAGCCGATCGAACCGGCCAGCCTTGCCAGTAGCCAGCCAGTCGGGTTAGTAGCTGCAGTGATAGCACCGGATGTGTCGATATTAAGCGGAAGCAGCATAAATGCCCCGGTCATCAGCAGCAGATGCAGTATCGACTGACGCTGACAACCAAGATATCTGATCGACTTTTCGGCGTAAACATAACCAGCCAGCAGCGCCACCTGAAAAAACAGCATGCAGGTTGTCCAGACCGCCGGCACGCCGCCCAGATACGGCAGCAGTATCTTGCCAATCATTGGCTGAACCATGAAAAGCAGAAAAGACCCAACAAACACACACAGCGTAAAAGCTGTGGTCACAGTATTCACTATTTCAAATCTGCGCTTGCTGTTGAGCCACTCATCTCATTGCTGCGGCAATCGGCTTGGCAAAAACCAGTAAGATACCGAATTCAGCTGCGCCCATGATTACTAAACAAAGAACTTTTGAGGTAAAATTCAGACCAATCTTGCCGAATGGTCGAAAAAGGTAGAAAAGATGAATTGGCGCAGATGTTTGAGTCATTTTAACTCCAACACCTATTATATTTGCGATAGCACAGTGTACAAAACACTCACCGATTCCCATTCCCTCTGAGAAATCTTTATCTCTGACTGCTTCGGTGAATGCCCAGAATATAAGCGAATCTACCAGGATTAAAAGAGCGATAAATACGACAATTATCATAAAGTCACTTTCCTTATCTACTTCTTAAATACCTGAACTGCTGTTAACAAAATCAGTCACCAACGATTTTCAGATGCAGTTCTTTGAGCTGTTTTTCAGTTGCTTCAGCGGGAGCCTGCATCAGCAAATCCTGTGCGTTCTGGTTCATTGGGAAAGCGATGACCTCACGAATATTCGGTTCGTTGGCGAGCAACATTACAATGCGGTCAACGCCGGGCGCAATGCCACCGTGAGGAGGCGCACCAAACTTGAAAGCCTTGATCATGCCGCCGAACTTTTCATCGACAACACTGTTGTCGTAACCCGCGATTTCGAAGGCTTTATACATAATTTCTGGCAGATGATTGCGAATTGCACCAGAACTGAGTTCGGTACCGTTACAGACGATATCATACTGATAAGCCTTGATGGTCAGTGGATCCTTGGTCATCAGGGCTTCCATACCACCCTGCGGCATTGAGAACGGGTTGTGGCTGAACTGGGTGGCGCCGGTTTCTTCGTCTTTTTCGAACATCGGGAAATCAACGATCCAGCAGAAGCGAAAAGCATTTTTTTCACGCAAATCAAGTTCATCAGCCAATCTAATTCGGACTCTTCCGAGAAAAACTGAAGCTTTGTCGGCACTGTCAGCGACAATAAAGATGGCACTGCCGTCGGGAGCGTTGAATTTTGCGCGCAGTGCGGCTTTACTCTCGTCTGACAGGGGCTTGGCGAGGCTACCCTTGATTTCGGCGCCGGCAAAAATCAGCGAAGCCAGGCCTTTAGCGCCACTTTCGCGGGCAAAATCTTCAAGATCTTTCAAAAATTTGCGTGATTTATCGGCAACATTCGGAACACAAAGAGCCCGCACGACGCCGCCACCTTCAACTACTGACTTGAAAGCATTAAATTCCGAAGCAGCGAAAATATCAGAAACATCCTCGATTTCGAGACCATAACGCAGGTCTGGTTTATCGACACCGTATTTGAGCATAGCGTCCTGATAAGGAATTCGCGGAAACTGGGGTTTAGTTACTTCCCAGTCTGAAAATTCAGTGAACAGCCCGTAAAACAGCGTTTCGAGGTGCGCAAAAACGTCTTCCTGGGTGGCAAACGACATTTCGACGTCGAGCTGATAGAATTCACCAGGTGAACGATCGGCACGCGCATCTTCATCTCTAAAACATGGCGCAATCTGAAAATAGCGATCAAAACCAGAGACCATAAGCAACTGCTTGAACTGCTGTGGAGCCTGCGGCAAGGCATAAAACTTACCCGGATACAGGCGACTGGGCACGAGATAATCGCGGGCGCCTTCCGGAGAGCTGCTGGTTAGAATCGGAGTCTGAAATTCGTTAAAGCCCATTTCGGTCATGCGGCGACGAATGCTGGCGATGACCTTTGCGCGCAAAAGAATGTTTTTGTGCAGTTTTTCGCGACGCAGATCAAGAAAACGGTAGGTAAGTCGTGTTGTTTCTGGCGCGTTATCGTCGTCTGCAACTTGAAACGGCAAAACGTCGGCAGCACTCTGTATAATTACCGTGCTGACTTCGACTTCGATCTCGCCGGTCGGCATATCACGGTTCATGTTGTCACCGCGGCTGATAACGTTACCTTCGATGGTTACTACCGATTCGATTCTGGTCTTTTCAAAGTCACTGTGAGCCTGACTGCCGGGCGCTGCCATAAGCTGAGTTACGCCGTAGTTGTCACGCAGAGTCACAAACATAACGCCGCCAAGATCGCGTTTGCGATGGAGCCAGCCTGAGAGCTTGACCTGTTTGCCACAGTCGGAGCCGCGTAATTCGCCACAGTTATGAGTTCGGTAGATATGCATGCGAAAGCATCCTTTATCGGTGATTTTCGCCAAGAGTTTAGCGCAACCACCGCTCAAAAGCAACCCGGATAAACCCCAGATATCCCGGTAAAATTGAGCCACGCCATTCCCATTCATGTGAAAGAGCAATCACCCGGCTTCTTTGCTTTGTTTTCACGCAGAATTCTTGCCGAAAGCGAAGGTGGCATGCTAGTATCAGGCCAAGTCTGGTGCCGCTCATCGCACATTGAATGTTTTTGGGATGCATTGTCATGGTAAATTGAATATTACTTGAAGAAGTCATAATTTCGAGAAGGGGTAGATCCAAATGAAAAATCTCAATGGTCTGAGAAAAAACCTGAAGAAAACCGCGTTTGTGTGTGTTTTCGGGATAACGTTGATTCTCGCCTTTGCTTCGGCCAGTTTTGGTCAAGACGATAATACCGCCTTGAATAAACAGTTTCTGGGAACAATTGTTTCAGGAACTGTTGATCAGATTTCGAGACTTCTGGAAAATGGCGCCGACGTGAATTTTTGCGACGGAGAAGGACGAACGGCACTCCATTATGCGGTTCACGCCAAAAAGCTTGAAATCATCGAACTCTTACTGGCAGAAAAACCAGATCTTACGCTACGCAACAAGCAAAATCTGCTACCTCTTCATCAGGCTGCCCTCGAGAACTTCCCGGAGGCGATCAGGCTTTTTCTGGCAGAAGGGGTTCCGGTCGATGCCAGGGGATTTGACAGCAATGATGGTCCAAGCGAATCTACCGCTCTGATTCTTGCGGCGCAAACGAAGGCAATTGATGCAGCCAGGGTTTTAATTGAGGCCGGAGCCGATGTTAATGCCATAACCTGCGTAGATGGTGCTAAATTTAGACGTTCCGCATTATTTTGGGCAATCAAAAGCGGAGACAAACAAATGGCTGCGTTTCTCGAAGAAAATGGCGCGGTGAGACTGCCTCCAGGGGCCACTGATAATTAATTCAAGCAAATGAGTAAACTGAAACTATTTATTCCATTACTGATTGTCGGTATCGGTTTCTTTTTATATTCTGAAGTGCATGGAGTAAACTCTGACAACAAATTGCTCCTTTCTGGCAATTTTGAAATCGACGATGTTGTGGTGTCATTCAGAATACCCGGATTAATTCTGGAAAGACTGGTCGACGAAGGAGAAAGCGTTGCTTCAGGCGCACTTATTGCAAAACTCGACAGCAGCGAATATCGAATCGCGGTTGAGAGAGCGTCGGCAATATTCGAAGCAGACAAGGCAATACTGAGAGAATTGGAAAATGGCGCCAGAGTTGAAGAGAAGCAACAGGCACTGGCACAGTTGCAAATGGCTCAGGCCGTATTAAAACAGCTTGAAGCTGGTTCAAGGCCACAGGAGCTCGACACCGCCAAAGCGTTGCGATCTCAGGCTGAAGCTCAAGTAAAAAAGGCTCAGGCATCACTGGCAGAGGCCACAAAAAATGAGAAAAGATTTGCCAAGCTTTTAAGCGAAAATGCGATCAGTGAACAAGATCATCTCGACATGAAAACCCGGGCAGACGTAGCAAAAGCCAATCACAACGACGCTCTCGCCCGACTGGAAGCCGCCAGACAACAATTAAGCATGACGAATGAAGGTGTCAGAAAAGAAGAAATCGAAAAGGCAAAAGCGGTAGTAAATGCTGCCAGCGCCACTTTCGATCTGATTATTGCCGGGCCGCGCCAGGAAAAAATCCAGCAGGCAAAAGCAAAATCAGAAGCCTCTGAAGCATCGCTAAAACAGGCACTACTTTCACTTAGCTTCACTGAACTTGAAGCTCCAATGGCAGGGACAATTCTTGCAAAAGCCGCTGAAGCCGGCGAATTTGTTAAACAGGGTCAGCCCGTTGTAACAATCGGCAACCTGCAAAACATCTTTCTGCGAGTTTACGTCAGTGAAACCAAATTAGGCCTGGTCAAAATCGGACAGCCGGTCAAAATCAACGTTGACACCTACCCCAACGAAACATTTTCTGGCAAAGTATCATTCATCAGCCAGGAAGCAGAATTCACTCCAAAAAACGTGCAGACGCACGAAGAACGGGTAAAACTGGTATACCGGGTGAAAATATCTGTAAACAACCCCGATCAAAAACTTAAACCGGGCATGCCCGCTGATGCATTGATGGATCTGTAATCAAAATGTCTCAGGTCAGAGTTCGCGCAGAAAACTTATGCAAAAGCTTTGGCGAAAACAAGGCTGTCGATTCAGTATCTTTAAACACTCAGCCAGGCGAGATTTTTGGCATTGTTGGCCCGGATGGCGCGGGCAAGTCTACTTTGCTCCGCATGCTTTCTTCTATTATGGAGCCAGACGCAGGCACTGCCGAGGTTTGCGGATTTAACTCCATCAGTCATGCCGACGAGATAAAGAATCGTATAGCGTATATGAGTCAGCGGTTTGGCCTGTATCCAGATTTAACTGTCGATGAAAATATCAGGTTCTACGCAGAACTGTACAATGTCAGCGAAAACCAGTTAGAAAATCGAATTGATGAACTTCTGCATTTCAGCTACATGCACCCCTTTAAAAAACGCCTGGCAGGAAAACTTTCCGGAGGAATGAAGCAAAAGCTGCAATTGGTCTGTGCCTTAATTCATACTCCCGAAGTACTGATTCTTGATGAACCCACTAATGGAGTCGACCCGGTCAGTCGCAGAGACTTCTGGCGCATGCTGCAAAACCTGGCTGAGAAAGGGGTAGCCATTGTTGTCTCGACCTCATATCTTGATGAAGCTGAAAGATGTCACCGGCTCGCTCTGATGCATGAAGGCCGGTTTTTTGTCGTCGGCAACCTCAGAGACATTATCGCGGCCTCTGGCGTTGAAATATCTGTGTGGCGTGGAGATAGCGCCAAACTGCTATATGCCGACTTAAAAAAGCATGAAGAGATTCACGACATCCGTTTGTTTGGTGACAGTATCAGGATCAAAAAAGGCCCTGAATTTGCATCGACCAAAAGCAAAGTTGACAAGGTTATAACAGATAAAATGCTGGATGGGCGCTGGGAAGCTGATGAAAACCCAAACCTCGAAGATGTTTTTGTAAATCACCTTGAAAACCTGGTTCACACAAGCAATGATAGCTTCTCACATTTCTCACCACACCCGCAAACTTACGCCGATGGCAACTCAGTTAAAGTAAACAATCTCAGCCGCGCTTTTGGTGATTTTAAAGCTGTCGACGAAATCAGTCTTGAAGTCAAACAGGGTGAAATCTTTGGATTTCTTGGGCCCAACGGTGCTGGAAAAAGCACGACTATCAGGATGTTATGCGGACTTTTAATCCCTTCGTCTGGCGAAGGGACAGTTGCCGGTTTTGATCTGGCGAGTGAATCTGAAAAAATCAAGCAGAACATAGGCTATATGAGCCAAAAGTTCTCTTTATATGTAGATCTCAGCGTCAAAGAAAACATCAGTTTTTATGGTGGTATTTATGGTCTCAGTGGCAATAATTTTAACCGGAGAATATCCTGGGCCCTACAACTTTCGGGTCTTACCGGACTTGAAAATTCGACGGTTGGAATTCTCAGTCTTGGGTTCAGACAACGCCTTGCACTCGCATGTTCGTTGCTGCATGAACCGACCATTGTTTTCCTTGACGAGCCGACCAGTGGCGTTGACCCGCTGACGCGCAGACAATTCTGGGAAACGATCAGAGAAATGGCGCAGAATGGCATCACGGTATTTGTAACAACTCACTACATGGAAGAGGCTGAATACTGTGATCGTGTAGCTTTCATTAATCGTGGAAAAATCATGGCTTGCGGCTCTCCAGGACAGCTGAAGAAAAGCGTGATTAAAAGCAATATATTCCACGTCAATCGACTTCTGACTTCAGTGGAACTCGAAAAAATCCGTTCGTTGGCGTGCGTTATCGATGCTTATGTTTATGGCACCGGGTTTCATGTCGCCACAGCACAAAATCATATTCTTGCCGATATTGCCGAAGCCGTTCAGGACAATACAATGCTGCAGGAAAAGATCATACCAGTTGTCCCAGGAATGGAAGACGTGTTTGTACAGCTTTCAGCATCACACTTTGCGAATGATCAGGAAAGGGAATTTGTCTCGTGAACATTCGCAGATTCAAAGCTGTAGCCAAAAAAGAGTTTATTCATGTCATCAGAGACTGGCGAAGTCTCGGCATTTCTCTGGCAATTCCTGTTTTGTTGCTGATTCTGTTTGGCTATGCATTAAATATGGATTTAAACCAGGTTCCGACCATCGTCTGGGATCAGGCAAATAACCCGGAAAGCCGCGATTTGATTGAACTTTTTCATGGCTCACCTTATTTTAACCTCATCGCCAGAACCGACAATTATCGTGAGATTGAGCTGGCGCTTGGCGCGGGAAAAGCCCTGGTAGCTCTGATCGTGCCCGCAGATTATGGAAGAAACACTCTTCAGGGAAGAACTGCCAGAGCCCAGGTAATTGTTGACGGTAGCGATGCTAATACAGCAAACTTTGCGCTCAATTACTCCAAAGCACTTGGCATGATTGCCGGTGCCACTCTGCATGGATCAACACTAGAAATGGTATCAGGCCGTCAACCGACCAGGATTACTCTTAAGACGAGAGCATGGTTTAATCAGGATTTGCGCAGCAGAAACGTCATTATCCCAGGCGTTATTGCAATCGTTATGGTCATCATAGCCTCAATGCTTACTTCGGTAACAATCGCCAGAGAATGGGAAATGGGAACTATGGAACAGCTGATCAGCACTCCGGTAACATCTTCCGAGCTGATTCTCGGCAAGGTTGTGCCATATTTTTGCGTTGGATTTCTAGATCTCCTTATTTCATTCGTAGTCGGCAGATGGTGGTTTGGAGTGCCATTCAGGGGTAGTGTCGCGCTGCTTTTCATTTTAAGCAGTCTGTTTCTTTCAGGGTCACTGTTTTTCGGACTTCTGCTCAGCATTAAGCTTAAAAAACAGGTACTCGCCAATCAGGCTGCTTTGATGTCTGGCTATCTTCCCACTCTTTTCCTCAGTGGATTTGTGTTTGCCATTCCCAATATGCCCTGGTTTCTGCAGAAACTGAGTTTTATAGTTCCCGCCAAGTATTTTATCAGCATTTTAAGAGGCATTTATCTCAAAGGTGTTGGCATGGAAGTCCTCTGGCTAAATGCTTTGATACTGAGCATCTACTCAATTGTAGTTTTGAAAGCAGCCCATAAAAATTTGAGGCTAAAAATAGACTGATATGCTTAACCGCTTTAAACAACTGTTTATCAAGGAGTTTCTCGAGTTGTTTCGTGACCCGAGAATGAGAGTGTTGACCTTTGTTTTTCCGGTCATACAGATTCTCATTATGGCTCAAGCTTTTGTGCTCGAGTTGCACAACGTCAACATTGTCCTGGTAGACTATGACAAGTCAACACTTTCCCGGGAAATTGTCGCTGAATTCACCAGCAGCGGCCATTTTAAAATAAGCAATTACGCTGATAGACTCGAAGAAGCAGAGAAACTCCTGGCCGCCGAAAAGGAGAGAGCGATTATTTATATTCCTGCAGGATTTGCCAGCAAGGCGCTCAGATCAGCCGGCAGTGAAATCTCATTAATAACAGACGGAACCGGCAGCAATGATTCCGGGCTCATTCAGGGCTATGCATCCTCGATTTATGCTGATTTTCTGCGCAAAAAGAATGGCGGACCGCCATCGGTGATTGAACCGGTCGCCTGGTTTAATCCAAATCTTGAAAGCCGATATTATTACATTCCCGGGCTTATCGCAATTCAAATGATTGTTATCAGCTTTCTTCTCGCCTCAATTGCTATAGTTAAGGAAAAGGAAATCGGCACGATTGAGCAGTTGATGGTTACGCCGATAACCGTCACAGAATTCATTCTTGGCAAAACTCTGCCATACATGGCCATAGGCTATATCGCTGCGACCATAATGCTGATTGCCGCCTTTGGATTTTATGGAATAGGGGTAAAAGGCAGTTGGATTCTTCTCTATTTCTGTGTCGGTATCTTTCTGGCCGGCAATCTGGGCGGAGCATTGATTATCAGTGTAATTTCGACCACTCAGCAACAGGCGCTGCTGACATCGTTTTTTTTCATGTTGCCATGCGTAATGCTTTCTGGTCTGCTTTTCCCCATACGAAACATGCCGATGCCGATACAATATCTTACTATGATCAACCCGCTCAGATGGTTTTTTCAGATTCTAAACGGCATTATTGGCAAAGGCAGCGGAATAGGCGAGCTAATGATGCCAATCATTGCACAGATAGGCATTGCCGTAGCATTCATCTCAATTGCAATTGTTAAATTCCACAAGGCTACGGATTAAAGAACGCATCTGTCAGATGCATTCTGTTAAAAACTTCGCAAAACACAGACAAACAATGCCGACAAACTCAGCAAAATAATTTATTTAAAGAATCACTATTTTTCAGTCTTAACATAAAGATAGCCTGTCCCACGAATCGTTCTAATTAGTTCGTTACCGTTGCTATACCCAAGCTTCTTTCGCAGATTGCTCATGTGCACGTCCAGACTGCGATCATCATAAGTAAGTCGCCGACCGAGGACTTTTTCGGCTAGAAGCTGGCGCTCGACTATGGTTCCGGCAGAACGCATAAGCTGTTCGAGAATCGAAAATTCGACTTCGGTCAGACCAAGGCTGACACCGCTCTTTTCGGCAGATCTGGTTGCCGTCTCCAGCTTGATATCAGCGATCTTGATACGCCCGGAGTCTTTATCACCACTATCATCCTGAGACGGCGTCAGTCGACGAAATACTGCCCTGATTCTCGCGATCAGCTCACGCGGGCTGAACGGTTTGGGTAGATAATCGTCAGCGCCAAGTTCGAGACCGAGAATGCGGTCAACTTCGTCACCGCGGGCAGTAAGCATGATTACCGGAATATTAGAGCTTGAGCGCAGATTCTTTAATACTTCAAGCCCGTTCATTTCGGGAAGCATGATATCGAGTATAACCAGATCAAATTGGCCATTGATAGCCCTGTCTAGTCCGCTTTTTCCGTCATAAACACAGGTTGGCTCAAACTTTTCTGAGCTCAGGTATTCAGCCAACAGTTCACAAAGTTCGGTGTCATCATCGATTATCAGGATTTGCTTCATAAATTCACCTTTATAGCAGCCTCCATTAACATTCTGATCAAGCTTAACCCAATATGCAACAGATCTCTGAGCTGACAAAGTTAAGAATTGTTAAGAATGAGGCAAGCCACTTTACCCTTCTTTGCATTAAGCTTAATGCATCTGGGCATGTAAAAGATTATATTACAAATATGGGATACAGAAAATTATCTTTGGAGGTTTCAACGTGAAGAAAAAACTCACTTTTGTTCTGTTCGCCGTTTTTATGGCAACGTCAGCGCTGACTCTTTACTCAGCGGAAAAAGAAGGGTTTAAACGCATCGAAAAAATTGAAATACGCAAAACCCGCGGCGGAGACGACATGCTGCCGGCAGGCTTGATGAGATTGTTTAAAATTGCCGATGAACTTGAACTTACTAATCCACAGCTTCTGCAACTGCGCATGCTTTTTCAAAAAAGAGATGCAAACGTAAAAAAACTTATGGAAACCAGAAAAACTGACAAAAAGCTTTCTGACCCAACTCTCACTGAAGAAGCCGTAAAAATATTTGCTGCCGAAAAAGCAAAGGCACTGGAAACCCAGATATTAGCCAGATATCAGATGCAGCAGGATTTGAAAAAAATCTTTACTCCCGAACAATGCAAAAAACTTGAAGAGATGAAGGCAAAAAAATCACACAAAGAAGGCATGCCTTTCTTTGGCAAGAACAGACCGCCCAGGCCATTTCCAGGTGATGGTCGGCCACCGAGACCATCCTTCGATGGCGACAGACCGCCAATGCCCTTTCATATGATGCACAGAATGGAAAAGAACCACAACGAAAGCCCGTTATTAGAAGAAACTGGCCGTGAAATTGAATCAGAAATCGTCATCGAAAACGAAACCGACGAGTAGTCAGTAACCCGCCGCAGAAGCCTTCTTATAAACCAAATCTGACTTATGGCTGCCCTTAACCGGGCAGCCTTTTTTCAGTTCCGCTGAAAAGTCAGTCCGGTATGCCAGTTTCTCGGGGCAAATGGGTTCTGGCTGACAGATTTGAAGAAATCTGAATAAACCACATCATAAAAGTTGCTGATTAAAACGCCCTTGCTGTGGTCAGAGCTGCTGAAGCCTTCTCCGGCCTGAACACTATCAGGTAGATGTGCCAACTGCAGTTTAATGTTCCATAGAAAGTTCTGGTCGGCAGCGGCGGGGCCAATTTTAACCGGCTGTATTTTAAGCTGCTGTACTCTTTCGCTCAAAACTTTGATGCGTTCTGGTGCGCCATCTGACGATTCGATTCTGACCAATTTGAGCAGATCCGAATTCTGCAGTCTTTCGAGGCGGTAGCGCACATGCATAATCGGGCGCAGCAGCATTCGCTGGCCGCCAACCGTTTTTCTGGTCAGTTCTGGAGCAAGAGTGTGGCGATATAGCCGATATTCGACTCCTGCCAAGCCGTCTGCTCTAGAAAAATCGGCTTCGAGCATATCGCCAAATGTGAGACTAAAGCCGCCATTATACGGAAAACAGCTATTTTTCAGGTCGTCATGAATTTGCAGGCAGATGCGGCGACCCTCGCCAAGCATATCTATGGAGACTACACCAGACGTAGAAGATCTCATGCCGGTCTGATATAGACAAAAAAGAGGCACAGCCAATAACGTTGTTATTGCCAGTGCGATGGCAACTTCAGCGAGAGTTATACCTCTTTTGCCAAAATTTATCATTACTGATTCACTATTATCGTTGAGCGGCTTAACTGCTGACCAGGCCCTACTCCAAGCGGGTTACCGCTTAGCGACGATCTGATATTTACTTCTACCATCACAGCTTTTATACCGCCTTTTTCAATTGGCGTTGCCGTAATTCTACGCTCAAATCTGGTAGCTTCTTCTGGCCGTTCGATGCCGGTAATCTCGCTGACAGCAGCTACTTTCTGCCATTCGTTGAATTTGTAATCGACAATACCTTGATTCTGATTTTCCAAAATCGCGTTGCAGCCAAGAAAACGAAATACTTCGAGTGGTTCACAAGCGACCTGTTCGGCCAGATACTGGTAATATGCGTTAGTTGTTCCTCTATTTGACTCTGAAATTATGGTGAATACGTAGATAGCGAGAAGACCAAGGATCATTGTAGCAAGCATGGCTTCAACCAGCGAAAAGCCCTTTCGCGAAAATCTGTCTGCGCTGCAATAAAAAATCATCAGTTTCTCGCCCCTGATCTGAAATTAGCCCAGGGTGAAATACTGATCTGAAAAGACTTCTCACTATCACGACAGACTTCGTCAAAACTGATTTTGTGGGGAGTGTTGCTCCAGGCGTCAAGATTCAGGTAGTCCGCAAGCAGCATTCCGTAAAGATTCAATGACTGCTTTGATTCAATGGTGCCACTGTAGCTCGGATTAATCGCCACCAGTGCAGCTTCGATCTTTTCAGAAGTATTCAGAACTATATTGCCCTTACGTGCATAAAGAACCAGAAAATCATTGTCTGTCTTTTTTGTGAGTGCACCGTTTATCGAAAAGCTATCGGCAACTATAACGCCCTTGCCGTCAATCTTCCAGTCACCGTCAAAAGTCAGTTTTTCTGCGCAATGCATGATGCCGTTGAGTCTTATGATTTTCTGCTCTTCGTCAATAACTCGCAGGCGTTCAAGAGCGCTTGCACGCAAATTACGACCAACCCATAGGGTGCTGCGGCTATAAAGTTCGAGCTCACTCAATTTGTCGTTGCTGGTGCGACTGCCAAAATCACTTATCTGCAGACGACTGTTTTCGTCGAGGACCTGGCCGTCACGCCGTAGCATCAATGGCTGGCACAGTTTGCTGCCCTGGTTATCAAGGCACAATACCGAAGCTATCAGATAATCATACTGCGTTTGCAGATACTCTTTTGCGATGACCGACTTTCGACCTTGCCTCTCATCAACCAGATTTACTTCGATTAGAATTGCAAGGATTCCGTGACCTTCTTTTGGTGATGCATAGTTTCGATTTTTGTGATCATAGTTTATAAAATTAACCACTTTTAATCTGCTCGTAAATTCGCAGGTGTAACCAGATTGAATAAGACTGCTTATCTTCTCGCTGGCCAGTGGCAGGCGCATTTCGGTTTGTGCGCCAGAAACCGCACCGAGTAAAAACCAGAAAAACTGTGAGCGACGGTCACGGCTGTCTCGCAACATCACGGCCATTGCTTCTTCTCTCAACATAAGTGCGATTTCACGCGCAACAAACTGGCTTTCCAGACGCTGATCAGTGGTTTTGACCGCCCGCATCATACGAAAATAGCTGAGCGACAAAATGGTCAGGCTGATTGCAATAAATACAGCCAGCAACAGTACAGAACCCCGTCTTTCAATCATTTTATTTCGTCTGTTGGCGATGGAAACTGCAACTGCGGAAAGGAAACTTCTTCGTCATGTTTCATGTTAACACCAGTGTTGCGATCTGTTGCCCCTGCCGAGCTTGCCTGACCTTCAATGCTGGAAACCGACGTTTTGCCGCTGTGATTGTCTGAAGATCCAGAGCGCGATAGAACGGCCAGAGCAATCGCCGCAGTTAATGCTACGCCAATGGCTGCTGCCAGTATTTTTGGTTTTAGAGCAGCGATCAGGCCTGTTCCTGTTGCGGACGTTGTCAGGCTGTTTTCAATCCGACCGATGAAGGCCGCAGAAGGCGCGATATCTGCGGTTGGTGAACCAGATGTTTTAAGCAACGCAAGAAGAGCCAGTGCCGAAGCACATTTCTGGCAGGTTTTCGCGTGCGTTTCAACAGCAGAGTTAGTTCCGCCGCTTTCAACAGCCTGGTCAATAATTTTTTCGCAGTCTACATCTGACATAGCCATTAACCTTAAGACTTGTGTTGTTTGCGCAACCTTATGATCAATCGATGAAAGATCAAACGGGTATTTCCTTCTGATGAGCCAAGGATCTCAGCAATTTCGCAGAAAGGCATCTGTTGAAACACCCGCAAATCCAGCAGAACTTTTTCCTGCGGTTTAAGCCCCGAGTAAAGGGCATCGACCGTGGCATCTGAAACGACCTGAATCTCTGGCGTTCGGTCATCAGGCAGATTCAAAAGGTCGAGTTCACTGCCGGTAATATTGAATTTCTTTTCCTTTCGCAATTTATCAATGTGCTGATTTTTAGCGATTCTCAGCAGCCAGCCTACAAATGAACCCGAGGTTCTGAACTGATCAATTTTTCGAAACGCATTTATGAAGGCCTCCTGGGTGATGTCTTCAGCATCGGCTTTTTTTACGCCATAGCCGAGCAGATAATACATCACGGTCCCGTAATGCCTTTTTACCAACATGCCAAACGCCTGTTTCTGGCCATTTTTGGCCAACTCTATCAGCTCGTTGCTGTCAAGATTGTCGGCATTGGGTATCAAAGCATGGCGCCCGCATCGAGTACCTGATACATCAGAACTATTGCCCTTTCCTTTAAAAATAACGTATGCAAAGATAACAATGTTACATAAATAACCATATTTTTTGCTGACCTCTGCAGTTTCTATTCTATGAAAGTGTTGCCTGATAATCATTGCTGCAGCGTTGCGGCAGCGCGACAAGGCTTCACGCTGCAGAATACAACTTATTGTGCAGCAATGGCAACCAGAATCAGCAGGCAAATAAAAAAGAGCGGCTTTGCAGCCGCTCTCAGATTTGTTGCCATCATTGTTGTAATCAGTTATTTAGATATTCTACTCCACCCATAACTTTGTCTTTGAGGAAATTGTACCTTTCCAGGTCAATTTTGCCGCCGTTAATTGCCACAAAGTAGTTGCCAACAATTTTACCGCCCAGGAAGTAATAGCCACATGACTCGGCAAAGTCTTCTTCTGGTTTGGTTTCGCCATAGTCGGACACGCTGTCGCCTTTGATAACACCACCGGGCCAGAACGCTGTTTTCCAGGCGCCGAAGGTCAAAGGATTGGCAATATGAAAGCAGTGCCCCATTTCGTGTACGAGAGTTTTCTGAAAACCCACTTTTATCTGATACAGCTGCTCTTCTTCGCTCGGATCACGCCCATAGTATTCTTTAAGCTGCTGATAAAGACTAGCAGAAAGCTCTGTAGACGGATTAAGCATATGAACCACCAAGTGCGGCGGCTGCACATAGCCACGTGCTGTTTCTGCTCCCGCGGGTCCTACTCCATCGCGCACAACCTTGTCGGTGAAAGACTTAAATTTTGTTGGCAGTTTTGAAAAAGTTTCATCAGCTATATTCAACTGCCCTTCGGTCCAGACTGCGCCATCGCCATCTGCTACTTCAATGCCATATTTTGTATTGATCGAATTTTTGAGTTCCCCAAGTGGATCTGTCGGCTCGACATCTGTACCTGTACCAGTGCCCGTATCAGTTCCAGTATCAGTTCCAGTATCAGTGCCAGTATCAGTGCCGGTATCAGTTCCAGTATCAGTTCCAGTATCAGTTCCGGTATCAGTGCCAGTATCAGTGCCGGTATCAGTTCCAGTATCAGTGCCGGTATCAGTTCCAGTATCAGTGCCGGTATCAGTTCCGGTGTCAGTGCCGGTATCAGTGCCGGTATCAGTTCCAGTATCAGTGCCAGTATCAGTGCCCGTACATGTGCCGGTGTCAGTACCGGTGTCAGTTCCTGTATCGGTGCCTGTATCAGTCGGCGGTATTATTTTTTCGCAGGCTACGATTTTTATTTTGCCTAAATTTATAGAGACTCCGGTCATTCTGGCAGTCAGAATTCTCAGCAGGTCGCTGATTATACCCTGAATTCTTTCTTCAGCACTCACTGTGCCAGTGGCAATGACCTCAGTGCCAGCGATTTCAATTGGTTCATCGTCAAACGGATCTACCGGCTCGCCGACGAAATCACGCCCGCCTTCGCCTGCAAACTGCGACAAAGCTGATTCAGTCGCCTGATAGATAGTTTCAACATAGCTGCCGCTCTGTGCTACCGTTATTGCCGGCAGCCCGATCAGCAAACATGCAATTAAAGCTAACATTACAACAAACCGTCGGTTCATGTTTTTTCCTCCGACTGTACCAATCTAACCTAATTATACTGATAAATTTCCATTTCGGTAAAAACTAAATCTGCAAAGATTATTTTTCGTTTGAATTATTGAATTTTGCCCGAATATGAGTTGTCTGGTAAGATGGTTGTAAGAATTCGAGTTTTATGGCAGCAGATTGTCTGGAGGCTATATGAAATATTTGGCAGTGACTGTTCTGATGACCCTGTTCGCAGTCGGAGGATATTGTATGATTGAGACCCTGAGCCTGGAAGAGCTCGTACAGAGTTCTGACGTGGTTGTAATGGTTGATGTGATCGGAGTTAAGTCTGTAGGCAAACTACCGTCCGAAGTGGAGGTTATTGCAAACCTGGTAAAGGTCAACGAACCGCTTAAGGGCAATGTGGCTGTAGGAGAAAGTCTTAAGATAAAAACTTATCGCGGCATAGAAGATAATCCCGATCTGGTTGAAGGTTCGCGGGTACTCCTTTTTTTGCGACGAAATGAGAATCATTTTACGGTCTCAAACGGCATCCAGGGCTGGTGGCCAGTCGGAGAAGACGGCAAATTCATGGCCATGGGTAAAAACAAAACGCTGGATGAGGTCAAAGAGGCAATAAAACTTCCGATAAAACCGAAACTGGACAGACCAAAAGTCAGCCTGTGATTATTAAGTAATCATACCGACAATTCGAGTTTTATATAGCTCATTATGGCCGGGAATCTAACGGCAATAGTGTTATTTGATTTTCCCGATTGGCGTAGCGCCTGAGACACTTGTCAGGGTAATTCAGCAGGCCTCATTTAAAGGTTGCCAGAAGATTTGACTGTTTCGCTTTGCGAAATAGTAATATTTGACATTGAAAAAGCAGTCACTGCATAATTGGCATACTTAATTGGCGCCAGCTGGAGCATTCATGAAAGTAACCGATCTCGAAGACAATTTTGATCCCCTTGACATGCACAACTACCGGATGGAGAACCTGCCGGTAAGAGAAAAAACCCTGATAGAGCAGCGTATTGCGCAAATTGGCGCGCCTCTGGCAATACTGGCTTTCGTGCTGATCATGTGGGTCATTCCCCTGCCGTTTCTACAGAATCTTGATTCTGCAACCCTCAGCAAATCAGCAAAGGCCGCTTTTGACAAACTGGGCGCCGAAGGCTTCAGCAAAATAAATGTTGCCATGTTTGCGGTATTCGCTTCTTCGGTAATTTTATGGATGACCGAAGCCATACCCAATTATCTTACCTCGTTGATTCTTATCATAACCATGGTGTTCACCGGCATTCTGCCCGAAAAGGTCGCCTATGCACAACTTGGGCACGAGATCATGTGGCTGAACATTCTTTCCTTTATCCTGGCATCTATGCTGGTAGCAACCGGTGCAGCCAAACGATTTGCGCTGTGGTTCATAGTGCGCTACGGAAAAAATGCGACTTCGATATTCATTTCGTTCATTTTAATCAATGTTGTGCTCTCTGCATTTATCTCGGCAACCACCGCCAAGGCTGCCATTCTGCTGCCAATATTTATGGTAGTGGCAGCTGTTTACGGGGCAACCGGCGGGAAGCACAAAAACAACTTCGGGCGAAATGTCGTGCTACAGAATCTCTTCTGCATAAATATAGGTGCCAGCGGTTTTTTAACGGGTTCTGGCGCAAATCTTCTTGCAGCATCGCTTATTGCTGGAGCGATTGGCCATGGCTTCTTTTTTCAGGACTGGCTCATAGTGGCTTTTCCGCTGTCGCTCACGCTGCTCTTCATCGGCTGGATAGTTGGCACAAGGATCATTTTCCCGCTCAGTGAGGCAGAAAAAGTTCCTCACATTCAGGGGGGCATGGAATCGCTCAATGAAGAGCTAAAAAAGCTCGGACCAGTCAAGTTTGAAGAAATCAAGGCAATAGCGCTGTTCGTGATAATTCTGGCACTGTGGGCAACAGATAAATATCATGGCATCAGTGCTACGGCCGTAGCTTTTGTTGGCGCTATTGTAGCCCTGTTACCCGGGATCGGGGTGGTAAAGTGGAACGACGTCGACATTCCCTGGCATCTGCTGATTTTCTCAGCCGGTGCTTATACTCTTGGCGCCGGGTTTAATATTACTGATCTTCCGGCTATAACCGTAAACGCCTTTTTTGACGCGCTGAATCTTGGAAGCACAACTCCGTTCTGGGTCCTTTATATAATATTGACCGGTACGATGATGTTCAGTGCCGTATTTTTTCAGTCAAAAACAATGCGCACCATGATTTTTGTGCCCATCGCAATTGGTGTTGCTCAGCGCTTTGGCTTTGGCGTATTGAGTCTTGCACTGCCGGTGGCGCTTTTGATCGAGCATGTATACGTGCTGCCATTCAACAGCAAGCCAGCCCTACTACTCTATTCTACCGATCAATACAGCTTTACCGACACCTTCAAGTTCGGTATTACCATGATGATTATAAGCTGGCTGCTGATCATTGTAATGGGCGAAACCTATTATAGGTTTCTCGGTTATACGCCAAATGGCGTATTTGGATTATTCTGATACCTGACAACACCTGACATGAAAAAGTCCCCGAAAAGTTTTTCGGGGGCTTTTTCATGCTGAATAATTTACCAAGAATTTCTCAGCGGCGGGAACTCTGATAAATAATACCAGTCTTGGTTTGATTGGGGCTGATAAAGAGCTTGCCGCGCCTGACCAGATCTACGAAGAAATTGTCTATACTGGTCTGCTGTTGTGACGATCTCTTTTCAGATGGTTCCATATTGATTTTGAACGAAAATTCAGCTATCAGTGGCTTGGTTGAACCCTTTACATACCAGATAGAAAAAATCGTTTTTGTCTTTTTTCTGCCAAAATCTATTGAACCGTGAAGAATCCGCTGCTCAATAACAAACAGATTGTTTACTGTCTTCAAACTTTGCTCCCTGTCCAGGTCCGCTATGGCCAGACGTGGATAGTATTTCAGTAGTTTTTTAACAGAATCTGGGGCCAGATCTAAGCCAGTTATCGTTCCGGAGCGCGAGAAAACCGAGACAGGAGTAGCTGCTTTTACGACAACATCAACTTCTGACGAAACATCGTTGCCATACTTTTTTGCCGGCTCAACTGGCGCAATAATGGTCGACTCGAGATCAGATGCGCGAAACTTGAGTGTCAGCTCGGTGTCATTGGTCAATTCCTCCGGGTCGTCTGTCAGCTCTTCAGCTGCCCTTTGCGGGCCCGCTCTTCTGAGCTCTCCAGCCTTATTGCTGGCTCTAAGTCGGAGAACAAAGCCCTTCTTATAGAGATCAAAAGTCGGAGTGTCGAGAAAACAAATTTCCCGATTAGGACTCGACTTTACCGCCTTCTCTGCTGAAAAACCGTGATCGTCTGCAACCTTGTTAACAAGCTCCCAAAAAAGCTCACAACCCTTTTTCACTGACACAAAGTTGTCGGCTTTAAGCAGAATTTTGTATTCGCAGGAGTCGGGAATTGCCGCTGAAGGGGCTGCAGCTGCCGGCAACGTTAAAAGGACAAACAGGGCTAAAATCAGCAGTTTTTTCATGCTTACTTCCAGTTTTTATAGGGATTTTTGGTCAGATTTGAGTTGAAATACCTCGGATCACTGGTTACCTGCTCACCCACCCATGTGGGAAGCTCGATTTTCTGATCTTCAGATGTAAGTTCTACTTCAGCAACAATCAGACCATCGTTATCGCCAAAAAATTCGTCGACTTCCCAGACCAGGCCAGCATAGTTGATCTTGTAGCGATTCTTTTCAATCAAAGGTTTCTCGCAAAGATTGCTCAGCATCGCATCCGCATCAGCAGCAGGAATCTCATACTCATATTCCGCACGCGAGGCGCCGATGGTGATGCCCTTGATGGTCAGAAAGCCTTTGGCATCGATAGTTCTGACTCGAACAGTACGTTCTTTAACCGTAGAAAGATAACCCTGACGATAGCTGGTGCCCTTAGCCAGTTTTTTCCACTCGGTGCTTTTTACCAGATACTTGCGTTCGATTTCTTTACCCATTGTTGTCTCCTATTCCGGAAGCGATTCCATGCCAATTATTCGCTTAATGGCATGCAGGTAGTTGATGTTTTCGTACTCTTCGAGGCCAAGAAGAGTTTTGGCCTTAAGTATTGCGTCCAGATCAGTTGATTCGACGGCAATTGTTTTGATAGCAGCGCCATTAATAAGCAGTTCGGCATATTCGGTGATACATTCGTTGACCATGAACCCGAATCGTCTCTTGACAACTCTTACTGGCACAAGATCTTTGTGCGGTCGGATGACTTCGTTAATGAACTGATCAAGAGTGTATTCGTCGCGCTTGAAAGCAGGCAACTCAACGCCAAAAGCCGGAAAAACCTTCTCGGCGATTTCGCTGGCCTTCATCGGAAAACTCCCTTTCATTCTGGGATTCCACTGCTCAAGGCCTTTTTCACTTTTCACAAAAACCTTGATATCCATCAGATCATCGCGAATCTTGGTGTTGTTTTCGCTATTGCCGGAAGACATGATATATATTTCTGAGCTTTCTCTGATCTTGTCGAGCGGAGAAAGTTTGCGCATCTTATTTTCAACCAGACCAAAATTCTGGGCGAAGGTTCTGAATTCAAAACGGGGTTTAATTTCTGTCATAAAAATCCTTTCAAGATTTTGCTTCTGACAATTCTAGGGCAATAATCGGCTTTCTGCAAGAAGGGAAAATCTGAACGAGGCAATGAATGCCGTTAAATTTGCCCCACATCAAATTAATCAACCATCAGAGACTTGTGCATCTTAAATACCAGAATGAAAAAACGGCTCATCGTTAGATGAGCCGTTAAAAGGGTTTAAGAATCAGAGAGAGAGGTAGTTGCTTGAAAAAACTTGAGTGCTCAGAGGAATTCACCTGACAGTGAAACCTCCATTCATCTCATAGGCTTGCTCCTTGGTTTCGATAAGTTGAGTAACTCATTTCAAGAGGAATCAACACACCTTAATGATACGCATTTAGTGTGCCAATTCTAAATGATATTAAAAAGACAGCATTAAAGCCCGCTCAAGGAAAACAAAAAAACCTAGACTACGAAATACAGTATAAAATACTAACTATAAATACGATATTTCGTTGGCAAGCAAAATCAGCGGAATATTGTCAGCGAGATAAAAACCGCTAAAAGCTCGCTGCGCTGCGATTGTCGTTATTCGCCTTGGCGCGCTTTAACTGGAAGTCGCGAAACAAGAAAAAGCTGCCAGTTCTCAAAAATGAATTCTTCATCCGGCAAGATCAAGTATTGCCCAGAATCTATCCCGGAAGTCACAGAGTCACCGCCACGCTTGATGAGCAGAGCTATCTTATGATCATCCTTCAAATCTTTTAACAGAGCAGAATCCCATGTCTGCATTTTTTTGCCAAGCGCCCAGATGACTTTCATGTCGAGATTGTCGGTATAAAATTCGCATACAGATAAGCGCGCACTGTTTCTCAGCTTCAGAATTTCCATGAAGTTGTCTGGCTTCATATGTTTGCCTGTCAAAGGAGCCGACGCTTGCGTTAGTAGTGCGAATGCTAAAATGACATATACCAGATCTGGTGTCTTGCCAATCCGCAGCATGCTGATGAAGTGAACGAGCATCGCAATGCTTGCTGATACGATTAAAGCAAGATAGATGCTGAAGCCGTAATTAAAAAAGTAGTAAACACCGGCAGCTATGCCAACCGCTAAAAACACCATGGATAGAAAAGCATAAAACGTCATAATCCATTTCGCTACAAAGGACTTGCCTACTCGCAGAACAGAATCCATCAGTCCGCTGACATAGCCTCCGATGAGAAGAGCCAAGGGAATAGTCAAAGGCAAAAGATACCTGTCCTTTTTTTCCGGAATCAAGCTCAGCAAAACGACCGTGAATATGATCCATGATATAATTTTTCGGCTGGGAAGGCGCTCCCCGATAATTTTGTCGCTATGAGGTGGCCAAAGCGCGGGCAACGCAAAAAACATCCAGACACCAGACATGACCGGAAATTGCAGATACCAGAAAAGAGATTTAACATGTCTATCGCTCCATGCGGCGACTTCCTTCAGCGCAATTGCCTTAAACTCCTCAGAGAACGATAAATATAGGTAAGCTGGCCATGCAACACTTATAGACATGGAGATCAGGACGGAAACCAAGATCATTTTCCAGTGCTGTAGATACTTTTTTGCATCACCACTGATAATTTCGCTCAACAAAAAAGGCAACAGAAGCGCATAAAAAGCAACTGGCCCCTTGCTCACAAAAGAAAGCCCCATGAAAATACCGGCAGCAATGAAGTAACGCTGTTTTTTGTCGGCGCCTGTTGTTGCTTTGTACAAGGTGTAGATTGCACCAAGCATGAATGCGTGGCAGAACACATCCCAGGTACCTCTTCTGCTCATGTGCATAAACATATAGCTCGTGGATAAAACCAGAATGACTGCTACAGAAGTTTTTGGCGATCCTCCGTAAGACCGAGTAAATCTATAAAGAAACAGCAATAAAAGCAGTGCTGCCAAACCTG
Source organism: Candidatus Rifleibacteriota bacterium (assembly GCA_018818125.1). Classification (GTDB taxonomy): domain Bacteria; phylum Muiribacteriota; class Ozemobacteria; order Ozemobacterales; family Ozemobacteraceae; genus Rifleibacterium. Next base: position 218,497 of record JAHISQ010000034.1, read on the forward strand.
CCGGCAGCCTGTTGGCAACGAGATTTGTGTCGGTGCCGGCCAATTTCATTGCGATGGCAGTAAGCCATGTTGGCAAAGGAGGCTTGGCAATGCGCAATTCACCATTCATAGTTGGAACAAGCCAGTTATCGCTCTCAATAATCTCTCTGGCAGTGATAAAATTTCTGGCTTCCATCAGGTCAACACTGATGAGATGGCTATAAGAAAAAATTCCGCAGAAAAGAATAAATATAATTGCGGGAAAAAGCAGATAGTCTGGAAATGTCTTTATCATGCGTTCTTAAATGTAATAACCATAATATCTGCTTGCCTAAGATAAACTGGCTAAATCTTTAATCTTTGGCTTAAGCGGTGTGACATCGCGGTCGAGTCTGAATCTTAAAAAACAGATCTTTTTGCCAGCGGCAATGAATCTTTCTTCGTAAAGCGTTTGAATTGGCGCCATCTTGTCTTTGATCGGCGAAGCATAGAGGTCGTTTGTGTGGTCAAGGACTTCGAGATGATTTTTGCGGGCAAGGTCAAGCGTAAACTCGTAAAGATCTGCGTCATCGGTTTTGAGGCAGATATTACCATCTTCTCTGAGAATTTTACGATATCGGTTGAGAAAATTCGGAGCGGTCAGACGACGACGAATCCTGCCAGGGAAAGGATCTGGGAAAGTGATCCAGATTTCGCTTACTTCCTGGGCAAAGATGTTAGGCAAAAGCTCAATCTGGCTTCTTACCAGCCCAGCATTGTTCAACTGCTCTTCTTTGATCGTGGTAGCGCCAAAAAACAGGCGAGAGCCCTTGATATCAACGCCAATATAGTTTTTATCAGGATTAAGGCGGGCCAGCCCGATTGTGTATTCTCCGCGGCCACAGCCAAGTTCTAGCAGCAACTCGTTGTCGTTATTAAAAAACTGCTCGCACCATTTTCCCTTAAGTTCATGATCCTGTTCGATCAGATCAAGGGCAGCAGGCTCAAATAGCCGGTCGAATTCCTTATTGGCTTTGAATCGTATAAGTTTTTTCTTACCCATAACCGGCCTTTCGCGTGATTTCAACTGACAGCCTACCGCAAAAAGACCATTAGCGCAAGCCAGTGTCACTTGCCGCTCTCTGCGGCCGAGCAATATTGTTCATAAAACCTGACAACGCAGTTAATTGTTTAATTAACTGACTAGAACTACAATTTGCCGGTTGGAACTTAAATCAGGAGATTTAAAAAATGAACAGAATTGCTCTAATTATTCTTGTCCTAACCCTTATGATTTCTCAATCCGTATTTTCGGCTCAATCAATTGAAATTACTCCGGTTAAATTCAATGAGGTTGACGCCGGCATGCCCTACAATGTCGAAAAGGTTCCGGTAACAGATGCAAAATCTATGACTGGTGCCCGCATTGCGATTGTTGCTGCTCACGGTTTCGAAGAGATAGAGGTAACCTACCCACTTGATTTTTTCATCTCTCGTGGCGCAACAGTGGATATAATCGCCCCTGACTGGATCAAAGATCGGGTTATGGCAGTGCAGTTTCTTAAGCCATCAGTATGGCTGCCTGTCACCAAAAACATTTCTCAGGCCGTGGTTACCGATTACTGCGCCATAATGATTCCTGGTGGTGCATGGAACCCAATTATCATGCGCACAGACCAGCAGATTCTTGAGTTTGTCAAATCAGCTCAGAAAGCCAACAAACTGATTGCAGCAGTATGCCATGGCCCTCAGGTGCTGATCAGCGCCGGTCTGGCAAAAGGTCGAATGATTACTGGTGTTGGCGATATCAGAACAGATCTTGCCAACGCAGGAGCAGAAGTGGTTCATGATCAGCCGGTTGTCGTTGACGGCAACATTCTTACCAGTCGCGACCCCAATGATCTGGCCGAATTCTGCAAGGGCATCGAAACATACCTTAAAAAGAATCTGGCCTTTTGCAAATCTCAGGAAAGGGACACTGCTGCCGCACTTTCTGTTGCTGAATCAATGAAGAACTCAGGGAACTGGTCAACGGTGTGCCCGGTATGCAAAGGAACAGGCAGGTTGTTTGGTGGGCCAGGAATGTATCCTTATGCCTGCCACGAATGCAATGGCACTGGCCATGTTCTGACCAATCAACCACCGATTAGCACTGACCACTGATCAATGACTCCAATACGAACTAACAAGGCTCCCCGACTCAAAAAAAAATGAGTCGGGGCAAACGCAATTCTTGCGGGGTAGCGAAACGATCTAAGAACGTCTTATTATTTTGTGAATATGGATGTATAATTTGAAAATGAGGAAAAAAATGGCAGCAGTAAATATACTGGCACACGAGAATACCAGATTGATCGAGCGTAATGATTTTTTCTCGCTTTATCTGTACAGCGGAACCGTGAGAAAAGATTTGAGTGTGCTTTTTCAATCTGATGAGCTGGCAATTTTTGTCTGCCTGTCAGGGAAATTTGTCAGCAGCACCGAGTCTCTCAGTTATAATTTAAGTGAGAGGCTCGTTTCCTTCGCTCTGAGACATAATTGTAGAAAGATGCTACCAGCTGACATTTTCACTGAATTTATCATTATAACCTTTACCCAGCAAACTCTTGAAAAACTTATCGAGACCGCCGGTGAGAATGTCAAGCTTACAATGAGCCATTTTACGTCATGTCAATGCACTGTTCACAATTGCAATTCCGAGATTATGGAGCTTTCGCGCAAGCTTCTCAACGAATCTACCGAAAAATACTGGGGTCATAGGGTTAAGACGCAATTTACCTTTCAGGAGCTGTTGATTTCATTCGTCAGGCTTTTTACGGCAGACAAAGAGGATGAGGTCGACAAGGCCACCGTTGTGGCAAAACAAATACTTGAGGCGTTCCCCGATAAAAATCTTGATTTAGAAGAACTTGCTGATAAATGTGGAGTTTCAAAGAGCCATTTGTGCAGGGTGTTTAAAAAGGCAACCGGGCAAACTGTCAGCCAGTATTTGAATCACATCAGGATAGAAAGAGCCTGTAGGTTGCTTGCAGATACTGGCGTTCCGATTGAGGAAATCGCTTTTGCATCAGGATTTAACAATGCAAGCTACTTTTTCAGGGTCTTTAAGAAACAGGTAGGCAAGCTACCGCTTGAATGGAGAAAGAAGCACTCTGTCGCCTCACAGATCGATGCGAAAAGACATATTTAGCAAGGAACTCAAAATGAATAGAAAGGTTTTTTGTCTGGTTCTGGCGGTTTTGATAGCGGTTTCTGCTTCTTATGCAGAATCTGGCGAGAACCTGGTTCGAGGTCTGGTTTACAAATGGTTTTCTTTATTTGACAGAAACGCTCCTGTCGCCGAATTCCTGCATTATCTTCCCAGCACGGGTTTCAAAATGGCATTCCCGGAACAGCCCATAAGCAATCATTCAGAATTTAACACATGGTACAAGGGCATCCTTTCGTCAATCAAGACTGCCAACCATGAAATCAAAAAGCTGTATGTGGTCAAAGTTGGCAATATCTATGAGGTAGAAATGATTGTGCTCTGGCGGGCGACTACCTATGATGGCAAAGAGGTGACTTTTGATGCCTTTCAAACCTGGAAGGTTGAGGTAGATAGATCGAATAATCTGACAATCAGGGAATATCTGGTTTCTGATGGTAAGGGTTTCAATAATTCGACCAGACATAAGCTCAAGGCAAAAAGAGAACCAGTTTTTGGCGGCTTTGTAACTATTGGCAATCATAAAATCATCGAAAATCTGGCTTTGGCCGGTAAGCTTGATTTTGTCTGGCTGGAAGCGGAGCACACCGAGTTTGATCCGGCAATCGTGCAGAATCTGACCATTGCGGCAGAAAATGAAAAGGTTTCAGCAATTGTCAGGGTGCCGGCAAACGATTTTAATCTGATCAAGAAATACATTGGCACGGGCGTGCAGGGAATTATTGTGCCATCGATTAAAACAGCTGATGATGCCAGAAATGCAATTGATGCAATAAAATACAGCCCACAGGGACAGAGAGCAGCTGGCGCCGAAAGAGGAAATCGTTATCTGGGGCGTTTTTCCGAATACAGAAAAAATGCCAACGACGAAATTATGGCAATTCTGATGCTCGAAACCAAAGAAGCGGTTGACAATATTGATGAAATTTTACAGGTGCCCGGCATTGATGTTCTGCATGTTGGCCCGTTTGATTTGTCGCTTTCTTACGACGTCGAAATGGGCAGCGACAAACTTGCTCTGGCTATTAAAAAAGTAGAGCTTGCAGCGCAAAAATATGGAGTACCACTTGGTAGCGCTGCGCCAACAATGGCTGTTGCCAGAGAAAAGATGAAAAAAGGCTATAGGTTTTTTACTATTCCTGGCGACATGGAATTGTTGCAAAGAGGTGTGAGGTCTTACTTTGCAGAGTAACTGCCTGCTGGCAGCAAAAAAATGTTCTACTGAAATCTGATAGCGCTGATTAATGAGAAAGGGCCGCAACTGCGGCCCTTTCTGTGCGAGATGGTGCAGGCTAATTATTTTTTTGCGAGATTGAACGTAGCGCGGCGGGATTCTCTTATCGAATAGACCACAAGCTTGTCAGGACTTACTTCGACTACTTTGAATTTGCCGTCGATAACCTGGCCGGTTTCGACAATATGTTCATCGTTTTCA
>JAHISQ010000035.1 GCA_018818125.1 Candidatus Rifleibacteriota bacterium
AAACCATGGATATAACCAAAGCCGACATCAATATCGTACAGCACCAGGAAGTAACTCTTTTGCGCGGCGAGGTTTTGCCCATTATCAGGTTGCGAAAAGTCCTCAACGTGCCGACCACCGAGGAAGAACAAAAACAGCTCGACGCCAGAGAAGACGAATTGTCTATGGTTGTCTGCGCGTCTGGCGAAAAACGTGCCGGATTTATGGTCGATGAACTCTTTGGACAGCAGGAAATCGTTATCAAGTCGCTTGGTAACCTGCTTGGCGGGCTGACCGGAATTATGGGCGCAACCATGCGAGGCGACGGCAGTATTGCCCTGATTCTCGACATACCTTCGTTCTTCCAGAAGGGACAAACAATAATATGATCAATAGAGCCGTGCTTTATTCTGTTTTGTATAAGGAGGTCAGAGGTTGAACCTCGATCTTTCCGAATATATGGGCGCCTATATAGATGGCTGCCGCGAAAATCTCGACGCCATGGACAAGTGTCTGCTCAGCCTTGAGCAGAATCCTGCCAACCTTGATGCAGTAGAAGAAATTTTCAGAGCTGCTCATACTCTTAAAGGCATGTCAGCTACCATGGGATTCGAGAAAATTGCTCATCTTACGCATGAGATGGAAAGCATTCTTGATAAGTTGCGCACCCGTCAGATACCCGTCTCGCCAGCGGTTGTAGATGCTATTTTTGAAACCTTTGATGTACTCAGAACTTTGGTAAACGACAGTATAGAGCAAACTGACTCAGGCATAGATCTTTCAGGGCTGTCTGCCAAACTTTCCGGACTTGCAAGCGGTGAAGGCGCACCAGCTCCGGCGACAGCACCAGCGGCACAGTCAGCAGCACCAGTAACTGCTGCTGCAGGCAGCAAAACAGGTGGTGGCAACAGAGTTGATCTGAGCGACATGGGGCTAAGCGATTTTGAATTATCAGGACTCGAAGAAGCAAGTGATTCCGGCAGAAACGTTCTACTGCTAAAGATTTCCCTGGTCGCGGATTGTCTGCTCAAAGGTCCGCGTGTATTCATGGTATTGCGCACTCTTGACGATCTGCAATGCGACATAGTCAAATCAAACCCGGAAGTAAAAGACCTCGAAAACGAAAAATTCGACAAGTCTTTCAAAATGCTTATCATTACCGACAAATCAGCAGAGGAACTGACATATGGTATTGAAGCAATATCAGAGATTGACACTATTGAGCTGACAAACATTGCCGACGGCGATGCCGGTTTTGCGGATATGGAACCGCAGCCTGAAACACCTGTTTACGAGCCTCCTCCCCAGCCAGAGGCTGCACCACAACCGGTATCTGCTCCAGCGCCGAGAGCGGCACCTGCAGCAGCTCCAGTTCAGGCAGCACCAGCCAACTATGAAGTACACAATCCGATGGCCGGTGCCCCGGTGATACCTGCTTCCCCAACCTCGCCGGCTGGAGACAGCGAAGATGAAGAAGAAGAAATAAAAGAAGTAATTGAGCTGGTTCAGCTGGTAACCTTTACCATGGCCGGCGAAACTTATGCCCTTGAGATTCAGCAGGTTGAGGCTATCATTAACCTTATACAAATAACCCGCGTACCTAAAGCACCAATGTACATTGATGGGGTTATCAACCTCCGTGGTGAGATTGTTCCGGTTATCAACACTCGTCGCCGCCTGCGCCTGCCCGAACTAGCGCGCACAGCCAGCAATCAGATCATTATTCTATCGTTCGAAGACGAAAAAGTTAAGGCCGGCTTTCTTGTCGACAGTGTTCAGGAGGTCATTCGACTCCCGGAATCTGCCATCGAACCACCGAGTCGGGTCAGCGAAAGCGTTGACATCGAATATTTACGCGGAGTCGGTAAGCTCGACAACAAAATTGTTATCATGCTTAACGCTCACCGCATTGTCTTTGGCAAACAGACAGACGAGTAACAACGAAAACCGTTCAGTGTGATCGACTGTTTTTGATTCCGGCAAGAATTCTGGCAGCAGCATTTCGCACCATGTCGTTTTCGTCCTGGCTTGCTTCAAGCGCAATCTGATCGAGACCCTGAATAGGAAGTTTCGCCAGAGCTTCAAGTGCGTTGAGGCGGTTAAACCATATTTCGTCTTTAAGCAGACGCCGCAACGAGAATTCGGCTTGGGCAAACCCCAGATCACCTATTGCATCGATACTGAAGAAAAGGGTTTCGCGTTCTTTAAGAATACCTATGAGTGACTGGACAAACTTTTCATTTTTCAGTTGCCCCATAGCTCTGACGAGATTCATCCGAATCGTTTTGTCAGCAGTTTCAAGTTTTTTGATCAGCAAATCCGGGTTAAGATTACCAACTTTCGAAAGACTCTCGACCGCAGCGCCTCTTACCTGCATTGATTCATCGTGCAATCTGGCAAGAAGAGGTTCAATCGTGCTGGCTTTGCCAGTGGCACCAAAAGCCTCGACAATACGCTTTCTGATAAACCATTCTGAGTGACTGGCATGCTTTTTCAATATTTCGACGGCAGCCTCTGAAGCAATCTGCCCAAGGCCTCTTATACAATATAGTCCACGTTCAAGGGGTTCAGCCTGTAACTCTTCTGCAAACAGCTTCAATGCTTCGGAATTGTTGGTCTCGGCGAGGAATTTAAGCACCCACATTCTTCGATCAGGACCAAGTGTCCGATACTTCTCAAGCATCTCGTGCACCAAAGATTTCTGCTGATTCAGCAGGAATCTGATACTGGGTGAAAGTTTGCTCTCATCTGGGAATTCAAGATAAAATCTGACGAGAATCTCATCAACCTTGCGGGATGGTGGCAGCATGGAAATCGCTTTGACAGTTGGCAAAACCAGTTCTGAGACAGAAGGTGAGAGTCCTTTGGCCAGGCTATCAATTGCCAATTCGTATTTAAGCGCACCAAGTATTGCGGCAACCTCAACAAAGAGTTTCGGCTGATCGACAGTGAGATTCTGCTTCAGAAAATTAGCCCCACCCTCTCCCAGATGATCTGTAAACAATTTTGCAACCAGTTGACGGGCGACCACTCCGCCACTTTGCAGCACCTGACACAAGCATGTCATCTGCTCTGGCGATGGCTTGGTCAGGCGCGGTAGAATGGTGGTGAAGAAAGTATCAGCATGCCCGAGAGCGTCCTCAAGAAAGCTGGCAAAATCGTTATCATTCATGATCAATACTCAGTTCGGAGCCGATATCGGGCCTTCGTATTTCTCAACCAGAAAATTCTCACGCCCAACAACTTTGCCATCAGCTTCAAATTCAAAAACGTATTTGCCGGCGGCCGGAAAAGAAAAATTGCTCAATACAATCATAGACCTGGCAACAAGCCCGGGCTGTCCCTGAATCGGAGCCGATGGTCTAACCTTGGGTATCTCCACGCCATCTGGAGGAATAATATTCAGCGTCACATTCACCTTACCAGCGATTTCACCCCATTCAATAAAAAGGCAAAGCTTGGGAAAAGGCAACGGAAAGCTTTGCACCAGCAACTTTGAGCCGAGCACACCCATCAGGCTTACCCGCCCGCCGACTTCCTGGCGAATATCTTCGCAGACCAACACGCATTTATATTTAATACTGCTCATCTTAGTTCCTTTCAGTAATTAACAGAACTGCCACATTGAAAGAAGCCAGGCCTCAATCTGTTGCAGCCCCGGTATTTTTGCGATAATCAAGAAAACTTCTCAGTATAAGTGAAGCCGCGACCGCATCGATCACTTCTCGACGCTGCTCGCGACGCATACCCGATTCGATCAGCGAGGCCTCAGCAATTTTGGTAGTCAATCGCTCGTCAAAGAACTCAATCGGCAGATCGGTGCATTTTTCGAGCTCATTCTTAAAATAGCGTGATCTTTCGCAGGGTTCTCGCTCTACACCATCGAGCGATATCGGCATGCCAATGACAACTCTGTCAATTTCTTCTTTTTTCAGCAGGGCGACAATTTCACTAACCGCATTTCGGCCTGCCTTCACTACGGAAAAGGGCGAAGCGGCGATCTCAAGACGATCGCAGGTCGCTACGCCAATTCTCTTTTTGCCGATATCGAGGGCAAGAATTTTCATTAACCGTTGAGTGCCTGGGTTATTATTTTTTCGGCTTCGCTAAGCGCCAGATCAATTTTTTCGACGTCTTTACCACCGGCGGTGGCCATGTCTGGTCGGCCGCCACCGCTTCCACCTGCTATTTTGGAAATATCCTTGATCAGCTTGCCGGCGTGCAGACCCATTTTAACGAGATCGCCAGAAAGCTTGAGCACGAAGCCAGCCTTATCGCCACCGGTCGCCAGCAGTACCAGTGTTTTTTCGCCAGCATTGCCAACCAGCTCGTCAGAAATCTCTTTCATTTCTTCAACACTCAGGCCATCGGTTCGCGACAAAATCACCGACATGCCACCAATCTGTCGTGCGCCAGCCCTTACTTTGTCAATTCGGCCATGTGCATCTGATTTGCGCATACGATCGAGTTCGCGCCGCATTTCACGCATTTCGTGCATAATTTTTTCGGCTTTAGGACGCAGGCTTTTCTGGTCACAGTCCAGGATCTGAGCCAACTCGCGCTCGTGATGACGCAGTTCGTGCAACACATCAAGTGAAGACTCGCCTGAAACGGCTTCGATGCGACGAACACCAGCGGCAATAGATGATTCGGATGCTATTGAGAACAGACCAATTTCGGCTGAATTGCCAATATGGGTGCCACCGCAGAGCTCTTTTGAATAATTGCCTACTGAAATGATACGGACGCGGTCGCCGTATTTTTCACCAAATAGCGCCATGGCACCGGTTTTAATGGCATCATCATAGCTCTTTTCGTCAACATGCACGTTGTGAGCGGCAAGTATCTGCTGA
>JAHISQ010000036.1 GCA_018818125.1 Candidatus Rifleibacteriota bacterium
ATCGACGGCCTCAAACAAGCTGAAGCACTACCAGAAATTACCATGATGCACCCGGAGGGTGAAGAGATCGAGGTTAATCTTGTTCTCGACCTCGGCAACAGCCGTGCCTGCGGAATCCTCGTCGAACAGACTCCCGGCCGACCGGTAAGTCTTGACGAATGTTGCAAACTCGAGATTCGGGATCTGCAGCAACCAGGAGACGTCTATACCGAGCCATTCGACACAAGCTTCAAATTTCAGCCTGCGCTCTTTTATGATCCAGAAAACGCTATACCACAGAGCGGACACACTTTTGTCTGGCCCAGCATCGTACGTCTGGGCAACGAAGCAGCACGACTGGAGCCTTCTGACGTAGGCGACACCGGCATGTCCAGTCCCAAACGTTACCTGTGGGACGACAAAACCCGGCATTTCCCGTGGTATTTCAATCTGAACGAAGAAGGCACCGGCAAAAAGATCAGCGCCAGTTTCTTAAAATATTTCGACGAAAACGGTATTTTCAAGGGCGAACAGGCTACCCCACCATTTGAGCCCTGCTACCCTCCCGGCGCCTTGATGACCTTTCTTATGAGTGAACTGCTCTGTCATGCCTATGCCCAGATTAACTCTTACAGCTACCGCAAATCGCGCGGTCATCGACTGGCTGGACGTGTACTCAAAAATATCGTAATCACCACACCATGCGGCATGTCGCAGCCTGAACTTGAGCGCTACCGGTTAAGAGTGCAGTCTGCTATCGATATGTATTTTCATGTAACCGGCCTGAGGCCTGAGCGCAAACCAGAGCTGCACCTGGATTTCGACGAGGCCACTGCCGTTCAGCTCACCTACCTGTTCGGCGAAATAAAAAACCGCTTTCTTGGCAACGCTGCCGAAGCGGTTGCTAGCCCAGGCCGCCTGCGAACAGCGGCCGACGGCTCCAAAAATCAGACATTCCGCCTTGCCAGCATTGACATTGGCGGTGGCACCAGCGACCTGATGATAGCCGAATACGCGGCTGACCCAGCCGACCCGACAATTATTAAGCAGCGCATGCTGTTCTCAGAAGGTTTCTCGATTGCTGGCGACGAGATAGCCAAAAGAATCATCGAAAAACTGGTTCTGCGCCGTATCTTCAACTGGGCACAACAAAAGAATCCTAATATATCATGGGAAGAATTTCAGCTCTTCTTCGGGCCAGGCCGCGGCGGACGCGACAAGAACTTTCACGACATGAAAGCTGAACTCTGCCGTCAAATCTGGATTCCAATGGCGCATCGCCACCTTGAATTCGCTGAACTCGACAGCGAAGACCCTGATATGGAGCTCAGCTTCGATCGTTTCTTTCCACGAAGACTGCCGGGCAGCAATGTTCTCGACTTTTTCGCCGAGCGCATGAAAAAAGACTTTGCCTGCGACATTACTCTGCCTGAAATCCCCTGGGAAATCTCACGAAATCGTGTAAATGCAGTTATTGCCAACGTCCTTGAAAACATTTTGCGTATCTTTTCCGAAGTTATTGCCCAGTTTGACTGCGACGCCCTTATTCTCGGTGGCAAACCCTCGTCACTGCCAATTATAAGAGAAATCCTGGTAAAACTGATGCCGGTACCTTCTGCGCGAATTATCGGCCTCAAAGGCTACCCGGCAGGCAACTGGTATCCATTTTCTCAGAAGGGTGGCGGCATCTCAGACCCCAAAACAACCTGTGTAATGGGTGCTGCAGTATGGCTCTTCGCTGAAAAGCTCAACAACCTCGACGGTTTGAGTTTGCGCACCGAGCGCAGTATGATCAGCCAACGCGAATGCTTTATCGGCACCTTCTCGCATGAAGTCATGACACTTGATCGTTGCCTTTTCCCGACACCCGGAAATGAGCCTGCGCTACTGCAAACTGCAAAGTCTGCAATGCTGGGAATCCGGCGGATAGACTCAGAAGTATGTATGGTCAATCCAATCTGGGAACTGCAACTTGACCGCGATCAGCTCAAAAGTCCCGGACCCTTTGAAATCTCGCTCATACAGGATCCGCTGCATCGTGAATGCCTTAAAATAGACGGCGTCAAAGATGAAAAGGGTAGCAAAGTCATCGCCAGCGCTGCAGTTTTGCGCCTGCGCACCATGCTTGCCGACCAGTATTGGCTCGATACCGGCAGCTTCGATCTATGACGAAGATCATCAGTGAGAGGAGCAATATATGAACGACAGCAACGAACTTTTTCCGTTCCCGCTGGTGCCTGAATCGGGAAAGGCTGACAACCAAAATTCGGAGACAACTTCACTGCCTGCCTTTCCAGGTTCTTCAGACTCCGAAGAATCAGAAGCGCCTCTGACCAGCGCTGAACTGCGCGGAATTCGCCAGCTTCTCGTCGTTAGTCGCGCTAACAGGGCTGACGAAGAAATACCAGCGACTCCCATTACTCCCGTTGCACCTGTCGCTCAAATAACGGTAGCACCGGCGACTGTTGCTGTTCAGGCCGAAATGGCCGTAAAGCCAGAAAAAATATTACAGCAGCAACTGGCTACATGCTGGAAAAACCTGCGTCTGAGCGAACCATGTGAAATAGAAGTAAGGAACCAGCTGATCGAAATAATCGAGAACATTGCTGACATGCGCATTCTCTCGTGCGTATGGGGTGCGGCAAATTCACTGTTACCCCTTAAACACAGTCTTCGCCACGGCACGCCCGATCAAAAAATTTTCACACTGATAATGCTTGGCGAACGCTTTCTACAGTCGCTGGCTGGCATAAGTTTCAATGAGCGAAAACGACTCATTAAAACTGTTGCCCGCTATCTGTCCGAAGTTTCAGAAACATGCTCGTTCATTCAGATGGAAGGCGAGCCTTTTAACCAGCAATATCACGAACGTGCGCCAGGATCGATGCCATCAGGCAAAAGTGTTCGCGAAATGCATAGTTTTCTGGTTACTTCCAGAAGCTCAAATCAGGTGGTAAAAACCGCTCTGGTTCTTACTTAAGCAAGGCGGGAGAAAAAATCGTGGGATTGTTAGCAAAAACCTTTACCAAGGGCTTTCGAGCCTGTTATTTTCGCAATCAATCGGTTCACCAGTTCTACGGCCATCTGCAAGCTGTGTTGAAGGAAATATCACCGGATGGCGAGCTTAAAAACCTGTTCGCCAGACCGAGTTTTCCTGGCAACAGCGGTGCCAATGCGCAGGAAGTTGAATGGAACACCGATATCAGCGGTGAAGCTGTCAAATTTCAGGATCTGCCAGAGGCAAAGCAGAGCGAAATAGCAGGTCTGCTTGCTGTTTATATAAAGAAAATCAAAACCTATGCCGAAGCAAAACAGGGCAAAAGCGGCGTTGAAAAAGACTATTCAGACTATCTCATGGCTGTCGCGGTCTCGCCTGATGCAAGCCAGATCTTCGTTGTCGCCAACCAGCCAGTACTCGTACACTGGGGCTTTTTCAGCGAAGACGGCAGATTCGCCGGCCAGGTTAAATACGCCGGCTGGGACGAATTTATCGCCGAAATACAGCGCAAAGCTCCAGCGAAAGTCGAAGAACCGGCCAATCCTACTTCGACTGCAGCTGCTGCCGCTGCCGCAACTTTGTTTAAAAACGATGAATCTCCGGCAGCTAAGCCGCTGACAGCAAAAGAGCCACCGGTTGCTGAGGCAAAAAAGGCCGTAGTTCCGGAGAAGATAGAGAAAAAGACAGATGTTCCCGGCAAGACTGTCGCAAAAGACGAAAAAAAGCCGGAACCGGCACAGGAAGAAGACGAACTAAACCGCAGCAAACCTCTTATGGCATGTGGCCTGGGGGCTTATGAATGGGTGAAATGGCTGGCGATAATCCTCGCCATTATCATACTGCTGTTGCTGCTGTTACGTATGCTGCCTCCGCGCCAATCAATGTCTGGTGGTAGTCAGATGGGCGGTGGCGGCGGCGGGTCCATGATGGGCGGCGGGTCCATGATGGGCGGAGGTGGTGGTGGATCAGGCGGTGGCGGTATGCCTGGTGGTGGTGGTGGTGGTGCACCAGGAGCAGGTGGGCAGCAACCAGGTGCCTGCCCGCAATGCGGACACACACAGTCGTCAGCGCCAACGGCGCCAGCTGGGCAACCAGTTCAGCCGCAGACTCAACCACAGCCCCAAGCTCAACCTCAGGTCCAGCCGCAGACTCAACCGCAATCCCAGCCCCAGGCTCAACCTCAGAGTCAGCCGCAGGTTCAACCACAAACCCAGACTCAACCTCAGGCCCAGCAGCAGCCTCAAGTTCAACCGCAGCCGCAACCTGCACCTGAACAATCACAGCCAGCTTCAGACACTTCTCAGCCCGATGCGAAAGCACCGACCAGTTCAGGCAACCAGTAACCAGCAGATTACCGCAATGATGCCAGGAGGGCAGTAATGCAGCAAAACCCACTTCGCCCCGAAGAACAGAAAGTAATAAACATGGCCGACCAGCTTGCGCGCCTGCTGGCAAGCAGCGCTGACTGGTCCGGCAGCTATCTGAAAGACACACAGATTCGCAAATTCATGCAGAAGGTCATTCAGGAAAAACAAATAACAGTAAAACGCATCGGCGAATCAGCAAGACGACCACTCGCACTCGGCGTCTTTGGCGCCAGCCAGTGCGGCAAATCATATCTGGTATCTGAGCTTGTTCGCGGCGCAAAGCCAACTCCAATGGTCCTGCTTAACCAGGCCCGCCAGGTGCCGCAATCTCGCGATTACCTCGAAGAGATTAACCCGGCTGGAGGGCGCGAGAGCACTGCCGTTGTAACCCGCTTTACGACACGCCCCTACCGTAAGGTCGATGGCTGTTCTGCCTATATAAGACTCTTGAGCATTACTGATCTGGTAAAAATCTTTTTAAATGGCTTTCTTTTCGAGTGTCAATCGGACTTTATGCCATCAGCAGATGAGCTTCAGAAAGTGCGCTATTCATTCCGAAGCTTTGCCGGCAAGACTTCTTCCAACGGTCTGCTTGGCGAAACCGACGTATGGGAACTGCAGGATTACGCGCGACGCCACTTTCACAACCAGTTTCTGCGCATGCTCGAAGATATTAACTACTGGGGCATTATGCAGGAAGAAATTCGCCTGTTGCCTGCCGACCAGCAGATCACTTATCTTGAATGGCTGTGGGGTAGGTTCCCGAGAATTACCGAGCTGTTCCGTCATCTGGTCAAGGAGCTTGGCAACATGGGCGGTGAGGTTGTCGGAATCTATGACGATGCACTGCTGCCCAGAGAAAATAGCATTATCGACGTTCAGCGTCTTTCGCAACTGCTCAAGGTTGGCAACCGCAAATGCACGATTGTTTTGAGCAACAGCAGTGAAGTGGCCGTTGATTCATCAGTGTTGTGTGCTCTAACCAGCGAGTTGATTCTGCAGGTGCAGGAACCCGGGGAAGAAGCATTGGTTCAGAAACTCGACGTTCTTGATTTTCCGGGAGCGCGGGCCCGCGCACAGGTTTTTGATCAAAATCGCCTGAGCAAAGACCATGAAGCACTTGTCGAGGTTTATCTGCGTGGCAAGGTCGCCTACCTGTTTGACCGCTACTCGGACGACCGCGACGTAAGTGCACTGCTCCTATGCCAGGAGGGCGGACCACAGGAAGCAAAATCGCTGCCATACATGATAAACAAGTGGGTTGAGTGGAGTCAGGGCAAAGATGCAGCGGCCCGCAAGGGTAAAAAGCCTCTGCTCTTTCATATTTTCACCAAATTCGACATGGATCTGGTACGTAAACGTGGCGAAGACCCGGCAGTACGCTGGGATAGCCGTCTTAAAACCAACTTTGCCGATTTTTTGGGTCGAGCTGGCGACTGGGTTAACGATTGGGAATCCGGGCAAACGTTTCAGAACTGCTTCTGGGTGCGCAACCCTAACGTACAACAAACCGTATTTGGCCGCGACAAAGATGGGAAAGAATTTGTGCGCGACGAAGAGCAACTCGATCAAATTAAAAAAGAATACCTGTCAAATCAGTATGTAAAAAAGCATTTCAGCAACCCAGCTGAAGCCTGGGAGCAGTCGGCAACGCCTGGGAATCCAGGAATTCCCTATTTAATAAGGACTCTGCGAGCAAGCATAGATGATGCAACCAAGGTCGCTCAACTACGCAGCAATCTTCAACAGACCGAAGCCGAGATTAAAACCCATCTACAACCCTATTTTATTGGCGACGATATCAGTAAAGCTCGCGGACTGGCAGAGGATCGAGCCAAGAAGTTGCTGGCCGGCCTTGGCCGGGTAATGGCGACACGCTATTCATTGCCGCAGATTCTTGACCTCGACCGCTTTTCAATATCGGACAAGACAATCGGAATGCTCTTCGACTCTGTTACCAACCCGATGGGAAACGAAGATGAAGACAGCGACAGCAGCAGCCTCGCCCAGAGCGCCACTCCGGTTTTCGAAGAGTCAATATTTGCATTTGACAGCGAACCGACAGCCACGCCGACAAAGACGGTAAAAACACCGGTCAGCAAAGGTGTAAAATTTGCCCAGGCGGTGCTCAACCGCTGGCAGGAACAGTTGGTGTATCTCACACAGGATGCCGACTTTCAACAGCTTACGGGACTGCCCGCTGAGTGGTATGCCGAAGTCACCCAGGAGATAATCAAAGGAGCCTCGCGCCTTAAGCTTGAAAAGACTCTTGCAGAAGAAAGCGACACTCAATTGAACGCGCCCAATCCGGTTCGTTTTTTGCGAAAAACTTCAGCCAGCGCAGCGGCACTGCTCAATCGCTACATTATCGAGCTCGGGCAATCCCGCGTCGAAATTGCGCTTCCGGCTGGACCGCCAAAGGCAACACTTTCGGCACGAGCTTATCCAGGCCTGACGATTTACCAGCACTGGACCAATTCGCTCATCCAGATGTTCAAAGACAATGTTGCCGAAGCCTCAGCTGATGATGAAGTCAGCAATCAAGTGCTAAGCACCATCCTCAGCACTTCTTTGACCGCATAAATCCAACAACCGAGACTTGCGGGAAATCGAATTTTTACTTACACTTCAAAGATGAGGAAGCTGTTATTAACCTGCTTGCTGGTAATTCAGGTGGCCAGCCTTTCGGCCACTGATCTGCTTGATTTGCGGGTTTTTCCTCTTTTTGACAGCCATAAAATTGCCTTTGCAGGTGTAATTTCAAACAGCGGCTACAAAGCCACTGGTACTGGTCTTCGCGCAAAGCTTTCCGGACTGCGCTCAAGATGGCTGGCCAGCAGCACTGTGATTGTTGAATCGGGCATGCAGAAAATCAGCGCGAGCATTAAAGACGGCGAATTTTCCGGCGTTATGAATGTGGCTTCTTTCGCCAGCTTCACAGTAAGCGTTTATTACGACAGCAAAAAGCTCTATCAGGAACAGTTCAATTTTCCAGATAAGGCTGACTTCATTGTTGTCAGCGATATCGACGACACTATTCTGGTAACTGAAGTGACCAGTCGCGTTAAAATGGTCTATAACTCCCTATTTAAAGATGTAAACAAGCGGAAGCCTGTCGACGGGACCCCGGAATTTTACCGGGCAATGAGCCGTGGCGAAACCGGCATGGGCATCCCGCATTTTATTTATCTGAGCAGCTCACCAGCTTTTTTGAGTCGTTTTCTAAAAGCTTTTCTGGTGCACAACAACTTTCCACCTGGCACACTGGTGCTTAAAAAGAGCCTGACCAGCGGCGATCATGGCGACCACAAAACCGGCTGGCTCAAGGAAATCCTCGCTAAATACACTGACAAACCCCTACTGCTGTTCGGCGACAGTGGCGAAAAAGATCCGGTGATCTATCGAGACTTTGTCGAGAGCACCCTCAAATCACCGGTAAAAGGTATTGTAATTCATGAAGTTGCCAGCAAAAAAGACAAAATCTTATCATTAAAGATTCCGTTCATTTACTGGAGCAATATCGAAGCGCTTAAGCTGAATATGTACCGTAATGGATTGTTAAAGTAACACCTGAAGTCGAAGAATCAATCATTCTCAAATTGCCTGTAGAGAGAGGCGACGCAATGAGTATTGATGATCTTGGAATTTTCGAAGTAATTTTGTTTGCTTTGAGCTATCTGATCATCACAATAGTTTTGATGTATCTCTCAGGAGATCATTATGCCGATGAAAAGCAACCTTGGTGGAGCCGCTGGACCCGATGGAAATAAATTTGCTTCTGCGAATTTCCGCGTCAATAACTGGACGCTTAGAGTTTTTATCATTATGATTGTACCAAATAAAGTAGTGAGTAATGCAAATGATTAGAAAATACGGAATGAATTTCATCATCGCGATAATGTTCACGGTTCTGGTTGTCAACCCAGGCTTTGCATTAGACACCGAAACCGCATACAAAGGATACGTAGCAGCTTATCAACAATACCAGACGGCAGTTAACAATAACGCCGCGAAGTCAGAAGTTGACAAGGCAATACTGGCGTATCGCAACGCTAAAGCTGCTTACGAAAACACCCTCAATATTCAGCAGCCAGCACCTGCCAGCACTGAAGACACCGCTGCAGATGCAACCGAGGGTGCCAACCAGACGATAGATCTTGCCACGGTAGAAACCGCCTCAACAGGGTCAGCTGAGACAACAACCATATCGGCAAGCTTGCCCAAAACACTCATTGCTCTTGTTGATTCGTTAAAACGCACGAACTCAAGGGCACAGGCCAGAGCAATAATGGCCACACTTGAGACCTACATGCAGCAAAAGTCTTTCACTGAAAACCAGAAAGGCGCAGTCAACTATGAGATAGCTTCAACGATGGATCGCCTCGACATTGATCGAAAAAAAGCTGCCACAATGTTCACCGAAATAAGCAGTAGAGGCGGCAACAGTAAAATTGCGCAGTGGGCCAGAGCGCGACTTAACTACATGCGCGGTAAAGAATACAAGACCCAGTGGCAAAAGACCTTAGCTGGCAAGTTCAATGAAATGGCTCTTGCTTTCAATAAATACAAGGACACAAGTTGGCTGGCTTTTCCGGTTAAAGCTGTGCGCGGCGTGACTTATCTGGCAAAATCTGCGTCTTTTACCAAGACCCGCAGTGATTACGAAGACTTTCTGGTCGCCTTTGAAGCAGCGCAGGCACCGTTTGTTCCGGCAGTCGAAGGCATCTTCGACGAATATCAGAACAAGCTCGCAGATGCTTCTGACGATAACGCAGACATAAGACTCATTTATGGCAACTATGAATCCTGGTATGCACGCTGGAGAATCATGAATGAAGCCCAAAGCACCCTTGATCTGCAATATTTTATTGTAGAGAACGATGCATTCGGCCTTGGCCTGCTTGGGCTCTGCCTGAAAAAGGCGCGGGAAGGTGTAAATGTTCGCCTGATGGTTGACATGCGCGGTTCCAACAAAATGAGCATGAAGCTTATGGCCAAAGGCTATCTTGAAGAACTTGCAAAACTGCCAAATGTGCAGGTAAAGATATACAATCCCCTTCAAACAAATCTTGTCAGCATGTTCACCGATATTCGCAGAATTGTTTCCAGTAACCACGACAAAATTCTCATCGCCGATAGCCAGTATGCAATAATTGGTGGCCGCAACATCGCAGACGAGTATCTTGTCGACGCTATCGACAATAAGGCAGCCTGGCGCGACACAGATGTGCTGATAAGCAGCCGCGGGGTTTCGTCACAACTTAAAATGGCTTTTGAAGAAGAATTTGAGCAGCTTAAAGCAGTTGAAGTTGGAAAGTCACTGCTTGGAATGACAAAATACCGCGTTAAGCAGCTCGAAATTGGCTGGCAGATGATGGATCTCGCTCTTTATTCACGTGGAGCTCTGGCGGTAACCGAGAAAAACAAAGACCAATCGTCACTGATTAAAAAACTCAATGAGCAACTCGCTAACTACAAGCACATGACCGGTTACCCGAACTTCAACGTTCAGGATCGCTCTCGCAGCTGCCCGGTACAGGTGGTAGACAGCAATTCAATGTCTGGCCCACGCAATGATATTACCGAGAATATCGTCAAATACATCGACGGCTGCCGCCGTGAAATTGTTATACAAAACCCTTACATCGTTCTTACACCGCGGGCAGAAGCCGCCCTCAAGCGTGCAGCCAAACGCGGGGTGCCGATTCTGGTGCACACAAACAGTCCACAGACTTCAGATAGCTTTCCAACCGAGGCAATGCTTTATAGAGACTGGCGCAGTATTTTGCGCGACATCCCGACCATGCGCATCTTTGCTATGGTTAATCGGGGTCAGCTGCATGGTAAGAACTTCGCGTTCGATAGTCAGATTGGCGTAGTCGGAACTTACAACTTCGATTTTTTGAGCGAAAAAGTAAACTCAGAGGTGGTTGCAGTTGTTAAGTCATCTGATTTTGCCAAGGAACTCCGTGGCGAGATTGTCAGCGACATGCGCAATTCTTCAGTTGAGTATCACCTCGCAACCGCGGATTCCGCAGAGTTTGGGCCAGGCGACGTCGAAAACCCACAAAAAATGTGGCTAATAAAACTTATCTCAAAAATGGGCTGGCTGAAGCCACTGTTATAGAAGCCCTCTGAGCCAGGAGACAAGGCATGAGAAAAATTTATCTGCAGACAGCCATCTTACTCGCGATTGCGCTAGTGGCTGTTCTTGCTGTGGCCAATGCGGCAGAGATAAGTAAAGATGAATTCAAACGCCTGCGACAGGTCGAAGTAAGTCTGCAGCAGCAGATCAGCGAAATGGAAGCCGAACTTAAAACTTCCACGCAGCTGGAGAAATACAAAAAATCTTATCTGGCAGCAGTACCTGCAGCAACTCCCAGGCCATTGAGCGACTCTGAAATGGCAAAAATTATTGCAGGAGCTCGTTATGTGTTCATGGGCGACGAACACACGACCAACCAGGCCCAGATAAACACTTCAATCGTATTGGGCATGATGCGAGCGTCTAAAGAACCGGTAACTCTTGTAATAGAATGGGTCGACATAAGTTTTCAGAAAGAAATCGATGCGTTTCTGGCTGGTCGCCTGCCATTAAAAGAACTGCGTGCAAAGATCAGCTTCGATAAACTATGGGGATTCTCATGGTCATCTTATTCAAAAATTCTTTCTAACGCGAAGCGACTCAAAGCGCCTATTTTACTGGTTGAACGCCTTAAAGCCAGCCATTCACTCGCTGATCGCGACAGCTTTATCACAGCAACGATTGCCAACCACGCAAAACAGGCGAAAAACATGCGTTATCTGGTGGTATACGGAGACTATCACACGCTGGGGGCCGGCCACCTTTCACAAAAAATGGCACAGGCTGGTTTTAAACCGCAGACAATTCTTATCGGTGATGCCGCAGAAACTTATTGGAAACTCCTGGGTAAGATCAAAGACCCTGCCAAAATTGGCTTTGCCGACCTTGGCGGCGGAACTTACTACATTCGCAATGGCACTCCGCTTGAACGCAGTCTGTCTTACCGAAATTATCTGATGAAAATGGTTGGTTTCAAAAAGGGTGATTTCGAAGAATGGATAGGCCCGGACGATATAGTTCCCCAGTCAGCCAGTCGCAGCAATTTTGAAACACTGCACAATCCCTGATGTATTGCTGATTAAAACAGGTTTGAAGTAATTCCTTCGCCACCGGTTTCGATAAGTTTCCAAATGTCGATTTTTCGCGGCAAAGGTTCTTTGAAATTGCTCAACAAAAGCATTGGGCCTCTTCCCTCTGACACGGAAAGGTGATAACCGGTAATCTGCAAACCTTCAAGGTTCTTCTCGTATTCACCTTTGAGCAGATCTTTGGAAAAATTGAATTCTGAACCAATAACAAAGCTCCAGTTGTCGGGTTGCTCAACCGACAGACTATAATTTGATAGGTCGAGATAGTTTAATATGTTGCGATCAATGTTAATCGCTAATTTAACCTCGTATTCGGCAAATTCTTCTTCTTTTTCCGGCAAAATGGCCCAGATGCGCAAAGCATTGTCAACTCCAGGAATTCCGAAAGCCATCACCACGTCTTTAGACTTAACATCAATCTTTTTCGCTGCATCAGCAGCCATTGTAATGTCTATCGGCACGATCTGACCACGTTTTTTAGGAATAAGAGTCACTTTGACGTAGACCGTATCACTCTCTTTATCAAAAACATAGGCCTGACGAAAACCCAATACTTCCGGAGGCGCCGTTAACAGCTCTATTTGTGGCGACTCGACCAGAGTCAGCAGAATATCTGAAACCTCCTGTTTGAGCTTGGAATCGAGCTCAACCGCCTTAACCAGATGGCTGACGGCACGTTTGAGATCTCCCTGTATCATCAGAAGCTTGCCGCTGTCGAGGTATTCCGCAGCTGCAACTTTTCCGCTGTTAATACGGGCTTCAACCTCTGAAGAAACCGTCATCAGCAACATCTCATCATCGCGTGCCAGCACTTCGCTGTCGAGCGCAACCGCTTTAAAATAAGCCTTAAGTGCCTTTTCAGCGTCTTTTCGCGACCAGTTCATCATTGCCAGTTCAAAGTAGTCATCTGCTGTGCCTGATTTTTCTGCCTTTTTGTCGGCTTCGGCGATTTCGGCATCAGATGCTGCTGGTCGCACTTTGCGAACCGGCCTCACGTATGGCTTGGGCTCAGAATAACGAATTTCGAAGTGACCTACCGAAGGTCCCCAATGCCAGTTGTCATAGATCTGATCCTTGGGAATCAGATGACCGTATTTTCGGAAACGCTCCTGTTTGATGAGTTCGTTTTGTTCTTTGCTGATTTCTGTCCTGGCTTTGGCTATCCAGAGCTTTGACTTGAGATCACTTTTGTCGAGAGCTAAAATAGTGTCAAACACCAGAATTGCATCTTCGTAACGCCGACGGCGATACAAATCTTCGGCCGCAGCGTGCAGACGGCTTATTCTCGTTTCTTCCGGCAGTCGTTTATACTCCGCCAGATCTGAATAAGAACGGGGGCCAAAGCCAACAAGCAGTGCAGCTGCCGCCATAAAACTAAAAAACATTAGAGCTCTTTTCATGCTCTCAGCTATCGGCAACTGTCAGCTAAATTTTAACAGCTCAACTGTCAGCAGGAAAAATTGTAATAGAATAATCGGTAAGATCCATGCGGTAGTGGTTCAAATATATTATAGCAAGAATAACTCTCTGCCATGACATTTCTGTTGCACGCATCATGACGCTATGTTGCAGTCCACTTGCCGGTCTGATATCAACGCCACTGATACTCCTGAGCATATTACACAGCATGTCCAGGTCAATACGATAAAAATAACCGCTGAAGGTTGTTGTCGCATGCCCCTTTGGCATAGTCATCTCAAGCTCAGGCAGACTGGTGAAATACAGGTCAAGATCGCCTTTATCAGCAACATAAAGGCAATTCTCGAAAATTCGCCAACTAAATTTGGTATTGCTGAGATAGTTTTTAAGCGCATCTTCAACCGTTTTGCCAATAACTTCTTTGATTGACGAATTTACTTCGCTGCTGACAATCAACGACCAGTCATTACGAGTAGCTATCTTAAAGAGATACGAATGAATATCAAGAAAGCGCTCTCCCACATTTGATGGTGCAGAAAGTCCGGCTTTTTTTGATTCAGGGGAGACAAAGCCCGAAGAAAACAACAATGCGCAACACAACATACCAACCGTGATAAGTTTCATATCCTGACTCCAAAACTATATATATTGCAGGACTGGTTCTTCCAGCGAACCTCTCAATCTCAAATTCTATTCACCCAGCAAGTCTTTGATTTCCGAGCTCTCCATAAGAGATTTCATTTTTTCATTATTCATCAAAAATTCGTAATCATTGCGGCTTATCGCTTCCATAATCTCCGGGTCACTCATGACATCGACCATATCATTACTGCCACTCAAACTCATCATGTCCTCCATAAAATCTTCCTGCATGGTCATAGACTGGACCTGTGAATTGGCGCGTTCTTGCTGCAACTTTAAATCGTCAGAACCGCCAAGAGCAGGCGCTGGTGCAACAGTTTTTCGAGCTGACTTTTTAGTGCCGTCAAGAATGCCGATAGACTTAGTCGATGCAGCTGGTTGAGCTGAATCGAGCTTGGTAATTTCAACTATTTTTTCTGCAGAAATCTTGATCTCGCCTACAGCTTCGGATCGGACAGTATACACGCCATCTTTCATTTCAGTGACTTCTCCGATGATCACCGAATGGTCGAGCAGCACGATGCGTTGCTTGATTCCTGCAGCAAAGCAGATGCCGGACACTGCAACCATAAGCAATATAAAAGATATATTTTTCACTCTATCATCTCCTATTTACCCGGTATTTAACATAATGATATCAGAAATTGCCTGATAGTCGAACAAGTTTTTCAAATTTACAAAAAATAGAATTTAACTGGTTGACCCGGCGAGCTGGATTAAATATAATGTCACTGATTTAAAATACAATTTTTCAGGAGGACAGCGTTTTGACTAAACTTCACAATGTTTTCAAGTGCGAAATCTGTGGCAACATAATCGAAGTGGTTCATCCTGGAGCCCCAGCTCTTGTCTGCTGCGGCATGGAAATGAAGCTTATGGAAGAAAAAACAGCTGATTCTTCTATCGAAAAGCATGTGCCGATTGTCGAGAAGACTGCTAACGGCATCAAAGTTAAGGTTGGCAGCGTTCCCCACCCCATGGACGAAAAGCATTTTATCGAGTGGATCGAAGTAATTGCCGGCAACAACAAATTCGTTAAATTTTTCAAGCCAGGGGAACCGGCCGAAGCTGAATTCTGCACCAGCGAATCCCCGATGACCGTGCGCGAATACTGCAATGTTCACGGCCTGTGGAAAAACGAAGCCTGACGAGAATAAGCCCACCCTCGCATCACTTGCTATAAGCTTGTAAGACGATAAGAGGCAGGGTTAAGTCCAGGGAGGGGGATTTACACATGCGAGACATTATTTGAGCGTGTGAAGGGCGGCCCGTAAAAGGACCGCCCTCCCGATACCTGATCCCGGTATTAACGATATTCTTTGCTCACCCGCTGCCCTTCACGGTGGCGGGTGTCTGTTTTAGCTGGCTCTGGTTCGCCCTGCACCTTGATCGGAAAGTTCATGTCAAGCTGCATAACGCGCCCGGAAGGATCTGCGCCATAGATCTTGAGATCGCCGCCTGAGGGCAGACCGTCGTCGCGTACGAAAACGTTATCGAGACTGCCCTGGATTTTCCAGCAGTTGCCGTTGACATCCCAATGATAGGCATAGAAAAAACCAGTTAGTGGGCCAGTGCGGGTAAACTGACTGCGAAAATGCACACGCCGGCGACTACGCCCGTCAAAAACCAGGTCTGTATAAACCGCAGTCTGAATTGGCTTAACCCAGCCATTCAGTCGCAGATCGAAGTCGCCAAAGTTGCGATACTCAGCTGCATCAAAAGAGCGATCGCGCAAAACCCGGTCATTATGGCTCACGTTGAATTTTGACGGCACCGGGAAACGGTAGGCCAATCCAAGCATTTCGGCACCAATTCTACCGGTAATGAGAATTCGGCGCAGCTCATCTCCGCTTTCGGGTTTATCAACAAGAGTTCTACAGGTCTTGAGCGAGCGCATAATGCGTTTGACGTAATTAGCCAGCGCCGGCGAAACAACAGGCACAGCACGCCCTGTGCCTTGTGCCAGAACTGGCACCCATGGCTGATTAAACTTCGCCGACTCAGGCACATTATCGGTTCTCGACGCTGCCGGTGGTGGAGGTGGGGGGGCCGAAGAAAATGGTTGCATCGGTGGCAGACTGACCGCATAACCTGGCGGCGGCGGCGGTTCAAAACTGCCATTACTGAGCAACGGAAAGTCCGTAGTCTGCGGGCCAGTCTGGGCAAAAACATTGCCAGCAAGCAGTACAATAAATAGACCAACGAATAAATACGCGACTATTTTTCTCATAAACTCTCAACTTCCATACAGAATTACAAATATAAAGAATACCCCGCTCCCCACGCTTATGCAAGCCGGGAAAAATAGAAAACAGCTCTATACTTACAAAAGCAATCCTGAAAGAAACTCACGTAATCTCGCTGCAGGCAAACAGTTGCGCAACTGCATAAGACCGTCCGTGGTCAAAAAGGCGAGGCTAAAGGGATCTCGTACAGATCCGCGAAGACGCAAAGAATACGAGATCTCTCCCTTCGGTCGAGATGACATATTTGCTGTCATTCCGAGAAACGTAGCGACGAGGAATCTGTGTTTGTTAGTGAAACTCTCTCCCCTCGGTCGAGATGACATATTTGCTGTCATTCCGAGAAGCGTAGCGACGAGGAATCTGTGTTTGTTAGTGAAACTCTCTCCCCTAGGTCGAGATGAGATTCTTTGTGGCTTTGGCAGCTGCGCTTCAGCCCGGCGAACACTGCATAATAGGTGGAGCAACTGCATAAAGCCATCCATGGACAAATGGCTTCGTGCGAGTATGTTTGTTTCTAATGGGATTGGTATAACATTCTTGCAAACTGTTTTGCCTGAATAAAAGCAAACAAAGACTCTTAACTCGAAAGCACACAAAATTCACATAAAAACAATGAAAATCAAAGATATGGCACATTTTTTCAGTTTAAAGTTATCTATTCTGCTTTTTTTGCCTTTTGAGGTTCGATCTGTACATTATATATTGCAGCAAATGGTCAATTGAACTATAAGAAATAACACAAGACCATAAGGTTAGTTTATCTGGAGGAACCCTTAAATGCGATCTAAACTCATTTTTTGTCTTCTCGGGCTGGCGTTAATTGCCACCATGGCTCTTACTGGCTGCTTTGGCAGCAGCAGTGACGGTGACAACTATGTTCCCGTCAGCGGCACAACCATCAAGGGCTCAATCAGTACGGTAGCAACCTCTATGCGTGCTGATCTCAAAGCTGTTGTTGCGCCTACCAGCGCAGTCATCAGCTTTAACTACATTGACGCCAACGGGAATCCCGTGCCTTTGGTTTCCGGAATCAATGTAACCTTCAATGGCACAACTGCCACATATGAATTCAGCGTAAACATACCCCTTGCAGCCCTGCAATACCGTAATTTTCTGCTGATCGCCACGCCCAACGTTGGTGATCCGATCGAAGGCATTATACCCTTTGATCCGACCGGCGAGACAGCCGTTACAGCCCCCCCGATAAATCCCAACGATGCAGGACCGGTAGCTTTTGTAAAACTTATGGCCAAAGCCGGCACTCCAAACGTTGGAATGGGCGATGTTCTCTCTATATACACCCCAGCCGACATCAAAGCCATGATAAATACTGCCAACATGACCACTCTGGTAGCCAGATTCAAGGAGCGCGAACAGGCCATGGAGCAGATGAGAACCGAATTCTCAGCCCAGGCCACTAATATTCAGAAGCTTATGAACTACAGCGCCCAACTGGCACGCGACCCTGAATACATGGGCTTCGACAATCGCGAAAAATTTGAAGCGGCAATGAAAGCAAAAGCTGCTGAACTTGGTCTACCCTATGACGCAATGGCCGCAATTGACGCGATGGAATCTCAATTCATTGGCTCCGGTCTGCCAACACCAGCCAGCCAACCAGCACTAAATTTTGACAATCTCAGCAACGCTTCAGAGCAGAAGCGTGAGCTCGAAAGCTTAAACCTTGCTCTGCAATATTTCGCAGGTGTGCTTAACAATGGCGATCTCAATACTATCAGATCAAGATTCATGACTGCTGCCGATGCATTCTTTGCTCAGATAATGACCGGGAATCCTCCTCAGCCGGGCACAACAAACCATCCATTCTTTATTCTCGACGAAGCTCGTGAAATCATTTTCACACAACTTGGCACTGTTGTTAAGGGTGTGATTCTTGTGAAGCCCGCAGACATGCAGACGCTCGGCCAACTCGGCGCAACGGCTACTCCAGAACAGATTATTGCGAATAAGAAAGCTCTTTTCGCACTTGTCATTGGCCGTATCAATGCTGAATATGCCAATCTGACTGGTGCTCCAACTGCCGCAGCTGAAAAGGAAAAATTCATTCAGGCTCTTGCAGCCCTCACATCAATCGTGATGGCAGGTGTAAACGACCAACCGGTACAACCTGGAACAGTTGGAAACACAACGATCAGTGGATCCATCAGCGCAACAACAAACGCCTCTATGCGTGCTGTCGTTGTTCCTCCAACCAGCGCAACCGTGAATTTTTGCTATCTTGATGCTAATGGAAACCCGGTAACCATAATGACAGGCTTTGTCATAACCTTCACGGGAAACGTGGCAAACTATGAATTCAAAGTCAACATACCCGCTGCAGCCCTGCAATACCGTAATTTTCTGCTGATCGCCACTCCCAACACTGGTGATCCGATCGAAGGCGTTATACCTTTTGATCCGAACAGCGAAACAAACATTACAGCACCTGCGATAGATCCCAATGATGCAGGACCAGTAGCTTTTGTAAAACTTATGGCCAAAGCCGGCGCTCCAAACGTCGGAATGGGTGATGTTCTCTCTATATACACCCCAGCCGACCTTAAAGCCATGATTGAAACTGCCAACATGACCACCCTCGTCGCCAAATTCCAGGAACGGGAACAGGCCATGGAGCAGATGAAGACCGAATTCTCAGCACAGGCCACTAATATTCAGGAACTCATGAACTACAGCGCACAACTGGCACGCGACCCTGAAT
>JAHISQ010000037.1 GCA_018818125.1 Candidatus Rifleibacteriota bacterium
CTTCTTACACTTTTCCGGTCGCCAGTCTGACTTTTACGCCGGCTGCTGCGCAGGCGCTTGGTGGAACTCCTGCCAACTACGTCTGGTCGGCTCTTGCTGACATAGGTCCACTTACGCCAGCCGGTAATTACATCGCAACGGCTGTGTTTTTTGATGATGAGACCCCTTATAATGGCACTGTAGATCCGTCTGAGGCATCGGCAACCTTTAACGTTACATTGACGGTGAATGCAACGCACTCGCTGATAATTTTTGATCCGGTGCTTTTGACCAAGCTGGGTATCATTGATTTTGGTTCGATCGCTCAGGGTGCCACAGACACTTATGATGTGTCATTCATGAATACCGGCAATGTAGCGTTGAGCAACTTCTCATGGACATTCAGCCCTCTTGCGCATGCCAGTGAGCCGACACAAATTGATGCGGCACAGTTTTCGTATGGACTTTCGGCCCCGGTAGCGGCTGGTGCCTATGGAACTATAACAGTAAGTTTAGCAATTCCGCCTGGTCAGGCAGTGGGGAACTACGGGCCATCCGGTAATCAAACGCTTTTTGCAGCCACGCCGGTGGCAGTTTCTGATATCTGTGCTTTCCAGTGCGAAGTTACTCCTTCTGGTAGTGCGTTTTTTGAAATGGCCTCGGGCAGCGTTTTTCAGTCGATAGCCACCGAGACATTCAGCAGTCCTGCTCCAGACAATCTGTATTTTCTCTCTGCCTGGGTTTGCCCAGGAAGCGGCAGTGCAGACATCTCCCTGATGCAGTATGACGAAAACGGAGTTGTGGCTGCAACCGCGGCAATACGCCTCACTCCCGATGGGCAGCTCGTAATGATCGATTCTGCTCCAAAAATTGAAGTCAAACATTACGGCGTTACTACAAGTATTCCAATGGATATTGCTGGAGAAAGTTTTAACTACTTCAGAATTTATCTGGCGTTTGAATTGACCTTCGATCCTTTGGTTGCAAGCTACACCACCATAAATCTACAAAACAGCAGTCCGGTTTTGCCTGCCAGCACGTCGGTGTGGTTTGATGGCATACAACTGGAAAAGGCTCGACCGGGTCAGACAAGGCCAGTAGCGTTCCATGAAAGAGCCACTATTCACTCGCCGACCAAGAATCGGGCTATTGACGGAAAATATGATTATTATGAGTGGTGATTCTGGCGATCCCTGGACTACGGAAATTATGCTATAATTGTAATAGGGATGGCAGTCTGTGTACTTTGTAAGTTTGTGTTATAGAGGTTAGACAAAATGGTAGTGTCTTCAAGACGTGGAGCGATGATGTTGATGCTGCTGGTGGTGATTATTGTCGGCAGTATCATTGCCATGCAGATTCTTCCGGGAGAAGAAATGATTACGCACCGGGCCCTCGAAAGCACTCTTGATACCGAACTGAGTCAGGTGCGCGAAGCATTCGATCTTGCTTACATGGCCGGGGAAATGGATACCGAGACAGCGCTGGCCAGCGATCCAATTTTAATGCCGGCCGATGATGACGCTGACGCCCTTAAGAAGACTAAACTGGAAGCAGCAATGGTGAAGCTTGTCGCTCGTGGCTATTTAAGGTCTGATAACGTAAAAGATCCCACTGTGCCAGCTTTTAGATGGGGAAGCGATTACGCGAATTTCTGGCAGGTTCAGGGAAACATAGCCTCAAATCCGAGTTTCGAAATTTCCGAGTCTGGAGCAGTCATAAACTGGAAAGATTACGAAGGAAATGACATTGACGATGTAAATCCTCATGTAGCATCTGATCCGACCTTTTTACAGAGCATGCAGATCGACGATTATCCATATCAGAACAAGCTTGGATCAGTCTTTGGAAAAGAAGGGGCAGCACTTAAACTCACCAGGTAACGCCCTCTAATCGCCTGTCCACAGAAAAGTAAAAAACCCGCTTTATCAGCGGGTTTTTTTAACTTTGTGAGACCTTGTTAAACTGGTCTCCGGTGGAGCTGATCGGGATCGAACCGACGACCTTTTGAATGCCATTCAAACGCGCTCCCAACTGCGCCACAGCCCCATTTGGTGATCCTGAGTATATCATGTCGAGGTTGCCGAGTCAAACAAATTTTTTCAGATTTTGGCTTCTCGCAGTAACTCGGCTGCGTCTTCGGGGGGGGTCGGGTTGATATAGAAACCGGAGCCCCATTCAAAACCGGCTATTTTAGTGAGTTTTGGAATCAGTTCTATGTGCCAGTGATAGAAATCGCGATAAGAGTCCGAGCAGGGTGAGGTGTGCAATACAAAATTATATGGCTGGCCAGGCAGCAGAGTTTCCAGCTTGCGAAGGGCTGTCTGCAGCGCGGTCGCAAAGCCAAATACCTGTTCGTTCTCTATCAGTTCGAAGAACGGCATGTGAGACTTCGGTGTAATCTCCATTTCAAAAGGAAATCGCGATGCAAAGGGGCAGAAAACGATGAAGTCATCACTTTCATGCACAACTCTCGCACCGTCTTTGGATTCCTGTTTTACGATGTCGCAGAACAGGCAACGGTCATGATAATGATAATATTCCCGGGCGCCTTCAAGCTCTTCTTCTATGCGTTTTGGGATGATGGGGGTCGCAACAATATGAGAATGTGAATGTGACATGCTCGAAAGGCCGACGCCGCTGTTTTTTACGATCATAAAGTGCTTGTAGCGCGGATTCTTTTTAATTTCAAGAAGGCGTTGCTTGTAAGCCCAGATAACTTCGCGCACTTGCTCGAACGTTGCGTTGCAGATGTCGGTTTTATGATGCGGTGATTCGATAACCATTTCATGAATGCCGATCGAGTTCATGGCGTCAAACATGCCAATGCCTTCACGGCCTGAGTCGCCTTCTGGCTTAAGGATCGGGGAACTATCGGGCACCACGCGCACCCACCAGCCCTTCTTATTGGCAGAAGTGCCAGCTGTTCTGAACGAGAGTGTTTCGGGCGGGGTCATCTGCTCGTTGCCTTCGCAGAAAGGACATTCTTTGCCACTTTCTTCGACTATTTCTAGGCGTTTGAAATCAGATGGGCGTTTGCCGCGCTCTGGCGAAATAATTACCCACTGCTTCAACACCGGATCTTTTCTTAGTTGCGGCATAACCTGCTCCTGATCTGCTGTTACTCTTTGTTCTCGACGAGAAATCTGGCGGCTTGTTCTGGCACAACCGGGTTGATGTAAAAGCCTGAACCCCATTCGAATCCGGCTACCTTTGTGAGGCGCGGCATGATTTCGATATGCCAGTGAAAATATTCGGTACAGTGCTCATCGCACGGTGATGTGTGTATTATGTAATTAAATGGCGGATCATCAAGTGTTTTAATGAGTTTGCGCAGTGTGCTGTGCATAATGCTGGCGAGTGCTTCAATTTCATTGCCTTCGATATCGCCAAATGAATCGCGATGTTCTTTTGGCGCGATCCAGGTTTCGAATGGAAAACGGGATGCAAAAGGGGCAAAGGCGACAAATTGCTCGTTTTCATGAACTATGCGCTCGCCACTGCTTAGTTCCTGGCGGATAATGTCGCAGAATACGCAGCGCTCCTTGTAATAATAGTAGCGCTTGGCCCCTTCGACCTCTTCCATAGCTCTTTTGGGGATAATCGGCGTTGCTATGAGCTGAGAGTGTGGGTGGTCGAGACTTGCTCCAGCTGCAGAGCCATGGTTTTTGAATATCAGAATGTAGCGAAAACGTCGATCTCTTCTGAGATCCCGGTAACGATCAGTGTAAGTTCGAATTATGCGGGCAATCTGCTCTACGCTATAATTATGAAAGCCGTCTTCGTGGTTTGGTGATTCGATTATCACCTCGTGTGCGCCGACTCCGTTCATCATGTCATAAACGCCGATCCCGGTGCGATCGAGCTCGCCCTCAATTTCCAGTGCCGGGTATTTATTAGGAATGACTCTGACCTCCCAACCGGCTTGGTTTGGCAGAGTTTCGGGTGCGCGGTATGACATTACTTCCGGGGTTGTCAGCGCTTCATTTCCTGCACAAAAAGGGCATTTTATCTTCTGCTTCTTTGGATGTACGGTATGAAAATCAGAGGGTTTCTTTGCCTGTTCATGCAGGATGATAACCCATCGCTTGGTAACCGGGTCTTTGCGGAGCTGCGGCATTGATTTCTGTTCCTTGGCTTAAGTCTCATTTTTTTGGATTATACAATAACCATTGTTGAAATGGCAATTTTTCGATAAGCCGATAATTGGCGCTGTGTTTTGCACGTTGTCCAGAATTGGCGGTACTTTGCCGGTGGCTTCCCTGGTCTTTGTCTGTTTGAACTGCGTGTCTCGCGGCGTTTGTCTGAGCCGGGCTTCGCACGGCATGATGGATGAAAATTTATTATTCGGGGTACCTTTGTGTCTAAAAAAGTTGACAACTGTTAATTGCTTGGTTAATCTATTGCAGTTGAACTGGTTTTGTTTGTGTAGACCATTGACTTTTTAATGTAGAGGTAAAGATCGTGGGACGTAAGAGAACATGTGAACTTCCCTTTTGCAAAGGGGTCGTCGAGGGCACCAGGAACAAGCGTAGATGTGACAAGGACAGAAACATACATCTGCACCAAGTTATATCTAAAAACGTCAAGAAAATCATGAAGTATCTTGAGAGTTGCGAAGACTTTACTGCGAATGATGTTAATCGTGATCTATTCAAGGCCAGGCTCGACAAAAACGAAAAGGGCTCGATGTACCGCCTGTTTCAGGCTATGGTGCGTGAGGGATACCTTCTTGAGCGTGGCAAAAGAGGCGGTCTTAAAGTATATTCTTATTCAGGGACATCTGCCGTTCAACCGGAGATTCATGACGAGCCTGAAAAACCCGCCCCCGGAAAACCTGAAAGAACTCGCCTGAGCCCTGAAGAAGTTCTTCTTGGCAAATTACGTGAGTTTGTTCACCTCAGGAGTGGACAGTGGAACCACGACGACTGGACGTGGTTGGTTAACCGCCCCGATATCAGAGAATTCGGTATTTCTGAAGCCGATATCGGCAGGATCGTTGAAGACGAAAAGGCCAGATACTGGTTGCAGCGAAACAGTTTCTGAGTTCTGACACTAACTCTTGGATTAAGCGAGCCCCCTTGCGAGGGGGCTCGTTGCGTTTCTGGAAAAGAACTTTGCTTGATTTCCTCTAAGGCCAGGGGGGGCGATATGACTGATTGCCAGGATGAGAAACCAAAACCGCCCGAGATCTTATAAGAAACTCGGGCGGGTTATGGTGTTTGCTTTTGTTCTAACTATTCTTCGTCTTCGAAGTCGTCATCTTCATTTTCATCTTCGAAGTCGTCAAATTCTTCGAGGTCTTCTTCCTCATCTTCTTCAATATCGTCTTCTTCTTCTACTTCTTCTGATTCTTCTTCTTCTTCTGCTTCTTCAAACTCATCTTCGTTGCCAATGTCATCTTCTTCTTCTTCGAAGTCCTCATCGTCTTCGTCGTCGAAGTCATCTTCGTCGTCAAGATCTCCGTCGAGATCTTCGTCCTCGGCAAGATCTTCTATATCTTCATCTTCGTCATCGAAGTCATCAAATTCTTCGAGTTCGTCTTCGTCTTCGAGATCTTCATCTTCGTCGTCGAGGTTGTCCCAGTCTGTCTGGGCGGCGAGGACTTGGATTTCTTCTGTTTCAAACAATTTCGGCATGACGATTACCCCTTTCATATATAAAACATTCAGTAAATTTCATTAAGATTTGAATGCATATTAGGCATACAATAAAAAAACTGTCAACAAAAAATTAGATAATTTTGCAATTTAACGCTCAGCGTTGGTAAATCTGTGCTGCAATCTGTATTGATGATTGCTCAGTGCGAGATTCGGGGTACATAATGACTTGACTATTTATTTCCTTTAAGTTATACTGACAGCTCTATTCTGCCTTTCTTGACCTAAAAAACAGGAGACAATCAATGTTTCAGGGACTTTCTGAAAAGTTGACCTCGGTTTTCGACAAGCTGCGAAAATCAGGCAAGCTCACAGAAAAAGACGTAGATCTCGCGCTTAACGAAGTTAAGATGGCGCTGCTTGAAGCAGACGTCAACTTCAAGGTCGTTAAGAACTTTACCAAGCGTGTAAAGGAGCGGTGTCTCGGTGCTGACGTTCTTAAAAGTCTCACTCCGACTCAATTCGTGGTCAAAATTGTTCTTGAAGAGCTTACTCTGCTGCTTGGCACCGAGCGCGCCAAGATCAACATATCGTCCAAAAAACCAACCATCATACTGATGGCAGGCTTGCAGGGCTCCGGTAAAACCACTACTACGGCGAAACTTGGGCTTCATCTGCGCAAGGATGAAAAGAAAAACCCTATGCTGGTAGCCTGCGATATATATCGTCCTGCTGCAGTTAAGCAGTTGCAGGTTCTCGGTGATCAGCTCAGCATGGAAGTTTTCACCGGTGAAGCCGGTATGCGTCCAGCCGATATTGCGAAGAAGGCCGTAGAATATGCTCAGGTTCATGACTTTGACGTGGTGATTCTTGACACCGCTGGTCGTCTACATATCGATGAGCAGATGATGGCAGAAGTTAAGGGCATCAAGGAAGCTGTATCTCCACACGAGATTTTGCTGGTAGTTGACGCCATGACTGGTCAGGATGCTGTTAACATGGCCACCAGCTTTAATGAGCTGCTCGAGTTAACCGGCATAATTCTTACCAAGCTTGATGGCGATGCCAGAGGCGGCGCGGCACTTTCAATCAGGGAAGTCACCGGCAAACCGGTCAAATTCATTGGTGTTGGCGAGAAATCGTCTTCTCTTGAACCGTTCTATCCTGAGCGCATGGCTCAGAGAATTCTGGGTATGGGTGATATGCTGTCACTCATCGAGAAAGCCCAGGCGAACATGGACGAAGAGAAGATGAAAGAAATCGAGAAGCGCGTTCTCGCTGCCGATTTTAACTTCAACGATTTTTTGTATCAGCTAAATCAGATTAAACGAATGGGGCCGCTGGATCAGCTTTTGGGCATGATTCCAGGCATGTCTTCGATGGCCGGCGGTTTGTCTGAGTTTTCATTCGACGACAAGAAGTTTAAACGTTTCGAAGCGATCGTTCTGTCGATGACGGAGCGTGAGCGCAATTACCCGGACCTCATTGATGGTTCACGCCGCAAGCGCATTGCCGAGGGAAGTGGTAATACCATTCAAGACGTTAATCAGCTGCTCAAACAGTTTACACAGATGCGTAAGATGATGAAGCAGCTTGGCAGTCTTGGCAAGAAGCAGGGTAAATCGAAATTTGCCAAGTTCTTAGGAATGTAAGCGCCGCATTTGCGGTTCTCAGAATATTATAAGGAGTTTTTAAAATGGCCGTTTCTATCAGATTGAAAATGCTTGGCACCAAGCATCGCCCCTGTTACAGAATTGTAGCTCTTGACAGCCGCAAGACACGTGACGGAAAGACACTTGACAACCTCGGGCACTATGCTCCGCAGACTGAGCCTCTTCAGATTGAGCTCAGAGAAGAAGCAGTTCTTGAATATCTCAACAAAGGCGCCGTGCCGACTGAGACTGTAAAGAATATTCTTCGTCAGCGTGGCATCATCAGAATGCAGGAGAAAGCTGAAAACGGGAATGTCAAACTGGTCTGGACCAAGCGCGCCTAGGCGGGCAGAGGTGAAAAATGACTCAGACTGTACAGTCCACGCTTGAAAAACTGTTAAAGGCGCTGGTAGAGTTTCCTGAAGAAGTCGTTGTCACGCCGATCGAAGGTGATGGCACCGTGGTTTTCGAGGTTCAGGTTAACCCCGAAGATTCAGGTAAGGTAATCGGCAAAAAAGGCCGCACTATCAACGCTCTGCGGACCATTATCAGATCTTCTGCTGATACCGGCACCAAAAAGGTGATTATGGAACTGGTCTGAAAAGGCCCGTTCTTTGGCAATCGGAAACATAGACCATGTCGCAGCCTAAAACTTTGTGCCTGAACAAACCAGAATCATCTGCACAAGAAGATTCCTGGCTTGTTGTCGGCAAGGTTCGCAGGACGGTTGGCTTGAAGGGGTGGGT
This sequence comes from Candidatus Rifleibacteriota bacterium, assembly GCA_018818125.1. Classification (GTDB taxonomy): domain Bacteria; phylum Muiribacteriota; class Ozemobacteria; order Ozemobacterales; family Ozemobacteraceae; genus Rifleibacterium. The sequence continues at coordinate 7,978 of JAHISQ010000037.1, forward strand.
CAGAGTGGGTCTGATGACAGACTTCCCTGAGCGCTTCAGTCCGGGCAACCGTGTTCTTGTTAAAAGACTCTCGGGAGATCCTGAGCCGACAGAAATAGCTGAGTGGCGAAAGCATTTCTCGGGCGACGCGGTTGAGGTAAGGTTTGCAGGCATTGATGATTGCGATGCTGCAGCGACTTTTGTAAACACTTTGCTGGTGATTCCAAAAGCTGAGCGCGAGCAATTGCGCAGCAATAGCGAATTTTATCCCGATGAACTGACGGGGATGCAGGTGATTGCACCCGATGGCGAGGTTTCTGGTGAGGTCGTTATTCTTGAAGCGGAGGCTGCCTGTCCGTATCTGGTTGTTAAAACCAGTGCCGGATTCGAGGTTATGATTCCCTTCAGAAAGGTTTTTATCAGCTCTGTTGACCGCAAGGCCAGGCAGGTAAAGCTGGTAGAGCCTGTTTCGTTCCATGTTCCGGTAGAATGAGATGCGGATCGACATCGTAACTCTCCTGCCCATGCTCTTTGACAAAGTATTTGAAGAAAGCGTTCTCGGGTCGGCCGTCAAAAACGGCCTTGTCGAAATTGTCCTGCACAATTTTCGAGAATACGGCGATGGCCGACATCGAACGGTTGACGACACAGCTTTTGGCGGTGGCCCTGGCATGGTGATCAAGCCAGCGCCGCTGGTAAATTGCCTGAGAGATGTACGTCGTCTTGCCGCTCCTGGCCCGGTAATCGGGCTGACCCCACAGGGGTTGCCGCTAAATCAGAAGCTGGTAAAGGAGCTGGCGTTATTTGACCGGTTGATACTTGTCTGTGGCCGCTACGAGGGCTTCGATGAGCGTATCCTCAGCGAATTTGACCTTGAGTTGTCGATAGGCGACTATGTATTAACCGGTGGCGAAATCGCCGCAATGACCGTTGTTGACGCTGTTTCAAGAATGATACCCGGCACGGTGGGCCGACAGGAATCGGTTGAGCAGGATTCCTTCTACAAAGGATTGCTTGACCATCCTCAATATACGCGCCCCGCCACCTGGGAAGGACTGGAAGTCCCGGTTGTTCTCCAGGAAGGTAACCATGCAGGTATCGAAGAATTCAGACATTGCCGGTCGTTGCTGACAACAGCTGTCAGCCGGCCAGATGTGTTCGCGGCTGCCGAATTGTCAGATCAAGACAGAGAAGCTCTGCAGAGTCTGCTGAGCTAAGTAGCTAGTGTAAGTAAAATATCATTCCGGAAGGAGTTTCAGTTATGAATCCCGTTATCGAAAGTATTGAAAGAAATTATCAGAAGAACAAGCAGGATATTCCCGCTTTTCTGCCCGGTGACACCATTCGTATGGAAATCAAGGTTCGCGAAGGTGAAAAAGAACGCCTGCAGGCTTTTGAAGGTGTTGTGATTTCTCGTCGCAACTGTGGTCTGCGCGAAAATTTTACAGTAAGAAAAATTTCTTATGGCGTTGGCGTTGAAAGAACATTCATTCTGCATTCGCCAAACATTGCATCTATCGCTTTGCTGCGCCGTGGTAAGGTTGCCCGTGGCAAACTCTACTATCTGCGTGCTCGCGTTGGTAAGAAGACTCGTGTTAAAGACAAAATCTTCTCCAAGGACAAAAACTGATCTTGCAAGAATCAATTAGTCCCGACCCAAAGGTCGGGGTGTTTATTCATGATATATCGATTCGTTGTGGCGAGCAGGTAATAGCGCTCGAGGCACTTGACCTCGACGAAGTTCTTGCGGCCTCTGAACTGCAGTTGTCCGGCAGCATCAGTGGTAAAGGCAATGACGGTGTTCAGATTCACGTCGAACACCGTTTCAGGCCGTTTATGCGGCACAAGACGCTTGCAATACCAGTCGATTCGAGTATGCGTGGAAGATTTCGGACTGATCTGAAACTGCACAACGGAGTCAACAGCCTGCTGATAAAGGCTGTTGACTCTGCTGGTGTTGTTTTCGACAGCAAGACATTCGAACTGCATTACAAAGGTTCGTTTCGAGAATGGAACGAAACCATTTTTATTGCCTTTTTTCTGGCGATAATTATCAGAGGCCTGGTGTTACAGGCATTTTGGATCCCGACCGGCAGCATGGAACCCACGCTGCTTGGGGAAAAGAAGAATCCCTTTACTGGGCAACTTGAGCGTAGTGGTGACCGCATTCTGGTCAGCCGTTTTGCTTATGTGCTCGACCTCTCTCTCGACGGGCGTTTGCCCTTTGGGCCACGCATCTGGCTCAAACTGCCGGAGCGCGGTGATGTTATAGTTTTTAGATATCCCAATCCAGACACTTCAGCACCACCCAAAGATTATATTAAAAGAGCAATTGGCAGGCCTGGTGACCAAATTGACATTGTTGATGGCGTCGTTATGGTCAACGGAAATGCCCTAAACGAGCCCTATATTGCTGAGCCGCCACTATCCGATTTTCATACAATAGTGCCTGCAGATTGCCTGTTTGCGATGGGAGACAATCGAAATAATAGCTCAGATAGCCGTTTTTGGGGACCAATGCCGTTGGCCAACCTGAAAGGGCAGGCGGTTTTTAGCTATCTACCGGTAAACCGGATCGGGCCGATCAGGAGTTTTACACACGAGATGAGCCTGGTCACGCCAGAGCGAAGCAACTGATTTAATTTTTAATGAAAAAAGAATTACCCGGTCACATAAAGAACGCATTCAGATCTATTGACCATTTTCTACCGGTTGTAGACCTTGTTGTTGAGCTTGTTGATGCGCGCATGCCGAATGGCTCGCGTCTCAAAGATTTTATCAGTCGTCTTGGCAAAAACTCCGTAATTGCTCTTGCCAAGTCAGATCTGGCCGACGAAAGCGAAACAAAAAAATGGCTCAAGCGTTTTGCTGATGAAGGGCAGACCTGTGTTGCCCTGGATTGTCGCGACACTCAGTCGATTAAACGGCTTTCCAAGCTGATCAGGGCCGCTGCTTTTACGGTAAAGCCCGGACAGACGGAACCGGCGCGCAAGGTCCGGCGCGCAATGATCATAGGCATTCCGAATGTTGGCAAATCGACGCTGATCAATTCTCTGGCGGGTCGAAAAGCTGCACGCGCAGCCAATATGCCCGGTGTTACCCGCAGTATACAATGGATTAAGCTCAGCGGAGAGCTGGAGCTTCTTGATCTGCCGGGTATTCTTGACTATGGTCTTCTCAAGCGCGGCGATATTCTGCGGCTGATCAACACTGTTCCAGGAAGAGACGAAAACACATGGAGTCAGGCCAAGACGCTTGCCAGGATACTTGCCATTACTGGAAATCAGAGTGCTTTGCCAGGCTTTGTTGAATGTAACGAAAGCTATGACCTGTTTCTAGAAGACTATGCGCGGCGGATGAATTTTTGTGGCAAAGGTGGCATTCCGGACATTGAGCGAGCCGCTACCGATGTTATCAAGCGTTTCCAGTCTGGCGGATTTGGTCGTATCACCATAGAAAAGTCAGACAGCGATTTTGCTGAACTTTTTGAATTGCCGCCTGAGGCTGAAAAGGTGGAGTTTTGACGTATGAGTCAATCACAGGAAAAACTTGACCTTTCAGAAGAAGTTTCACGTCATATTCTAGGAGCAGGAACCGAATCCGGGCTCGTGATGATTAGAGGTCTTTCCGACCTTTCTGTTCGCGCCCGTGGAAACTGTCTGATGCTCGAAGGATCAGCTGTGAAGATCAGGCTGGTTAAGCAGTTTCTTGACGTGCTGAGTCGCCGAATTGAGCGGGCGGGTGCCATCGACCAGAATGAAGTGCGGCGTCTGTTTGACCAGTTTGTAGATGAAGATATATCATCGGAGTCTGTCTCTGAGCCCTTTTGTGACTTGATCAGCTCGTTTAATGGTCGCCTGGTTCGGGCAATGACCGTTGGGCAACAGCAATATGTTGAAGCGGTCGAAAAGAACACCATAACTATTGCGCGTGGCCCCGCTGGCACCGGTAAAACTTATCTGGCGACTGCGATGGCAATCAAGGCGCTTAAAGAAAAGCGCGTAAGCCGCGTAATTTTGTCGCGTCCGGTAGTCGAAGCCGGTGAAAGTCTCGGTTATCTGCCCGGAGATGTTAAGGAGAAAGTGGATCCGCATTTTCGACCTCTCTATGATTGTCTGCAGGAATTTATCGGGATGGGTAAATTTGAGCAATATATCCGCCAGGGTATCATCGAGATTACGCCGTTGGCTTATATGCGCGGTAGAACTTTTAACGAAGCCTTTGTGGTTTTAGATGAAGCTCAGAACACGACCATGCCACAGATGCGCATGATTCTCACCCGACTGGGCTATGGCACAAAGCTGGTCGTAACCGGCGACCATACTCAGATAGACCTTCCCCGCATCAGCGATTCATCGTTGTTAACGCTGGGCGATATTATCGGTTCGGTGGAATCCGTATCTTTTATTGATCTTTGTGGCAAAGACGTGATAAGACATGAAGTAGTCAAACGAATCATCGGCGCTTTTGATGAATATCAGAGGCGGGAAAAAGAAAAGAAGTGAGCGAAAAAAGCAACTTGCCCCTATGGGCACTGCAGGATAGGAGGCTTTAATGGCCGAAGACCATAAGAGCCACCTGTTGTTGTCGAGCTTTCTGGAATGGCTGAATGTTCCAGAAAACCTGCAACGCAAGTTTTTGCTGTGGCTGGCCTTGTTTTTTGCCCTGCTTGTAGTGATACTGGTAATTGATCCGACAGGTTTTACGCCTGAGGTAGCAGAAGGCATGCCGGCTACCAAGACAATTCGCTCCCCAAGAATGATCAGTTTTGTCGACGAGGTAAGAACTGCTGAGCTGCGTGCGATTGAACGAGAGAGAGTCCAGCCAGCATTCTCGCCGATAGAAGGCGCCGAAGAGCAGATGCTTGAGCGCTTCGACAGGTTTACTGCCGATTTGTCACTGTTTTTTGTAGAATTTAAAAAGTTGCCGTCTTCTGAGCCGCCTCAGAACCTTATTGCATCGTATTTTCCTGGTGAGTCGCTGCTTGAGCCTGAAAGATTGATTCAGTTGCGCACTCTGCGTCCTTCTCAGCTCGATAATCTGGTGGCGGCCTCGCGCCGGATTCTTTTAAATGTTGGGCAAAAGCCGATTTCGGCGCAGAATCTTGAGCTGGCCCGCGCCGAAGTGCGTAGCAGCGTTGAAAGCTACCCCGAGGGACTCGGGTTTAAGACGATCATGACTTCGCTGGTGCGTAACGCAATAATGATAAACTCCATCGAAGATGACAAATTGACAAAACAACAGCGAGATGCTGCTTCCAGGGCTATTCAGCCGGTAGTTAGAACTTTTCAGAAGGGGCAGAAGATAATCGACGAGGGGTCTATTGTAACCGCAGATGATTACTATGTTCTGAAAAGAATCTCCACCCAGATGCACAAAAACCGTCTGTTGTCGCTTATGGGCAATTTCATTCTGGCTTTGCTGGCAGTTGCTATCTCACTTGTTTATCTGCGCCTCGAAGACAAAAATGTGCTTAATGATGGTGAGCAGTACAAGCTGCTTAGCGTCATTTGTCTGACCACGCTGGCCCTTGCCAAAACTGCACATGCTCTTGGAGTAATGTTTGACCGGCCTTATCTGGCAATTTTGCTGACGCCCTTGCCGGCGGTTGCCATGCTGATGACAATGCTGCTGGATAGTCGTATCGCGCTGTTTCACGTGTTTTCGCTGGGTCTCATGATGTTTGTCGTCGCCGAATCAAATGTGAAATTTGTGGTGGTGAGTCTTTTTGGTGCTATTGCCGGCATTCTTGCCTGGCGCACTGCCTCAAGAGCCAGCGACATGCGGAACCTCATCGGATCATCAGGTATCAAAATCGGTCTGACCAGCTCGTTAGCGGTGCTGGCTTTTATTCTGCTCGATTCAGACAGCTTTGCCAACATGGATCTAAAGCAGATCGCAATGCTCGTGAGCTTTGGCATGTTCAATGGCATTCTGTCCGGTATTCTGGCCAATGGCGTGTTGCCATATATGGAAAGTGTTTTTTCGCTTGCTACCAATTCGCGATTGCTTGAGCTCACCGATTTATCGCAGCCATTGCTGCGAAAACTGGCAGAAGAAGCACCAGGAACTTATCAGCACAGTATTGCGGTTGCAACAATGGCTGAAGCTGCTGCCAACTGCGTTAATGCTGATCCGCTGCTGACCAAAATTGCAGCCTACTTCCATGATATCGGAAAAATCAAGCGCCCATCATATTTTGCCGAGAACCAGGCCGATGAGAACCGGCATGACCAGGTTACACCCTATATGTCGAGCCTCATTCTGATCGGACATATCCGTGACAGCCTCGATCTTGGTCGCGAATACAGCCTGCCAGAACGTGTTTTGTCTATAATGTCTCAGCATCACGGCACTACCCTGATCAGTTACTTTTTTGAAGAAGCGAAAAAGCTCAAGGATGGTGAAGTAAACGAAGAGCGGTTTCGCTACCCCGGGCCAAAGCCGCAAACTAAAGAAGCTGCTATTCTCATGCTCGCCGATTCTGTAGAGGCAGCCGCAAGAACGCTGCCACAGCACACACATAGTAAGATCGAGGGTCTGGTGAAAAAAATAATTGAACATAAACTCAACGACGAAAACCAGCTCGACGAGAGTGATCTGACTCTGAAGGACATAGAAAAAATCGAACAGACATTTGTCAGAACTATAACTTCAATGTACCATGGTAGAGTAGACTATCCGGGTAAATTATCAAATCAGCAAAAGGGAGCCGCCGATGGAAGTTCTGATTAGTAATCGACAGGAGCAATTGGCCATCGATCTTGATTTTATCAAGGCCGTTGCCGAAGAAATCATGAGATTCGAGGCATCACCAGAAAATGCCGAACTCTCACTGGTTTTTTGTGACGACGATTTTATTCAGAAACTGAATAAGGATTACCGTGGCAAGAATGAACCTACTGATGTTCTTTCTTTCCCAATGGAAGAAGAGCAATTCGAATCTGAGATCAGAATGCTCGGGGATATTGTTATAAGCACTGAAACTGCTGCCCGACAGGCAGACGGTCTGAAGCATCCGCCATTGCTTGAAATTGTTTTTCTGTTGATTCATGGGTTGCTGCACCTGCATGGTTACGAGCATTCCCAGAAGTTACCGCGGAAACAGATGCGCGAACGCGAAGTGACTATTTTCCGGCATTTATGTGAGAAAAAACTGTTAAGCTGTCTCGAAGGTGAAGAACCGGCCCCGGTCATCAAACGGGCTATTGCCGTCGATTAGCAAAACATGATTAGAGAAGGGTAATCTGAGTCTAAAATATGGATGATTCGATTTCGGGTATTTTGTTTTTTGTCTGTCTGTTGCTTTCTGCTTTCTTTTCATCGACTGAAACCGCTTTTTTTGCGCTTTCACCGCTTCGCCTCAAAAAACTTGAGTCAGAAGGCGACAACCGCGCTGCCGAAATTCTCGGGGTATTGGCTGACAAGCAGAGACTTCTGATTGCCTTGCTGATGGGTAATACGCTGGTTAATGTTGCGGCAACTGCTATTGCTACCAGCTTTTTTATAAACTATCTGCCGAAATCCAGTCTTACAGAGTGGGTGGGTGTGGGGCCAACGGTCTGTGTTGCCGTTTCTTCGGTGGTAATGACCGTTGTTCTTCTTGTGTTTGGTGAGATTACACCAAAGACCATAGCTATTTTTGGAGCTTATGGCTATTCCAGGGTGGTTGTAAAGCCGCTGCGCCTGGTTATATTTCTTTTTACGCCCTTTGCTGCCCTGACAATATGGATAATATGCAAGTTTTTTCCGCGCTATTCAGATTGGAACAGCCATCTTGGATCTTCTACCTCAATGGAAGAAATTGACAGTTATTTTACGTTAGGCGAAGAAGTTGGCATTATCGAGCGCGACGAAAAGGAAATGATCAACTCAGTGTTCGAGTTTGGCGATACCCTTGTTCGAGAAGTCATGGTACCGCGCCCCGACATAATTTCGATGCCGATCAATATAAGTCTGGATGAGCTGCTCAAGTTTATCCGCGAAGATGGGCACTCACGATTTCCGGTCTATGACGGCAATATAGACAAGGTAGTTGGCATACTCTACGTTAAAGACATTCTCATCAAGTTTGCCGAGATTCAGGAAAGCTACGATCTTTTCAAACTACTGCGTGCACCCTTTTTTGTGCCCGAAACTAAAAAACTTAACGATTTGCTGAGCGAGTTTCAAAAGCGTAAACAGCATCTTGCCCTGGTTGTTGATGAATACGGCGGCATTTCAGGACTGGTTACCATTGAAGATCTGCTTGAGGAAATTGTCGGCGAGATTGTTGATGAATACGACCTTGAAGAGCAGGCACCGATGCATAGCATTGGTGAACATGTATACAGTATAGATGCCCGTTATAGCATCAGCGATCTCGAAGCGGAACTCGATATTGAGCTGATTTACGAGGACTCTGAAACGGTTGGCGGTTTTGTGCTCGAAAAGCTTGGCCGCATTCCACAGCGTGGAGAGTCTTTTGAAGAGCCGCAGGGTGTTTTTCAAGTTACTGAAATCAAGGGTAACCGCATTCTACGGGTAAAGTTTACAATGAACCCGTCGCTTTCAGCACCTGAAGCAACAAACTGACAGCATAGGCCAGGCATGGAGAAACCATATTGATTGGAATTATTTTCTATCTGGCTTTGACGATCTTTTTTCTCGCGCTGAATGCAGTTTTTAACGGTGCTGAGACTGCTCTTGTTTCGCTGGATGTTGATTATTTACGCTTCAAATCCAGATCTCTTGGCGAGAATGCGCGCGAAAAACGTTTACTTAAACTTGCTCAGTCGCCCGAACACTATCTTGCACTGACTCTTATCGGCATTAACAGTTGCCTGGTAATCGCGACCTCGCTCGCTACTGCCATTATGCAGAGCCTGACTCCTGACTTTATCGAGGTCGGCACAGTTTTTGTTTCGATTTTCATTTTTCTGTTCTGTGAATTTTTGCCCAAAATGGCTTTTAGCAGCCGCCCCCTGGTATATTGCCTCAAGTATCTGAGGCTTCTTTTGATCGCAGAATTCATTTTTAAGCTGCCAATAAAGGTCATCTCATGGCTGACCCGGAGAATAATGCGTTTGTTCAGAATTTCTGCCACAACTGATAACGGTATATCGCGTGAGGAACTGGTGATACTGCTCGGACATGGCGTTGCTACAGGAATTATTGCGCACCATTCCAATCGAATGGCACAGGGAATAATAGGTCTGCGCAAGAAAATAGCCCGCGAAATCATGATTCCCCGCATCAACATGTTGACTCTCGAAATCGACACGCCACTTGATGTTGCGCGAACAACTGTTATCAAATCCGGGTTTTCACGGGTGCCGGTTTTCAGAGGGCATGTCGATAAAATTGTCGGCGTGCTTTACTTCAAAGATCTGTTTCTTAAAGAGACCATGGTGAATAACCTCGAAGAAATTCTCTCGCCGCCATTGTTTGTGCCCGAAACCAAGCTGATGTCAGAACTTTTCAAGGAAATGCGCCGCCATGGTTTTCATATGGCCGTAGTGCTTGATGAATACGCCTCGGTCAGTGGCATTATTACCTTCGAAGATCTGCTTGAGCAGGTGGTTGGAGAAATTCATGATGAATTTGACAAGCCGCGCACGGAATTGAAGTATAATGATGACGGTTCTGTTACTGTAAAGGGTGATATGCATGTCGATCGACTCAATGAAGAGATCGGTTTGCAATTTAGCTCAATCAACGATGTTACAACTGTTAATGGGCTGATTCTGGCAGTGCTTGGTAGAATTCCAGAAGCAGGCGAAACCTTTTTGATAGATGGAGTGAAAATGAGAATAGTCGAGAGCAGCCAGCGTAAGGTAGAATGGCTCAAGATTATTAAGCAGCAGAGTTAAATTATGAAATTGCCAGTTCAGCACGAAAGACTCAACCGAACATTAGCCGACGCCAGCGAGAAAATTAATCAAATGCTGCTGCTGGTGCGCAAATACCTGTTGACCGGTATTCTTGTGCTGGTGCCGCTCATGGTAACACTTTATATCATGTATTTCGTGTTTCAGCTCACCGATGGTCTGCTTGGAGTGGCGGTAAGTCGTGCGATAGGTTATAGAATTCCCGGGGTGGGTCTGATCCTTACAGCACTCATTTGTATCAGCGTCGGTATGATTGCCCAGAACTATTTTGGCCGCCGACTGATTGACGGTATAGAAGGCTCTCTTGATCGCATTCCAGTGGTTAGATCTCTTTATAACGGCATTAAACAGGTTGCTGACGTCGTCATTCAAAAGAATCATGGTGAGTTCAAGCGCGTTGTTATGCTCGAATATCCCAAGGAAAACTGCTGGGTTATCGGTTTTGTAACTGCTGATTTTATTATTCCACTTAAGAATGAATCTCTTGACGAACTCGATATGGTTACAGTTTTTGTGCCTACTACGCCGAACCCGACTTCGGGTTTTCTGCTGATAATCGAAAAATCTAAAATCGTCGATACACACATGGATATAGAAGATGCCATGAAGGTGGTCATTTCCGGTGGTCTGGTACAGCCAGGTCGGAACACTGAGGTCATCGATGAAGACACTGGTAAAGAATTTGTCATTCCACATTAATAATTGCGTGAGGTAAAAGCATGAGCAGGTTTGTTGTTATTTTTTCGGTTTTGCTGCTATTGATCAGCCCAGTGTGGTCAGTTGCCGCCGATACCGGAAATCTGGAAGAAATCAGACAATATTTTGATCTGCGCGATACTATCAGTCTGGTCAATCTTGAAATGAAAAGGGCTATGGCACCGGAGTCAAAATTGTCACTTCTCGTGGAAGGTAGATCGGAAAATGATCTCGCCGAGGTTTTGAATTTCCTTGAAGAGCGAATCTTACAATTTGCTGAAGCTGAGACTCCGCTTAAATACCATTATGTTAAAAAGCTTGACATAATGTTTCGCGAAACCAGACAATTGCAGGCAGCTTTGGTGGTAAAAATGCGGGCCGTTGCTCTTGCGGCTGTCCCTGGCAGCACAATTACAAAGGCAAGCCCAGTCGGCACCGCCAGCGAAGAGCTTAAAGCGCACCCCCGGCCATATTTTCACCCGATAGATCTTCGAACATTGCTGAGCCCAGCTTTGCAGAAATCACAAGGCTTCAAATTCAGTAATGCCAGCGCATCTGCCGGAGTTCCGGTGGCAAAAACACCTGAAGAGAAAAAATCGATTCGAACGCTGCCGCCGATTCAGTCGCCTTTGTCGCCGTTTCCGGCCACCATGCCGCAGAAAACTCCGATACTGGTGGAGCCGGTCGAAATAGTTGCCCCACCGACTGAAACGCAAGCTGTAGAGCCATTAGGCAAAGCCTCGGAAAAACCAGTGGCCACATCTCAGCCGACAGTCTTTGTCGCTCCGGTCATAGCTTCAGTCAGCACCAAGCTGGCTGTGGATTCACTGCCCTTACCTGCAAACCTGGCAGCGGCCAGCGAAGCTGCGAGCCTGCCTGCTACTGCCTCTGCCGCAGTCGTGCCGCCGATTGCGGTTGTCGCAACGACAACTGTAGAAGCTGTTCCCGCAATTGCTACTGCCAGCACTATCATGCGTCCGCTCGCAGTTATGATCGAAAATCACAATCGATCAAGACCGCAATCAGGCCTTGATCAGGCAGATCTTGTTTATGAAATGCCAGTAGAAGGCGGCATTACAAGATTTATGGCTGTGTACACCAGGTCGCCGGGTCTGCTCGGGCCGGTAAGAAGCTGTCGCGAATATTTCATTGACAGAGCGCTCGAGGCCAATGCGCTTTATGTGCATTGTGGCAGTAGCCCGACTGGCTATGCATATTTAAGTAAAAGTGGCATTAATTCAGTCGACGAGATTAAGCATTCGAAACCGTTTTTCAGAGACAATACCCGCAAGGCGCCTCATAACCTTTATGGCACGGGCGCCGGTCTGCTTGATTACATGTCTGAGAAAATTGCTATGACCCTGCCAGTCAGTCCGAAGCTTTTGAATTATGGCTCTAATTCCATCACAGCAACCAGGCCTGGTGAATCGGTGCGCATTAGATACCACGGCAATTACACTCTAGATGTTAAATACGAAAATGGTGCGTATCAGCGCTACATGAACGATGTGCTGCATGTAGATCGCGAAACCCAGAAGCCTCTGCGTGCTTCTGCAGTAGTCGTTCAGGTTGCGGCAATGCAGGTAGTTGACAAGGCCGGTCGCCAGGAAATCAGTTTTATCGGTAGCGGTGAAGCCTGGATTCTTGAAAACGGCAAAATGACAGCAGTAACCTGGGCAAAGAAAACTCCGCGCGAATTGACCAGCTATAAAGACTCCTCCGGACGGGAATATCTGTTTCCCAAAGGCCTGCCTGTCTGGGTTCAGGTCGTTTCTCCAGCTCTCAAGCTGTTTTTTAATGGTGTCGAAAAGATAACTCCGGTCGCCGGTAAAGATGGCGATGCGCCAGCCAGCGCTTCTGTAAGCATAGGAAAGCAGGGATAAAATGACAAAATTTGGTGCCGTAGGCGTCTTTGGTCGTGCCAATGCCGGCAAATCAACTCTGGTAAACGCTTTGGTCGGTGAACGCGTCTCGATAGTTTCAAAGCGGCCGCAGACAACCCGTAAGAGAATTCTTGGTATACTCACTGTTGATGAATGCCAACTGGTATTTTGCGATACGCCCGGGCTGCATGCCATTAAAAACAAGCTCGATGCCTATATGCATGACGAGATCTTGTCTACGGTGAAGGGGTTGCAGGCTGGTTTGTATCTGGTTGATCTGTCTGAGTTAAAGCCTGAAGAAGACCAGAACTACCTTGCCCAGCTTAACCCGGAGAGTGGTATGCCGCTCTTTCTGGTGCTGAACAAGTCTGATCTTGTCGAGGCTGAAGCAGTAAAGAAGGCCCGGGAGCTTTATTCCGGCTTTTACCATTTTAACAAGATTTTTATAACTGCCGCTTCCGAAAATGAGGGGCTTGACGCTGTCCAGAAGGCTTTGCAGGAGGTGGTTCCTGAAGGACCTTACGCTTACGACGTTGATGACTACACCAGCCTCTCAGAGCGTGAGATCGTCGAAGAAACCATACGTGAAGTGGCTTTGCAAAGATTTTATCAGGAGGTTCCGCATTCAATCGCAGTTCAGGTCGAGCAGTTTAAAGAACGCGAAAATGGCAAGACCTATGTTGAGGCGACAATTTACGTCGAAAAGGAAAGCCACAAGAAAATAATTGTTGGCAAAGGTGGCGATGGAATCAAGACTCTTGGGCAAATTGCGCGACAAAGGTTGAATGACCTTCTCGGACGTGATATTTTTTTAGAGTTGTGGATAAAAGTTAAAGAGAACTGGCGAAGAGACGAACAGTGGGTCGAGAGGCTTGGTTATCGTAAAAACACTTGATGTAAGTTAACCAGACCCTAGTTATAAAGGAAAACAGGATGAATTCTATTTTAATGATCGTAATAGCGGTTGTAATTCTTTTGCTGGTTTTTGTCATGTTCTCACTTGACGACCAGGAAGAGGAAACCGGATTTCTCAGTGACGACAAAGGAGCAGAGCCTTCGAGCTTGCCCGAAGGTGTTGCTGCATCTGCACAAGTCAACGAAGCAGCAGTAGAAAAATCATCCGCAGGGCCAAGGCCTGAGCAAATTAAGGTGCCCGAAAAAGCTTCGGTTCGACAAATTTCCCGCCCTGGTGCAGGTGACAGCGTCGTTTTACTCAATGTTGGCGGCGAGGAAGATTTGCGTTTGCGCATAATGCTTGACCAAAGGCTGGCGATCCCGACAGATGCAGAAGACAAAAATGCTGTGGTTGCCGCCGTTCAAATTCGCTTTCCTGAAGAAGTGCTGGCTGATAAAGATACTTTTTTGAAGTTGATTCGCCGTGCTGAAGGGGTTTTCGAAAAGCAGTTTTCTTTTGATTTTTCATGCTTTGCGGCCTCGCAACTCGATCGGATCTGGATGTTTGGCCGGGACGAAGGGCGTGATGATGCCTTGTTTGAAGCGTTGGTTGTTGCTTTTGAGGTCGTCTCAAGGTTCAAGCAAACGCTTGAGACTGATTCGATTTTACGTGACAGTCATGCCCGGGTTTCAGTGGGTCTTGCGATGGGTAAGCTGGTGAAAATTGGCCGTGGCATGGTAGCTGAGCCAACTTGGGTCGGCAAACCCGCATACCTGGCAGAAACATTGGCAGAAGCAGCACTCGACTTTTCGATTTACGTCGACGAAGAGATTCATAAAGCGGCGTTGTCGCTTTTCGATTTTCGCGAATGGAAGCCGGTGAAGCTGCGCTCGCCGTTGCCGCCGCTTCCTGTTTATGAGCTGGTTGGTTGGAACAAACCAGATGAAATCGCTTCATTCGCTTCTCATAAAGACGCGCCCGCACGCCGCGCTGTTGCTGTGGCATATCGCTATCTTGAACTCGACTCCAAGATGCAGCCCCTGTTGGAACTCATCGGCGACCCAGATGAGAAAGTTGCACTTGAGGCTCTTGAGACCATAAAAATAATTGGTAATGAGCATGCCTTGGGGATTCTTAAGCGTATATTCCCTGAAACCCAGGATCCGGTATTCCGCAGCGCGATCATCGAGGCTTTCGCCAGCATCGGGCGCGATGAGGTTGTGCCGGTAATTCTTGGTTCAACCAAGGAGGTCAGCTGGAAGGTGCGCCTGGCAGCTGCCAAAGCTTTGCATAAGCTTGCCGGTGCCGATTCCCTGAAGCATCTTGAGCCTCTGATAAGTGACCCGGATGGCGCGGTTCGAGCCTGTGTGAATGGCGCTTTTTATCGAGCAACCGGCAAAAAAGAGTATCTTGATGTGTTGGCTGAACTGAGCACCGATCTGTCGAAAAGAACGCGGAAAGCTGCTATTGACGAGCTTCTTGATATAGAATCTGACGCAACACTCAAGACGGTAATCGCGTCGTTCTGCGAGCAGGATACCGAGTTGCAGAAGCATACTCTGCGTCGCCTTGAGTTCAGCAAAAGCAAGATACTCTATCAGTGCTTTCTTTCTATTTTTAAAAATTCTGGCGAAAAGATCAGGCCATTCATTGCTGAGGCTGTTCGCCGGGCTGGACTGGTAAATTAAATGGCTATAGATATATTGGTTGTTGATGATGAGGAAATGATCCGCTGGACCCTGAAGGAAGCTCTTGAGAGCGAGGGTTACAATGTGCGGACTTTTGAGAATGGACGTGAGTTTCTGGGGTATTTTAAAGAGCACGGAAGCGATATAATATTGCTTGATGTGCGCTTGCCTGACAGCAACGGACTTGACCTGTTGCTTGAGGTTACCCGCCTTGACCCTGAAGCCATAGTGGTTATCATGACTGCCTACGGCGACGTAGAGACTGCTGTTAACGCAATGAAGCGCGGTGCTTTTGACTATCTTGCCAAGCCATACAGCCTTGAAGAAGTCAGTATACTGATCAGCAAAATTGTGCAGGCGAATCTGCTGAAAAGCCAACTGCACCATTATCAGGAATTGCTCGAAAACAAGTTTGCCAGAATTCTTGGTGATAATCAGAAAATGAAACAGCTGCGCGATCATATCAGCATGGCTGCCCGGACAGACCGTACCACCGTGCTGATCAGGGGAGAATCCGGCACTGGCAAAGAGCTGGTGGCCCGCCAGATTCATTTCCAGAGCTCACGGGCAGACAAGCCGTTTATTGATGTTAACGCTGCGGCTGTGAGCAGTACGTTGCTGGAATCAGAACTGTTTGGCCACGAAAAGGGTGCCTTTACCGATGCGCAAAAGCAAAAGAAAGGGCTGTTTGAATTGGCAAATGGCGGAACTCTTTTTCTCGACGAAATTGGAGATCTTGACCCATCGCTGCAGGTTAAGCTGCTGCGAGTTCTTCAGGAAAGAAAATTCCGAAGGGTCGGGGGTACAGCTGACATCCATGTTGACGTGCGAATTATCTCTGCTACCAACGCTGACCTCGAAAGGGCTATAGAAGATGGCCGCCTGCGCCAGGATCTTTTCTATCGCCTTAATGTTTTTACCGTGAATCTTCCACCTTTGCGAGATCGGCGTGACGACATACTGATGCTTGCCAAGAATTTCCTTGAAGAGTTTCGTAAAGAATTTTCAAAAGACATCTCTGGCTACAGGGACGACACAGTCAAGATCCTTGAGAGCTATAACTATCCAGGCAATGTACGCGAATTGCGCAACATTATAGAACGCGCGACCCTGCTTGAGACGAGCAATCAGATCAGGCCGGCCAGCCTGCCGGAAGAGCTCAAAAAGAATGCTGATCTAGGTTACATTGCATTTCCACAGGAAAACATTAAGCCCTGGCAAAGCACCGGTTTCAACTTCAAAGATTATGTTGATTCTGTCGAAAAACAGATCGTTGTAGAGGTTATGCATGAGGTTGAGAATAAAAAGAGTCGCGCCGCCGAAATCCTTGGACTGACCAGGTTTGCACTGCGCCACCAGCTAAAAAAGCACAATCTGGAGTCTGATGGCTGATTTTGAACCTGCGCCTGAACCACCATGAAACAAGGTTCTACGAGCAGTTATTCGGCGTTATGGCGTTAGGCTAACAGCTTTATGTTATACAAATCTTTGCAAAGTGAAAATTATTCACTGGTTTATTGAAGAAAGTGTGCTATTATTACACTGTTGTACCGACTGTGCAAAAAGGGCACGTTAATTTTTCCGGGATGCACCATGGTTGGCCGAATTAGAGACTTTTAAAGTTGGCATAGTTATTGCGGTATATAATGGTATAAGATTAGCGAGGAGAAAAAGGCTATGATATCCGAATTACTTCAGGACAGTTTCATTGATCTTCAGCTGGATGTAAACGACAAAGCTACAGCTATTAATAAACTTTCTGGCATGCTGTGCGGGTCCGGAAGAGTCAGTGATCATGACCATTTTGTACACGCAGTTCTCGAAAGAGAAAAGCTCGGTAATACTGCTATCGGCGCCGGGATCGCAATTCCTCACGCTCGTGCCAATACCGTGAATGAAGTTTCTATCGCATTTGCCCGCTCAGGCAAAGGTATTGATTTTAATTCAGTTGATGGTGACCCGGTTCACCTCATTTTCCTGCTGGCAGCTCCGGTAGAATCAGGAAGTTTGTATCTTAAGCTTCTGGCAAGAATTTCGCGGCTGTTGCGCTACCAGGATCTCATTGAGGATCTCAAAAAAGCTACTACCAAAGAAGAAGTCATCAGAATTATTGCTGCCAAGGAATAAGGCGGGTTTCGACTTCGGCGCCACTTACCTCAAGAGGCTTGTTATGAATCCAGTTATAAGCGACCGGCGAAAAGATGAGTTGTCTTTGCACATGCGAATACCTGCCGACAGGTGTTACCTGGCAAATGCCCTGCTCACACTTGATGGGATCTGCGAACATTTCAACATTGAAGAATCCGCTCGTGATCGAATCAAAGTCGCCCTCGAAACAGCCCTTGTCGGATCTATCGAGCTTTCATACCTGCAGGCTCAAGGTTTGTTTGACTTGAAATTCTCGGTATTTAAGGATAAGCTGCAGATAACTGTAGAGGATTTCATGTTGAATGACCAGATAGCTCTTATCGAAGCTCCCACTGAGGAGCAGATCCGTGAAAAGCTCAACCCGGCGGTCACTTTGACTGATGGCTTCGTGTTAATCAAGGAGTCTGGTCGTAATTCATGCTATTCCATGCAGTTCAATCTTGCAGTGGTGGAATGATGAATGACACAAGACAATGAACGGACGTTTTTATTAATCAAACCTGATGCGGTTCAACGAGGACTCGTCGGTCGAATTATCGGTAAAATTGAGGACAAGGGACTTAAACTCGTAGCCCTCAAATTGGTTCAGGTAACACCAGAGCAGGCGGCCCGACAATATGAATGTCATAAGGGTCGCCCTTTTTATGATTCGCTGATACAGTTTATCTGCTCATCACCAAGCGTTGCCATGGTTATCGAGGGACGTAATGCCGTCTCTATCTGCCGGAAGATAATGGGCGCAACTGCTCCGGATGAATCGCAACCTGGCACTATCAGAGGCGATTTCTCTCTCGATCTTAAGCATAATCTTATTCATGGCTCAGATTCAGCCGAGAGCTTTGCTCATGAAGTCGCAGTCTATTTTACCGCTGACGAAATTTTAAATTACCATCTTGATCTTGAACGCTGGATATACTACTCTTAACCCTCGGCCGATATTCGGAAGAACCCGGAACGCCATTTCCGGGTTTTTTTATGACAAACTCCCAGAGTGCAGGTAAACTGGTTTGACCATTTCTAAGAGCAAACGCCCTACACGTCTTTATCGCCGTGTTTTTTTTATAGTTGGCTGCTTGATTGTCCTTTCTCTAGCGGTCGTAGCCTGCATGTTTTTTTCTGAACAGTTTGCACAAAAGGTTGTCGAGCTTATCATCTCTAATAATACTGATAGTCTCGGTATGAAGATTGATCTCGAAAACTTTACCGGCAGTCTGGCAAAGGGTTTCAGATTTGCAAGGTTAACTCTTAAGCGCCACAGTCCGCCGTTGCAACTTGTAGCTTCTGATGCATGTATCAATGTAGATTTTGCGAGGCTTCTAACCGGGGGAAAACTATCTGTAAGCGCCAGTCTTGCCCAACTTGATCTGATTGGCATGACTACCTGCCCGATTGCCTCGTCATCTATCCCCGATTTTAAAGCTTTTGCCTGTTTTGCTGCTCTACCATCCAATATCGAGATTGTCAGCTTTTCTCTGGAACATGCTACGATAAAGCCTTATAACGATTTTCCGCTGCTTCTGGAACTGAACCAGATTAGCCTGCAGCCGAGCGAACAATCTGCCGAACTTCGGTTGCAGGTGCAAATAGTCGCCAGTTTGCGCGATAAACCTGCCGGCAGTGGCTCCTTTTCCGGTTTTTTTAGGCAACAGCAGAAAAAAATCGAAGGCAAACTTGATCTGCAGATGTTCGGACAAAAAATTCTCTCTGAAATTTCGCTGGCTGAGCGCCGTGGTTGCCCAGAAATCAGTGGTTATATTTCCTCGACAACCATTGATCTCTCTCAAATCTCACACTGGCTGATACCACTGTGGCAGGATGCTTTCCCTTTCGGATTCGACGGGATTATCGACTGCAATGGCTCATGGTTGTTCAACCGTGAGATTGGTTTTTTTGGCAATCTTTCTGGTCAATACCGCAATCTGCGCATGGTTGCCCAGGGTTTATTTATAACTCTGTTCAAGCTTAATGGCACCTGGAAACTTTTTGACGGGCAGCTTAACTTTGCTGACGAGGGCAGCAGCTTTTTTGGATTTCCGGCTTCCCTGACCGGAAAAATAGAGTCTGTGCTGCAGTCTGACCGCAAATGGGGTCTGGATTTCAACTGCATAACAATTGATTTTTCCAGGCTTGCCGATGATCTGCCGTGGGCAGTTAGATACGGGATGGCATTGCCAGCGTTATCTGGTGGCGCCACTTTTAGCGTGCAGTTGAATGGCCGCCGTCCTGAAGTGTCGGCAAAACTCAGTACAGCTGATCTAAAAGCCGGAAAAGGCCACGAGGTAAGAACTATTGCCGGCTCAATTTTCTATCGCCTCGGTGCCGAGAGTTCAGGCAACCTCGGTTTAGATATGATCTGTAGCAGTCAGCAGACCTTGCCTCCGCTTTTTGGTAGATTCAAAGGGAATACTGGTCGCCTTGACAGCCACTTGGGCAATCTACACGGCCCATACAGCTGGCAATATGAGCTGACGGGCAGTGATACCACGCATCTCTCGTTACAAGGATCTTTTACCGCTGGTACAGAAAAGATTTTTAACGCAGCGGGCAGATGGAAAGATGGTATGGGTTCTATTCATCTGCTGCTCAATGCAGAGACTCAGTTTTCAAAGAGTTTTGCCGCCAATAATATTCCGATGCTCGATCTGATTCTGGCTAAATAAAAACTGCCACTGCCGGCTCAAGGCCTGCAGTGGCAGTTTCAATTACCAGAGAAAGATCAGCCAGCTCCGTTGAGCTTGTTGACTCGCGCTTCAATCTGCTGCAGATTCACTCCCTGCTGTTGCAGGAAAGTTTCAAACCAGATGGTGTTGACGTTATATGATTTGAGTTCGTTTCTGAATTCGATTACCAGCTGTTCGAGCTGAATCATATCGTTAACGCGCAATCTTGGTTTGTTCGGTGCGTGCTGCATTGACTTCAGGTTGTTGAGTGCATTGTTAATAGCGCTGGCAAATTCATATCTGGTTACGCTGTCGGTGTAAACAAAGGGAAACGCGTTGAGAATACCCTTGTTTGAAACATGGCGCATCGATTTGAATGCCCAGTGCTTGGAAGATACAAAGGTAAAAGAACCGGAGTTGCTGGTCATACTTTTTTGTGCGCTGGCAACAGCTGCTGCCTGACCCTGGGTTCGCTTTATTCTGCTGTCGACGAGCGGAATGAAGAACGCTGCATCGGCTTCTGCAGCCTTGCGACCAGGCAGGTAATTCTGTTTGACCGCGTCGTTTGTTGCAAAATCCCAGGCAAAACGCTGAGCCAGGGGTTCGCCCATCTGACTTTTGATTTTATCGCTGACAATTACTTTGTATTCAGTTTTGGAATCGAGTTGTCTGGTTGGCTCAAAGATTGCCCGTTTATTCTGGCGGTCGTAGGTAACATTGCCATCAACGCGCACCTGATTGCCGAATATCGAGATGTTAATGTTGTTAACAGTTTTTGGATCAGCCGCTTCGGAAAAGTGCACCGCAATCTTTGAACGTCGCGAAACATTGTTGGAATTCGCTCCTGGGTAAATCGAAGTTACCTTGAAAGCTTTAAGATTGTTTGCTGCTGCGGTCTGAGCTGGTCTGGTTCTTACTGTGCGGTCTGCCGGCGCCTGGGCACCCGTGGTGTTGATAACCTGCGCTCCTGGCTGGCTGACAAACTGTCTCTGTTGCTGCCGCGCAGCGGTTCGCTGATTGGCGAGTTGAGCCTCATTATAGGCCGCAGCATTGTTGTTGCTCTGGCGGTCATAGTTGTTTTCAAATGTTTCAAGCTCAGCGGTGTCGCGCTGTGGCGCTCGCATAGTCGGTGCCTGGGCCATCATGGTCGGAGTTTCTGGCGCAGCGACCGGCGAGGCTGTAGAAAACATCGAGTTGATGCCGCTTCTGATTGGTTTACCCTGAGCATCGGTAACGCCCTGAGTGATTACTACGCGATAGTTTTTATTGCCATCGAGCAGACCAACAGGAGTTAGGGTTGCCTGCTTGTGTCCCTTGAAATAGTGAATGCGTGCCGGCACCGGGCCGAAGTCGTCTTCAAGCCTGAAGGTGAATTCGTTGAGAGAGTCTGCCATGATTTCGTCACTGAAGGCTATAGTTACCGGCTGAGTCAGATTGCTTACCCGACTGCCGTTCTGCGGAGCAAGTCCGACAATCTGCACAGGTTCATTTCTGGCAGCCATCTGGGTCTGTGCTGCAATCTGAGTGTTTTGAGCTGCTGGTCGGCTGATTGCAGCAGTCCGCTGGCTGGCATAAGGACTGGCGTATTCCTGAGTGCTTGAGGACTCGGGCGCTGGAGTTTCTTCGATAATATGGCGTTCGACACGCGGCTCGTCATTGCTTCCGGCAAGTTTGAATGGAATCAACGTTTTCTGGCGCAGGCGACTGCCAGAGGTTGCTGCCAGCGATTTCTCGACGGAAATAGCATAAGCACTGCCTGGTTTGAGTGCAACCCGCGGACTGACAGTGATGGTCTTCATGTCGCGAGACAGTTTGTAGTCAACGCCAATTGGACGGTTGTCTTCAAAGAGCTGTATGGGTGCGGCCTTAAGCGACACTATGTCGACAGCCTCTGAAAATGAGACTTCCATCGGCATGTCAGCGCCAATTGAACCTGAGCCCATGTTGGCATTGGTCAATACCAGAGAGCCTGCCTGGGTCGGCGTGTCTGTGTTGCTTAAAGAGGCTGAAGATGTGTTTTCAGGCTGATTGTTGTTGCCAGCAGTCTGAAAACTCCAGACTTTTTCTGAAGTGCGCCCAAGACCATCATAGTAGCTGAGCTGTGCTGTATAGGTCTGGCCTGGCTGCAGATTCTGATTTGACTTGAACATGACCTGGCGCGCCGACGGGTTGTAAAAGAGTTCCCCACCGATCGGCTCCGTGCCCTTGAACAGATTAAAATTGACAGTCTGATAGAACGACTGATTGACTGCTCCGCCAAATTCAACTGTCAAAGGTGTTTCTGGTGATACTCCAACCGCCATGTCGGTCGGAAAATGTTTAGCAACGCCGATGGCAGCAGTCTCAGTGGTGACGCTGTTTCGGTTCAACGCTGCAGCAAGCGGCGAACTGTGGCTGATAGCGACGGCGATAGTGCAAAGAATCGCCGCCCGTTTCCAACGGTTCATAAGTTACCTCCTCAAGCTAATGCTCTTCAGGTAATTAATCGGCTGTCTGATAACTTAAGCTTAAGGATAATTTTGCACAACCCTGATTATTTTTTCACAAAGTCATTTCGCCAAGGTTGAAAAATCTGTGTGAACGTGCTAAAAGTATGCACATAAAAATCAGCGTTTTTTTGCTGAGTCCAAGGAGATAAATATGGGAATGGATGTTGCAACCTTTGCAAAGCAGCTCAAAGAAGATGGTATTGAAGCTGCCAGGGTCGAAGCCACCAAAATTCTTGTTGATGCCCGCAAAGAGGCTGAAAAAATTATCAGCACTGCTCATGCTGATGCTGCCAGGCTTGAAAAAGATGCCAAGCACAGAATACAACAGGAAAAACACCGCTCTGAGGACGAAATGAAGCTGGTCGCCCGCGATCTCGTCAACAGTTTTCGCAAGCGTATCGAAGAAGTTGGCGCCCGCTTGCTCAAAGAAAAAGTTGCTGAAGGCCTAAACGAAAAAGAAGTTATCAAAACAGCGATCACTGAAATGCTAAAAACCCATTCTAAAAGCCAGAACTGGGAAGTTTCTCTCGGTGAAAAGATTGCAAAACCTCTCGCTGATGTCGTGATAGCACTGTTCAAAGAAAAGAACGCCTCAGTTAAGCTTGGGCAGGAACTTGCCAAGGCGGGTTTTGAAATGCGTGCCGGTGGCGGCAACGAAGTATTCGAGCTGACCGACGAATCAGTAACCGAAACTTTTAAGAAACTACTTTCTCCCGAACTTAAAAAGCTTTTGCAGGCTTGATCAAAGGCGGTTATTAATCAGTGTCAGATAATCTTTATTACCTGTTGACGCTTCTGCCGTCATTGCCTAACCTCGGTGAGCCGCTGGCTCCCGAAGATGCCATCGCCAAAA
Organism: Candidatus Rifleibacteriota bacterium; assembly: GCA_018818125.1. Lineage (GTDB taxonomy): Bacteria > Muiribacteriota > Ozemobacteria > Ozemobacterales > Ozemobacteraceae > Rifleibacterium. Next base: position 31,138 of record JAHISQ010000037.1, read on the forward strand.
TCCGCGAAGAGAGCGACGAAAAACTGCTTCTGCTCGCGGATTTGCTCGAATGTGAAAATGAAATCGAAAATTGCGCCAGTCACTATTATGTGCAGGGCAGCAGAGATTTTGTTGTGAATCTGTCGGAGAGACTTCCTGAGAAGTTTTGTGAAGTGTTCGCAACTTATGCCAGTCGCGATGAAGCTGACTGGTTGACAGCGGTCTATGCTGCCTGGTTTGAACTGCTGCTCGAAATCGGCGACGCTACCGGTTCCGGTCTACTCAAAGAATGGGCCAGATGGGAATATTCGCTGCGCACCAGGCTGCGCATCGAACGCCTGAGAGTGACTGGCCGTCTCCCTGCCGATCCCGACAGTATTGTTCCTGAATTTATGAACGAGCTGTATGAACAGCCTGACAATCAGCATATTGTCGAGTTCACCAGAACTTTTTCTGAACCGATGAAGGCTGAAAAGTATCTTGATCAGACCAGAATAGATTTCCTGCGCCAGGCAGTCGCTCAGTTCTCCTTTACAGTGGATGAACTGGTCGCTTATATGCTGGAATTGCGCATCCACCTACGATATGCACGCTTAAGCCCCGAAAAAGGGCGCAAACTTCTCGAGGAGGTTACCAGGCTGTGAGTACAACCGGTCGAATAGTTACAGTTTACGGCAATATGGTCACTGCAGAATTTGAAGGTTCAGTTCGACAGAACGCGGTTGCTTACTGTCAGCGTTCTGACGGAGTCCGACTCATGTCAGAAATTATCAGGATTCGCAAAAACCGTGCTGATATGCAGGTTTTTGAGCTTACCCGTGGGCTGAAGATAGGGGACGCGGTTGAAATAACCGACGAACTGCTTTCGGTAGAATTGGGACCTGGCCTGATCGGCATGATCTATGACGGGTTGCAGAACCCGCTGCCGGAAATGGCCGAAAAAGTTGGCAAGTTTCTCGAACCCGGGCATTACCTCAAAGCCCTCGATCGTGCGCAGCAATGGGAATTCACACCCGTAGCCAGCGTTGGCGATACCGTCAGCGCTGCTGAGAACCTGGGCAAGGTTAAAGAGAAAATTTTCGATCACTACATCATGGCGCCATTCACGCTCAGCGGCGAATGGAAAGTCAAAAAAGTCGCATCAGCCGGCAAATACAAGGTCGAAGACGAAATCGCCGTTCTCGAAAAAGATGGCGAAACCATTTCGGTTAACATGATTCAGCGCTGGCCTGTTCGTATGCCTCTGGGCATCTATAATGAACGCCTGTTGCCGACTGAACCGATGGTAACCAAACAGCGTATCATCGATACTTTCTTTCCGGTCATGCTCGGCGGAACCTATTGTATTCCCGGCCCGTTCGGTGCCGGTAAAACAGTTCTGCAGCAAATCACCAGCCGCCATGCCGAAATTGATCTGGTTATTGTAGCGGCCTGTGGCGAACGCGCCGGCGAAGTCGTTGAAACTCTTCGCGAATTTCCGCATCTTAAAGACCCACGCACTGGCAAAACCCTTATCGAACGAACCATTATCATTTGCAATACCTCCAGTATGCCGGTTGCAGCACGCGAATCGTCAGTTTATACAGCGGCCACTCTTGGCGAATACTATCGTCAGGTTGGGCTTAATGTTCTGCTGCTTGCTGACTCTACTTCACGCTGGGCTCAGGCTCTGCGCGAAATGAGCGGTCGCCTCGAAGAAATTCCAGGTGAAGAAGCTTTTCCGGCTTACCTGGAAAGCTCAATTGCCCGATTCTACGAACGTGGCGGTATCGTCGAACTTAAGGACGGTCGCAAAGCCTCCTTAACCGTTGGCGGCACTGTCAGTCCAGCCGGTGGTAACTTCGAAGAACCGGTTACTCAGGGCACGCTCAAGGTTGTCGGCGCATTTCTCGGGCTCTCTTATGCCCGCTCTTACGCCCGCCGCTTCCCGGCGATCGACCCGCTCGAATCCTGGTCAAAATATACCGGTACTATCCCGGGTGAAAAAGTAGCCTGGGCTCATAACTTTTTGCGTCGTGGCAAAAGCATTTTCGAAATGATGCAGGTTGTCGGCGAAGAAGGCACCTCGATCGACGATTTTATCGTTTATCTCAAGTCTGAATTCCTCGACAATGTCTATCTGCAGCAGAACTCGTTTGATGAAGTCGATGCAGCCTGTCCGACTGACCGTCAGGAATACCTTTTTGACATGGTCTGTAACATACTCAAACACGACTTTGCCTTGACCGACAAGACGCAGGCTCGCAATATGTTCTTTACGCTGACTGAGCAGGTTCGTAACTGGAACTATGCACCCTGGCAGACAGACCGCATGAAAGAAGCAGAAGCAGAGATCAAGAGCAGTCTGAACAGCAAGGAGGCCGCACATGCGTAAGTATTATACCAGAATCGATAATATTGCCGGTAACGTCGCCACCCTTAAGGCGACCGACGTAGCTTACGAAGAACTTGCCGTAGTCGAAGGATCATGGGGCAAGTCGCTGGCTCAGGTAATCAGAATCAGCGATGACAACGTGGCTCTGCAGGTATTTGCCGGCACTCGCGGTCTTTCTACCGGTGATAAGGTTTCGTTTCTCGGCTCATCCATGCGTTTCAGTTTTTCTGACGATCTTTTTGGCCGCATTTTTTCGGGCGGTGGCGAACCTCGCGACGGGCGCAGCGAACTGACTGACAATATGATACAGGTCGGGGGTCCCTCGGTTAACCCGGCAGTGCGCCTCATGCCGCACCGCATGATTCCGACCAATATTCCGATGATTGATGTTTTTAACACTCTCGTCGAAGGTCAAAAACTGCCGATTTTCTCTATTCCGGGCGAACCTTATAATGAACTGCTCGCCAGAATAGCTCTACAGGCCGAAGCAGATGTTATCGTTTTTGGCGGCATGGGGCTTAAATATGACGAATACCTCTTTTTCAAAAACCAGCTTGAAGAAGGCGGCGCCATGGCGCGCACGATAATGTTCGTTCATACCGCTTCTGACCCGGTCGTTGAATGTTTACAGACGCCTGATCTCGCTCTTACCGTGGCCGAACAGTTCGCGGTACAGGGCAAGAGGGTTCTTGTGCTACTGACTGACATGACCAACTTTGCCAATGCTTTAAAAGAAATTTCGATCACAATGGAACAGATTCCGTCTAACCGCGGTTATCCAGGCGATCTTTACTCACAGCTCGCGTCACGCTACGAAAAAGCGGTTGTTTTCGAAGAGGGTGGCTCGATAACGCTTATGGCGGTAACGACCATGCCGGGCGACGACGTAACTCACCCGGTTCCTGATAATACCGGCTATATTACCGAAGGCCAGTTTTATCTCAAAAACGGCGTTATCGACCCATTTGGTTCGCTTTCCCGCCTTAAACAGCAGGTTAACGCGAAGACCCGCGACGATCACCGCGCCATCATGGACGGTTGCATTCAGCTTTACTCAACCTGTCGTGAAACCAGAGAAAAGCGCGCCATGGGCTTTGAAATGTCAGAATGGGATCAAAAGCTGCTTAAATACGGTGACAGTTTCGAGAAGGAAATTATGAGCTTTTCGGCTAACACCAGTCTTTTCGACGCTCTGAATCAGTGCTGGGAAATCCTGGCCGCACATTTTGAGCCGCGCGAAACCGGTATCAGAGCAAGCCTTTGTGACCAGTTCTGGCCCAAAAAATAATCAGGCGGCTCTAATGACCTTTGGTTATTAGAGCCACGTATCCCGCAGCGCGGGGAGTGAGGCATTATGGCTGAAAAAATCAAGAAAACCAGACCGGAACTGCTGAAACAGCGGCGAAAGCTCGCCATGTTCAGCCGCTTTCTGCCGACTCTGGTGCTCAAGAAACAGCAGATTCAGTCTGAAATTCTCAAAGTGCGGGCTCAGCGTATCAAGCTCGACGAAAAGATGCAGGCAATGATTGCCCGCAGCGATGACTGGGCTGCGCTGTTCTCTGAATCCCTGCCTGGACCGATCACCAGACTGGTTAAGGTTAAAGGCATCGAGCACGGTATAAAAAACGTCGCAGGTATCAAGTTGCCTGTTGTTACCAAGGTCGAATATGAGGTGAGTGACTACAGTCGCCTCAGCACTCCCCTTTGGGTTGATGCCGGACTTGAATTTCTCAAGGAGTTACTCGAACTGCGTGAGCACATGAAGGTCCTCTACGAACAGGAAGCCGTTTTGCAGAAAGAGCTGCGCAAGGTTACCCAGAGAGTTAATCTGTTCGAAAAAGTTATGATTCCGCAGTCAAAAGAGAATATCAGACTCATTCGTATCTGTCTGGCTGAAGAGCAGACGGCAGCCGTTGGTCGATCGAAGATCGCCAAGGGCAAGTCGGCAGGATAAGGAGCGCCTACTATGATCAATCCAATGAAAAAGCTTCTGCTGGCTGCCAGGGCCCGTGATCGCCAGGATGTTCTTGAAGTTCTGAGACTATCTGAAACAGTGCATGTCGATCCGATAACCCCGGAGCAGGTCATAGTGCCTGCGGCCCTTAACGAATCTATTGAAAACACTCGCAAGGTTGCTGCGCTGCTCCAGCAGCAGATAAACTCAAATCCAGCAGGTAAGCTGGCAACTCCCGGCACGCCTTCACGGCTGGTCGAAGAAGCTCAGACTCACGAAAAGACCATTCCTGTACAGCGCGACATGATACATGCTCTGCGTCAGGAACTTGAGGAGACTGTGTCCTGGGGTAATCTTGGTCTCAAAGATATCACCTGGCTCGAAAGAAACGGTCTCAAGATCGAATTCTATCGCGGTCCCCGAGCTGATGTTGGTGAAATTAAAGCCGAGCTGGTATCCGAGCTTACGAGTTCTGGCGATTTGGCGCTATTTATAACGGCTTCACGGCAGCCGGTCAGCGTCTCTGAAAAATTTGCTCAGGTCGCCCGCCCTGCTCGAGAACCAGAAGAGATAACAGCCGAGATCAATGTTTGTCAGAAAATTATCTCTGAACAGGAACATGCGTTGGCCTGCATCGCCCTGCGCCTGACCGATATCGAGAACTATTATAAGAAACTGCTTAATCGCAAACGCCTTGTCGAAGTTGAAACCGGCGTTCACGCTGATGAAGAAATCTTTGTGCTTACCGGCTGGTGCCCGATAGATAAGACCGGCGAGCTTGCTGCTGCCTTCGAAGAGGCTGAGCTGCCAATCGCTCTTGATTTCGGCGAACCAGTTGCTGACGATGTGCCGCCAACCGTGCTTAAAAACCCGCTCTGGGCCAGCAGTATTCAGCCACTCTATGACTTTATGGGAGTGGTGCCGAGCTATAACGAGCCAGACACCAGTGGTCTGTTTTTGGTCATGCTCACTGTGTTTGCGTCGTTTCTTATTGCCGATGCCGGCTATGGTCTGATTGTGTTTATAGCATTGCTGGCGGCTTATAAACCGCTGGTGCAGCGCGGTGCCGATCGTAATTTCCTGCATCTTGGCATGTTCCTTTTTGGCGGCACAACCATCTATGGGCTGCTTACCAATACCTGGTTTGGTGAAACCTGGATGCTGTTCTCACGCTATGATTTCGATCCTGGCAGCGCTTCCGGAATGATAAATCTGCAGGGGTTGTGCTTCTTAATGGGTGTGTCTCATTTGACCGTAGGACACATAATGAAGGCGCGCCGGCGCAAACCCGATGTGTCGCTGCTCGGTGACGCCGGCTGGATCATGTTTCTCTGGGCCATGTATGGCGTAATATGCCAGCTTATCCTTAAACAACCTTTTGTCATGCCGTTCTCATTTATTATGCCGCTGTTCAAGATCTCGATGGTACTGATTCTGTTGTTCACAGAGCCATCGCTCAACCCGCTCAAGTGTATTCCGGCTGGTATTGGCGCAATTTTGCAGAATGCTGCGAACTGTTTTTCCGATATCGTCAGCTATATCAGACTCTGGGCAGTTGGACTTGCTGGCGGCAAGGTGGCCGGTGCTTTTAACGATATCGCCGCAATGTTGCCATCGCTGGTGTTCAAGGTGCCGATATACGTTGTCGGGCATACCATCAATATAATTCTGGGTATTATTGCCATTCTTGCACATGGTGTGCGTTTGAATCTTCTTGAGTTTTCAAACCACCTCGAACTCGAATGGTCTGGTCGTAAGTATGATCCTTTCAAGGAAATCAAGTAATAAACTCTCTTAAGGAGCGAAAGAAATGTTAGCAATACTGGGAAAACTCTCTCTAGGTCTGGTAATGGGTTTTGGTGGACTTGGCAGCTGCCTGGGAATCAAAGCCGCAGGCACAGCCGCCGCTGCTGGTTGGGCTAAAGAAGGCAAGGAAGGCAAGCCGCTTTCAGGTAAATTCAGTGGTCTGGTGGGTATGCCGGTAAGTCAGACGCTTTATTGTATGATTCTTTACTTTCTGATGAGCCCCTTCGCCAGTGTGCCGGAAAATGGCGCAGTTCTTTTCGGTATAGCTGTTGGTGTCGGTTTCTGCGAATTGTTCTCTGCTTACGTGCAGGGCATTATTGGTGGCGCCGGGGTCAGAGCTCTTGTCGACAATGGTGGCAAAGGTTTTGGTAATATAATCGTTGCCATGGGTATCGCCGAATCAGTAGGCCTGTTCGCAATGGTCGTCGGCATTCTCATTCTCAATTCACCTGTCATGATTAAAGCTGTCGAAGTCGCAGCTGTTGCTCCCTGATCTAGTTTTTGACTGGTCGTTTGTGCAACTCAGGCCGGCTCCTATGCCGGCCTGCTTTATTGTACGCCAGTCTTGGCGCATCAAAAAATGCTGCGCGTATCCTCTGGCTGATGTGATATACTGTTTAATACAGATGAATTTTCAGGAGTGCTAAACAATGGCCCGACTTTTTGGAACCGATGGCGTTAGAGGCCTGGCAAACAAGTTCCCTCTCGATGGTAACACCGTTTTTCGTATTGCGCAGCTGGCAACCCGTCAGCTCATGCTCAACCACAAAAAACAGGACCGCCCCGTTTTTATAGCCAAGGATACCCGTCGCTCCGGCGACATGCTCGAACATGCTGTTGCTGCCGGTGTTGCCTCTATGGGCGCCGAAGCACGTCTTCTCGGCGTTCTACCAACGCCAGCGGTTGCCTTTGTTACTCGCGAACTGCAGGGTATGGGCGGTGTAATGCTCAGTGCTTCACACAATCCCTTTGCCGATAATGGTATTAAAATTTTTGGTCCTGATGGTTACAAGATCTCAGACGTTGTCGAAGAAATTATAGAAAAAGATCTGATTGCTGGTGGAAAGATCGATCTGCCGACTGGTGCTGAGGTCGGAACCGTGAGCCACGACGATTCTTCGGCCAGTTTCTGGCTCAGTAATCTGGCACGTGTTGCCGGCGAAAACGTTGGTTCACGTCGCCTTAAAATAGCGCTGGATTGTGCAAACGGTGCGCTTTCGCGCTGGGCGTCGAAATTCTTTGCCGATCTTGGCTACAGTGTCGATGCCATCGGTGTCAATCCCGACGGCATCAATATTAACGCTGGCTGTGGCTCTACCTGCATTTCGGCAATTCTCAATGTCATGAAAAGAGAGCATTTTGACGTTGGCTTTGCTTTTGATGGCGATGCCGACCGGGTTATCGCAATTTCGAGTGAAGGCGACATTATCGATGGCGATTTTATTCTCGCTATTACCGCCAAATATCTCAAAGATCGCGAAAAATTACCGGGCAACGCTCTGGTCACAACCGTAATGGCCAATCTTGGTCTCGACCTGGCTATGCGTAACAACGATATCAAGGTCTTCAAGACAAGGGTTGGCGATCGCTATGTTCTTGAAGAAATGCAGAAGAACCAGGCAATTGTAGGTGGCGAACAGAGCGGTCACATTATCCTGTCAGAGCACGCCACCACCGGCGATGGCCTGCTGACTGCCTGTAACCTTCTCAGAATCATGCGCGAAACTGGTGCGACCATCAAGGAACTCAGTGGCGTAATGAGCAAATTGCCGCAGGTGCTGGTTAACATTCGTGTTAAAACCAAAGATTTTGACAGTATTCCTGAGATTGTTGACATTATTCGTGATACCGAAAAGCGCCTGTCAGGGCGTGGTCGGCTTCTGGTGAGACCTTCCGGCACCGAAAACCTTGTAAGAGTAATGGCTGAAGGACCAGATGAAATCGAAATTAAAGGGCTGGTAGACAGTATTGCTCGAACCATCTCAAATCACCTTTGCTGAGGCCATGCAAAAAGTCTGTTACAGTATACTTTGGGTAGTTTTACTGGCGTTCTTCATGCAGCAGTTTACTGGCTGTTGTGAACGTACCACTTTGCCGCCTCCCGGCCGTCCTGAAACCGTTAAAAAAGAGCCCGCACAGACGCCCGGCGAAACTCCGGAAAGTCGAACGGGAGCAATTGAGCGCCCCCTTGAGCTGCTGGAAGGAAACGGACTGAATTATTCTATAGATCAGCCTGGTCGCGCTCAGGGAAACAAAAAGCTGTCGGCTGGCGGCTCGCTTTTCGAAAGCAAATATATGCAGGGCGTTGAGCTCATGGAAAAGGGCGAATATTCAGAGGCAATCAGCCTGTTCGACGAACTTGTCAAAAAATATCCGAATACAGAAGAAGCCAGTATTGCCGAACTTTGTATTGCTGAGCTTTATTTCCGCAATAAATCAAACGATATGGCCTTGAAGATCTATCAGCGCATAGTAGAAAATTACCCGCAATCACATGCAGCCGAAAACGCGCGCGCCGGTATAGACTACCTGCAAAGTTTCGATAAACTCGCCGACGAGCATGTCTCGTCCGAAATCGAAGATCGTAAAAGGAGAGGCTACTAATGCGACAACGTCGCGCGTTCACCCTGATTGAGGTTTTGATGGCGGTGTTCATCATCGGCGTCGGCGTTGTGCCAGTGCTGATGATGTTTATCCAGGGCACTCGCACTGTCGAAAAAGGTGGCGTAATTCTTGAAGCTTCGATTGCTGCCCAGAATATTCTTGACCGCGCACGTAGCGACTCGTTTATCTGGAAGTCGGTGCCGGCGATTATCAATATTCCAGATCCGGCTTACCCGGAATTTACTTTGCCTGATACTTTCAGGGTGAAATATCAGGCGTCTGGTACCCTGGTTATCGAAGAGGCACCTGACCACACCGTTATCGGAACCGGTGCCAAGGAGACTAACCTGTTGCAGCTCACGGTCATTCTTAAATGGCTGGAAAGTGGCATAGAGAAAGAGTTTCGCTTGCTCAATTACCGGGCAAATACTAATACCGTTAATCTTAAGACTTCTTCAACATTTTGATGAAAAAAGCACAAACAACAAATAGAGGGTTCACGCTGTTAGAACTGAGTGTCTCGGTTCTGATCGTTTCGCTTATTATTCTGGTGCTGATTGTCGTGTTTCGCAGTAATCTTGCCACCTTTAAATGGGGGCAGCAGCACATGGAATTCAACCAGAAAATCCAACTGGTCATGAAGCAGCTGTTCACTGACTTCAAGCAGATCAATCCAATTTTGCGCCAGGACGAGGAAGGGCACATGTTTTTACAGGGCGAAAAGATCGGCGATCTTTTTCCCAACCTGGTTACTATTTTCGATAAAGACAAAGACCCTGATAATGGCGGCGAAGAGGTTGCCTTTTTTTTGACTACGTTTTCTGATATGAATCGGCGCGATCACATCAAGTATTTTATCGACAAGAGTGAATTGATTCGGCAAAAAACCGATCACGATGGCAATGTTAAGCGCTTTGTTGTTGCTGAAAAGGTCTCAGATCTCCATTTTACTGAAGACAGTGGTGATATCAGGCAGATCAAGATCAAGCTGACAATGACTGATCCCAAAAAACCAGAACGCTCAGAGAATCTTGACTTTGCGGTCAGACTTGAGACTGATCTGGTTTGTGTGAAGACAGTGAGGGAATATGACTGAAATTCAAGGCAAGCACAACGGTCGCCGCGGCTTTATTGCAATGCTCTCACTTATTCTGCTGGTCGTTTTTGCCATTTTCGGTATTGCTTACTGGCTTAGCTCTCGTTTGACTACCGACATGATTTTTGCCGAATCGCAGCGCATAAAAGCGCGAAATTTTGCCCAGGCTGCGCTCGAAAAGGTTAAGATTAATATAGCAAATCAATACAACATGAACAATCATGATCTCGAATATCCGCCGCGCTACACCAGCGACCGGGTCAGCAAGGAATATAATATTCAGTTTGCTGATGGAGAGTTCAAGGTGATAACTGTTCGGCCATACGAAGAGGGTGGGCGGCGTTTCTATAATGTGTCGCATCTCAGTAAGGGTGTTAAGATCGGGAATTACGATATATGGGAAGTCACTACCCATGGAGTGGCAAAGGCTACCGGCATAACTGCCGAACTGCGCGCCCTGATCAAGATTTATCGCGACCATGTTGTTTATTAAAAAACTGCATTTGAGGAGAAAGAGATGAAGAAAATTCTGCCTTCTGCAGTGCTGGTGCTTGGTTTTGCTCTCTTAGTTTTCGCCAGCCCTTCGCTTTGGGCTCAGTCGTCAAATGATGCTCCGGCAGATGCTGATCTGATGTGTGCAGCTCAGGTGCATGGCGATATTTACGGGCAACCTAAGGTCATTGATGATTTTGATGGGGACGGAATTAAAGATATTATTTTTGGTGCTACCGACGGGAAAGTGCATCTTTTTTCAACGACCGGTCGTGAAATTTTCAGACCGCCATACTGGCCTAAACAGACTGGTGGTCCGATTCTTGCCGACGTTCAACTGGCCGATCTCAATAAAGATGGTGCAACTGAGATAATCGTGGCTTCGCAGGACGGCAAAGTCTATTGTCTCAATGCGCTTGGCCGTGAAAACTGGGTGGTTAACACCAGGGGCAAGATTCTGATTTCGGCACCCGAAATCGCTGATGTTGACGGCTCCGGGGTTCACAACCTTTTTATTGGCTCAAAGTCAGGCATGGTAAGCCGTATTGACGAGAGCGGTCGCCTCCTCTGGGAAGTCAGAATGAACACTTCAGTTTCGGCAGCGGTTGCGGTCCGTGACCTCGACGGCTCAGGAATTAAAGAGATAATCGCCAAAGACGATGGTGGCAAGGTAATGGTCTTTAACGTCAATGGTCTGCCACAGAGTGGTTGGCCACAAGAAACCGCTCCCAACATGACCTGGCCATTCAACGTTGATGTCGGCGATGTCGACGGCGACGGCGTCAAAGAAGTTTTTACCACCACTCCCGACAAGAAGTTTGTCATGTGGAACACTCAGGGCGAGAAGTTGAACGAGTTTCCTTTATCTGACGGTGCTCACACTGCTCCGCGTTTGGCCGATCTCGATGGCGATGGCCGCGATGAATTTATTATTGCTCAAGCAGATGGCACGATAACTGTTTGTGATCGCAACGGCCGCGCCAAGGCTGGTTGGCCATTTAAAACCGGCCATGCAATTTATAATTCGCCGCGTATAATTGACATTGATGGTGATGGCCGCCCTGATCTGGTATTCACCGCCTGGAACCCGGAAGGGGTTGGCGTTAAAGCCGGATATATAATGGCTCTTTCTCGTGATGGCACCGCACTGTCTGGCTATCCCAAATATATCGGAAAAACTGTCGCTCCACTTGCTTTTGCTGATCTCAACAACAATGGCTATCTTGAAATGATTGCTGCCGGCGGAATCAATTATACCGGTAAGCAGCTGCACGTTTTTAGAACCCGCGCCCGAAACCATATAAAAGTGGCTGTTCTCGGTCAGGAAGTTTTTTTTAAATGATGTCACGCTGGCTGAAATTATTGGCTCTGCTCACGCTAATACTGGTGTTTCATTCAGATTTGAAACTGGTAAAAGCTCAGACCCAGGAAGACATCAGCGGTTTCCTGCAGCAAGGACAGGAATGTTACAATCGCGGCGATTTGACCGGTGCAGCTCTAGAATTTGAGAACGTATTGTTGATCGATCGTCAGAATTTTTCGGCCCGGACTTGGCTGGCGCAGGTTTACATCGACCTCAAAGCGCTCGACAAGGCGCGCAAAATTCTGCGCGAAGCGGCTTTGCAGGCGCCAGATCACCCTCGAGTCGTTCAGCTCCAGAAAATGCTTGGTGAGATTACCACCTCGGTTTCGTTATTGAACATTGATCCGGTTAAAACCGAAGCGATGGCCTTGATCGGTTCCAGCACTCGTTTGCGTCGTTTTGGTCTGGTTATACCAGAAGGCAAGGTTGCTAAGGATACCAGCGAACGGGATCTGCTGGTGTTCGACGATATCGAAATCGTCGACGTAAAGCCGCGCGAGCCAGATCTTGAACTTGAAAATTATTTTGGTACTGTCAGCGGACCTCTCGCTGAGGTGTTTACTACTCTCGACCGTGAGGGTCTCAATCCAGCTCTCGATATGTATTTTTTAAAGATGTTTGCTGATCCATCTATAGGAGCGGCAGATGATAAGGGGCTTCTGGCACGTGCTGACGAGGTTTATTCTGTTAGATTTAAAGCTGATCCAAAAGACCTTGAAGCACTCTACTATTATGGAGCACTGCAATATATGAACGGCATGTATGCTTATGCCGAAGAGCTTTTCGCGCCGTTCAGAAAAAACCCAGGCGAATATGGTGCCCGTCTGACACCGTTTCTTGCCGGTATAGACAGATGGCGTGAGCAGGAAAACCATAGAGTTGCTATGCTCAGACAGGCCGAAGATGAGCGCATGGCACGTGAGGCCATGGAAAAAGAAGAAGAAGAACTCCAGAAACAAGCAGAACTTGCGCGTACCTATCGTCATCGTCGACCTGCTGATCTTGCCAGCGGCACTGCTTCGGCTACCACAGCGGTGGGAATTGCGCAAGGGCTGCATAACGAAGGTTACGACCTTTACAAACGTGGCAAACTCGATGAAGCGCTCGAAAAATACGGGGCGGCCATGGCCGAGCACGGCGAGAATGCTGAACTTAATTATCACATGGGCCTGGCCTGGACCGATAAGGGGCTGGCCGGTGATTCATCAGCTTTTGATCGTGCTGTTGCAGCGTTCCAGCGTGTTATCAGCCTGGCGCCAGGTGATAAGCTTGCAAAAGATGCGCAGGCGATGATCAGAGATATTGACTCGGCAAAAAAGACACTTGGCGAGTAAATGACCTATAAATCGGTAGATGACCTTTATAAATCGGCGGTGATTGTGTTATACTTTCATAGTGCCAAATTTCAGGAAGCGAATTAATGAAAACACAACCAGCAGCACTTGCTCGCGAAACTGATCCCGAATCTGCTCAGCCTAAGGCTGGCATTTCTGATGGAATAGCGCACGAAGTGCTTGCTACACTTCCTTTTGAGGGCTTTACCTATCTAAAAAAAGAATGGGTCGACCAGGAAGACAACATAGAATCAGTAACTCTGGGCGTGGCGCTTGGACACATAAACAACCCGGTAGACTGGGAGACCACAGAGACTTTCGTAATGATGCCAGAATGGGGAACCGAACCTCTGCGTCGCTCATGGGTTATACGTATTCCCACCCATTATGAGGGTTCTGAAAGATACCTGTTTCATTATTTCTTTCAGATCCACTATACAAACGGCAGCGAGAAGGTCAGCAACAATTTTGCCCAACTGGTTATGCCAAAAACTATCGAATATATTGATCATTCAGGCAGCTGTGTGCATGTTCGTCTTCACTGGAGCCTTGGTGCCTGGTCTTACCCGCAGGATACCGAACTGGAAGTAGAAGGTATCGAGTGGGGTAATGAGTTTTCGGTCAGCCATGTAGCATATCGTTCTGGCGACCGTCTTTATGAACATGGCCGTGCTGCCGCCATTAATAGAATCGAAATGCCCAGGGTTTTTAAAGCGCAGATCTGGGCACCACATGGAGAAGAAATAAATTATTGTTTCAATATGCTGACGGTAGACCGGGAGGGCAACTTTCAGCAGAAGTGGGATAATAACTGTGGCGAAAACTTTAAAATGACTATTTAAGCCAGGAGAAATTCAAACAATGAGACATCCAGACATTCTTTCTCGTGAAGGCAGCATTCTTCTTATCTGTGACATACAGAAAAAATGCATCAAACCGATCTACAAAAAGGAAGCCATGATCAATAACGTTAAATCGTTGGTTTCGTTCGCTGGCATGATCGGTTTGCCAGTTCTGATAACCGAGCTTTCGCCACAAAAGTTCGGTGGAACTATTGAAGAAATCAAAAAACTTGTTCCCAGGCTTGAACCAATCAAACGCAGTCGCTACAGCTGCTTCGGCAGCGAAGATCTCACTCTTCGGCTTGAAGCCATGGGCACCAACACTCTTATTGTTGCCGGCATGGAGACCCACATTTCGATCTGCCCGACCGTTCTTGATGCCATCAGTCGTGGTTATCGCGTGCATGTCGTTCTTAATGCCACCAGTTCGACCAAAAAGGTTAACTGGAAGGTCGCGATTGAGAAAATGCGTCGCGCCGGAGCTATTATAACCACCATGGAAATCGTAATCCACGAAATGATTGGTCGCGTTGATGATCCGAATTTCGACAAATTCATGGAACTGGCAAGGCGGGAATCTGACCTCTGATGAATCTGCCTTTTGCTGACAATCCGGCGCCAGCCACCTTTCTAATTGGTGGCACTGGCGCCGGTAAGACTGAACTTGCGCTCAATCTTTCGCTTTATAAAGCGCGCCATTACCAGAATTCGACGCTTATCGACTTCGATATTGTCAACCCGTTTTTTCGTGTGCGCAAATTGCGCGATGAAGTCGAAAAACACAATGTCTCGGTAATCTGCCCTGCTGTCCGGGTAGTTTCAGGCGATATCCCGGCGCTGCCTGCCGAAGCCTGGGGTGCGGTTGAAAATACCTCCCTGGCGATCGTTTGTGATGTCGGTGGTGGCGAAACCGGTCTGCGACCGCTTGCTCGTATGAGCGAGCTGGCTCTGGCGCGTGGAGCCAATGTGTTTTTTGTTATTAACCCGTATCGACCTGGCTTTGCAAAGCCTGATGAACTGGCAGAAAATTTTCGACACATGTGTGGACTGAGTTCCATGAAGGCTACGCATATCGTTGCTAACCCCAATATCGGCAGCGAAACTACCGTAGAACTTTTTGTTGAAGGCCTGAGCCGGGTGCAAAAGTTTGCTGCTGATGCGAATATACCCCTGGCTTTTGCTGTTGCCGCCAATGGTCTGGCACAGGAACTGGGTTCTACTGCCCCTGAGTTGCCGGGCTTTGCTGACTATAAAGGATTGCCGCTGTTTGTACTTGAACGCTACTGGAGCGTTCCCTGGCATTTTGGCACTGTCCACGACGAGCAGAGCTGAATGATTTGTTATTCATTTTTTCTCGATTTTTGCAGCTTACTAATTGAAAAATTTGCAGTTAAGTTGTATCTATATGTAACACAGGTCGACTCGGCTTCGATGCTGATTTTATAGCCGAATAGCGACTGGTTAACAAGGAGATAAAAATCGCATGGGAAAGGAAACTGAAGAAATTATCATGGCTGGCTTTGGTGGTCAGGGCATTCTTTTTCTCGGAAAAGTTCTGGCCGAAACTGGCATGATGATTGGGCAGAATGTATCATGGATACCAGCTTATGGCCCAGAAATGCGTGGTGGCACAGCTAACTGCTCGGTGGTGATTTCCAGACAAGAAATTGCCTCGCCGATTGTTATCGAGCCCGACACTCTGATCGCGATGAACCGACCATCTGTCGCCAAATTTATCGAACAGATCAGACCGGGTGGCATGCTTATTTATAACTCGTCACTGATCGATCAGAAGGAATTTCGTTCTGACATCAAGGTTTGCGCTATTCCAGCCAACGAACTGGCCGCCGAAGTCGGCAGCGATAAAGTGGCTAATGTAGTAATGGCTGGCGCTTATGCCCGGTTCAGTGATATGATGAACTTCGATGCTTTTCTTAAGGCTTTTCCGACCCTGATGCCTGCCAACAAGAAAGAGTTATTAGAACTCAATCTGGCTGCACTGAAAAAGGGTTATGACTGCGCTCAAAGCACGCACTGACCAAACTCCGGAGGGAAGACAAATGTCAAAATGGGTTATTAACGAAAATCTCTGCAAGGGTTGCGGAATCTGCATTTCGCGCTGTCCTCTCAAGATTCTTGCTTTTGCGGATCATCTTACGTCCAAGGGAGTGCATCCGGCTGGCATCATTGATGAAGCCAAATGCACCAGCTGTGCCATCTGTGCGCGAAGCTGCCCTGACGTAGCTATCGAAATTTACAAAGAAGAAAAATAAGGAGTTGAGAAATGGCTGAAAAGGTACTGATGAAAGGGAATGAAGCGATTGGCGAAGCCGCTGTGCTGGCTGGTTGCAGATACTATTTCGGTTATCCTATTACTCCGCAGTCTGAACTGCCGGCTTATCTGGCAAAACGCCTGCCCGAAGTTGATGGTGTGTTTGTTCAGGCCGAGAGCGAAGTTGCAGCGATAAACATGGTTTATGGTGCAGGCAGCGCTGGTGCCAGAGTTATGACATCAAGCTCCAGCCCTGGAATGAGTCTCAAACAGGAAGGCGTTTCTTACATCGCCGGCGCCGAAATTCCATGTCTTCTGGTCAACGTTGTGCGTGGCGGCCCGGGCCTGGGTAATATCGCTCCTGCACAGTCAGACTACTGGCAGGCCACTCGTGGTGGCGGTCATGGCGACTATCGCACACTGGTGCTGGCTCCCAATTCAGTCCAGGAAATGGCCGATATGACCATAGCTGGCTTTGAATTTGCCGATCGTTTCAGAAACCCGGTTCTGCTTCTTTCTGACGGTGTTCTAGGCCAGATGATGGAACCAGTTACTTTGCCTGATCCGGTTGATTACGAAGTTAACAGCAAAAAATGGGCTCTTGGCTACAATGGCAAGGATAAAGGCGAAAGAAATCTATGTTCGTCGATCTTTCTTGATGTAGATGAGCTCGAAGAACATAACTGGCATCTCTATCAGAAATATCAGGTTATGACTGACCTCTTCAGCACTGGCGAATACAAAGATTTCGCTGTCGAAGAACATCTTTGCGAAGATGCCGAGATCATTCTGGTCGGTTATGGCATTATCTCCCGTATTCTTAAGACAGTTGTTGAAAAATGCCGCAAACGTGGCATAAAGGCTGGTATGGTTCGTCCCAAAGTTCTCTGGCCATACCCGACTCATGTATTCGAAAGACTTGCCAAGACTGCCAGTCAGTTCCTGGTTGTCGAAATGTCTTGCGGCCAGATGGTAGAAGACGTCAAGTTGTCGGTTAATGGTAAAAAACCGGTATACTTCTTCGGAAGAACCGGCGGCACAATTCCATCTGATTTCGAAATACTCAACGAAGTTGACAAACTTGTCAGACCCGACTGAAAGGAGCCAGGATAAATGAAAAAGGTATTTTCACGACCAGAGAGCATGACTAAAAAGCCGTTTCACTATTGTCCCGGCTGTGATCACGGGGTTATTCACCGCCTGATCGCCGAGGTAATTGACGAACTCGAAGTTAAAGACCACACCATTGGTGTTGCGCCGGTTGGTTGTTCGGTTTTTGCCTACGATTATTTTGATTTTGATTTCAATCAGGCAGCGCACGGCCGTGCGCCAGCAGTTGCAACCGGTATTAAGCGCGTCAGACCGGGCTCAATCGTGTTCACCTACCAGGGTGACGGCGACTTGGCCGCTATCGGCACTGCCGAGATCATTCATGCTGCCAACCGTGGCGAAAACATTACTGTGGTTTTCGTTAACAATGCTATTTATGGCATGACCGGTGGTCAGATGGCTCCGACCTCGCTGATTGGAATGAAAACACAAACTTCACCCTATGGCCGCGATGCTGCTACTGCCGGGTATCCGATTCACATGAGCGAAATCATTGCTACGCTTGAAAGTCCAGTTTATGTGACCCGCGTTACCATCAACTCCACAGCCAATCTGATGAAGACCAAAAAAGCCCTGTATAATGCATTTAAACTGCAAAAAGAGGGTAAGGGCTTCGCTTTTGTAGAAGTGGTTGCCACCTGTCCTACCAACTGGGGCAAAAAGCCGACCGATTCGCACAAATGGCTAACAGAAAACATGCTGCCGGTTTTTCCGCTGGGTACCTTCAAAGATACTCAGGGCGTTGAAAAAGCCTGACAGATTTAATAATATCCTAGGAGGCGTATATGTCGTCAAAAGTTGAAAGAGTTATTCTGGCGGGATTCGGTGGCCAGGGGATTCTATTTCTGGGAAAAGTTCTGGCCCAAACAGGAATGCACGCTGGTAAGCACGTCTCCTGGATCCCGTCTTATGGCCCCGAAATGCGCGGTGGTACCGCAAACTGTTCAGTAATTCTTTCCGTAAATGAAATTGCCTCGCCCATGGTTACCGTTCCTGATACGGTTATTGCCATGAATCGACCTTCCGTTGCCAAGTTCAACCTTAAAATCAAGGCTGGCGGCATGCTCATGTATAACTCTTCACTCATCGAACGTCAGGAATTCCGCGATGACATCAGGCTGGTCGAAATTCCTGCCAGTGAAATCGCCGAAGAACTTGGTAATCCGAGGGTTGCAAATCTGGTAATGGCTGGCGCTTACTCAAAATTCAGCAAGCTTATTACATTTGACGACCTGGTAGCCTGTCTGCCAAGTCTGATGCCCGGTGGTAAGAAGGAAATGTTGGAAATCAATCTCGCGGCCTTCAAAAAGGGTTTCGATTTCGTCGAAGAAAAGAAATATATGTTCGGTCGCTACGTTTATTCGGTTTTTAAAGGCATCTGAATTTTGTCTTTCATGTTTGAACATGTTCTGATGTCATTGGTCGGTTCGTTCGCACACCGCGACTCACCCATCCATGGCCTTCGCGAGGAGAGCTTTGCCAGTCGAAGCAATCTCGGTGCAACAAGAGCATGGTTTAATTGAACAATCTCGAGGGGGCGCAGTTCCTGCGCTCCCTCTGTTTACCTCCGGAGGCTACATTGTCTAAACCCGCTGAAATTCCTGAATCTATTAAAGTCATTATCGAAACTCTCAAAGATAAAAAGGTCGAAAATCTGGTTGTTCTTGATGTAACCGGTATGGTGCCTTATACGGATTATTTTATTATTGGCTCTGGCAACAGCAGTACCCATGCGCGTGCGCTTGCTGACACTGTAGCCAGGCTCATCAAAATACCCAATGTTGGTGGCGTCAGACTCGAAGCTGATCAAAGCTCAAACTGGTTGCTGATCGACGGCGGTGATTTCGTGCTCCATATCTTTCAGCCCAAGGCGCGTATTTTCTATAATCTCGAAAATCTCTGGGAAGACGCTCCGCGCATCGAGGTCTGATCTGAATGGTTCCGCATGCCAGAATAATCGAGCCAGCTCTGGTCGGCACCCTTAACGACGATAACCGTCACCGCATCGAGCGCGTTTTGCGCCTGCGCGAGGGCGATAAATTTGTTATCACCGATGGCTGTGGGCATGAAGCTACTGCCGTGTTAGGATTAAAGGGTGCCTATAGCGCTGAGACATGGCAAACTCCAGAGCGAGAGCCCAGTCTGGAGGTTTCTTTGTTCGCTGCGGTTTCAAAGGGTGAGCGTTTCGAATGGCTCATAGAAAAAGCCGTCGAAATGGGTGTTTTAAGAATAATACCGCTGATGGCAGAGCGTTGTATTGTTAGAGAGCCCGGTTCTTCAAAGGTTGAACGCTGGCGTAAAATCGCAGCAACGGCCATGTTGCAGTGTGGCGGTTGTCAGCTTCCAGAAATTGCCGATCCGGTTAAGCTTGAACAGTTGCCAACACCCGCTGAAACTGTTACCCCGATTTTGTTGCACGAAGAAGCTTTGTCGGTTTCACTGCACCAGTTGCCAGAAACGACTGATCGCACCGGCATCTGGTTGGCCTCTGGCCCCGAGGGCGGTTTTTCTGACCGCGAAGTAAAAATATTGCTTGATAAAGGATGGCAGCCTGTATGGCTTGGTCGTCGTCTTTTCAAGACTGACACCGCCCCGACCATTGCTCTTGCCAACATTCTTGCCAAAAGCTGGTTTGGTTGAGTGTGTTCATTTGCCGAAAAATTGCGCAGCAAAGCCGTAGGTTTTCGTCACTGCTTCTGGCGAATTTTAGACTGATATGACTCTTAAACCTGGAGTGTCTGCGCCTCAGATTAGGTTGATGCTTATTCAGCACAGACAATCGAATGGAAATTGGTGATGGAGAAAATGATCTGTGATTGCGGCAATGAGATTAAAGAAGGCGATGTCTTTATGAACAGAGGCACTGCCAAATGCAGTTCCTGTGGCTCAACCTGCGAAATTTACAACGAACCATGGTTTCTGGCAAGAAGAAAAGAACTCAAAAAACTGGCCGAAGTTCCTGCGAAAATCCTTATCAATAAAGAAACCGACAAACTGACCATAAAATTCAGCTGGATAAACATTTTTTCTGTTTTGCAGCTGGGGGTTGCGTGCTTATTTTCGATTGGTATTTTTTTTGGCTCATACAAGGCTTATCAGGATGCTGACTATGTTGCCTTTCTTTTTTTACTGATTTTTGTTGTGGTAATTTTGATAATTTTCTTTGCGCAATTACGTTTTTGTATCAATAAAACGACAATAACTCTTACTGCAGACACATTAAAAATTGATTCTGGCCCGTTGCCATGCGCCAACCAACATTTTTCAATTGCCACTTCCGAGATAAGTAACGTTTTTGCTGCCAGATATTCCGCTGGTCGACGCGGGCAGGTTACTACTTTAGAAATGATCAACAACGATGGTGAAAAGACAACGCTGATTGCCAGCCTCTACAGCACAGATGAAGCACGAGCTATTGAGTTGGCCATAAAAGAATTTCTTAATCTCGAAGACGAATTTGTTGTCGGCGAATTTATTGCTCCGGCACCTTTCAAATTCATGTTCGCTTAAGAGTGAAAAGACTATCACAACTTGTGATGCCGAGCCTGATATGCACGAATCGTAACTTTGTCATTTTTATTCCAGATAAATTAGATCAGTTGAGGTCGAGTCGTGGCTTTATATGATATGTTGCCCTCTAGTGGGAAAATACTCTTTGTAGTAATCATGTTGGGTGCGGCTGTTCGCCTGTGGTTGAACTGGAAGCGCGCCAAAGAGACTCCTGCTGTAGCGTATGAAGTTGATACAGCTAGCCAGAGCCTGGAGGAACAATGGCACTGGGCTGAACCACCAGAGGCTTTGAATCTTGTCGTAAATAACTCAGAGACTGAAAGTGTTATTAATTTTTCTGTTCCTCAGAGATTTAGCGAGGCTGTTTGTAATCTTTTTGCTGCTTTTTTCGGGCTACTTGGAATCTATCTTATCGGAGTAATAATTTACAGATATGTTAATCAGCAACCAATGGAGCTTTTGGGCAGTCTGATTATTGTTGCGTTGATCTTTGTTTTTGCATGGGTTCTGACTAGAACAAATACCCCGATATTGTCGATTACCCGCGCTCCTGACTACATTAAATTCGATATCCGGCAAGCTTATTACAAGCAACGTTCCTTCTATCTTAGAGCTCCAATTAAACCGGGAACAGTTTTTAAGAATGAGCTTCAGAGCTTCTTAGCAATGAATAATGATCAGGTTGAGGAATCACCCGACTATTACCTGCTTTTAAAGCGCCCCTGGAAGACCGATCAAAGGTTTATTCTTCGGGTGCAGCCTAATCAGGCGGGCTGGATTGTTGATGGCCTCAATCAGTGGATAAAATGGCAGCAGAACTCAGCTGAATGATGAATTAATGCTTCTTTTTCAGTGGCACAAATCTTTTACCGTTCCAGCTGTAATATTTAGTTTTCAACCAGTCTGGAATCATTGACTCGCTGAAAGCCTCTCTTATCTGCTCTATGGGATTAACAATGAATAAAGAGCTTTCTAATTTGTAACTGCAGCCAACTTCAACGGAAAATGGAGCTTGAACAATTTTTCCAGTTCTGCAGTCGACCAGCAGTATCGCACTGCACATGGTTCCGGCAGAAACTCGCAGGATTTTGAAAAATCCGGCAAAGTCAGGCTGCTCTGTCGTATCTGAAGCAATATAGTCTTTTGCCCATGAGCATTCTTTGTCGACGATTTTCATGTCAATAGGTGCAGAAAATGACGCTGGAACTTGCGTCACCTTATAATTATCCCATGCGGGATTTGCAGGAGTTGCCGCAAACAGCTGATCGCAGAAAGAAAAAGCAAAGACCAGAAGAATAGCTGAAATTTGAGCAAAGCTGTTGTGAGAGTAGTATTTCATTTTCGTGCTTTCTTTTGTAAAAATAGTTAGTAGCATTCTCACATTACATTTTGTCGCGTGAGTTGCTGATTTTCAGGTTTCGCTGACAATACTTTGATGGTATCATTATTTGTGGATATCACTAACACATAGAATAATACACGATATCAATAATCCATGGATCTGAGGCGAGGAATTGTTTAAGTCTTTCAGGGCAAGAGTTTTCATAATTATTACTGGCCTTGTTTTGGCTACGGCTTTGATTATTTCAGTTTTTCAGCAGTTGCAGATGGAAAATCACATCGTTAACTCTGAGATGATGCATGCTCGCAACCTTCTAAAAATGGCCGCTGTTCATCTCGAAACCCAGTATGACAGTTATCTCTTTTACCGAGACTATCTGCTGAATGAGAGAAAACGTGATCTCGAAAGTATTATTGCTCTAACCCTTGCCGAATTAGCAAATCTTAATCAAAAGATTGTTGATAAGGAGCTAAGTGAAGACGAAGCTCATCGGGTTGCAAAAGATTTTGTCAAAAGAATACGTTATGCCAACGACACGGGCTATGTTTGGATAAACAGTAATGAGGCTCCATACGCACGCATGATCATGCACCCAACCATGCCTGAGCTAGATGGGCAAATCATGGACAGTAAAACCCCACTGTATAATACTGCGCTTGACGGCAAACAAAACCTGTTTCAGGTCTTTGTCGATGTCTGTCGAGATAAAGGATCCGGTTTCGTTAATTACCTCTGGCCTAAACCGACAAATTCAGGACTTACAGAGAGACAGCCAAAAATCTCTTATGTAAAGCTTTTCAAGCCATGGAACTGGATAATTGGCACTGGTCTTTACATAGATGATATCGAAAGGGACAGTAATCTTAGAATCGAAGCGATAATTAGAGAGCTTAGAACTGCCTTTGCCAAAATAAAGATTTCTAAAAACAGCTATCTGTTTATTTTTAACGGCAGATACGATGTTCTGGTTCATCCTTCTTACTCGGGAAAATCTTTGAATGATCTGGCAGCACCTCAAGCGGAGAAAGACCTCATGGATAATTTGATGGCTGCTGCAAAAACTCCTGATCAACACATACTTTACACATGGCGAAAACCACCGGGAGACCCAGAAGACGGGGCTTTGAAGAAAATGGCTTATATACATTACTTTGCCCCTCTAGATTGGTATATCGTTGCTTCGGTGTATCAGGATGAATTGACCGCTCCTCTTATCAGTCTTCGCTGGAAAATTCTTGGAATCGTCAGCGCCCTTCTTTCATTGGCATTGATTATAGCCTCAATGCTTGCTAGAAACCTTAGCCAACCACTTCAACAACTTGCTGAAGCTGCACAGAAAATCAAATTGTCCGGCATTTCTACTGTAGAAATACCGGTCAGCGGTACCAGTGAAACGCAGGAACTTGGACATTGCCTGAACTCCGTGCTTAGTTCAATAAGAGATGCGACTACGGAAAGAGATTTGCTGTTTGAAGAAATTCAGACTGAAGAAGAGAGACACCGTACCACTCTTAATTCAATTGCTGATGCAGTTATCTCGACAGACATTTCCGGCAACATTCTACAAATGAATCCAATGGCCGAGATTCTCACTGGCTGGAAGAACTCTCAGGCAGCTGGGCGTAAGCTTTGTGATGTCTATAGGATTGTTAACGCAGATACAGACGCTGAAGATAGCAATATTGTGGATAAGATTCTTAAGACCCAGCAAGTGAGTCAATCTGCAGAAAATTTGATTCTGGTTGCCCGTGATGGCTTGAAAAGACATATTGCTGAAAGCGGGACACCGATTCGTAGTGAGAATGGTAGTGTGACTGGCGTCGTTCTTGTATTTCGCGATGTCACTGAAGAATTTAAGAATAAACAGAAGCTTAAAGACGCAGAGTGGAAATTTTATGCGCTTTTTGAGCATGGCCCTCTCGGTGTCGCTTATAATCGCATGATTTACGATGACAACGATCTTCCAGAGGATTGCTATTTTATCGATGCCAACTCCCATTTTCAAAAATTAACAGGTGTTGACCCACGCGGCAAAACTTTAAAAAAGGCTTTTCCCAATATTGAAAAAGGATCTTTTGACTGGATAGGTACCTTTGGCGCTGTCGCCAGAACTGGTGAATCAACCAGATTTCAACAACTTCTGGAGACTAATGGTCGGTGGTATGATTGTGTGGTTTTTCAATATAAACCCGATCACTTTGTAATTGCTCTCTTTGAAATAACAGAGCAGCGCAAGCTTGAACAACAGCTTCGACAGGCCCAGAAAATGGACGCTATCGGAGAGCTTGCCGGTGGCATCGCCCACGATTTTAACAATGTACTGAGCGGCATTATTGGAGCTGCAGAGCTATTGGTCGGGGAAATAGAACAAAATGCTAAAGCTGCTAAGTATCTGGGCGTGATTCAGGATTCATCAGAACGCGCTTCAGACCTCATCCGCAAATTAATGGCATTCAGCCGGCAAAGTAATCTGGTGGCAACGCCTGTTGATTCTCATGTCGCGGCTCGTGAAGCCGTGGTTCTTTTAGAATACAGCGTGGATAAAAAAATTAAAATCAAGCTTAATCTGATCGCTTCTCAAAGCATGGTAATTGGTGATCTGGCGCAGCTACAGAATGTTTTTCTCAATCTTGGCATAAACGCCAGTCATGTGATGCCTGATGGTGGGTTAGTTACTATTGACAGCAGGAACATCTTTCTTGAGCGAAATAGCGCTCAAGCCTATAGTGTTGAATCAGGGTACTACATAGAATTTGACATTCGGGATGAAGGTTGTGGCATCAGACCGGAAGACCTTCCAAAAATTTTCGAGCCTTTCTTTACTACTAAGGCTACAGGAAAGGGTACTGGCCTTGGTCTTGCTGCAGCATTTGGAATTGTTAAACAACATAAGGGAGCTATTTTCGCATATAGCGAACTAGGCGCTGGCACTGTTTTTCATGTTCTTTTACCACTAACCGAAAAAACCAGGCAAAAAACAATAAATATGCCGCCTCCGGTTCACGGACAGGGTTGCATTCTGATGATTGACGATGAAGAAATGATAAGAACCACTACTTCAGATATTTTAGAGCAGCTTGGATACGAAGTTCTTACCGCCGAAAATGGTGCTGCGGGTTTTGAATGTTTTAGAACAATGCATGACAAAATTGATCTGGTGCTGCTTGATATGATTATGCCAGTAATGAATGGTCGCGAATGTTTTGAAATGATGAAGGAATTTGACCCAAAGGTAAGAGTTATTCTTGCTTCTGGTTTTTCAAAATCAGGTGATCTAGAGCAAATGCAGGCTAATGGATTGTCTTGGATTATACAAAAACCCTACAGTGTTTCTGATCTAAGTGTGCTGATTCAAAAAGCGCTGCAAAAATAGACTTGGTGCAGGGAACTGGTTCTCAATGCGAAAAAACCTACACGTTGATATTGATGTGATGCAGCTTTTTCGCAAAAAAATGAGTTGCAGAGCCGTTTGAATGATAATGAATAAAAAAATGAACCTTCTTGAAAAGGTTCTGTATTAAAGGTTAAGGTGTCTTTGAGATGTCATTTTAAGAAGAGAGGTTTTTATGAACAGGAAAATTCTGTATGTGGGGTTGTTGTTTTTCGTTCTTTCGCTTATGCCTGCCTTGGCTGTAGATCTGGACCCGATTCCTTCCGGGGCTGACATAGTTGTTTTTGTGAATAATCATTCCGGGTTGCCTCTGGGAGAACTGCTTAAGGTCGCGCCTATACCTCCGATGGCCAGAGAGAAACTCAATGACTTTTTTGCCGCCACAGCTTTTAACCCGTTAAAAGACATTTCCAGGGTTCAGCTGATGGTAAAAAAAGGCGCCACAAAACGAGAAGACAATGCCGTCTTTGTCTTGTCCGGGTCTTTCAATACAGTCAAAATCATGGAATTTATCAAAGGTATGTTTGGACAGGGAATTGACGAAGAAAAACTTGGTGATCTGACCATTTACAGGTCCAAGGATGAAAAAGGTGGCCTGTGTTTTCTTGATAACTCGAAGGTGGTTCTCGGCACTCTGGTCGCAGTTAAGGTTTTCATCGACGCCCGCGCCGGAACCGACGTTAGTAAAGACTATGACGCCATGATACCTCTTGTGGGTGATAAAGCCTACGCGGCGCTTATGATAGGTGGAAAAGAGTTTCTCAAGAACGAAATGACAAAAAGTCATGAGAAGCGCCAGGCACGCATTGAAAAGATGCAGCGACCAGCTCACCCGATCGGTAAATGGCTGGAAACATATCTCACAGAAGGTGTTGAGCCACAGGGTATCTTTGCCCAGCTTTTAGATAACAAAATCGAAGCAAAAGTTTTCTATAGCCGTGGTGGTGCCAAAAGCAATTCCATTCAGGGTTCAGTCGAAATCATTGATCCCAAAATCACCATCGAAAAAATGTTCGGTGAATTACTGAAAATCATTCCTGAACTGCCTGCTCCAGCACCAAAAGAGAAAAAGGAAACTCCATCTTCAGCGCCAAATAAGTGGTAATAAACATCTGAGATGCCACGAGTTATCGTGGCATCTCAGGCTATCACGGTGAAAAGCTGATAAGCAAGCATGGGCAAGGGTTATAAGATTGCCGGCGGGCAAAAAATAATGTATAAGATAGTTGTGAAAAAAACTATTTTAGTCGCAATATTTCTGTTCCTTGCAATTTTTCAGCTTGCTGCCGCCATTCAAATCAAGAAAAATGCACTTGAATGCCATAAGACTCAATTAAGATTGCGTGACAATTTCCTGCAAAGCTTTATCAGAGTCGAAGAAATATTCTGGAAGAATTAATAGCTTCTGGCAATCATTTGCCTGACCTTTCCATAATGTCTTTCGAAAAAATGCACGTTTTTTGTACGTAATTTCCCGGACATACAAAAAGAAACTTTGTTGCTATAAATAGACAGAAGTGTTTATAAGCGTGGGGATTTTCAAGATAAAAGCGGCAAAGTGAGGGGCGTTGTCGATTAGTGCCCGGAGCCATGGATGGTCGAGTGAAATGAGTCTATTTCATCGACCATCCGGGCTGGCTCTCTCATTTACAGGCCTGCCTTTGTTGCAAGTTGGCAACCCAGGCGCTGCAAAATAGAAGAATCAACTGATTGACTACCGGGTTGGACTTTTGCGTGGCACCTGTAAAATTGAAAATAGACAGCAGGATGACGGGGTCAGACTGACCATAAATGCACTAATTTACGGAGGAAATCTTAATGAAGCCACAATCTCCTGAAACAACTCGAATATTTCTCGTAGAAGATCATCCGGTAATGCGTCTTGGGCTCAAGATGATGCTTCAGGAGCGCGGCTTTATTGTGTGCGGGGAAGCTGCCAGCGAAAGCGAGGCGATGGCCCTGTTGCCTGGTGCGCAGGCAGATATTGCTATTTTTGATCTGTCATTAAATGGTGAGACCGCTTTTGCCATGATGGCTGCAATGCGCCATCTGCTTCCGGATGTTGGCATGATTGTTTATTCAATGCATGATTCTTCGCTGTTTGTGGAGAATGCTCTTAAAATAGGTGTTAACGCCTACGTTACCAAGGCGGATCCGGTCGAAACTCTTGTTGACGCAATTTTTGTCGTGCTGGAAGGCAAACAGTATCTTGGTCCCACTCTGATAAAGAGCCTTGAAGAAAGAATCACTCAGCAGGGTGGTAGTGAACTTTCCTTAAAACAGCTGTCAGAAAGGGAAATGGAAGTGCTGACTCTTCTTGCCCGTGGTTTCGGCCCTGGCGAAATTGCTCAGCAGCTTTCAGTAAGTAGCCGCACTGTCGAAACTTATTTCTCGCGTCTGCGCGAAAAACTAGGCTTAAACAATAACCGTGAGCTTATCCGTGAAGCTATTCGAGTGACATACACGGGTTAGTAAGTCTTGAACTCTACTTTTTGCCTGGTTTGCTGGTAACGACATCAAGGTTGGCAATGCCATTTTCAGCGAACTCGTTCGCGTATTTGCTGGCATATTCTTCGAAGATTTCCATGTGCTGTTCAACGTTTTCAGCTTTACTGTTTTTCAGTTTGCGGTTTAATTCTCGCTCTGCAAGACGTTCAACTAGTTCGTCCCAGAACGTTTTTTCTTCAAACTCGGTAATAAAAGTGCGTGCCAGACTTTTTTCTTCCCATTGTTCGTCTGGAAAGAATTCCTGGATATCTTCAAGATGTTCAATTTCTTTTTTCATGCCGTTCTTATGAGCAAATGCGTAAATCTTCTGTACCAGTTTCATGTATGGATCTTTTCGCTCATCATCTTCATTATCATGCGCGGTCATTACCCAATCTGCTATAACTGACATTTCAACCAAGGCTTTGAGCTCATCCTTAGAAAAACTTAGTTCCATATTGGTTCTTGCTCCCTTTATTTTAAAAAAATGAGATTAAAGTTTCTTTGTAGCTAAACTACTCAAAAATGAGAATTTATTCTATATCCTGGCAATCGTTTTGTACAGAGATAATTCAACTTATCTAACAGCTATCATTCCAGCGATCAGCATAAAAAAGCCAAGCACAAAATACAACGCCCTGGTTCCATCGCGTCCTAACAGGTATACGAAAAATTTTGCTTTCTGATTGTTCATAAAAAAGTCGTAGTCCTTGAATGAACAAAGCATCGTAAAAATGCCAAAAACAATCAGCATCATGCCTTCAGGATGTTTCATTTATCAACTCTTTTGCTGGTAGTGTCAGCAGGAAATGCGGTTGCCTTGCTCGTCGAACAGATGCAGATGTTCTGCGTCCAGCGCCAGATTGAGATTGTCGCCAGTCGGTTCTTCTGGTGTTCTGACTACGATCTGACCCTGCTTGTGAAATGAATAGACCAGAAATTCGGGGCCTACGTTCTCGATTACGCTGACCGGCAGCGTGAGATTCTGTTCCCCTTCTGACTTTACATAAAGTCGCTCTGGTCTTACTCCTAGCGTTATCTGTTTTAGATTTTTCGCTCTAAGACTTGCCGCAGTAGCTTCTGGCAGCTTGATTCTCAGGCCATCAGCCTGCAGATATAATGCACTGTTTTCTTCGAGCAGAGCGCCGGTCAGCATGTTCATGGTCGGTGAGCCGATGAATTTCGCGACAAACTGATTTATTGGCGCCCGGTAGATTTCGACCGGAGTTCCGACCTGTTGCAGCACGCCATTGTTCATGATGGCAATTCTGTGACCGAGTGTCATCGCTTCCAGCTGATCATGCGTAACATAAACAGAGGTAACGCCGAGCTTTTTCTGCAGATCTTTGAGGTGCGCGCGCATTTCGTTGCGGAGCTTGGCGTCGAGATTACTCAGAGGTTCATCCATCAGACATACTTTAGGGTTTCGCACGATAGCGCGGCCGATTGCTACACGTTGACGTTGACCGCCAGACAACTCGGCAGGTTTGCGGTCGAGCAGATGGTCGATCTGCAGCAGCGCAGCTGTTTCCCTGACCTTGGCGCTCATGACCTCCGGCGCAGGAACCTGTGGCAGGTTGGTAAGCGGGAAGGCGATGTTTTCTTCGACCGTCATGTGTGGATAAAGGGCATAGCTCTGAAAAACCATCGAGATATCACGCTCGAACGGGCCGCTGAACTTGCCGGTCGCGCTGGCAACGAGTTCCTGATCAAAATACAGTTCGCCGCTGCTCGGCTTTTCGAGTCCGGCGAGAAGGTTAAGAAGAGTGCTTTTGCCGCATCCGGAAGGCCCGAGCAGCACAAAAAATTCGCCCGGTTCGATCTCGAGATCGATGCCTTTAAGCACATCGACCCTGCCGCGAAATGTAATAAAGCTCTTCGCCAGATTCTTGATGGTAATTTTTGTAGCATTCATAATTTGATCTCCAGGTTATCCCTTGACCGCGCCGCCCATAAGCCCTGCCACTATGTAACGCTGGAAAATAAGAGTGAGTATAACCAGCGGCACAGAAGCAAGGGCTGAGGCTGCCATCAGGTTGCCCCACGGGATTTCACCGTGCAGTCCCTGAAAGAGGGCTATACCGACCGGCAATGTCTGCGCGGTATAGTCGATAGTGAGCATGATTGCGAAAAGAAATTCGTTAAAACAGGCAATGAACACGAGCAGCGCCGACGAAAAGATGCCGGGCAGCGCGAGCGGAAAGATAATTTTGTATAAAACCTTCATGCGGCCGGCGCCGTCTACCAGCGCGGCTTTGTCGAGATCGAGCGGAATCTGGGTAAAGTAGCTCATGTTTATCCACAGCGCGATTGGTATTGTCCAGGCGATATAGGGCAGAATTAACGCCATGTGCGAGTTGATCAGGCCTGCTTTAGAAAACATTTCAAACAGGTAGCCGACTATGCTGATCTGCGGAAACATTGACATTGCCAGTATCAGCAGCGGAACAAATGACCGACCCGGAAAGCGCATGCGCGAAACCGCATAAGCGGCCATACTTGAAAAAAAAGTTACGACGACTGCGGTAATTGTTGAGATTATCAGGCTATTTGTGAGGTAATCAAGAAAATGCAGTGAATGTGCGCTGAGCACCTGATAATAGTTACTGAATGAATACTCAACTTTGCCGGTTACCAGAAAATCAGCGCGATCGGCCAGTGATATCCAGAGCATCCAGATGAATGGCCCGAGCGTGAAGGCGAGCAGAAACAGGCCGGTCGAAAAGATTAGAAAGTTCTTTATCATTGTTTCCCTGGTCATTTGAGTTGCTCCGAAAACTTTCCGACTCTCAGATAAATCAGGGTAATTGCAAAGGCGACAACGAAGGTGACTACCGAAATAGTTGAGCCCATGCCAAAATTGTCGTTGGCGAATGCTTCAAATCCAAGATATGAAAGGGTCCTGGTTGAGCCACCCGGCCCACCGCCTGTCAGCACGTAGACCAGGTCAAACATGCGTAGCGAATCTATGGTTCTGAAGATCAGCGAGATCACCAGAACCGGCATCAGCATTGGCAGAGTGATCTTGTAAAAGCGTCTGAACATGCCGGCACCGTCAACTTTTGCCTGTTGGTAGATGTCTTCCGGGATCGCCTGCAGGCCGGCGAGCAGAATGAGCACTACGAACGGCGTGGTTTTCCAGACATCGGCAAATACCAGCGCACAGAAGGCGCCAAGCTCTGTGCCCATCCAGTTTATGCGCTCTGCAGAAATTCCGCAGTTAACTACCAGGTAGTTCATCACGCCGTAGGTGTATTCGTAGATCAGCTGCCAGGTTCTTGCCGAGACAATCGTCGGGATTGCCCACGGAATCAGAATCACAACTCTGAGCATTCCGCGTCCGGGAAAGGACTCGTTAAGCAGCAGCGCAAAAATGATGCCGAAGAAAGCTTCAAGCGTAACTGCCGCCACTGTATAAGCCAGGGTAAAGCGCAGAGCCTGCCAGAAATCCGGCGAACTGAGCAGGTTAACGTAGTTACGCAGTCCGACGAAATGCTCGGGCAGGTAAGACACATCGAGAAACAGGCTGCTGTAAAATGTACCGAGAACCGGCAGCAATACAAATACCCCGACGACAAGCAAAAGTGGCGCGATAAAAATCCAGGCGGTGCGCACTTCACCTTTGTCGTAGTTCTGCAGAAAATTATTTGATGCCATAGCTTTTCATCAACTCCAGCACTTCGGTTTGCGCCCTTTTAAGCGATTCTTCAGGTGTGCTGCGATTAGCCAGGGCTGCACTTATATGCTTCTGAAGAATCTGGGAAACATTCGAGTAATAAGGAATAATCGGCCTGGGCACGGCGTTATGAAATACCTGTTTGAGATCTTTCAAAGCCGGGTTGGCCGCGAGCAATTCGGGGTCGTCATAAACATCTATCCTGCCGGGGTTCCAGCCAAGATTCAGCGACAACTGTTTTTGCACTGCTGTAGAAGTCAGATATTTGATGAGCGCGGCAGCTTCTGGCTTTTTGTCAGAGAATCTCGACATGACAATGTGCCAGCCGCCAAGTGTTGAAGCGCTTTTCCCCGGCGCAAAACCTGGCAGCGGTGCTATGCCAACCTTGCCACGCACCGCCGAATCTGCAGCGTTATGCAGACCCCATGCATACGGCCAGTTGCGCTCAAACAGCGCGTTGCCGTTGTGAAAAAACATTCTGACCTCTTCCTCTTTCATGTCGGTGAAGGTGTTTGGCGGCGAAATTGGTTGTTTGTTAAGGAGTTCGCACATATACTGCAACGCCTCGATATTCAGCTTCTGGTCGATAACCGGTGTCGCAGTGCCGACAAAA
>JAHISQ010000038.1 GCA_018818125.1 Candidatus Rifleibacteriota bacterium
ATCGGAACTTCAAAAGGATACCCTTTGGCCTTAGATGTTATTGGACAAACTATGGCCAATCCTACTTTTTGATGATATTTTTGAGAGGACAATATCAAACCCGGTCTTCGACCAGCTTGTTCATGCCCCAATGATGGGTCACAATCAATCCAAACTACATCTCCACGATCTGGAATTGTTTTGGCCATTTTTACCAAACCTCTTTACCGTGCGGTGGTCCGAAATCAACCAATTTATGTATATTATCTTTATTTACTTTTTCCAGGAGTTTATCAAAATCAACTTCTTCCGAGGCAGGTTCAACGACCAAAACTCCGTTTTTCAAGGAAATTTCCACTTCGGAATTGTTAGTTAGATGGATCTCATTTGCAAATGGTTTGGGGATTCGAATAGCCAAGCTATTACCCCACATTTGAACTTTGCCTTTCATATGAACTCCTCTTCATGTATCTACAATAATGATACGCGTCGGTGGCCGTTAAGTCAAGGTTTCATATTATTTGCCACAGAACATCTGCGCTAACGCCTGTCGTGAACGGAAATGACAGCCTCATTTTTCCTCTCTACGCGATTGTTATGGCTCTTATTTATTAATTCTGACACTCCACGACACTCTCTCTGCAAGCTAATCTCTGAGGCCAAACACATCAAATTCGTCGCTTGCGTTCGTGCACAAGCAATCAAAGCATCTCCGCCAAATCAAACAAACCTTACAACGAAAACAATCTTGTGTCCAAGAACAATCTTTTGACCGCGTCACCTTGCTTTACTGTTCTGTATTTGGTTCTAATTTTTCGTCCTGTCTTGTTGCCCGATTGGTATTTAATTTTTCATTTATACTTGTCATAAAGGACCTCCCCACATCTTCGAAGCCGGGTCTCCAAATCCCGCTGGAGCGTTAGCCAGAGCTTTTTCACTTTGGCTCTCCAATTCTTGTGGGAGTCATGTCCATACCGAAACTGATAAACATACGAGTCGCTATGGAATGGGTGAACCAAAATCCAGCATTCAGCATCAATGACAGGGCAACGATTAGCAAGAATCTTAAGAACAATTTGCTCTTTGCCAAATTTGAGGCAGATGAATCATAGGTCTTTTTGAAATGAAAATGACAGGCAAGAACGATCATAAATCCTGTGAGAAAAAAGAAGTATTTGAATACTTGCGGAACACCTTCAATAACTTGAGCTTTGGAATAGTAGTACATTAGTTGTATTGGAATTTCGAGGTTTGCAAAGATCCAAAGACCAATCAGGCCTAGGACAATTAGGTATTCAAGGCAGCCTTGCCCTTTATTTGATGTGATCATCAAATTTTCTCCGAACTGGTTCCGTTGAGCATTCTCAATTCTAACTTGTTTTGGGATGCACACTTGAATAGTCTCCCAAACAATCTCTGAATCAACGATATCGTAACCGTGGGCAATAATGTTTTGAAAACCTACAATCTTCTCAATCTCCGGAATCTCTGCTGCCTATTTAGGGAAATATCTTTTTAAACGATTGAGAGCTTCGCCAATTATCTCAAACTTTCTTTCGCAGGCACTTTGAATCAATTCATTGGACTGAAAGGATTCTTTACTCAGGTTTCGGGTAAATTCCTGAATTGATTTTGACGCGGAAAGAACGTCAAACAAAAGTTTTTCAGTTGTATGAAGCGAAGACATTTTTTCGTGTTTTCTCTATTGATGCCTTAAGATAAGGATTCCTAATTGATCTCCCGGTAATGAGATCTATTTTTCGGTTGAAAAGTTTCTGGAGATGATTTTGCAATGCCAGAAATTTATCTAGAAGATTCGATTGGTTGGGCTGAAAATCAACAACAAAATCTAGGTCACTTTCATCACTAAACTCGTCAGTCGTTGCCGAACCGAAAAGATCTAATCGAGCCACCGACAATTGTTCGCAGAAGGCTCGAATTTCATTTTGAAAGTTATCGATTTTGAATCTCATTTTCCGCGTCTACGCTCTGGTCATCTGATTATTTTTTTTCAATTATTCTTAAAAATTCTTCTGCATCTAAAACTTTGAATTTATCATTCTTAAAATCTTTTTTATTCCTGGTTATGAGGAAGTCCACTTTGTTTTCTGCGGCAATGGAGCTATGTACATCATCCTCGAAGTCCTTGAATTTATTGGAAACGGCTTCTTTAATGTTTTTGAGGGAAATGTCAGGCACCGAAAAGATTCGCAAACTATCAATGATGAATTCATCAGCAATTTTTTTGTTCAATTCTTTTGAGATTACATAATAGGTGTTGGCCAAGGTAAGAGGTGAAACCAAGCCAAGAATTTTCTTAGTTTCGGTCAACTCAATAATTTTTGCGGAATACGAGGAAAATGGCTCTCTGTCAAGGAGCCAATCAAGCAAAATATTGCAATCAATGTATGCCTTGATCATGACAGGTGCTTGTCCCTCAGATAACTTAATTTTTGGGTTTCTGCGTCATAATCAGTGCTACTGATTATGCCTTTATATTTTTTTGCGATTGGAGAACGGATTTCTGATTCTGAATTACTATTGCTTCTCAATAGAAATGATTTATACAACTCTTCGGTCAGCGCGCTAAGGGACTGTTGCTGCTTTGAAGCGTATATTTTTATTCGTTCTATTATTTCTTTATCAAGTCTTAGAGTAAGTTTCGTATCCATGTCAACCCTCCATTTGACGTATCTATGATAATCATACGTCAAATCTCGTGGTTGTCAAGTTCGATTTGTCTTTTGCAGATAACGCCAGTCGTGACCGGAAATGAGAGGTGGGCGCGGGTGTTGCGCAAGCAAGACCCGTGACAGGCCTCATTTTCCCTCTCTACGCACTTGTTGCGACTCTTATTCATTAATTCTGATACTCCGCGACACTCTCTTTGCAAGCCAATCTTTGCGACCAATCACATCAAATTCGTCGCTTGCGTTCGCGCACAAACAATCTAAGCACATCTCGTCACATCAAACAAACTTGGAATACATTGTGTGGAAGCTGTACAATTTTGGATAAAATTATGTTGGGAATGTTCTCAAAAGGTAGTTGAGCTGTCTATTAAGTAAATGTCTTCTAGTCTGAAACGAATGAGCCTATTTTTACAGTTAAAATGATAGCAACAAAACTTCCAAAACTCCTTAAACCTTTTTGACTCGCGGAGTCGAGAATGATACCATAAACTTGAAAAAGCAAGTTTCTAGCAATGCAGGCAGCCTGACTTCGCTTCTGAGTGTTACCGCGATCTGGCTTAATGATCCGAGATCTCGCCGGGCAGATTATGTGTGTGTCGTGCCGCTCCTCGCTGATTTGCGGATTGGTCGCGGCATAGCCGACGGCGAAAAGGAGTTCGATATGCGTTTTATTGGCATGCTGACGTTGTTTTTTATGATGGTCACACGGGCCGAGGCCTGCTCGGTTGTTTTGTATTTTCCGATGATGTTTGAAGGGGCGGAGAATTACACTCGCCAGCTCACCGGCGGAGTCATCATTGCCATCGCTGCAGCCGTGGTTGTCAAAGCGCTGTTGCTCGATAGACACCTGCGAACAACACCTCAATACCGCAAGCGCTCGATCGCGAGCACTTTACCGAGGACTCTGGCGATCGTAGCTTTAGCCAATGTGTTGTCAACGTTAGTCGGGTATTCCTTCGCCGGAAGTTTCCGTAGTTCCTGGGGATTCCAGATTGTCCTCATGCCGGTGCTGGCAGCTATTTCATTGTCGGTGGTGTGGTCCCCTGCGCTGGCCTTAGCCGCTGTAACCTCTGTCAGCAGAGTGCCGATCAAGCCACGGTGGTTGTTGGGCATGACGCTGGTTGCACTCCTGGCTACCCCAACCGGTCTGCTCTGGACAGTGTTTGGCCATTTCGATACGTGGGGCGGGAAAAAACTCTATTTCACTGCTGGTATCGTTGCATTCCTGATACTGCTGGTAGTGTTTATTGATGCCTGGTATGATAAAGATTCTATCTCTGACGCAGTGCCAGCGACCAATCCACGGATACCAGTCTTAACCGAAAGCGATCAACGACTGCTTTCGCAATTTCTCGTGGTATTGTGCGGGGCAGGTTTCATCACAGCTTTTGCCGGGTCTATGTTGTTAGATGTCAGTGGAAATTGGACAGTCAGTCTTGCGACTTCAGGTGCCGTCCTGCGCTACTGGTTAGTGAAGCTCGTCATCACAACTTCAATGCTCGGCCTGGCTCTGTTTTCGACGACTGCATTCGAGGCAATCGTACTGTTGCCATTCTATCGTTTTATTTTCGAACCGGCCAGCAGACAGCCTCGCGAGATCCGGCTTGACGCCTATCGCAACTTCTTCGGCGACCTATTCCGCATCAACGCCGTGGCCGTAGGTGTCGTGCTGCTGATATTTGCCATCAGGACGCTACCGGTTCGGTTGGCCTCGCCGGGATTCCTCTACTGAGTCGTGTATCAGGTTTAGCTGGAAATTCTTAAGTCCGTGCAGCTTCAAAGCATGTTTAGTCGGCTGACAGATGCCTGCCCGATAAATTATTATGACCTAGAACTTGAAGAGTTTTTATCTCTTTTTGTTGTCCGATTTGTATTTGATTTTTTAATTCTTCCGTCGTAACGCCAGTCGTGAGGGGAAATGGGAGACTGGCGCGGGGATTGTGCAAGCAAGACCCGTGATCCGGCCTCATTTTCCGAGTCTATGCGCTTGTTCTGTGATTTTATGCGGCTTTTCTCTTTTTCATTTCTTGAATTTTTTCGGCCAGCAGGATTTTCATTAAGGACTGATAAGGAACATCCCTCTGATTGGCAAGGATCTTTAAGTCGTTAATCATCTCTTCAGGCAAACGAAGAGAGATGGTTTTTAATGATGGCTTTAGATTCGGAAAAACAGCTACTTCAGCCGTTGACCAATCGACGTAGTCACAAGAATCGTGGGTAGCCCAAAATTCTCTTTCCTCGTCCTCGGTTTTAAAATTAGGAATTTTCTTTTTCATATTTATCAAACTCCTGATGTTCTCTTGAAGTCATATCTCGTGCAGAAATGACTCGTATCTTTTGATCTCTAATAATGAAAGAAACGAATAAATACCGGCCTTGCTTGGTCTTGCCTAAACAAATAAATCGCTTCTCAATTTTGGAATGAGTAGTGTCATTGAAAACAAATTTAGGTTCGTTAAAAAAGACAAATTCTGATTCACTTTGAGAAACGTGGTGACGTAGCCAGTTTTTATCAGCATTACCTTCATCCCAATTGAATTTAATTGGTTCGGGGAATAGTCGTTTTTTACTTGGTCTTGTCATATGATAAGCATATTTGTAAAATATACAATCGTCAAGTTCGTTTTTATTTTTTTATGTTTTTTATTTTTTTGTCACAGAACGCCAGTCGTGACCGGAAAAACGAGACGGGCGCGGGTGTTGCGCAAGCAAGACCCGTGATCCGGCCGATTTTTCCGTGTCGACGCGATTGTTAAACTTGCCCTCATAATTCTCTTCAATTCTTTGTTTCACTTTGTTTTTAGCACAGATTCTGTGCATTTTGAACTCAAAAAACATGGCTGGCCTGATTATGAATCAGAC
>JAHISQ010000039.1 GCA_018818125.1 Candidatus Rifleibacteriota bacterium
GTGGGTGCCCAGAACGTCACGCCAGCCACCGCAGATCAGGCAATAACTCAGGGCTATCACAACGGCACCGGCAAAGTCGTTGGCGATGCCAACCTCGTGCCCGAAAAGATCGCTGACGGTGTTGCCATTTTCGGAGTGACCGGCACTGCCAAAGTAGCAACTGGTGACGCCACTGCTGCTGAAGTTCTCACTGGCAAAACCTTCTCAAATGCCGGCGCAGTAAACGTCAGTGGCACCATGGCAAATGTGGGTGCCCAGAACGTCACGCCAGCCACCGCAGATCAGGCAATAACTCAGGGCTATCACAACGGCACCGGCAAAGTCGCTGGCGATGCTAACCTTGTAACAGGCAACATCAAAGCCGGCACCACCATTTTTGGTGTGACCGGCAAAACCGAAGTGGTCGATACCACCTCTGGTGACGCCGTAGCCGGCGAACTTCTTTCAGGCAAAAAAGCCTGGGTCGATGGCACAGAAGTAACCGGGACCCTTGAAACAAAGACCCTGTCAGCTGCTAACGATACAGTTGCCGCCGGCAACTATGTTGCGACAACTCTTTCAACCGTAGATACTGACCTCGTCACCGGTAACATCAAAGCCGGAACCACTATTTTCGGCGTGACCGGCAAAACCGAAGTGGTCGACACCACCTCTGGTGACGCCGTTGCTGGCGAAATCTTCTCAGGCAAAAAAGCCTGGGTCGATGGTAACGAATTAACCGGGACCCTTGAAACAAAAACCCTGTCAGCTGCTAACGATACAGTTGCCGCCGGCAACTATGTTGCGACAACTCTTTCAACCGTAGATACTGACCTCGTCACCGGCAACATCAAAGCTGGCACCACCATCTTCGGCGTGGCCGGCAAAACAGAAGTGGTCGACACAACCTCTGGTGACGCCGGCGCCGGCGAGATTCTCAATGGCAAAAAAGCCTGGGTCGATGGCACAGAAGTAACCGGGACTCTTGAAACAAAAACCCTGTCAGCCGCTAACGACGCGGTCGCCGCCGGCAACTATGCTGCGACAACTCTTTCAACTGTAGATATCGATCTGGTCACCGCTAACATCAAAGCCGGCACCACTATCTTCGGTGTGACCGGCAAAACCGAAGTGGTCGACACCACCTCGGGTGACGCTGCCGCGGCTAATCTTGCCCTTGGCAAAAAAGCCTGGGTCGATGGTTCCGAAGTTATCGGCACTTTAACTGGAGGGGTTGTGGTGGGAACTGACCCGGCAAAATTCAGTCCTCTCGGCCGTTGGTATGACAATGGTGATGGCACCATAACTGATACCACCACCGGCCTGATCTGGCTGCAAAAAGCAGATTGGACTATTCCTGTCTTAGCTGCTGATGGGCTTTCAAATAGTTCACAATGCTCAGCCGGAGCACCAGGGGCAAATCTTTCAGATGGTTCCTGGGGGTATGACTGGCGTATTCCAACCCTTAAAGAAGCTGATAGCATTAAAAATGGTACAGAGGGTCTCGGATTTAATGAAGGAAACGTGTATTTCTTCACAGGTGTAAGCACTAATTTTTGGAATCTGCAATCTGTGGTAGAGGTCATTTGCTTTGGAGCTCCGGACGGAGCGCGCCAGGTCTGGCCGGTTCGGGGCAGGTTGTTACATTGATATCCATATATTGCCGCAGGCTTGGATATTAACCCGGCGGGCTGCAAAGAGAAACACACAAAAGAGTCTGGTAAGTATGATGGCACTGGCATTGCTGTTGCTGGCGGTGAACAGCGCTTCAGCGGGAAGTTTGACGCCGGCTGCTGCACCGACTGATAGCGCCAGTGCCATGTTTACCCTTGAAGATCTCTACAACCGCCTTAACCTTGGCACTGCCGGCAGCAAGCGCAGCGGTGCCTTTGCTGAGCATGGCTCATCACCGGGCAGCACCATGCACAACCTAAACGATGTCATGAGCAAAACACCCGCCGTTGATGTTAGTGGTGCTGCCGATGGCGAAGTGTTGACCGGCAAGAAATACTGGGGTCTGACCACCGACCAGTGGGGCCCACGCGTTGGCGCCATGCCGAATGTTGGCGCTCAGAACGTCATGCCGACCACCGCAAGTCAGACAATTACACAGGGTTACCACGATGGCACCGGCAAAGTTGCCGGGGATACCGATCTTGTCACCGGAAACATCAAAGCCGGCACCACCATTTTTGGCGTGACCGGCAAAACCGAAGTGGTCGATACCACCTCTGGTGACGCCGTTACTGGCGAAATCTTCTCAGGCAAAAAAGCCTGGGTCGATGGTAACGAAGTAACCGGCACCCTCGAAACCAAAACCCTGTCAGCTGCTAGCGATACAGTTGCCGCCGGCTACTATATCGCGACAACTCTTTCATTCGTAGATATCGATCTGGTAGCAGGCAACATCAGAGCCGGGGTAGACATTTTCGGGGTTGTTGGCAATTCTGCGGTCGTTAACACGGCAAGCGGCACCGCCACTGCCGGTGAACTTCTTTACACCCGCACCGCCTGGGTGAACGGCCAGGAAATAGCCGGCACCCGTCTCGGCGGCGTTATTCTCAAGGCCGGCGGCAGCTTCAGCGCGGAAAAACGCTGGTATGACAACGCAGACGGCACGATTACCGATGTTACCACCGGGCTTGTATGGTTAAAAACCTACCTGTTGCCGACCGAACCTTCACAGCGACACCTACGAACCAGATAGATTGCATCAGATTTTGTGGCGAATTGCAAAATGGCAACAACGGACTGACTGATGGTTCAAAACTCAATGACTGGCGGCCTCCGACCATCAGAGAAATGCAGTCTATGAGGACTGGCACTGAACCTATAGGTGGTGGCAATTGGCAACTTTTTCCGAATTACTCGGGTATCGGATCATATTCATACTGGACGGTCAGTCAAGATAATGTAGAGCCTGGTAAAGTTCAAACCATCCATATGACGACCGGAGTCTTGGTTCCCAAATACAGGTATTCTGAGGGGGGCGACTCAATAAGGGGTTTGGTCTGGCCGGTTCGAGGCGCCTTGTTGCCCTGATTTCAAAAATAGATTTGAAATTGTTCGAGTTTGCTTAAAAATAAGGAATCATTGCTGATGCTGGTTACGTGAGAAATCTTGCTGAATATTCATGTGATAACTGCAGCGAATGCGAGATGAAATCACAGTGTACCAAAGCAAATATTGTCAGTCGTCTCGTCCGTGGATTCAAAGTCATTCTTTCTTGCGATATCTGGTCATTCTGCCTTCTCCAGATGATTCTAATCTTCCGGCTTCCAGAAGATGTTTTAAGTCTCGACTCGCTGTAGCGGTAGAAATGCCCTTGTTCAGTTTCATGTAATCTTTTCTATCAAACCAGTCTTTGAGATTTGATAAAGCGTTTTCCGATCTCTTCTCAAAATCTATTGATGGTAACCTGGTCTCAGTAACAGTTTCTTGTAGAGTAGTTTGAATGATCCCAAGCATGAACTCAATGAAAGCGGTAGAATTTCCAGCTTTGTCTGAAATTGCCAGGGTTTGGTAATACTCCTGTTGATTCTTTCTGATGGAATCTTCAATTGGAATGAACTCAAATATCGGATTTTCGTCCATCAGGAGTCGAGTGTGCCAAAGTCTTCCCATACGGCCGTTGCCGTCCTCAAATGGGTGAATAAATTCAATTTCATAATGAAAAACACAGCCTTTAATTATTGTTAAATCCTTATCATTTAAAACATAATCGAAAAGATTGTTCATTAAGCCAGGTATAACTCTATGTGGTGGGGCTACATGCTTAACTTCTGTCCCATGCAATACGCCAACCTGTTTTTTTCTGAAAGTTCCTGGATTTTTTACAAGCCCGTTCAATAGCGTTTTATGAGCAAGCAAAAAGTCTGGCAAAGAGCAAGAATCGAATATGCTAAGCTTGTCATATGCTTCTATTGCATTTTTTACTTCCAATATATCTTTTTTTGGCCCGACAACCCTTGAGTTGTCTACTATTGCAGTAATTTGATCAATACCCAGCGTGTTGCCTTCTATAGCAAGAGATGAATGAATTGTCCTGATTCTGTTTTGCTTTCTTAATCTTGCTTCTGGTCTTACAAACAGCAGACTTTTGCATTGCCCAAGCAATTCCTTGATCTGTCCGTAGAGAGAAAGAATTTCAGCAGTTATTTCATAAGGTGGCTTCATATCTAATTATGATAGCATCAAATGATGCTATCACAAAGAAGTGTTTGTAGAAATGATCAACCTCAGCGATAACGCAGCTTAGCGCAAAAAGTCGCCGTCTTCACCAATTTTACCCGGGCCGTTGAGCACCCAGATGCCGGCAGAATTGGCATTAACACTGAAACTCAACGTGCGGGTATCGGTAGCGACAGACTGTGTCTGCCCAGTTACAGCGTCACTGTATTCGCCGGGCAACACTCGGGTTACTGTAATATCCTGATCGATAAAGGCCGAAAGCCCGACGACAGCATAACTTTCGCCATTGTTGTAATTTCTGACAAAACTGATTCCAGAGACGAATTCGTTGCCGTTTTCGAGTTTTCCACGACTCAGAGCCGGCACAGCCGCACGAATCTGGTTGAGTCGTTTAAGATGTCTGGCCAGTGCATGTGCAGTTGTCTGAGGAATGCCGGCGTCAGTAAGATTGTCGCCATAGTAGGCTTTA
Organism: Candidatus Rifleibacteriota bacterium; assembly: GCA_018818125.1. Classification (GTDB taxonomy): domain Bacteria; phylum Muiribacteriota; class Ozemobacteria; order Ozemobacterales; family Ozemobacteraceae; genus Rifleibacterium. The sequence goes on from JAHISQ010000039.1 coordinate 4,640, forward strand.
CCAGTTTGTGAAAGAACATCTGTCGGCAGCACGAAAGCCTGTGGCATTCCCTTCATAAACTCTATTTCCTCGCCCATCAAAAGCATGGGAACGCCGCGAAGCAGCCAGATCAGGTTATAAGCACAGGCGGCCTGCCAGGTTTCGCCGGAGAATCTGGTTAAATTGCCAATTTCTGGCCCGACATTGTAGTTGTGAAAGAAGGTAACCAGCTGGTTGGGGTCAGCATAAAGCCAGTCGTTTTTAATTATATTTCCGACGCCGCTGAAATGACCATGTGAAAGGTTCCCGGCAAAGCTCTTAAAAAGAGGGTAGTCCATGACTGCAATACCAGAATTTCCGGCCAGGTCAGGTTCATTGGGATTAGGTGTGTTACGGGTGTACCACCAGGGCACAAGCTCGGTGGGCTCATCCCCGGTCAGTTTGCCGAAGCCGTCAAGCGCAGGTTCAACATCGGCAAAAACGTATAATTCAGGCTTGAACTGACGCCAGAGCTCTGTCATGTGAATCAGGTCACGGCGATCAGAATTGCGTGCGAATTGAATTCTAATGCCATCAACTCCGATATCTATATATCTCTTTACAGCAGCGGCAAAAAATCTTTTGATATGCCAGTTGTCGGTAGCCAGGTCGATGCTGTTCTCGTCAAGATGCGCGCGTTGCACACGGGTCACCGTAAGATTCTCGCTGCTGTTGATCCAACCCTCGCGATGAAACCAGTCTGGGTGAAGGTCATTTTCGTTGGTGCCAAAAAAGCGCTCGGTATGTAGTTCGTCAGCAGGAAAAGTCGCTCCGGTAACCGGGTCTTTGAGAGGGCCACCGCCCCACTGATCTCTGTAGCGAAAATCTTTGAACCATTCTGGGGCACAGGGATTGTCGTTGTTCATGCGATATTCGTGCTTGTAATCGCCGAAATTAAAAATGTATGGCCATGCCGGTTTAAGCGCACCCCGATAGAACTTGAGCGGAAGTCTTGGTATAAAATACTGGTTGCGAATACCAAAATTTGAGCAATGGTTTACTACCAGTGTCTGTATTACTTTTAACCCGGTATTATGGGCAAAACGCACGAGATCACCATACGAAAAATCAGGAGAACTCAGTCGCGGCTCGTAGATTGACCAGTCGTAAGCGTTAAAACCCATGAAATCAAGCCCGCCACGATTCTCGATTGGCGGTGTCAGGCAAATAGCAGTAAATCCCAGTCCCTTAATGTAGCTGAGTTTTTGCGAGATACCTTTGAAATCACCGCGATAGTGCGGATCATCTTTTTCTATGCGTTCGCGATTATAGTAATTGTTACTTTCGTCACCGTCAAAAAATCGACTGGTTATAACAGAATATATGCGTTCATCGCGAAAGTCGCCGGGTGCCGGAATTTCGGGTTCTTCAGCACAAACCTGGCAGCTCAGCAGCAAACAGATCAGAAGAACACGAATGGTAGCGACTCGCATAAGTTCCTCCCAAGCCTATTTTAATAGATAATGCCTGATTTTCCGATGAAATCAAGAGAGACAATTTTGCTTCAGGGAATAATTGCTACCGGAGTGCCGGTCGCGATGTTCCAGAATAACTCTTCAATGTGTATGTTATGCAACGCAATGCTGCCGTCATTTGTCCAGTTCGACTCGGCGCCAAATCCATGAATCCCAAGAGGTCCACCAAGTGCGGTATCTTCTGGCGGACTCGCCAACTGCTGCCAGGCTGCTTCAATCCTTGCTTCTTCACCCGGCCTGATTATCTGTTGTACCGAACCGCGTTTGGCATCATCAGGAGAAGGATAATTTATCTGCATGAAAAGATGAAAGCGGTGCCCTTCGACCTTTGAGCACACATAATACTGGCCTTCGGGTGTCTTTTGATCGTTGCCTCTAAGCTTTATGCCTATGGGAGCGCGACCAAGACCTATAGGATAAGATGCAACCACCAGATCGTCAGATAATATAAGCATCTCACGATTCCGTTTCCGAATGAGAATCTGCGGGTTGAAATCGGCGCGTGTCAGTCCAACTTCGTCGAGTTTTTTGTCGAAAACCGCTATTGCGCGCTCTTGACCGTTCTTATCGAGTTGTCGATAGAAGTCCTCAATTATGAAACCGCGGGCTGGAGTCAGAACTATCGCGAGAAAGCAGACGAGTGAAAGAATGGCAAACGAGTAAAAGAAATAGTCTCCGAGCAGAGTTCCTGTATGTCGCATGTTTTTTCCGCTACAATGCGTATGCCAACCAGGCAATCCCCAGGTAACGCAGGGTTCTGCTTATCCAGCTGGCTAAAATTACTTTTGTAAGAGACATTTTATATATTCCGCCGATCCAGCATACAGCCGAATAAGGAACCGGTGTTATACCGGCAACAAAAATTGCTAACGCACCGTGATCTCTGAATAAATCCCGACCTTTGCGCAGCAACTTTGATCCAAAAATCCGTCTAAAACGCCATGGTCCAAAAAATTTGCCGATAAAATATCCGGTCATGCCGCCAAATCCGCTGGAAAAACCAGCTATAATAGCAGTTTTCCAGATATCGGCGCCGCCAAATGCTGTGCCAAAGACGATAACGTCGGCTGGTATCGGCTGAATAATCACATCTGCAGCCCAGCACAGCAGGAACAGGGCGGGATAGCCAAAATTTTCAACCGCATGCGTTGCCATTAACTTGATTGGCGTGCGATAGTGCAGAAGAATAAGGAATAGCGAAACTATTCCCAGTAGAAAAGCGGCAGCCGAATAGTGAGCCGTCGCGCCAATGCTCAGCATCGAAAAGATGCTGGTCTTTTTATGTGGTATCTTGTTCACACTACGTATTTCGTTCGCTTTAACCGATTTTATTAGCTTAAATAAAAAAAAGCCTCCGAAAGGAGGCTTTTTTTGGAAACTACTTGTTACAAGTTATACAAAAGATCTCTTGCTTCTTCAATCATAGTCTTGGTTTTAAGGTCGCCGGGTTTGTCGTTAGACATAAACACCAGAACCGGTATCACTTTACGTAGAACGGGCTTGAAATTTTCTGTTCCATTGTCATTCTTGTATTTGTTCAGATAGGTTAGCAAAACCCTGGTTTTAACCAGATTATCTTCCTTTAGCTCGGCAATAAGTATGTCAGCAAGGCTATCCTGAACGAAAGCCAGAAACTTGTCGTTTTTAAGATGTCTGAGACCGACTACGGTAGAGGCAAAACTTGTCTTATCAGTTAAGCTGATATTGATATGAGTAAGTAGACGCCCTTTTTGGTCGCGAAGAACCAGGCGGGTTTGACCATTTTTCCAGTCTTCTACCTTGCCGTTGGCATGGCTGAGAAAGCGTCCCTTGGGGTCTCTGACAACCCATTTAGACTTGCTGTCCCATGATTCCAGGTGACCAATATTCCATGTTACTATTTTGCCCTGTTTATCACGCACAACGAACCTGATTCCCTTGGTCTTCCATACTTCATAAGCCCTGGAAAGATCTTTTACAGTAACGATTTCTTCAGTGGCGGCAAAAATCGATCCGGCTGAAAATAATGCGGCGATAACAAGAGTATAGGTAAATAGTTTTCTTAAGAGCTTCATGAAAACCTCCAACAAATTATAAAATATTTTAAAGATTATACCACAAAGCCAAAAAGTCGCAACCTGTAATGAAATTTCAGAAATTCCAAATTTCAAAAACGCTACAAAAAAGACGGCATAATGAGCTGAAGTTTGCTATAATCTTGCCATACCACTATAGCCACATCCCGGAGAGATACAGATGCATAATGACGAGTTGATGCAGGTATTTAAAAAATTCAAGTCTGACAGTGAGATCTTTCATGATCTGATGAACTTTAAAGTGCGCGAACTGTTGTTAGTTGCGACAATTTTTGACGCATTTTCGCTTGAACAAGATGGCATGCTCGCCGAAAAAATATTCGGTGAGTATTTCAATCTCAATCTGACGAGTGCTCCACGCATAACCAGCGTAACGTCTGGTGAAGACGCAATAGATATGCTTGGTCAGCGAAAATTTGATCTGGTTGTCGTACTGAGCCGCCTGAGCAAAACAGATACAATAAATTGCGGTCAAAAGATCAGGGAACTTTGGCCTGATATGCCGATTTTACTTCTTCTCAACGACAATACAGACCTTGAGGCGCTCGATAACAGAACTGATCTCTGGCATAATTATGACAATGTCTTTGTCTGGAACGGCAATTCAGATATCTTTCTGGCAATGATCAAATACATCGAGGATCGTCGTAATGCCGATAAAGACACCCAGATAGCCCAGGTTCGCATAATTCTGCTGGTCGAAGATTCGATTCGCTACTATTCGCGATACTTGCCACACCTTTATTCAGAGCTTATAAGGCAGACAACCAAGCTGGTTGAAGAAGAGCTTCAGGAAGAAGCCAAAAAAGTGCTGCGCATGCGCTGTCGCCCCAAGATCATATTGGCAACCAACTTTGAAGAGGCGATGAAGCAGTATGAGCACTACAAGGAATACCTGCTTTGTGTAATTTCAGATGTTAAGTATAAAAAGGATGGCGTTTTAGACGACAAGGCTGGGCTTAAGCTGGCGAAAAGGTTGAAGGAATTGCAGCCGGAACTGCCTGTATTGCTGCAGTCATCTGAGAATGAAATAGAAAAGTCGGCAAATCAGCTTGGAGCTTCGTTTGTTCACAAAGAGTCGCAGTTTCTTTCCAAGCGTCTCTCGAAATTTTTCTATCGCAATCTTGGGTTTGGCGACTTTGTATTCAGAAACGCCCAGGGATTGGAAATCACCAGAGCTCGCACCATGAGTGATTTTCGCAACTGCCTGCGCATCGTGCCTGCTGAGTCGATCGAATATCACGCGAGCCGCAACAATTTTTCAACCTGGTTGCTGGCGCGGGGTGAGGTTCAGATAGCCAAAGTAGTGTCGCGCATTCAAGTCGCTGAGTTCGATGAGGTTGAGTCTTTGCGCGACTTTTTAATCAACATGGGCAACTGGGTTTTTCGAATGAAAACCCGTGGCAAGGTGATTTCATTCGACAAGTCATTTATCGGCGACAATCGCCACCATATTTCCAAACTGGCTGAAGGCGCTATTGGCGGCAAGGGGCGGGGTATCGCATTTATGAATTACCTGCTTTACAATTCAACCATGCTTGATGCTGTGCCAGACATCGTAATTAGAATCCCGGAAACTTTTATCATAGGCGTAGACGAGTTTACCAATTTTATCACCACCAATGATCTGGCAGACTTCGTATCGTCAGAACGCGACTACGAAATAATCAAGCGCAGGTTTCTTGAGAGCCGGCTTTCTGAGAAAATTCTTAATCGCCTGCGTCTGGTGTTACAAAAGATAACTTACCCGCTGGCGATTCGCTCTTCAGGTGTGCTTGAAGACTCAGTTTCGCATTCCATGTCCGGGCTTTATGAGACTTTTTTTATTCCGAACAACCATCCCAACTCTGAAGTCCGGCTTAAGCAGCTTGAAGAAGCTATCAAACTGGTTTATGCATCGGTCTACTCAAAAGAAGCCCGTGAATATTTTGATGCCATCAACTACAACATCGAAGAAGAAAAAATGGCCGTTGTCATTCAGCAGATCGTAGGCAGAAAGCATGGCAGCAGGTTTTATCCGATGATCTCTGGTGTCGGGCAGTCATACAATTACTACCCTTTTTCTTACATCCAGCCCGAAGATGGCGTTGGCATGCTGGTTCTTGGTCTGGGACGCAATGTTGTCGGCGGCGAAAGATCTTTCAGATTCTGTCCGAGTTTTCCGAAACTTGAGATTCTAACTCCTGAGGAACTCGTTAAAAATTCACAGCGCCGCTTTACCGTCCTCGATCTTGAGAAAAACACTGTTGACCTTATGAATGGTGAAGATGCGACCCTGATCAAGCTCGACATGATCGAGGCTGAACATGATGGCACTCTGCAGGAAGTTGCATCTACCTGGAACCATCTCGATCAACGCCTCGAAGTTGGCATTCAATCCAGAGGCCCACGAGTGATCAATTTTGCAAATATTCTTCAATACGAATCCATGCCAATGGCCAAAGCCATTAAACACATTCTGGACGTATCTGAAGAAGCTCTTGAAACTCCTGTTGAAATTGAGTTCGCGCTGGATACTGATGCTGACGACCGTGACAAACCCGCTTTCTACTTGTTGCAGCTCAAACACATGCTTCGCGAGAGTGAAGATTTTAATATCGAAAAGAGCTGTATTGAAAAGGATAAACTTGCACTCTATGCCGATTCTGGCATGGGTAATGGTCGAATAGACGAAATAAGCGACATAGTCTGGGTTGACCCGGATGTCTTTGATAAGGCGCAGACTGAAGAGATGGCGCGAGAAGTCGAAGCCTTCAATCTTGAGCATAAGGAAGCAGGTCGAAAATACATTCTGCTTGGCCCTGGTCGATGGGGCACGCGGGATCGCTGGCTCGGCATTCCGATAACCTGGCCTCAGAGCTCTTTTGCGAAGGTTATCATAGAATACTCGCTGGAAGGTTTCAGGGTTGATCCCTCAATGGGTTCGCATTTCTTCCACAACGTTACCACCATGGGCATTGGTTATTTCTCTGTGCGCCAGGATTCAGGAGAGGGATTTATCGACTGGAACTGGCTGCGCAGCCTACCGGTAGTCAAGCGTCACAAATATTTCACTCACACACGTCTGCCGCACAAACTTGGCGTTGTCATGGATGGTCGGCAGGGCATTTTCCTCATCTACAAAAACATCGAAGATTCAAGAATACACGAATCCGGCGAGGTAGAAATCGATAAAATGGCGTATAACATGTATGCATGATGACAACTGCACAACCCTCAGAATCGCCATAAGGGAACCAAATGGAATACACTCAAATAGTAATAATTGCAGCAATCGTAATCTTTTTTCTGCTCAAACACATGGATCAGATTAATCCGCAGAAAGCGCGTGAGCTTAAGGATGGCGGCGCTCTTGTCATCGACGTAAGATCTGGCGAAGAGTTCGCTTCCGGGCACATTGAAGACGCAATTAATATTCCGCTCGACCAGATCGGCGAAAAGATAGAAACGCAGGTTCCTGATAAACAACAGGCGTTGTTGTTGTATTGCCTTAGCGGCACCAGATCAGGCATGGCTCGCCGCGTTCTTTTGAGCAAACAGTATCAAAACGTCTATAATCTCGGCTCAATTTATCGTGCGCGGAGCATACTGAAGTAAATCGCCGATTTTGAATTGCATGTTTGTTGGTTATGTCAAAATCGTTTTTTTCGAGTCTGAATCAGCGAGGCTGGAGCGACAATGTATAGCGAAATACTGGAAAAGCGATACGAGTTTACCAGAGATGGCAAGGCCATCATTGATATCAGCGTTGAATCAATGAATGACCTGTTTAACAGTTTCGATAAAAAAGCCAGTTTTGTTAAACGCGAGCTCGACCAGGATTTTGTTGATTACATTACAGACAGCGTAAAAGAACTTGGTGATAGCAATTTCCTGATCAAGGTGTCGATTGATCAGGAATACAACATGCTTCAGGAGAACATACTGCGCAAAGCGGTAGCAAATTATTTTTCATATCTGTATCAGGTTGAAAATCGCAATTTGCGCAAGGAGATGCGTAAGTTTCTGATGCTAATACTCCTGGGCATAGTGCTGTTTGCTGCGATTTCGGTGAACAAACCGCCGAATACGTCTGAGATCGAACTGTGGAAGCAAATTGTTCAGGAGGGCATAGTAATCGCCGCATGGGTAGCCATATGGGAAGCAGTGACCTCGTTGATTTTTGGCTGGAACCCTTATTTTATCAAACGCAGCATCTATGAACGCATTATTGCAGCTGAGTTTCGCGTTGTAAGCAGTTTAGTTCGTTTCGAATTTTAGTCAGAGGCGATTTTATGGCAAAAGTAAGACAGATATTCATCAGCTGCGAAAACGGCGGCGAAATTTTGGAACAGTCTGAAGTCTTCGCGCTGGCTGGTTGCGGACTGGTTGGTGACCGCAATTTTGTAGAGCAAGCTGGCAACGCTAATAAAAAAGCAATTACACTGCAGTCGAGTGAGGCTATTCAGGCCTGCAATGAGCAGTTGGGCACAGATTTTGCCGTTTCGGCATTTCGGCGCAATATTATAACCGAAGGTGTAGAGCTGAACGAACTTTTGGGCAAGAAGTTTTACATCGGAAAAGTATTGTTGCATGCCTGGGAACTCTGCCAACCCTGCAAGTATCTGCAAAACTTGCTTGGCGCCAACGTGTTAGCCGGATTGCGCGACCGTGGTGGTCTGCGAGCCGAGATTCTCGAAGGTGGCGTAATCACCACGGGTCTGCCGATAGTTATCGCCGAACAGGGGAAATAGTAATGCAGTCTTATGTTGATTTTGTAACAGCATGGCCAGTGGTTTCAGCCATGCTGCAGTTTTCTGTTCTCGGCACTTTTGGCGATGTAATTGCCAAATGGATAATTGACGGCCGTGTCAGCAAGCCTTTTGGCCTGGCAACGCTGGTTTGTAAAATGCTCGAATGGGCTTTTCTGGCCGTATTGATCAAATACGCGTTTATTGGTTTTACTGGTTTTATCGATGCACTGATTAAGCATCAGATGCTGCCCGAACTCGGCAGCTACACACGGGCATTTGCGACTTCAACAGCCATTAACCTGCAATTTGGACCATTTCTGGTTATTATGCACCGCCTGCTCGACAATCTTATCGCCAAAAAGAGCAACTGGGCCAATCTCGACAAAGGCTTCATGTCGCTTTTGTGGTTTTGGATTCCGGCACACAGCGTAACTTTTTCACTACCCAGGCCATATCAGATTGGTCTTGCGGCACTCTGGTCAGTTGCGCTCGGCGTGATTCTAGGCTTTTACAACCGCAAACCAGCCGATAAGGCTTCTTAATACTAAGACTGCAGGTGTGTGTTATTCTGAAGTGTAGATTATCGCCACGACCTGTTTACTGACATAACAAAAGCGCTCTGGCAAGAATAAATCTGCCAGAGCGCTTTTGTTGCTTGCGAAAGATTATTCGCGGCTGTTGGTGATTTTTTCCGGGGTGAAGCTGACGCCCAGCAGGCGGTTATCTTCGGTTGGCTGCATGCTGTAAAAAACGATATTGGCGCGCGGCTCAATCAGCTCATTGCTTACCAGATGTTTTTTATAGGAAGAGGCTTTGCCGGCCTTGAGATCGTTCCAGAGGATGTCACAGGTTTTGTTCTGAATGGTTTCGAGAGCATTGCGAATGTTGGTGAATTTGCGAGTATAGGTGGTGTTTATTTCGCCTTCGTAACCTTTTTTATCGCGCAAACTGCTGAAGGTAAAGCTCACCGTGATGTCACGCAGATAATCACCTTCATAAGGGCCCTGGGTAAGGAAATTGGAAATGTCGGTGCGGTTGCCGGCAAAGAATATTGTCGATGTGATTTTCTTGAAAAAGAATGCGCCACCAGACTTAACAGTGTGTACATAAAGAACTTCGCCGTTGTCCCAGGTTTTGATCAGGCGATCGATAGTCGATATTTCGCGCTCAATGAGTGTTTGATCTTTGCCGCGCACAATCATATAACCATAGGTTGCTGCCTGAGCAGCAGAAACCAGACAAGCAAAAAACATTACGAGAATTAGAGTTTTAAGCCACTTGTAAGAATACATGTAAAGCCTCCTAAAATAATTAATCTAATTATAATGATACTTTTGTCACACAGCAAGACCCTATTTGAACCCGAAAAATAGCCCGAAAAATAGCGTGTTATTTTTGTGAACGGCTTTGGGAGATTTCGGCCTGTTAAATATGGAATTTTCACTGATATTACGGTCAGCTGAATGGTGAATCTTTTGGTGCCTCGACCATGATATGAGGTGATTCTTGCTTTTCTCTTCAATAAAAGGCAATTTGATCGTTGGTTACGGATTATTGAAAAGAACGCGATTTGCTCAAAATAAATGGCTTGACAAACATAATAGCTAAGACGAAAATCATCATCTGACTCTGCCAATCAAGAGGGATACATCGTTACGACAAAATCTGAAATTAGTAGTCAACGGGCGCGCTTTTACTTCACGCACAAATGAAGTTTTTGCCATAATGATAGGCTCTATTAATTCCGAGAAAAAGCCGGAGCTTTACAGAATTTATCCTCGAAAACAGAAAATTTATAGATTGTTGCATTCATTTAGCAGGAGACTTTCATGAAAAAAAACAAACCAGGTTTTGGTGCACGATTGAGGTATGGTTTTGACAACTTCATGTCTAAGGGTGGGGTGTCGGTTTTTGCGGCCTTAATGCTTCTTTTCGTGGGCGCAATTTTTCTCATGACCGTTGTCCGATTCACTGCCAACCTCATTTCTCCTCAGGAAAACATGAGCAATGTCCTCGACCAGTTGTGGTTGTCTTTTCTGCAAATAGCTGACGGTGGGGCTATCGGAGAAGAAACGAACAGCAATGTCCTGAACCGGATTGTCGGTATTATTTCTCTTTTCCTGGGCATGGTGTTGTTCTCAAGTCTGGTGGCTTTTATTACCAGCCAGTTCGAAGCCATGATGGTCAAAATGAGAAAGGGCAAAAGCGAAGTCATTGAAACTGGACATAGTCTTATTCTTGGTTTCGGAGACAGGGTGCTGGAAATCATCAGGGAGCTTATCATCGCTAATGAATCGGAATCCAGTGCTTCTATTGTCGTCCTTTCTGCGAATGAAAAAGATGAAATGGATGATTTTTTCAATGACAGGATCTATGATCCGAAAACGACCAAAATCATCTGCCGTTCAGGATCAACCTCTAGCATTCAGGCTCTCTCCAGAGTAGGCGTGAAGGATGCCAGATCTATCATAATTTTGAATGACGCTCCGGTTGATGCTGACCATGAAACAAAGGAACTGGCTGACGCAAAGGTGTTGAAGACCATTTTGGCCGTCATGTCCTGCATGGGCGAAAACAGCCTGCCTTCTATCGTGGCAGAAGTTCATCAGCCTAACAAGCAGAAGTTAGCAAAAAATCTTTCATCCAAGATTTCCATCATCGATGAACATTCTATTTTGGCCAAACTCATGGTTCATACATCCCGAACATCAGGTTTGGCTAAGGTATATGACGGTCTGGTTGGATTCCAGGGAAGTGAATTTTATTTTTTTCGGCCGGATAGCGGCTGGAACGGAATGAATTATGTGACAGCCATGTTTCATTTTGATACCTGCAGTGTTCTGGGAATCAGGAAAAAAAATGGTGAGGTCAAGATAAATCCGGCTGGCGATACCGTTCTGGATAATGATACCGACCTGATTCTGCTCGCGGAAGACGATTTTACTATCAACTTTACCAAAGACAGATTCAAGACAAAAGATCTTCCCGGCGAACCGGCTAAACCTCTGGCCAAACCCATAGAAAAACAGCTGATTGTCGGATGGAGCCATAAGACGATGATCATCATCGCTGAATATTGCAAATACCTGATTAAAGGTTCTGGTATCGATCTTATTCTTTCTGAACCGACTGATGAAACAAAGAATGAATTTGCTGAGATTCAAGCTCGTTTTCCTGATATAAAGATGCATCTAATCAAGGCAGATGTTGATAATCAGGAAATCATGCTCCAGTTGAAGCCTGAAGAATACGACAACGTCATCATTCTTTCTGGCGATGGTGGTGTTGCGGAACTTCGCGATTCCGATACCATCGCGAAGCTGCTTGAGTTCAGGCACTATTTTAAGAACAATTTCAAAGGCGAGCCGAAAACGCAGTTGATCACCGAGGTTGCCGATTCCCAGAATATTGAAGTTATTCAGGCTGCCGGAGTCAGAGATTTTTTGATATCCAACCAATTTGTATCAAAAATTTATGCACAGGTAGGGGAAGAACCTGATGTACTCAAAGTATATGAGGATCTATTCAGCGAAGAAGGAAGCGAGGTCTATATTAAACCCGTCAAACTTTTCACCACAGTGTCTGGGAAAAAAGTCAGCTTCGGGGACCTCTGTGCAGCTGCAGCGAGGCGTGGAGAGTCTTGTTTTGGGATACACATTGTTTCGGACAATAAAGACGAATCGAAAAATTTCGGATTTATTGTAAACCCGCCGAAAAGCATGGAGTTTACTATTAGCGGCGAAGATTCTTTGATTACGGTGGCTGAAGACGAAACCTGATCGCTTATAGATAAAAAAAGGGTTATTCAAGATATTGGATAGACCTCTGCCCTGTTTTTAATATTCAGGACAAATTCAGGCTGAACGTATTAACAGACTAGATTCCTTTGCAAGCAGTAATCTAGTCTGCAGCGATTAGTAATTGATTTTATGTATTCGCTCTTTTTGAAAATCATTTTGTTCAGGCTTCTATTTTATAAAACATGCTTGCTGGATGAGCTGTAATAAATTAGAATTCGGCATCATGAAAATATTTGAAGCTCCGATAAATGAACTCAAGCCGTTATTGGGCGCTGCCATGCGACCATCAGACGAATTACTGGTGCGCAGCATTGAAGATAATGGCGTTCTGCAGCCGCTTGTTGTCTGCAATAACATCGTCTGCGACGGTCATCGCCGACTGGCTGCACTCAAATCGCTTGGCAAAAGCACGGCGTCATGCATTGAAGTGGCGGGTTCTCCGGCTCTGCTGTTTTTGCAGCTTAACAGTCACCGCGAATTAACCGCCTTTGAACTTGCCGCTGCCTACGCTTCTGTCGGTTCTCAAGACAGTTCAGCCTTCTTCAGCTGTGCCAGAACGCCAGAATCTCCACAACTGCAGCTGGCTCTACGTATTATAGCTGGAAAAATCATGGGACATGGTGACCTGCCAGAACAGCAACTGCCCCTGAATGTCTGGCGCGAACTTGGTCATCTCAACGAAGATATTGGCCGTTTTGCCTTACCTCTGCTGCATCTGCCCGGCACAGTCTCCGAAAAACGTAGTATTGCCACGCTTCTACGTCAGGCACAGCGCAAGGGTTGTCTGCCGGAAGTATTGCCTGGCACAAATGCGACCGAAGTTTTGGGCAATCTCCAGCAAATAGCTCAACCTCGCCGGTCAAGCGTTCTCGAAAAATTTACGCGCGCGCTCGAACAAAATCCGCTGCCGGCAGGAGTCAGCGTCAAAATCGACCAGACTTTCTCGCAACCGGGCATGCAGTTAACCATAAATTTGACCAGACGCAACTGCGAGCGCCTGCTGCAGACTAAAACTGCCGCAGAAGCCATTTTTGCCGCTGTCGAAGAACTATAATGCTGAGTTTTAAGAATCTTTATGTGGACTCCCTGGTTAAAGATATGCCTCTGGCAAAGCAGATCGAACATGCGGTAAAATTTGAACAGCGCCATGAAGTCAGCGGCGAGCAGCAACCTGGCCAAGGGTTGTTGTTGACAACGAATCGCGGAGCCTTTATTAAACCATGTCCCGGTCAGAAAGGCAGCGTCTGCTGCGGATACTGGGTCGTAGAGTGGGGGATGGGCTGTCCGTTTGGGTGCGAATACTGCATAATTCAGAATTACACTGGAGCCGGCGACATCACACTTTTTTTGAACTGGGAAGACTGCCATCGCGAAATTATTGAGCTCAGAAACCGAATTAACGGCCCGATCAGACTCGGCACCGGGCAATTTGGCGACCCGCTGGCGATAGAGGCAATATTTCCGCTGAATACAGCAATTATTGACTGGACCGCGGATATGCCTGATTTTACCGTCGAAGTCAAAACCAAAAGCGCCGAAATTGCGGCGATTATGCAAGCCAGAAATGCGCAACATGTAACTCTGGCCTTTTCTCTAAATCCACAGGAATACATAGACCGCCTCGAACACGGCGCCGCTTCACTGCGCGATCGTCTTGTTGCAGCTGCCACTGCCGCCCGTGAGAAAGGCTGTGCGCTGGCTTTTCATTTTGACCCGATTTTGCCGCTGCACGACTGGCAGAATAAATACAGCGAAGTATTTGAACTCATGCATCAATATCTGCAGGGTTTGCCTATCAACTGGATTTCTTTGGGCACATTCCGTTTCCCCAAAGGGTTTCAAGAAAATGTAGAAAAATACCATCCTGATACCGGTATTTTTGCCGAGGAGTTTTATCCGTCAACTGACGGCAAAATCAGATACTTCAGGCCATTCAGAGAGCAGATTTACAATTTTGCCAGGGCCGGACTTCAGAAGTATTTTGCTGATGTGCCAATATACATGTGCATGGAAACTCCAGAAGTATGGGAACGTCTTAAATCAGGCCTGTTTGCCAGTAACGATCTCAAAAAAATGCTTGATAAGAGCCTGCAAAAGTGACCACCAGAAAAAGTCAGCTTCTTATTCTGGCTCCATTCAAGGCAGAAGCCAGAATAATCGCCGCTATTCTACCGGATTGTCGCCAGTCTGCGACTAGCGGCTGGGATTTTTCGGGTGGTCGTCTGGCTACAGGTAACGCATCAGGGCGCGATGCATTGTTTTTGCTTCTCAACAAAGAGCTTAGCGGGATAAATTATGATCGTATTGTTCTTTTTGGTGCGGCTGGTGCACTGGCACCAGGACTAGAAATCGGGCAGCTGTTCAACTGCAACCGGTTTATTCATGCAGATCTAAAGCTTGATCTGCCGGTCTCGACAGCTTTGCCGACAGCTACAGTTGTTACAGTTGACCAGCCGGTGGTTGCAAACGAAGCGCGCTGTCAACTCAACACCTCTTTTAATGCCAGTATTGTCGATATGGAGAGCTACTTTTTCGCTGCCGCAATGCACGAAAAGTCGCAGAACTGCGCAGTCATTCGCTTTGTCAGCGATACTGCCAGCACGCCCTTCGCTTTGCCCTTTCCAGCCTCTATCATACAAAACATCGCCAGACACCGCGCACAGATTATTGAGGTTTTCTTTGGTTAGATTTGTTGGATTTTTATGAACAGTAATCCAGTTTTTTTTGTAGACACAAAATGCATCCGGGTTATCTTAGTGGGTAGATAAGAAGTATATGGAGGCGTTATGAAGCTAATTTTTGCTTGTCTGGCAGCTTTTTCCTGTGTATGTAACATGGCGGTTTTTTCTGCGCCGGTCTTTGATACAGACATAATCCGATCAGATGCCGGAGATATTAAATTGACTTTTCTAGGGCACGGCACGTTATTTATTGAATTTGCCGGTAATGTGATTCACATCGATCCATGGACAAAACTGGCTGATTACAAAACCCTGCCCAAGGCCGATCTGGTTCTGATTACTCATGAACATGGAGATCACCTTGATGCAACTGCTGTCGCTGATCTAAGAAAAGACAGCACTATTATTCTGTGTTCAGAAGCCTGTCTAAAGGTATTGCCAAAGGAAAAGGCACTAAAAAACGGCGAATCAATGGAAGCTTTTGGAATTAAAATCCAGGCTTTGCCCGCCTACAATATCATTCACAAGCGCGATAACGGCGAGCCTTTTCACCCAAAGGGCAGCGGCAATGGATATCTGCTGACCATCGGAAACAAAAGGATTTTAATTGGTGGAGACACAGAAAACATTGATGAATTAAAAGTTTTGAAGGATATCGATGTCGCGTTTCTGCCGATGAATCTTCCCTATACCATGACTCCGGAAATGGTCACCGGTCTTGCCTTGACAATGAAGCCAAAAATCCTTTATCCATACCACTTTGGCGACACAGACACCGGCAAATTGATTGAACTATTGAAAAATGAGAGCGCAATCGAAGTCAGAATTAGAAAAATGAACTAGTCCTGCAGCGGAGTAAACCTATGTCGCGCTTTATGTTAATGCAACTGCAAGGGCAAATGCGCCTTAAGGTTTTTACTTAGTTTGTCAGCACTATGGTATAATGAAAAAGGCAGAGCAGAAACTCATAATGCGATGCCAGTTAAAACGGAAAACTACTTGATACGAAGGGAGCGAACTATGGGAGACAAGGGCGGCAAGAAGGATAAAGACAAGAGCAAGAAGCAAGAGACCAAGAAACACGACGAGAAGCATAAACAGGCGGAAGAAAAACAGCCAAAGAAAAAAGCTTAGCTGCGGTTTCGATCAACTGAGGCAAAAAACTGTTCGCGGGTGCGGCTGTTGGCTTCTGTGCCAGGCCGTATCCCGAGCCTCCAAATTCCAGAAAATCAGCCACTACCCAGATATTTCATCAAACTGCGGTAGGCTGCGTTTATTTGAGCAAATTCATTGTGATGACCGCTATTTAAATCGGGGTGCATAGTCTTTGCCAGATGCCTGAAGCGCTTTTTAAGCAGATCAGGAGACACACCATCCGGCAGACCCATTACGGTGAGACAACGACGGTAGTCTTCATGATTTTTCAGTAAATTTCTGGTGCCGCCAATGAATTTCTCGGCATTTTCAGCACTCAACGCGGTAAAATTTTTCCAGTCTAAATAAAAATATCGTATCGAAAGGCTATCAATAGCAGCTTCATCTATTCTCTGGAAATGAAAATCGCATAATCGTGCCCCTTCGACGCATGGTGCGCCACAAAAGCTTGTCGAATTATCATCAAAATGCTGACAAAAAGAGGACTCAGGAATTTTTATCACGCAAGTTCGCATGCAATGAATGTGTAGATGCAGATTACGACTTGCGAATTCTGGAACAAGCGAATACAAAACATGAAACAGAACAAAGTGCCAGCGATAAAGCATATGGGTGGTGCCGGTTGACAAGTTGGCCTCAGGAAAGGCTATTCCTATCAATTCACATTCCCATACTGGCTCATGTAGCGTTTCAAGGTATGCTACCAACTCAGCCCGTCTGAGGCGCTGTAAATATTCTGCAAATTCCTGATGTTCCGCTGTCGCATTGTCGTGCATGGTGTTAAATTCCATTTTTATATTTTAAGAACTATATCACAAAATACCGCAATGCAGGGTTACATACGCAGGACAGAATCTGCCGTAAGATTCTGTAAGCATAACTCAAAACTATTCTAGATCACAAACTATCCACATGGTATAATCAGCAGCACTGAGACCAAGAAAGTTGGACATAGTGAATAACGAATTAAATGAAATGAACAGGCAAAAGTTTCCTGGCAAACCACAACGAACAATCGCAGATAAATCCGCTAATGAAAAAGAGGAGCCTACGCTTGTGTCTGCTCTGGTGGCAAATTTTTTCACACCAGGCCTCGGCAGTTGGCGCATGGGTTGCAAAAAACGAGGAGCGTTGATCTTCCTGTTGATGCTATTATGCGTTATCATGGCTGGAATAGGCTATGCTTCCAGTATAAGTAAACAAATGGATGCTGCTTTAAACATGCAGGATGACGTTGGCTTTGAGACGAGTATGAGTTCTTCTGGAAGCTTTTTCTGGGTGACCCTTGGCATGATCGTTTTCATCTGGTCTTTTGTCGATATTTTTCTGATCTACGCTATGAGAAAAAAGAAACAATAGAAGGACTGCGAGTAGGTGAATACATTTGGTTTTTCAATTCCAACATTGTGAGTGGCTCAAAAGTCTTATCCTTTGTTTTTGAGAATATTAAAGAACAAAAGCTCAGTATAATTTTTCCCGGAAAAATGCCGTTCGAGAAAGAAATATGAAAAAAAATATGAAAAAAACATTAATTGCGTTAAAAATCGTCGCAACCGCAGTTGTCGCATGTGCCATGCTTACAGCATTTCCTTACCCCCTGACCGCAGAGACTTCCAATGCCGAGCCTGTGCGACAAGCTGACAGTCAGACTGTTACCGCTAACGCTGACCCCGACAATCCTGGCTCACTTGCGCTGGTAAACGAAGGCGCCAGACTCCTCGCTGCAGGCAAAACAGTAGAAGCTGAAGTCATCCTCAGCCGTGCGATCGTCGAAAACCCAAGCTCGCCCGAAGCGTATCTGGCTCTTGGAAACCTCTATATGACCGCAAAAAAAGATGAACAGGCCTTGAGCGCTTTTGAACAGGCCTATCAACTTGCCCAAAATGAGTTTATCAAACGATCAGCACTTTTTAATAAAGGCACTGTTCTCAATCGACTGAATCGTTTCCTTGAAGCTGAGATGGCATTTAGTGAATGCCTGGCGCTGGATCCAACCGATACTGCTCCGGCATTTTCGCTTGCTGGCATGCACATGCGTCAGGGCAATTACGAGATGGCGCTTGGCTGGCTCGATTCGGTCAGTGATGACTATCTGCTCGAAACCAGTTTCCTCAGATGTCGCCTGCACATTTTGCTCGAAGATGCTGACGCAGCCAACAAGGCCTTTGCAGAAGCCGGC
The DNA here is from genome assembly GCA_018818125.1 of Candidatus Rifleibacteriota bacterium. Lineage (GTDB taxonomy): Bacteria > Muiribacteriota > Ozemobacteria > Ozemobacterales > Ozemobacteraceae > Rifleibacterium. The sequence goes on from JAHISQ010000039.1 coordinate 22,756, forward strand.
AAGGTTCTTGACGCAGATAAAAAGCTTGATCCAGAAAGTCGCAAAGAGCTGGCAAGAGCCCTCGAAGAAATTGAAAAAGAGCTTGCCAACCTGAAATAGGTAAAAATACAAGAATTGCCAAAGTGGGCAATTCTTGGGGTTATACCAAATCGCCGCCGTCTGGTGTTTTATTGATGAAGCCAGAGGTGCAAAGACGCTTTAAAAATCGGCTTCGCGCTTTTTCTGTTTCAGGGAAACTGCGGTCGGGCAGGGGACGTGTTGCGGTGGGCTCATCACAGTGAGCGCACAGTTCCCATGGCA
>JAHISQ010000040.1 GCA_018818125.1 Candidatus Rifleibacteriota bacterium
CTGAAGTGAAAAATTCAAGCGCGTTGCAGATCAGCCCTTCATACTGAGCACCCTGCCAGACATACCCCCAGAAATTGGGGTTTTGCTCGCGTTCGATCGGCATTATCTGCTCAGACATCTGACGCAGTTCGCTCCAGGTCTGGGGTGGTTGAGTGAAGCCGTGCTTTTGCAGCAGGTCGCGTCGGTAGTAGAGTAGCCCGCCATCTATGTACAGCGGCAGCCCGATTAATTTGTTCTCGTAAGTGTCGGCCAGCTTGATAATGCTCGCAAAAAAATCCTGCTGGTTAATTTCGTAGCTGTCAAGCGGTTCCAGCCAGTTCGATGCTGCGATTTGACCAATCCAGGCGACATCGAGAAGCATAACGTCGGGGTCGGGGCGTTGCCCGCGTAGAGCCAGCAAAATGCCTTGCTTGCGCTGGGTTGAGTCGGTTGATTGTCTGATCAGAGCAACCTCAAAGCCGGTCTCGACGGTGAAAGACGCGAGCAAATTCTCAAAAAATGCCAGTTCATTCGGCGCACCGCCAACCATGAAGGTCAGTCTAGGTTGCTGCTGGCAGCCATTCAGCAGTATAAGCGAGGCAAACAGCAGAATCGCACTCAAAAAAACCATCTTTTTAAACATCATGCGGGCATTCTATATCAATTTTTTTTTAATCGAAAGCAAAGTTTTTATCCATTCGCTTTTTGCTGTCTTTCCTTAATTCCCACGTTTTGACCATGGTATGGTTTAATGCGCACGAGTCAGAATGAACGAGGCGCCCAGGTGAAAATCCAGTCCAAGATAGTTTAATACGTTCGCCCTGATATCATGTAGAATGATTGAAACCTGAATCTGAAATTTATGAAAATTTATGACCAAGGATAATTTTTATGAAGCTTTCTGGAAACACCGTTCTGATTACTGGCGGCTCAAACGGGATTGGTCTGGCATTAGCTGAACAGTTTCTGCAGCGTGGTAACAAAGTGCTTATTTGTGGTCGTCGAGAAGAAAAACTTCAAGAAGCTCGCCGCAAAAATCCTGAGCTGATCACCAGAGCCTGTGATGTCTCAATTGAAAGCGAGCGTATCGATCTTTTTAACTGGGCTACGAGTGAATTTCCTGATTTAAATGTTCTGGTCAACAATGCAGGAATACAGCAAAAGATCAATTTCAACAGGCCTCAGGAGAATTGGAGCTATTTTCAGCAGGAAATAGCAGTGAATTTTGAGGCACCCGTTCATCTCTCTTCATTGTTTGTGCCTCATTTGTCAGAAAAAAGCAATGCAGCCATTCTCAATGTCTCATCTGGACTGGCCTTTACGCCGATGGCTGCAGCACCAATTTATTGTGCTACCAAAGCTGCACTTCATTCGTTTACCATCAGCTTGCGCCAACAGTTAGTTGCTGATGGGATAGAAGTCATAGAGATTGTTCCTCCGGCAGTAAATACCGATCTAGGTGGTCCTGGTCTGCACACTTTCGGGGTTCCTGTTAATGAATTTGCCATTGGAATTTTTAAAGGCCTCGAAGCGCAACAGCTCGAAATCGGTTTCGGCACTTCAGAAAAAGCTCTTCGTATGTCGCGAGACGAGATTGATGCAACAGTCAAAGCTATAAACAGTAAAGTTCTGTATTAACAACTGTCTCTGCTTTTTTGTCGAGCCAGTCAAAGTTTTTTGCAGTTTTACCATCGCCAATCGGCAATACCTGGGCGGTGAAGAGGGATTGTGGGTTGATACAATTAACAGTATCATCTATAGATATGCTCACCATAATTAAGAACAGATCTGTTGTGGCAGTTGGTCTGGCAATATTCCTTTTTGCCGGTGGTTTGCTGCTGGCGCAAGATTTGCCGATCGAAAAGTCTTTGCGCGAGCATTTTTTGCAGATAAACAGCTTTGAGCAGTTGCAGAATCCGCAGCAACAACAGCCTGACGCCGCTGCCGCCAAAGTTTCCGATTTCTTCGACAGCCTGACCGAGTCAGATGATTTTTGCGATAAAACCGCAGAGACCTGGACAGGCTTTTTTGAACTGACTTTTGCGGGCGATGAAGATGCCAATTTTTCGCGACGATTGCGGATAATGCAGGAGACGGGCGAAGAACAGTTTGCCGCTATTTCGCCAGAGCCTGTTGATAACGAGCTGACACCCTTTACCGGTCATGTTAAAAAGGCAATCGCTCTTAACAGCGTTCGCAAAGAATATTATGCCATGGTTTCTGGCGGCGCTACGAGCAATGTCTCTCGTTTATACACTTCGCTTGAATACTGTCTGCTGCCGCTCACAGGTTTTTTTGACCGCTGGGCGCTAAAATTTCGCAAAGCCGGTATTCCGGTGCTGCGTGATGATTTTGTTTCTATGACCAATATAGCCCCGGTTGAGTCTAAGCCATTGCGAAGTGGCATGCTTGATCGTGGCGGCCGCAAGCAGTTGCGTAAGCTCTTGCGCGTCTGGCAGTGTCAAAGCGGTGTGGCGGCAGCCCGCAAGGATTTTATCAAAGTTCAGCTGCTGGCGATGAGCGCCCTCCATGATCTGCGCCAGCTGGAACTGCGATATCAATGCCATCTCGCGTTGAGCATACACTTTGTTGAATCTATCGGGTTGGCTGCCCGTAATGCCGACCGTTTGAGCCAGCAATTTGCGGGTCGAACCGATAACTTTTATCGTGCCTTTGTTGCTCTGCAGATTAGCGGAGTCAGGCTGTTCTCGAAGGTAGATATAGAGGCGCAGCCTTTTCATCGCGCCGGCATCGGCATAATCGTCAACGATCTGCCGGCGATTCCTTTTCCATGAAGCTGAACTTCTTAATAATCAACTCTCTCGGTAAACAAGTTGCAGATTGATTTTGATTTTTAATCACTCTGTGATGTTGTCGCCTGGGATTCCTTTCAGAAGCGGATTGTTCGCAGACTGTTTTTTGCGCAAATTTTTTTGAACCGGTGCGCAGTTTTTTTGTATTAGCATATGAAAGCATATGAAAAGAACCGATGAACAACTTTTGCTCGAACTGGCCAGAGGCGATAAGTCTGCTTTCAGAGAGATTTATCAGACCTGGTCACCGGCGATTTACCGGCTTGTAAAGCGAATGATCGCAGCGAAAAGTGATGATTACGATGAAGTCTTTCAGGAAGTGATGTTGCGAATCTGGAAGAACGCGCCTTTGTATGATTCCGCTAAGGGGCGTGCGAAAGGCTGGATTTATCTGGTGGCTACCAGGCATTGTCTTAACTGGCTTGAATCAAAGAGCACCAGATGTAAGGCCAGGGAAAGCGAACTCGATGAATCGGCGCCGGATGTCGATAAACCGGGGCCGGAAGAAATAGCCGCTCGAAATGAAGATGCAAAGCGTGCTGTTGAACTTCTCAATCATCTTCCGGATGATCTGAAGCAAGTTATTACTCTGAGACATCTCGAAGATCTGAGTATAGATGAGATTGCTGAGATTGCGCAGGTTCCGGCCGGAACCGTAAAAAGTAGAATATTCTATGGCCTCAAGAAGCTCAGAAGCTTCTTTTTCAAGGAGAACTCCCATGAAGAAAAAAACTGAATGCGTTGAACTGCAGTCACGCATGGTCGAGTATTTCGCCAGTCCGACTGAGCAGATCCCTGATGAGATCGAAGCTCATCTCAAAGGCTGCGCAGAATGCAGACTTGAATTCACTCAATTGAGCCAGGTTCTCAAGAGTATCGAAGATTCAGCTGAAGTATATGAAGTTGTTCCGGAACATCTTCGTATCGCAATTGAAGCAGAACTCGATTCGGTTCAGCAGCTTATACCAGCTGTAAGCCGGCCGAACAAGGTTAGAAATCTGTTGATTCTGCAATACTCTTATCTGGCATCAATGGCAGTTATAATCTGGCTGTCGTTGTTACTCATACAGCCAATGTTAACCGTCTGGCTAGTCGAGAATGGCATGGTTTCTTCGTTTGCAGTTCTCGATGATTATAGTTTGTTTATCGCTTTCTTCGCCGCTGGCGGCATATTTGCCCTGATCAGCTCGCCTTTGCTCATCAAAACTGCAATGCGCCGTTCCACCGACGAAAAAAAGTTCAGCTTACTTCGCCGACTGTTCTCTTTTGGTAATCGAACATTCGCCTGCTGACGCAGGATTATTAAATTGGAGGAGATAACATGAATTTACCATCAAAAAAGGATCTGACTACCAAGACAATTCTGTTTTATGTCTGTGTGTTTCTTCTTGGTCTGCTGGCTCTCAGAGTTGTTATGAAGCTGCTGCCCCCGGCAATATTTCTTTTTCTGATGCTGGCTCCGCCGATCTTTGTGCTTGCTGATGCGCAGGAAAGAAGGCTTAACCGGCCGGTGCTCTGGGCTATTTTCACACTGTTCACCAACGTCTTCGGGCTTGTCGTTTATCTGCTGGTTCGTCCGGATGTGCTGATAGTTAATGCCTGTAAAAGCTGTGGTGGAACGCTCGAAGACAAGTTCAGTAACTGTCCCTGGTGTGGTGAAAAAGTCGAGCGCCCGCTTGTTAAGTGTCCAGGCTGCAGCGACGAAGTCAAACCGGGCTGGAAATATTGTCCGAACTGCAATTTTGCTCTGAATCAAGCTAATCCGTCATCGGCACCCGACGACAAGGCGGAAAAAGCCGCCTGAACTCATTCTGTAAATAAGTATCCTTGGCTGGAGCCGCTGTTATTGACCGAAAGGTCGGTTCAGCGGCTCAGCTGGTTAAAGGCCTTCTGCGCTTTCAACTCGCGGGCAAGTGTGGCGAAGACAGCTGGATTTTCTGAGCTGGCAATGCTGTCGAGATATGTATCGGCAAGAGCTTCATCGCCATCGATGAAAGCGTTATTTACTTCGCTGAGAATCTGTTTATGCAGTGCTTCAACCAGGTTAGTGCGTTCGGCATAGCTCGCGATATTGCCTTCGCTGAGCTTGATGTATTGTGTGATCAGCTCGGTATTGACCGGTTTTGGCGCATTGGCCACGGTCATATTGGTGCCAGTGGTCGTGATGTCGATGCGGTAATTCGCTTTTGCCGACCAGGTCAGCATCGAATCGGGCACATCGGCTGGCGCCTTTCCGATAATCAGCAGATACATCACACCTGCACCTTTTGGCACCTCGACTTCGATGTGACCCATCTGAGTCTTGACTGGCGGCACCGGGTAATCGTAGTCGCCATTGTTGTTTCCGGGCAGCATAACCTGCGAAATGCCGGTTCTACGTGGCGTGGTCGATTTGATGTTGGCAATCTGATGTCTACCAACCACCTTTTTATCGACTTCGTCAGCAAAGATTAGAACAGCTTCAAACTGGTTGTTGAGAGAGGTCAGATCGCCGGCAAAATCTACTCTGATCTGGCTGCCGGCGCCAACAAGGTTCAGCTTGAACATATCGGCGCCCCAGATGCTGACGCTGTCTCTGATCGTGGTTGGAAAGCATGTGTAGAAGCCACTGACAGGTAACGAAAAGCTTGTGAGCAGTTCGCCGTATGTGTAGGCAGCCGGCTTCAAATCGGGCTGGTTAAGAAAGCTGGCGATACAAAAGTTGGCAAACGCGTCAGCGAAATTGGTGTCGAACTGGCTGAGTGCCGCGTTAAAACCCTCAATTCCAGTCTTGCGACTTGTTACCAGACTGTTAAAAAACTGCTGGCGCTCGGCATCGGTTTTGAGGTAACGATTGGTCAGGTAGAGGTTCCAGAGGTAGGTTTGACCGTAGTTAGCCACCTGGTTTAATGGACTCCAGGCAACAAGGCTGTTGTCTGGAGTATTCTGAAACGCGATGATCTGGCGCGGGTGCCCATAACCGCAAAACCAGGTGTTGACCTGGGCGCAACCCTCATCGACCCAGTCATACTCGTCGGCGTCATGATGAAAATGGATCAGATGCTGCAGTTCATGCGCGATAGTGGCAAAAAACTCTGTCGTATTGACCTCTGACGGGTCAGTATCAATATAAAGCATCTCGCGCTGATTGCTCTTAAGCTTGCTGTCAGCCGGCATCTCGTTAGGTCGGTAACCGTCGCCGCGATTAAAGTAGCCGCTGGTATATGATTTGCCCTGCGCTGCGTTATCTTTGATGTCCATCATCAGAATGGTAATGCGATTTTCATCATCGATGCCCGGTCGGCTTTCCTGCCCAAAATATCGGGTGGTGGTCGGATAAACTGTGTTTTCTAGCTCGTTGATCAGCTTGTCGAGTTCGATCTCGCGGCAACGCTGATTGCTTTCTTCAATATAAATCAGAAAATTAGCGCTGGTAGCTGCCAGACTGGCTTCGGTCTGCTCCCAGGTGTTATTGCTGAAATTAAATGTCCAGAAGGTTTCATGGCTGCCAAGCTGTGTTCGCAGTATTCTTTCGGCTTCGCCGAAAGTGTTGCGCATTTTGCTGCGGCTCGGTGATTTTTGCCAGGTTGGCGCTTTCATTCCCTTCGCGAGTGCAGAAAAATAATGCGTACCATCTGCTGCTGGCGGGTTTGCTGCCATAATGCCTGAACTGAAAATACCAGATATAAGCACGGTTAGGGCCAGTAACCGAAATTGCTGTTTCATTCATTCCTCCTGAGTGTGTGCACTATCAGTGCGGTCTCTGATAGCAAAAAACGTGCCACGCAGTGCAGTGTTTCTGTTGGCCTTCTGGTGCCATTGTCTGTTTCCAACTTTTCTATGTTGCCAGTTTTCTGACACTATATTGCCAGTTCTTGTATTAACCAGATCCGCGGGGATGCTGTTCTTCATTTCTACGCAGGTGATTGTGGTAATGTTTAGAGATATTCGTTATAATTCGCACGCATCGGTTTGTTTGAAAAAACTGTGATGGTGGAGAACGGCTGCAAGTGACAACATTTCTGCTTAAATCGCTTGGGTGCAAGGTCAGCCAGTATGATGGCGAGCGCCTTGCCGAAAAACTTCGTGTTCTCGGCCTGGTGCAGATTGAAGACGCACCGGATATTTTTATTCTGAACGGTTGCTCTGTAACCGGCCGGGCATCGCAGAAGGTGCGTCAGATGTTGCGGGCGGCAAAACGCAACTGGCCTGCAGTTAAGCTGGTATTGACCGGCTGCGAGGCGCGCCTGCTTACCAAACGCAACGAGAAACTCGTTGAAGTCGACTGGTTGCTTAAAGATGCCGATCCGGTCTCAATTTCTGATATGCTTGCTGCTCTCGCTTTTGATGTGCAGGCAGAATCTGTCAATGGGGCTGTTGTGCCGGTAACGGCACGAACCCGGGCATTTTTAAAGGTGCAGGATGGCTGCAGCCAGTTTTGTTCTTACTGCATCGTAGCGCATCTGCGTGGCGAAGAATGGTCGCGCCCGATTGCCGACGCAGTTTCCGAAGCCCGCCGTCTGGTTGAAGAGGGCCATCGTGAGCTGGTTTTGACAGGCATTCATCTTGGCCATTACAAGCCTTCGCTCTTGCAGCTGCTCAAGGAACTCGAGCAAGTGCCAGGTCTCGACCGCATCAGATTAAGCTCTATCGAATCGGTAGAAATTGACGACGACCTGTTGAACTGGATTGCCAGTTCCGCAAAAGCCTGCGCCCACCTCCATCTGCCGCTTCAATCTGGCAGTGACACGATTTTGCGCGCAATGCGCCGACCCTATAATGTCGCAGAATTTGCCGCTGTTGTTGCTAAAGCGCGGGCACGCATGCCGTTTGTAGCTGTTACAACTGATTTGATTGTCGGCTTTCCAGGCGAGACAGACGAACTGTTTGCTGAAACTCTGAAGTTTCTCGAAGAAATCCAGTTCTCGCGCATTCATATTTTTAAGTTCTCGCCGCGCGATGGCACACCGGCGGCTACAATGAGTGGGCAAATCGATAATTCAACCAAAGCTCGGCGCTCTGAGCAGGTAGAAGCGGTATGGCATAAATCAGCGCAGACCTTTTACCAACGCTTTATCGGTCGTGAACTCGAAATCTTATGGGAAGGCACTACGGAAGGCGTTCTGCACGGTTTTTCCCGCGAATACATTCCGTGCGCCATGCCCGCTGCGGATACGCGCCTGCTGAACCAGATTGCTACAGCTCGTGGAGCCAGCTGCGATAGCGCCGTTCTAACGGTCAGAGCATTATGACATGAGCAGGTTGCCGGTATGCTGTCCGCGGCCTGAATATTGATCTATCCTGATAATCTTTCCGGTTTTGAAACAACAGATTTTTTTAGCAGATAAAGAATTTGCAAGTTAGAGATGAGGGCTTGTACTAAGTCAGCTTAGGCGGTATAATCTGGTCTTATGTTTAAACTTAAATTTTGTATGATCATTCTGATTGCGTTGTTCAGCGCTTTTCTGACGGGTTGCTCGGTGCCAGGATCTGCTGGTGTGCCAGTTGTTGACGAGTCTGTCACTATATCTGGCAGCGTATACGCGCCGATGATAACCGAGGGAACACTCCTTGGCGCTGTTGGCCAGAATAACGATACAGGAATTTTTGCCCGTTTTGTGGCAAGCTCCACGCTAAGAGTCAATGGCAAAGTCGTTGAATTCTCGCTCAACGAGTCGACCCGCGAGCTGCGTGTCGAAACAGTAGCACCATCAGCAGCTTACGAGCTGGAACTGCGCTGTGGCGACTTTAGTCTTATCGCCTTTGTCCCGCACAGCAGCCGCCAGATAGCTCTTCCTTTTGGCCTTTCTTTGCGTAGCACGGCTGAATGGTATCTCAGAGCCGCGTTTGGTGGACCGCAGAAGTTTGCAATAAGCAATTTTGTAGATTATCAGGTTTCATCGACTCTTGTCGATACCCTTGCTGGCAATCTGCAGATTGAGCTCAACAAAGCCGGCCTGGCTTCTTCGACCTGGCGTCTTGCTGCCAGTAATAGCGCATCAACGCTGGTTGCCGGTCGCAGTCTTAACGAGGTCATGCAGAGGACTGGTCGTGCTGTCAGCTACAACGGCGAATATGCTTCTACCGTGTTTTATTACAAGCTTAACAATTCAGGGGTGCCGGTCGTGGCAATACAGGCCGTCGTTTCGATGACCTGTAGCACCAGAGGCGACACTGTTACCGGCTCGTTCAGCATCGAACCGATTGCAGTCCAACCTATAGATAAGTATCCAGTAACTTCGCTGCCTTCGAAGACCGCTTTTGCTTTTACCGGCAGAGTTAGCAACTCGAATCTCAGTTTTACACGCAAGGCGGCCAACGATGGCTCACCGATTGCCAATAAAGATCTTGACAGCTGGTTTATTTTTCCGGTCAGCACCGGCTTTGCCGTGCAGGCGCAGAACCTCGACAAGAGCTATTATACTGGTATTCAAACGCGGGCCGGTGAATTTATTCTGCTCAAAAAGTAGGTTTACGCCTTTAATGCTTTTGCCCGATTTTTCCGATATCAGGAATGTGTAATATAAAATCGGGATATAAACATTAGCAGAAGGCAGACAATTCTCTTGTTAGTGCTGCTTGCGGCCTGGCTTTGCTCGGCTGTACGCCCTGTTTTTGCGTCAACTCGACCAGAGGGAAGTCTGATGCCGGTGCCCCTGCTTGAGCGCGAAGAGAGCAATGCTGACACGCCTTTCGGCCCATTTCGCGAGAAATCAGCGCAACGCATTATCTACACTCGCAAAACTTCGAATCTGGTCAGCGAGTTCAATTTCCGTCATGTTCTGTATAAAGACTATTACGGGGTAGCGCCAGAGCGGAATTTCATTTATCAGGCTTCGTTCAAGGGCTATAACCTTTCCAGTCCGCTGGAATTCAAGGCCGGACGTATCATGACCGGCAATAACACGCTGCAGACGGTTGATGGCGTGTCGTGGTTTTATCCCTGGGGTAATCGACTGAAAACTACAATAGATTTGGGCAGCATTGCTAATATAGATACTAATACCCGGGGACAGCCATCGTTTGGCGAGGCCCGCCTGCATTATCGCTTTAACGATAATGCGTTTCTCGCAGTTAAGGCGGTTAAGCAGTTTGACGAAAGTTATGGTGGTGCCATGCTTGGCTATAATTCAGAGGATTTACGCATAACCGGAGAATTTCTCGGTGGTAGCGGCACTGACACGCTGAATCTGGCCATGCAATACATTGACCCGCGCAGATTTGACCTTACTTCTGACTATCGCCTGATGTTCAATGACGAGACTGATTCAGGCCAGATGCGTCACTACGCCGGTATCGAGTCGGGCCAGCTTTATTTTGAAGCTGGCGTTGGTAATCGCTTCTGGTTTAATGGCCCCAAAGCCGATGATATGTGGTTTTATGACGGCAGCGTCGCCTGGCAGGCGACTAATCGTGATAACGCCAGTATCGGGTATACGACAGAATCAACACTGGCTTCGACAAGTCGCACGCTCTATGCCCGCGTTGAGCGGCGTATCTCACAGAAAACCAGCTTAAGCATCGGAGTCGAGGATACCCGTTTGGAAAACA
>JAHISQ010000041.1 GCA_018818125.1 Candidatus Rifleibacteriota bacterium
AAGCACCGGCCGCGGCATTACGCTCAAAAACTGCGCGATATTGAATGTAGCGATCAGTATTTGTAAGAGCAGTATTACCATTGGCTGTTACCGTTGCGGCAGTTACCCATCCGGTCCAGCTACCATCAGGCAGCGGGGTAGATCCGCTACGGGTCGAGATTGTCAGGCGGTTATTGGCGTTGCCGGAGCAGTCGTATTCGATTCGCTGCCAGATCGGGTTTGCCGTGCGCGAGTCAAAAACCATAGACTCAATATGAGCTATTTCAGCCCAGCCAGCACCACCGACAGGTGGACCCGCAGTGTAAAACCCGCGAAAAGCATCTGCGCATTGATAAAATGCGGTCGGGCTTTTCCCGATACCAACGATCAGAGGGGTATTGCGAAGCCACATAGTGTTGTTAGCCTTAGAAATGCCAACAGTGTTCTGAATATTTACTGGTCTGTCATATTTACTAAAGTCGATCGGACCAATGACTCCAAGAGTACTTAAATAAGAATACTTCAGAGCAATATCGCTGCTCTTATACAAAGTAGACTGAGTGATATAAATGTCGTCACGCACATTCCAGCGATTCGCACGCCAGGTATACACAACTCTATCTGCAAAAACATTGCGATATATACCCGAATCCTGTGGAGCAGGCGGAACTCCGCCCGGCCAAAAATCCGCCCACATTGGCGTAATAAGGTTGCCAAAATAGGCGGTGGCACCGGTAAATGCGTTCCAAGTATTGGTATACTGTTGTGCCCCACCAGTAACACTGGTAGCCAAAAAGCCGTTGGTGTTCATTCTCCATGCCCTGACATCAGCGCCAAAAAAGTAAAATGCCCAGGGCAGGTTCCCGGGAACAACTGTAACATCATCCCCGTTAGATAGAGCCGCCCCCAGCGTAACATCTTCGGCACCTGGCGGCATGTTCTTGCGAGAATAATATGGAGTCCACTGATTTGCAGAAACATCTGTAGCTGTGTTTGTAAATCCATAAGCTCCAGGATTAACCGCCGAAGCGTTGCCCCAGTAAACCCAATAGGTCTTTGTTTCACTTTGAGCCATATTTACGAGAAACACGAGATCCATGGTTGTGGCAGTAGAGGCAAGCAGCCATCTCGAAATCTCGTTGCCGCTTTCATCAGAAACACGCACAGCATTTGCTACCACACCCACCAGTCCAGCAAGCTGGATACGGCAGGGAGCGTTGATGCGACTGGTAACGCCAGGCTCAGTGACCGCTACTGGCAATCTGTAAGTCCAGTAAGAGGTCGCAGCACCGAATGCAGAAAATATTTTTGGCTGAATAGAACCAGGAGTTGTTGTTGTATCAATCATTCGCAAAACTCTGGCATTATTAAAATAGGACTGTGCCGCGGTATCGACCAGCACCTGATCGCGCCGTGCCACGAAACCATCAGATCCACCAAATGCCTCAACCGCTTCGAATGCGTTTATACCGCGAACAGTGGCATAATACCTGGTGCCGCTGGCAAGTGAGAGCCCTGTGAGTGCAGCGTGGTTGGCGTGCCCTACATCAGTGAAAGGATAAACTTCAGTGCCGAATTCACTGGTTCCCAGACCAACTTCATAGCGAATTATACCGGCTGACGGGTGATCCCAGTTCATTTCAGCGCGGTCTTCAAGAAACGACTCTGCAATGTCTGGCCACAGACCGTCTCTTACGTTGATAGTTGTAGCAATCGTAGTGATTGAACCATCGCTGAAAACTGTATCCAGAGGGATTCCGCCAGGGTCAATTATTCTTACCGAGAAATAATACATAGTGCCGTTGACAAGTGGTAAGCCTGCGAAAGAAGCGTTTGTCAAGACTCCGTTGCTTGTCCACCCGACGATATCGGTACCGCCAGGAGTGGTACCTACTGCCACGTCATAACGCAAAAATGGCACAGGAGAAGAATCCCAGTTGCCCTGAATCGTATCGGGTAAAAAAGAGTTGTCAATATCTGCGCCGAGACCATCGCGAACATTGAACTTATAATAAACGAAGCCATCACTCGAAGAAGACGGCAAAGATCCAACTGCATGCACAATTCTGACCGAAGAATAGTAGGTTGTACCTGTCGCAAGGGAAAACCCGGACAGAACTCCGTTGGTGACAAGTCCCATATCTGTCCAGCTTTTGACATCAGTGCCACCAACTGTAGTGCCGAGTGCCGCTTCATATCTCACTACGATTAAACCCGTTGGATCATCCCAGTTGATACCAATCGAATTTGGCACAAAAGTATAGTCTATATCCGAACCAATAACAGAGCCATCTCTCACATCAAGAGCTGTAGAAACTATTGGAGCGAAACCATCGCTCGAAAAATCAGCAATGACAACCAGAGAGGGGTCAAAAGCCCTCACACTGCAGTAATAGGTGGCTCCATTGGTAAGAGTCAGGCCAGTAAAACTGTGACTGATTGCAGCATCCACATTGGTCCAGCCAACTACATCAGAAGCGCCAGAAGTAGTGCCCAAAGCGACTGAATAGCTGGAAATCGGAATAGTCAAGGCATCCCAGTTCATATCAACGTCGCTCAATGAAGACGAAACATTAACATCGGCACCTGCTCCGTCGCGCACGTCCATGTTAATGGACACAAAGCCGTCACTGGAACATGAATTAAGAGTTTGAGTCGCGGTTACGATGCGCACCGAAGTATAATAGGTCGAACCAGCAGTTAATGGTGTGCCAATAAAGGTATAGTTTGTTGCGAGCAAAGCGTCTGTCCAGCCAACCACGTCTGAAGCCCCAGGACTAGTGCCGAGAGCAACCTCATAGCGAACTTTGGCAATAATGACGTTATCCCAGTTCATAGCGACATCACTACCAACAATAGCGTCAATATCAGCACCGAGACTATCTCTGACTGCGTGTCGAATCACAGGCAGCTCAACCGACTGTGGAGATTCAACGCTTGCTGTATCAACATCAGAAATGACATAATAAGTAATTGTAGCGACCGGAGGCGCAGTATCGGTAAAACTGTTTGTAGTGCTGGAAGCTAACGCTGCACCATAAACACCCGAAGTGTTACTTCGGTAAATCCAGTAAGGGTTTGTTCCATGCAGGGCTACGCCACCCATACTGGCTGTCCACGCCAACTGGTTTGAAGCACCACTGAGGGTTGCAGTCAGACCGTCAGGGCTGAAATCTACTCTGAGATTATCTACATAGGCACCGCCAGACTCTGCGTTATCCATACCAAAATGCCACAAAACTCTATAGATATAGGTGGTTGACGGAGCAAGGGCGACATTATAGGTATTGCTCACCCATCCAGCTTGATGTGCAGCAGCAATGTCAGTGAAAAATGAATTTACAATAGTCTGATTGGGCGGAACTCCCGCTCCGGCGTCTCTTATATCACCGTATAGGCGATGAAAGTCATACGCTGTAGGAGAGACATCCCAGTGGTCAAATTGTAACCTTATGTTAATTGGAGCAGCGGGAGTCGAAAAATTCTGCGACAAAATAGAGTTCGCATCACGGTTGAAGCCACCGCTGAGAAAACGCACATAGTAACAACCACCATTCACTGCAGACCAAGCCCAGGTAGTCATATTACTGTCGAGACCTCTGGGAGGCGCCGGCGGGTTGATAGCTTGCCTCTGGGCATCGGTCCAGCTCGCAATATCAGTGTCAAAGGTAGAATTGCCCAGTTGATTCAAGGCTACCGCGGGGTATGCGGAGAACAGCGAAAAAACAGCGGCAAAAAATATGCACCAGAATCGCACGTTCAACCAACTTGAAATCCTTTTTACAAGAAAGCTCTTATTCATATTTTTCACCCCTAACACTTGCTTCAACAACCTCTGTATAACTCTAACAAAAAAAAAGCAGCAAAATGCCGCTTGGCAACCAAGCGTCAACTTCAATTCTATACTTAAATGGTATCCTAAAAGTCCAATTCAGGCAAGTGCACGACAGCCTTTCCCCGAAAAACCCTTAAACATAAGCATTTCAGCTTTCACGCGGCCACGATTCACGACATAGATCCGTCACGCATTGCCAGACTTCAACCAGATGTCAATTTATGTTACAATGCTGAAAATTAAACATAGTGAAGGGAAGACCTGTAGAATGTTAACCGAAAAACGTAGATTCACCGCAGGTGATTACAGTTTCAAGCATTCAGGCAAGACTATTCCGGTGACCTTTGGTTATGAGACCTATGGCAAGCTCAACGACAGGGCTGACAACGCCATACTCGTCTGCCAGTATTTTACCGGAACCAGTCACGCAGCCGGCAGGTATGCCGAATCAGATTTAATACCTGGCTGGTGGGATACCCTGATTGGCCCAGGTAAAACCATAGATACCGACAAATGCTTCGTTATCTGCTCAGATATCATAAGCAACATCAACTTTAACAACCCGACTGTCATTGCTACCGGCCCCGGCAGTACCGACCCGAGCACCGGCAAGCCGTATGGCATGAATTTTCCGATTTTTACGCTTGACGACGTAGTTATGCTGCAAAAGCGCCTGATAGACTCACTTGGCATCAAGCAGTTGCGCTTTGTGATCGGCCCGTCGATGGGCGGTCTGCAGGCTTATCTTTGGGCTAAATACTTTCCTGAAGCTGTCGAGAGAATCGTTTCGGTTGTCGCAACTCCGATGATGCGGCCAGCCTGTCTGATGGTGCCTAACCAGCTTGGAATCGAAGCGATCATGCTCGATCCCAAATGGCAGAACGGCAGTTACTACGATAATGAAGCTCCCTATAAAGGCCTCATGCTCGCCTTCAAAATGCTGCTTACAGCCACCAGGAGCGATCACTGGTCTTACAGCAACTTTGACCGCAAATATCTAGACCCCAGCTTTGCAACCTGCGAGAACCCGTATATGAGCTTCAAAGGTCGTTTTCTGGTCGAAGACGTGATTGAACAATCGGTTCTGGCACGCATGCAGCATTTTGACCCGAATGCCTACATTTATATTGCTAAAGCCAACAGCCTGTTTGACCTTTGCGAGCCCGGCGAATCATTAAAAGACGCGCTGGCAAAGATAAAGACACCTGTTCGCATGATTATTGACGAATCTGACCTGATGTTCACCCGTGAACAGGCAGAGGAGGCTCAACCACTCTTGCCAAACTGCGAGATCAGTTACTACAACAGCCGCAACGGCCATCTCTCATGCATTTTCGAGACAGATTATCTTAAAGAGCCCCTGAGCAGGTTTATCAGGCAATAACGAAGGAGCCCGCATGAAATCGAAGCTTATCAGTGTTGAACAGGCGATATCTCTGATCAAGAACGATGACAAAATCGTTGTCGGCGGGTTTGTCGGCAGCGGGCACCCTGAGGCCCTGACATCTGCCCTTGAACAGCGCTTTCTTAAAGAAGGGCAACCCCGCAACCTTGAACTCTATTTTGTCGCCGGCCAGGGCGACGCCAAAGATCGTGGACTCAACCATTTTGGGCACGAAGGCATGGTCAAGCGCGCCATCGGTGGGCATTGGGGACTGGCACCCAAACTTGGCAAGCTCGCACTCGACAACAAAATCAAGGCCTACAACCTGCCACAGGGCGTTATTTCGCATATGTTTCGCGATATCGCAGCGGGCAAACCCGGCACAATAACTCACGTAGGTCTGCAAACCTACGTCGACCCACGTCTCGAGGGCGGCAAGGTAAACAGCTCAACTACTGAAGATATTGTCGAAGTTATCAGACTTGACGATCACGACTATCTGCGCTATAAGCACTTTGACATCGATGCCTGCCTGATTCGAGGCACTACTGCAGATGAATTTGGTAACATCAGCATGGAACAGGAAGTCGCGCCACTCGACGCACTTTCACAGGCCATGGCAACCAAACAGCGCGGCGGTGTCGTTATCTGTCAGGTTATGCGCCTCGCCCGTGGCGGCGGCATAAACCATCTATTTGTGCAGATTCCCGGTATTCTCGTTGATTACGTGGTACTGGTTGACATGGTAAAAGAACCTCACCTGCACATGCAGACGTTTCATGAACAATACAACCCCTATTATTCTGGTCAGGTCCAGTTTCCAGAGGACTCACTATTCAAGCCCATGCAAATGAGCATTCGCAAGATCATCGCCCGCCGCAGCATGCTCGAACTGCTGCCACTGGGCAACTGCACGGTCAATCTCGGCATCGGTATGCCTGAAGGCGTTGCCAATGTTGCCCGCGAAGAGAATGTCCGCGAAAAAATGACTTTGACGGTTGAGTCTGGCCCAGTGGGGGGATTGCCGGCATCAGGACTATCATTTGGCGCATCATACAGCCCTTCATGTGTATTACCGCAGCCGTCTCAGTTTGACTTTTACGACGGAGGCGGGCTGGATATAGCTTTTCTTGGCGCTGGCGAAATCGATGCCGAAGGTAACGTCAACGTCAGCAAGTTTGGCCCTAAATTTTCCGGATGTGGTGGTTTTATAAATATCACGCAAAACGCCAGAAGGGTAGTTTTCTGCACCACTTTCACAGCAGATGGCCTGAAAACTGGCACGACAGATAACAGGCTACAGATTTTACAGGAAGGCAAAACCGCAAAGTTTGTCGAAAAAGTTGAACAAATAACCTTCAGCGGCAAATATGCCCTTGAAAAAGGTACTATTGTTACATATGTTACTGAAAGAGGGGTTTTTCAACTCGAAAAAGAAGGTCTCGTGCTTACAGAAATAGCACCAGGCATTGACCTGCAGCGAGATATTCTCGACAGAATGCAATTCAAACCGAGAGTTGTTGCGACACCAAAACTGATGAACCCGGCCATTTTTTCTGAAGAAAAAATGAACGTCAGCTAAGCCCATATTTCGACATATCTGACTGAAAGGATTCAGCCATGACAAACATCGACAACAACTTTGTTCTCTCCTTGTCAAAGGAACACAAACTCATTCTCGAAACTCTCGGAGAAATTGATGCGATTTTAAAGTTTACACCGCAGACCGAAGTGGCAGGAAAGCTAAAAGCCGTTATCGAACCATTCAAAGCGAAACTTGTCGAGCATCAGGAACTTGAAGAAAAAGTCATCTTCAAAGCAGCGCTTGAGTCAATGCCAACAGAAACAATAATCTCAATTGTTCTGAGACTGCAGAAAGAGCATGGGAAATTTTTGGCGGACGTTGAAGCAATTTATTTTAATCTTCTGCACCTGTCTGAAAACACCAGCCTGCAGCGAACTATTGAAACTAATCTCAGTCAGCTCTCAACACTTATCAAAAAGCATGCGTCAGTAGAGGTTAAAGAGCTCTTTCCCCTCATCACCAACAATTCCCGCTGCCGACAGCTAATTGACCAGTATTCAAAGAAACACACAAGCTGATCTAACTGGAGGATTCTTATGCGACTAATTTTTTGCGTCCTGATTCTGACTCTGACATTTTGTTTTAGCGGCCCGGCAATAGCTCTTGACGACAGTTACCTGCAGTGCCTGGTTATCGGGCAGGAAGGCGACCCTTCAAAAGCTCGCGTCTTGTTACGTGATGCCCTGAATTCATGGTATCGCGGCAAGCGCAGCGAAGCGATCGAACTATATGAACAGGCTGTAATTGCAGACCACAGCGTTCTACGCCACGAAGATCACGGGCTCGCCATGGCCCTGCTCGACAAATACCGAGCAATCGATGCTCCGCAAACAACAACGGCACTGTGTCGGCGCGGTTTTTTTGAGAACATTCTGATCGGAAACCTTGAAGAATCAATCAAGTTCTACGAAAAGGCTGCCGAGGCCGCGCAAATTCCGGAAAACTCTCAACTGGCCAGGGACGAGGCTGACCGACTGCGGGATCAGCTGAAATACATCACTGAATGGCAACAGACCATTATCAGAGCAAACAAAACAGCACGTGATCGCGATTTGCAGGAATATCTGCAGCGCACAAAAATGGAAGAGCTGCAGAGTCAGTCCGAAGACAATGCCGGCGAAATTGAAGAGCTTCAAGAACGCCTCTCCTTTCTGCAGAAGCAGGAAAAAGAAACCATGGAGGACATGTATTCGTCAATCCGTAGCGCAGCACGTAATCGCCGTCGCTATTATTACCCGGGCGCGTTTAATCCTGGTGCACCTGACCCGAGTGCCACGACATTTCCTGAAGGCAATACAGGAATCGACAACTCGGCAAATCAAGGGCAGGTTGCAAACCCTTATGCTTCGCAACCGGTATATGGTGTAAGTGGCGATGTGGCAATGAACAGATTCTACGTCTATCGCGGTCGGGCACGCCGACAGGAAGACCAACTGGCACAGATCCGCGCCGAGATAACCGGATTACAGCGCCGCGTTGCTCAGTTGCAGAAAACCAACAAGGATCTGCGCGAAAAAGCCAGTGCATCAGCGGTGCGTTCAGCTCCTTAAAAAAAGCAGAAAGCGATGCCTGATCGGCAATTTCACATAGATGGAAAAAGCCTCGTAACGTTAGTTACGAGGCTTTTATACTAGAGCCATGGATGGCTCAGGTAGAGCCGCGCCAGGGAGGGCAAGCGGCCGAGACCTGGCGGCGACCGAGTTTTGCGACAGGAGGTCGCTTATGCATGGCCGCCTCAGGAATGAGCGCGGTCAGGCCTCCCACGCGTGGGAGGGGCGGTCGTCGAGACGCAAACATGGCTGGGCTAAATAGGAGAGAGCCCCGCAACATAGTTACGAGGCTCTCATAGACCTGGCGGCGACCGACTTGTGCGCCATGGATGGCGCCATGCCAGCGCGCACCCGGATGGGACGCGCGCGGCCCCCACGCGTGGGAGGGGCGGTCGTCGAGACGCAAACATGGCTGAGCTAAATAGGAGAGAGCCCCGCAACATAGTTACGTAAGCGCTAATTTAAACGCCTCTTGAAAAATTAATCAGGGTCTGGAATTCAGATTAAGATGCTTTGCCTGCAAGTCAGAAATCAGCTGTTTATTTACGTTTTGCGGAATGAAAGGCAGGAAATCTTCTTTGGTTTTTAATTCAAGCAGTTTTTCCAGTAAAAAACGCAGATACCAGTATGGTTCCAGATCGTTTGCTCTAGCGGTTTCAACAATGCTGAAAATTGTTGCCGAAGCTTCTGCGCCTTCTACTGTGTCCGAAAACAACCAGTTTTTTCGACCCAAAGCGATAGGCCTGATCGCGTTTTCCACGCTGTTATTATCAATTGGCAGGCTTCCATCTTCAACATAGACCAGAAGGCTTTTCCAAAGCTTTAATGTGTAATTGACCGCTTTGCCAGTAAGGCTTTTGGGGGTTAAAATTATTTGCCACTGCCTGAGCTTTTTTTCGAAATCAACCAGGATTGGCTTTGATTGGGCTTGACGGATTTCATAGACCTTCTCTGTCGAAAGTTTTGCCAAGCTGGCATTCTTTTCGATTTTGTACAGGCGTTGGATTATTTCTATTGCTTCGTGCGCGAGTCCAGGTTCAGCATCCTTCCCTGCCGCTTTAACAGCGTCAAAGAACTTACGCCGAGCATGAGCCCAACAACCAAGATGCGTTTGCCCTGGTTTTTTGTCTACGAAGTTGTAGCCGGCATATCCATCAGTTTGAACATAGCCCACATAGTTTGCAAGCAGGTTTTCTGCGACTTTGCCAGCACGGCTGCGGTTGTAATGGAACAGAATTGTTGTATTTTCAACGCCACCACCGCGAAAAGCCCACATCTGAGATTTGCTGGAAGCGCTTTTCCCAGCCTCTTTAAGAACTTGATAAGTTGTTTCATCCGCATTGATAAGCGGAGATCCAAGAATTTTTTCTTTGAAGACCTCAACAACAGGTTTTAGCAAAGATGCAACTTTGATTGTCCAGTTGCACATTGTGCCACGACTCAGATCCACACCATTACGAGAAAACATTTTACTCAGTCTGTAGAAAGGTAGGCTATCTACGAATTTTGAAGTAATTATGTAGGCAAGAAGACTTGGAGTAGCAAAGCTTTTGGGAATAATTTGATCTGTTACTGGCGCGATCGAAACGGTTGGCCCTTCAGATTCTGTTCCTTCACAGCCTCTGCATGCGTATTTCGGTCTAATGGTTTTGATTACAAGAAATTTTGCCGGGGTGTATTCAAGCTGCTTTGAGGTTTCACTGCCAATCTGAGCTTTTGTGCAGCCACAGGCACAGATTTTTTCAGCTTCTGAAATGTCTATGTAAACTTCTTCGCAGGGCAGGTCTTCAGACAGTGGCTTGCGGCCTCTTTTCTTTCTTGAATGGCTGCCAACAGTAATCGTTTCTTCCTCAATGGTAGTTGCTGGAGGTAAAACTGTTTGCTCGGCAGCAGCACCAAAATTCAGCAACAGTTGCTGGCCATCCGACTGTGCCTTCTCGCTTTTCTTGCCGAAAAGCATAGCCTGCAAAAGCTTCAGCTGCTCTTTTAAAAGAGCTATTTCCTGGTCTCGATGAGTAAAACCCTGAATAATGAGTTCTTTCAGGGTTTTAATGTCATCTGGAAGTTGATTAGAAGCTGGTGTCATGCTGTTGATTATATCATTTCAACAGCAAAATGTACAGCTTTTTCTGCAATGTTTTTTCTCGCAGAGCCCCGTCTTTAATAGGTTCTGGAGTAGGCAAGACGTTTGTGTGCTTTGGCTTGATTTATATCAAGACCATCAAGTAGCCATGCAAGTTCACGCTGCCCAACCTGTAAAACTTCTTTACGACTTTCTGGCCAGCGAAATTTGCCTTTTTCAAGCCTTTTCTGCCATAAGCAAAATCCATTGTTGTTCCAATACAGGATCTTGATCATATTGCGTCTTCGGTTGCTGAAAGCAAACAGGTGCCCAGTGAAAACGTCCAGGCGCAAAACCCCGCTTACTATCGAAGACAGACCATCTATGGCTTTGCGCATATCAACGTTGCCAAGCGCTATATAGACTTTAAACCCGGTTGCAAAAATCATAGGCTGGCAATAATTCTCACTACCCGCGCAAAAGTTTCTGAATCAAAGTTCCTGGCAATTTCAATTCTCGCGTCATTTGCGAACTTCAACTCCAGCCCAGACGACTGGTTACTGGTGCTGGAAACAACAGATTCAATATGTACCGGAATCAGTTGCAGGCTGCTGACTTTTCTATGTTTACGAAGCCAGTAGCCAAAACATTTTTCACTGATTTTATTTTGATAGCAGTATTCTTTCTGGGTTAAGCCGCTATTCTGCCAAGATTTGACATGCCCATTCCATCGCTGAGCATTCACGATCTTTTCATTTACTACTTTTTTCTGCGCCATAAAAACTCCTTGATCGAATTTTGACGCAGCCAGAATGGCACAAAAAAAGAACTATCAAAAGATGCGGTTTATTGAGCGCTTACATAGTTACGAGGCTCTCATAGACCTGGCGGCGACCGACTTGTGCGCCATGGATGGCGCCATGCCAGCGCGCACCCGGATGGGACGCGCGCGGCCCCCACGCGTGGGAGGG
>JAHISQ010000042.1 GCA_018818125.1 Candidatus Rifleibacteriota bacterium
AGCATGACATTAGCATAGAGGCTAGGGAGTGTCAAGCATTCCCATATTTAATTATTTTCGCTGAATTGTCCAGACAAAAAAAACACCTTTGCGCGTAGGCTTGCAAGATGACTGGCTAAACTATGGTAAATAAGTTATAATATCCAAAATTATATAGAAGGAAACAGTCTACTGAGTCAGCGAACAGAATTTGATCCCAGCTATTTCGAAGGTGTCTACTTCGAAAAACGTGTCTGGGTTCCCTCTGCCAAGATATCTAATTATCTGATGATGTTTTCGCGCCTTTACATCGGAGAAAATGATGATCTTGGTAAAGCTTCATTTAGGGATATACTGGTCACCCTCTCTGAGAGTGAACTGGTTCCGCGCACTCTTGTTTTCTGGAACAACGCGGTAAAGGCATGTGTCGATGGCAGTCCGCTGCTGCCATCCCTCAATAAGATTGAGAGGCTGGGGGTCAGAATTCTTGTTGCCGGGCACGCACTTGACAAACTCAACTTAAAATGTGAGATGCGCGTCGGCAAATTGGCCAACCACTTCGACCTGCTCGACGCTATCAATCAGGTACAGAAGGTTGTGACCTTCTGATAAAAAAAACCGTACCTTTTTTGTTGACAGTCTTAAGAGTTAATGCTAATATAACAAACGTCATCGAAACAAGGGCGCTTAGCTCAGTTGGAAGAGCTCCTGGTTTACACCCAGGTGGTCGGCGGTTCGAGCCCGTCAGCGCCCACTGAAATTAGGATCGGTAGTTCAGTCGGTTTAGAACGCCGGCCTGTCACGCCGGAGGTCGCGGGTTCGAGTCCCGTCCGGTCCGTTTTCGTTTTAAAAGGCCAGGTAGCTCAGTCGGTAGAGCAACGGACTGAAAATCCGTGTGTCGTTGGTTCGATTCCGACCCTGGCCATTTTTTCTGCCCGGCGGCATAGCCAAGTGGTAAGGCGAAGGTCTGCAAAACCTTTATCCATCGGTTCAAATCCGATTGCCGCCTTAGTGAAGGTCTCTTTTAGAGCCTTCCCCGACAGGCTTGCCTAAGTGTGAGCCTTTTACATAGCTGTCTGGATCGGTAGTTCAGTCGGTTTAGAACGCCGGCCTGTCACGCCGGAGGTCGCGGGTTCGAGTCCCGTCCGGTCCGATCAAAAGCCACCAGAATATGGTGGCTTTTGGCTTAGAGGGCATTTTTATTAACCTGTTTCATTCTTGCAAAAACTTGAAGGAACCAAAAAAGCTGCTGATAAATGCGCCGATCAGTATGAAATTTGATCGACGAATTTGGCCAAATCAGCTGAATGTAATCAGTCTCGAGGTAAGATATGCGGTGGAACGCACGTATTTTGCTGCAGGTATTAACCCAGATGGCAGCTTTGTTGATTTTACCGTAGAAATGGCGCTTTCACCTGTTAACTACCCGAGCTCAAACATCTGCTACTCTTCGTGGACAACCCCTCCTGGCGGGCTTGATGGTGACTTTGTCGTGTTTTGCCGCGTTGATGCGCTTGACATTGCCAATCACATCTGGCCATCCATTTCGAATAGCGATGAAAATGAGTTTATCATGCGGGTTGCCGCTTCATTACTGCCGGAATTCAGGCGCCGCTGCTTTATAACGTTCATGCAACTGTCAGCCGCCCAATCCAATGTCTTACCATTGGCCTGAATCTATGGGGATTCTGAAAAGTTGCTTTCGCCCGAGTAACTGCTGGCAAAACTGCGAAGAGTTTGCAGGTTTTCACTGCTGTAACCCTTTTCGCTTGCATAAATATTGAAAAGTCGCTGAAACTCCTGTGGGCAGCCATCGATTTTCGTTGACTTTGCGCGCGTGAGAACGATGTTGCGCAGCGCCTTTTGCCGAGCTTCTGGTGAACGAAAAACGTCAAAAATAAAGCTGATCAGACCCTTTTCTGCCAGTTCCATTTGTAGCAACCAGACTTGTGGTATCAGGACTTTTTCCATGTTGAGCTTTTCGAGAGCTATTTTGATTCCTTTTTTGCCAGGATTTTTTGTTTGCTCGTCACGTAATTCGTTAATTTGCCTGTCGATGTCGAGCAACTGTGCATTAACCACCTGGATTTCAGCTTTAGTCTCGGTGAAGATAAAAGACAGTGCCAGTCCGGCGAGACCGAGGGCAAGACAGCTCATGAAAATTCCGGCTAAAAATATATGCTTTTTCATATTTCTCCTGCTTTCGCCGATATCCTAGCGCAAAATCAAAAAAAAGTCATCAGTGAAAAACAATTCTCATTGCCTGTTCTTGCACCAGGAAGCAAAGATACGATGAATTGCCCCCATGGTTTATCAAGTATTTCAGCAACACTGTTTTGAAATCTTACAAGACACTGAATGTCGATTGGTAAATTTCGGATGAGTCGCTTTGGCTTTTCATTTCTGACTGCAGAAAAATGCTGTGCGTGCCGATAGATCTAAAAAAGGTGTTTGTAGCAGGAGGCATTATGTCCGGTTTATTGACCATTGCACAGCTTTCATCTGGGCGCGGGAGCCGTTTGGTCGGCAGATTCCTTCTCTGTGCGTTTTTATCAGCAATGACAAGCGTGCCGGCTAAGGCCGGAGCTCTTGACTGGCTTGCACAGACCACTTCTCGCAATTCTCGTAGTGTTGCGCAGGCAAAGACGCCGAATGTGAAAGTTGAAAGCGTTCAGGTGCAGCCTTCAGCTGACGAAGCCCGGCAAATCAGTGGCGGGAATCTTGACACCTTTAATTTCGCGCAATCACACTGGACGCAATCTCGCGCACGTTTGGAAAAGGCCTGCCGGGCGATAAGCAGTCGTTATAACGATCCGGCCGCACGCGATATACTGCAGAAACTTTTTGTAATTGACACCCAGATTTATCGAGAGAATATCCGCAATGCTGCCATGGCGGTAAGCGAAGTTAGAGATATCAATATCAATGTGCGTCAGGGTCTGGTTGCAATAAACCGTATTGTGACTGCGCCTGGGCAGGAAACGCTCGATAACCTCGACAAGGCCATTGACGGAGTTCTTGCCGCCAACGTTAACCAGATGCTGCTCGTGAAAAAGCACCTTTCTGGCGCCGAAAAGACGGTTCAGATATCACAGGCAGCTTATGAGACGCTCGAATTGATCCCCTCGCTGTCGTTTCAGGCTCTCGATATGCTGGTTCAGACGTCTAAGCAGTTGATGCGCATAGCTCAATCGAACAGCGAAGCATTTAAGGGCCTGCTGCTCAACGTGCAGAGCAGTAACGAACAGGTCACTGCCGGCCTCGACAACATAAAGAAGACCGTGCGCGAAACTTTGCGTTTTTCTGATCACTTCGCGGTTAAACAGTTCCCGCTGATCAATCTGCCGACACCTTCCCGCGAAAAGATTTTTGTGCAGCTCAACACCCTCAGCAATTTTGTCAGAGGCGTTGATAACACCGTACAGATCGGTGATTCTCAAGTGCGGAACTCTTCTCAGCAGTTTACTCATATAATCACCGGATTTATTGCAAAAGCTGATGAGAGTCTCAAATACTACAACCCGGATAATCAGGAAAAAGCGCTTGAGCAAATTTCGACTTACGCCAGGAATCAAGTAAGTGGGCTGTTTTTGCGTGCAAAGGAAGATATCGCTGCGATGCGCACTGTTATGGCAAAAGCCGCCCGCCCGACTTCCGGCAATATGCCGCCAGCTGTGAATATTGAAAGTCGTGATGAATATGCTTCACGTCGTGCTCGTACTGCAACCAGCGAAAAGTTACCACTGTTTCTTCTTGGTGGTGGTAAAGCTGTGTCTGAGTCAGAAAGAGTGTCCGGAACTGCCAGTAACGAGCAGATGATTACCGCTACAGTATCTCAGCCCGACTCGTTTTTGCCACTTGTCTCAACTGATGCTCGCTCTAACGGCGCTGCTTCGACTGTAGTTTCCAGAAATGCGAGCCGACCACCTGCTGGCGCTACCGAACAGGTTCTTTATAATGAAAACATGAGCTTTGGCGATGATTCTGAACTTCTGCAGTCAGAAGTTAGCATTCTCAGCAAAGAACTCGGCACTGACTTCTTTTTTGGCAGCGGTGCTGGTGGTGGCGATAACATCTCAGGGAGTCGACTGATGGCTCAAAATGATGATTCTGTTGGCTTCGCAGAGGATGAAGAACAGGGTGAAGATCAGGGTTACGCAGAAGGCCGTGATTACGAAGAAAGCAGTATGCAGATCAGCTGCGACAACCTCAACGGTTCTGGTGAACCAGAGATCGAGTTGCTCAAGTTTGATTCGGCTTCTAATGGCTCATCTGCTGACGATCTTATCCCAATGATGCGCTTCGACAGCGACACGCTCAGCTTTGACGAGTAATGGCCAGTATGCTCAGCTTGTTCAGCTTGTTCAGCTTGCTATGGTTTTGTCGATTGTCTGATGTTTCAGATATAGTGTTGCTGTTTTGGTGTGAATTTGCTTATAACCAGCTGATTGGGTGATATTCCCTGTTGTTGAGCCTTGAAACATTTTGGCTTGTCACTTTCTATTTTATAGGAAAGTCATGCCAGGATTTTTACAATTCTTCCAGATCATCAAATAAAGCTCATGAGAAATTTGTCAATTTGTGGCATTCTATGTAGCAGTTTAACAATTAATAATCGGTCAGGGGAAAATGTGAATGTTAGAGCTTTTTCAGCAGTTAAATCCAGTTGTACAGGCACTTATTGCAACGCTTTTCACATGGGGGGTAACTGCCGCAGGAGCAGCATTAGTTTTTTATCCTGGAGAAATAAGTCCTAAAATCATGGATTCAGCGCTAGGTTTTGCTGCTGGAGTGATGATTGCAGCAAGCTTCTGGTCTCTACTTGCACCAGGCATTGAAATGGCTGAGCAACTCGGACATACTCCGTGGCTGACCGCAGTTATCGGGTTTATGGGTGGTGGCATTTTTATGCGCCTCACAGATAAGTTTTTGCCACATCTGCATCCGGGCTTGGGTTCTGAGAATACCGAGGGTATTAAGACTTCCTGGCAACGAAGCACGCTTCTGGTGCTTGCAATAACTCTTCATAACATTCCCGAAGGACTTGCTGTCGGAGTCGCTTTTGGCGCGGTCGGTGCCGGTCTTCCTTCTGCCACTATTGGTGGGGCCATCGCTTTGGCAATCGGTATTGGAATTCAGAATTTTCCAGAAGGAACTGCCGTGTCGGTCCCGTTAAGAAGAGAGGGCCTAAGCAAGGCCAGGAGTTTTTTCATGGGCCAGGCTTCTGGGATTGTAGAGCCAATTGCCGGAGTGATTGGTGCATTGTTTGTCATGAAAATGCAGAGTATTCTTCCATATGCGCTCTGTTTTGCTGCCGGAGCCATGATATTTGTTGTGGTCGAGGAGTTGATTCCTGAATCGCAAAGTAAGCCTGAAAACATTGATACGGTCACAATGGCAACAATGCTTGGCTTTTCAGTAATGATGATGCTTGACGTCGGTCTTGGCTGATAATCAGCTGATTTCCCGGAATACATGCAGCGATCTGGCCTTAAGCAAAATATGTGACAGTCACTTCAATGTTTTTAGGTTGAAGAAGTTTTGTGTTAGAATAATTGCGCGTTATAGAGAATCATTATGCGCTATGGAAAACTTTTGGAGGTCTTATGAAGCCTGACAGCGCTTTTTATCTGCGAATTATGTCTATACTCAAACTGGTAACAGTGCTGATAGTGGCTGTGCTGTTGGGCTGCGGTGGTGGTGGTTCCGGCTCTAGTAACGTGTTGCCCGGCGGTGATAATTCGGTTCCTTCAATAATTAGTGGCCGTGTTTTGAAGACGGTTTTACCGGCTTCTGGAAGAGATGTGGCTTCAGCATCATCTGATAATAACGGAGGGCTTTCCGGGAATAGTTTGTTTGACGGTGTTGCCGGAGTAGAAGTATGGATCGAAGAACTTGCAGCTGATCAGAACTTTCATACTACAACCGACGCCAGCGGAACCTACGTATTTAGAAATGTCCCAGCAGGAGTGTATCGTATTGTTGGCAGATTTTCGGTTGCCGGTGGGCTTGAAATACTTAAGAACCGTAGTAATGAATTTCAAAATCGCGGATCTGATGGAGATGTCAGGGTTCACGATATTATTCTGCAGGCGGCCTCAAATTTTGTCACAGGCGAGTTGCGCGATTCCGAAGGCAATTTTTTGCCTGCAGGAACGGTTTTGACCCTTTGGGGTGAGGCATTCAATATTCTTGATGATGGGCGATTTGTCAGTCCTCCTTTGCCTGACGGGGTTATTGAAAACCAAATAATCGTTATTCTTCCGGGCGGGGTTGCGGCTGTGGTGTTTTCTGCGCCGTTTATATCCAGTATTGTTCCGGCATTTCTTGAACTTAATGTTGGTCCAGGAATTTCTGGTGGAAACCATTACCCGACCGCCTATCTTATTGCCAGGTCGGGATCGCAGATTGTCAGTAAAACTGGTCCTGGCGGTCAGTTAACATTTACCGCTACGGTTGCTGACTCTGATGAGGCAGACAGAATCAAACTTACTACAACCTGGGATAAAACAACTGGAGCACTCACTCGTGGGAGTTCTGACCTTGAAATGATCTGGACAGCTCCAAACTTTACAGGTCTTGCAACAATAAGTGTAGAGGTAAGTGACCCTCATGGCGCGACCGGTCGCGCATATCTTCCGATTCTGGTTGGGATTGACAGCCCAAGTCAGGCAGATACTACAAAGCCAACTGTTTCACTCACCTGCAACCAGACAGAAACGATTGACGGCAGTTCTTTTATTGTGAGAGTGCAGTTTTCTGAACCGATCAGTAATTTTACTGCCGATGACCTGACAATTGAGAACGGCGAAATTACTAATTTGGCGGTTACAACAGCCGATAGCGTTTTTGCTGCCACTGTTAAGCCATCGGTCGCCGGCGAAGTCATAATCTCGGTGCCAGCTGATGCGGTCGTTGACAGGGCTGGCAATTCGAACACAGCCTCTCAGCAATTAACTGTAATAAACAGCATTACGCCAGTCCCAGGCAGCTCAAAGGCGCTGACTGCATTTACGTTCAGCAGCCCGTCGGCAACCGGTATTATCGACGAGAATAACAAAACTGTTGCGGTTACCGTGCCATTCGGAACCAACATAGCCGCTATGGTTGCCGGCTTTAGCGTATCAGAAAATGCAGCTGCCAAGGTCGGTTCTATTCCGCAGATCAGCGGTGTGACAGCAAACAATTTTACTAATCCGGTGACCTATACCATAATAGCCGCCGATGCTAGTACTCAGGCTTACATTGTTACTGTGACGGTCGCTGCGAATCCGGCGAAGGCTATTACCGCTTTTAACTTTGCGAGCCCGTTAACAACGGGTGTCGTTAACGAAAGCGCGAAGACAATTGCTTTGAACGTGCCTTTTGGTAGCAACGTCACCGCGCTGGTGCCAACCATCACGCATACGGGTGCGAGTATTTCGCCGAATACAGGCGTAGCGCAGAACTTTACCAATCCGGTGACCTATACGGTAACCGCCGCAGATGCGACCACTCAGACCTACGTTGTTACTGTTGCCGTCGCTGCGAACCCGGCGAAAGCTATTACCGCTTTTAACTTTGCGAGCCCGTTAACAACGGGTGTCGTTAACGAAAGCGCGAAGACAATTGCTTTGAACGTGCCTTTTGGTAGCAACGTCACCGCGCTGGTGCCAACCAT
>JAHISQ010000043.1 GCA_018818125.1 Candidatus Rifleibacteriota bacterium
GGCAGTATGTCTGACCAGACCATTAACGAAAATGCCGCTGCTGCGTTGACTGCAAATAGCTTCACTCGCACTGGTTATACTTTCTCTGGCTGGGCAACTACCAGTAATGGTTCCGTAGCCTATACTGATGGGGCCAATTTCACCATGGGCACCACCGACGTGATTCTCTACGCCAGGTGGACCCAGAACAACCACACTGTGACTTTCAATGCAAACGATGGCATCGGCAGTATGTCTGACCAGACCATTAACGAGAATGCCGCTGCTGCGTTGACTGCAAACAGCTTCACTCGCTCTGGTTATACTTTCTCTGGCTGGGCAACTACCAGTACTGGTTCCGTAGCCTATGCTGATGAGGCCAATTTCACCATGGGCACCACCAACGTGATTCTCTACGCCAAGTGGACCGCAGCGGCGAAACCGACCGTGACCATCACCGCGGTGGATGCGACAATTCCTCCAAGCCCCTTCACGTCCAGCCCGATTTATTTTGAGGTAACCTTTAGCAGTCCAGTAAACGGGTTTTCTTTGACGGATATTGACTACATAGGTGCGGAGGGGTCTGTGGGAAGCTTTGTAGAAGTTAGCGCCTCCAAATATAAATTCTCCATACAAGGTTTAGCTACCTATGTATTAGGGAAAATCGATATCAATGCCGATGTAGCCACTGACCAAACTACCGGAGCGGGAAACGCCGCCGCAGAAAGTTTCGGGTTTTTGTTCGATGGAGGCCTTTGATCCGAGGGTTGTCTTTCGAAGAAGGCCGGTGTAACTAGTTAACAAGGTCCCCCCTGGCATTGCAGCCGGGGGACCTTCCTTTTGCCCGGGTCAGAGTCGAAAGGCCCTAAGCGCCAGGTAAAAACTGTTATGACACCACACTCTTAACAAGCTGGCTATTGAGTTTTAACAAGCTTCAAAATTTGAGCATTATGCATGTCCCTGCTCAAATTCGTTCTTTGGAATTCAAGTGAGGCCATTGCCTGCGCTGCTGTTGCCGAAGGGCATCAGACTCTAACATAAATTAGATTGAGTGATTTAGAATAGGGGCAACAAGACAGTGTGATCTGACAAAGCTAGATCACGCCGAACTGGTTGCTGATTTGATCTGAGAGTTAATAAAACCGGTCAGCCGAAGAGGTAGTGTTTGCGAACTGACTCCAGAACTTCCCATACGCAGGCAAGGCCTTTGGGAAACACCACCATGTCGCCGGGACCGAAGCTGACGGTCTGAGTGTCAGTGGTGACCGTGACTTTGCCTTCGAGTATGTAGCAGGTCTCGCGGTCTGAATAGATCCAGTTGAACTTGCTTGGTTCGCAGGTCCAGATATCCCAGTTTTTTACACCAAGTTTGCTGAGATCGCTTTCTGTTGGTCGGCTGATTTCTATTTTCATTTTTTCCCCTCTATGTATTTCAAGGTAACTTGCTGATCACATCCGCAAAGAACTACAGGGCAAAATCTGCAGGCAGATTTTGCCCTGTATTGTGGCTTGTTATGGCTTGTCGGTGCCGGTGTAGCGCTGTTTGAATTCTTCGAGCGAAAAACCGTATTTTTCTGAAACGAAGTCGATATCTTTGTCGCCGCGCCCGCTGAGATTAATCAGAATTGACTGGTATTTCTTTTCGGCAGCAAGTTTAAGGGCATAAGCAACCGCGTGCGCGCTTTCGAGCGCCGGGATTATACCTTCGGTGCGACTGAGTGTGTAAAAGGCTTCAAGGCACTCGTAATCGCTGGCAGTGACATATTTAATCCGGCCGCTGTCTTTGAAGTTGCTGTGTTCCGGTCCAACGCCGGGGTAGTCTAGACCGCTGGCAATCGAATAAACTGGTGCCGGTTCGCCTTTTTCGTCCTGTAGCAGGTAACATTTGAAACCGTGAATAACTCCGGGTTTGCCCAGTGTCATTGTGGCTGAGTTGTCACCTAGATTGAGCGATCGCCCGGAAGGTTCTACGCCGTAAATCTCGGACGGGTCATCAAGAAACGCCGAGAACAGGCCGATGGCATTGCTGCCGCCGCCAACGCAGGCTACCAGGTTGTCTGGCAGTTCTCCCGTCATTTCAAAGAACTGTTCACGGGCTTCAATGCCGACAACTCTCTGAAATTCACGCACCAGCATCGGAAAAGGGTGGGGGCCGACAACAGAACCAATACAGTACATGCTGCTGATCGGGTCTTTCAGGTATGCTACAAAGGCGGAGTCAACCGCTTCCTTGAGCGTGCGCAAGCCTTCGGTGACCGCGATAACGTTGGCGCCAAGTAGTTTCATGCGAACAACGTTGGGGTGTTCTTTGGCCATATCTACTTCGCCCATGTGAATTTCGCATTCGAGGCCAAAGTAGGCGGCAGCTGTTGCCAGCGCGACGCCGTGCTGACCGGCGCCGGTCTCGGCGATGAGTTTTTTCTTGCCCATATATTTGGCGAGCAGAGCTTCGCCCATGCAGTGATTAAGTTTGTGTGCACCGGTGTGATTAAGATCTTCGCGCTTGAGATAAATGCGGGCACCGCCGAGGCTGTTAGAAAGTCGCTCGGCAAAATAGACCGGGGTGGGGCGCCCCTGAAAATGCTTGCGGATCGAGCGCAGCTCAGATATGAAACGATGCGATTTTGAGATGGTCTGGTAAGAATGTGTAATTTCTTTAAAGTGTTCGATCAGTTGCGGTGGCAGGTAGGCTCCGCCATATTCGCCAAAATAGCCATTCTCATCAGGAAAATTTTTAAAATAATCTGTGTTCACTATCTGCTCCTGCTCATTCGATTTTGCGCCGGCCCGTGCCTGCCGGAAAATTGTTATGAGTTAATAACACAATTATGCCTCTGCAGCAAGACAACCTTGCTTCACACAGAACCAGGCTCGTTCGTCGATCGTATGGTTTTTTTCACCCGTTACTGATCAATTAAGTGTTCTGGTAAAGCTTGAGAGTCGCTGATTTGCCTTTGAGCACGGCTTCAGAGTGGAGCTTAAAGGCTGAGTTGTCAGTAAGGCCACTGACAAAGTCTTGAGAAAACAGGCATCGTTTTTCTGGCATACTTTCAGCCGTTTTTTGTATGCGTGCGCTGACGTTAACGGCATCGCCAATAACGGTAAAGTCGCGTTTGGCACCAAAGCCTAGCATGCCGCAGATTACTTCGCCGGCGTTAACGCCGATTGCCACAGGAAAATTCAGTTCTCCGGCCTGTTCGGCGTGCATTATCTGTCTAACCGCGCTGATCGCCGCCTGTTGTGCAGATTCACAGTTCGTGCCGGTGTATGGAAAAACTCCGAGAATTTTATCACCCATCAGTTTGTCGATATCACCGCCTTGTTCGATAATAAAACGACAGAGCAGTGCAACCTGATTTTTTAGTTTAATGAATAGTTGTTCAGTGTTTTCATTGCTCAGACGTTTTGCAAAATCAACGCTGCCGATGAAAACAAATACAAAGCTTCTTTTACTATTGTTGATGAGATTTGTATCCTCATTGCTACCAGCTGCGGCAAGTCTGGCACTTCGCGAAAGCATTTTTCCCATAACTTCTTTTTCTGCCAGCCCCTTGGCAAAGCGGTCAAAAGAAGAGCAGAGCTGACCAAGTTCGTCGTTGCGGTCAAGACTGATTCGATGAAAATAGTTTTGCAGCCCGATCTGGTGCATACCTTCGCTAATTGATCTGACTGGTGCTATTATGTCTGAAGATGTCTGGAAGCCAATCAGCATGAATATCAGAAGAGCCAGCAGAATAAAATATATGAGATACTGCCTGTTAGAGGCAGTGGCCTGGTGTATTGGAGCCTGAGAGCCTGCGCCGATGATGAAGTTGTTTATCTGGTGAATGCCGGCTCTTCCTTCTATGCTCACATTTTCTCCGCAGACAGGCAGTTCAAGAGAAACCGGCAGATTTGACGAGGTGATCCATGCTGCGGCTTTTTCGAGATTAAGCCCTGGCACTGGCAAAAAAGTGCTCATAGTTTTGCCATACATTTGATAGCCTATGGTGAAAATGGCATATGGACCGCGATTTTGATTGGCTATGCGGGTAAAATATGTGCCTTTTGTAAGAGTAATCAACCAGATCAATATATAGTCAGGGTTTTCGACTGAGGGCAGCGGTATTGCCAGCGCTCCGGCCGAGCCAGTGGTTACCTCAAACTCGACAAGCTTTCTTATCGTGTTTGTCAGTTTGATGTAGGTTTCATTGCCGAAATTCGACCGCGTGCTTTGCATTGCGCTGTCATAGAACATTTCGCTTTTGAGATCCTTCATGGAAAACTCATCAGTTCTGGCGCCAGTAGAGATACGCGATAAAATCCTTTTGCCGACCTGGCTTAGAACGATGGAAAACATGTCTTTATCGTCTTCTTTTCTACTTTTGTAGAATTCCCAGTTTTTTCGGCTGATAAGAATTGCGTTGCGGACGTTAGAGTTTGATTCCCACTTGTCATCTGCACTTATTTTTACAAATGCATCTTCAAAGATTTCGTTGAGTTCTTTACGAATTTCCTTTGAATCAGGAGTTTCATCGAGTTGCCGTGCAAGGGCAATAATTTGCCGATTCATTGAGAGATTGTATGCAAGATTCGCTGCCACTTTTTGATTATAAAACTGTCTGATTTCGTAAGAGTCGAGATGATGCTGAATCTCCAGTCGCTGATCCTGAATCATCAGTTGATGGTTTTCAAACAAAAAGAAATCTGAAACAAAGGATACTGTGATCAGAGGAATAATCGAGGTTAATAGAATAGAAAATATCAGTTTTAATTGAATTGAACGACTCATCGCAGTCTCAGCAAAAACTGATCTGTAAACATAACAGAACAGCAGTATTGTGATCATCGCAAGAACGGCTGCAATCAGCGAAAGACTAGCCTGGCCGGTTGTTGGCAAAGCTCTGGCAATTACCAGTCGAAACGGTTTTTTGTTAATTTTGATGTGATCATTTTCAATTAAAAACAGGCCATTTTCAGATGCTGCTGAATTATCGCTGTTAACATTGATTAATGATGTGGGAAATCCATCGCTATGATAAATTTTCCGGGCCTCTGAAACGAGAGCAATTTCGCATCCTGGTTCGCTGTAACCCTCGATAATAAGCTCGGGACAGTTTATTACAGATTTCAGGGTGACAGAAAACATAACAATGCCTGCTATCCGCCACTTTTCCCCGGGTAGATTGGCAAGATCACAGTTGCTAACGGGCAATGACCTGCCTGTATCTTCAGAGATTACTCTGACGGTGTTCCAGTAAAATAGTTCGGCCCCATCTGCTGAATTCATCTGAGTTGAGATGCCGATATTTTCATTACTAAGAGTATATGGCGAAATGCCGCCAAACATCGACGCCAGCTGTGTTTCATGTTTTTTCAGCAAATCATTGTATTCCAATCCGCGATATAAAAGAAGACTGTATTGTGCCTGATTGAAATAGTATTTTTTCTGGTTTTCTGCAATTCCCTGGCAGAAAACTGTATCTGACAGCTGATCTTTTTTTCCTGGCCGGTTTGATATTGCATAAACGCGGCGTGTTTCGATGCCGATCTTTCGCAGTTCAGAAATGGCGTTTTCTATTTCTTTTATGTAACTCTTGCCTTCTGTAGGCTGATACTCAAATTTAAGTTTTTTTTCAATATTCTTGATGAGCTGATTCATTTTTGTCTCAAATGCAACTTTTGCGGCATTCTCAGATTTAATCTGCTGTATAAGCCTCGAGGTCTGCGCACGAGATTGTTGAATGTTGAATTCTTCAAGTTTTTCGTTGTGTACAACAAAGCCCTGGTAAATGCCTGCCGCAGAAATTATCGAAAATATTGCAAACAGAATCACTGCAGTCCAGTCATATTTGCTGTGAAAATTTCTGTCGGGATTGCTGAAATCTGCTGTGCCAACTGCATTTTGCTGCCTGGGAGCTGATTTTTTCGACTCGGGCAAAAATTCAGCAGCGATATTTGCGCTCCAGGTATCGGTTCCTGCTATTGTCCAGGCTTTTGCAGCTTCCTGCGCAATCGGGGCGATATTGATTTTATCCTTTACCAGATCAGCTATTTCGTTGTCAAAGACGACAGGAATTTTGCTGCAGAGTTTGCTCATGGCTTCAAGCTGTGCAGCCTGATTAAAATTCTCGCCAATTATGCTGTAATCAAGTCTTGTATCCGTGCTGCCGACCGACCCGGCATAAAATGTGCCTCTGGATAGTCCAACACCTGATGAATAAGTGAATTGACCCTTTGTTTTGCGCTGTTGATTAATAATATCTAATGCCGCAGTCATTTCTACCGCCGCTTTCATTGCGTTAAAGGCAGTGGCATGTGCTTCTCTTTCGTCGAAAACCGCTTCAATGGCATCTCCAATGAATTTGTAAATTCTGCCTCCGTTTGCCGCAATAACCTCTGCCATGGTGGCAAAGTGATGGTTCAGCATTTCGGTTATTTCATCGGTCGGATAGGTTTCGCACAAAGTTGTGAAGCTTCTGATATCAGTAACCAGAGCGATGCCTGTGAATGCCTTGGCGTCACACTCTGCCGTAGAGTCAGAAGTGCTTGTAAGGGCTTCTACGGCATGATCGGAAAGAAGAGCTGCAATGCGCTCCCTTTCTTTAATGCCGTCTACCATGCTGGCAAATTCAGTGGTCAGTTTGCCGAGCTCGTCTGAACGCCTTGATTCAAGTCGATCGGAATAATCGCCAACAGATACTCGATCCAGGGCTGATTTTAATTCGCTGACCGGTTTTAGCAGAAATGCCGCAGTTAAGTAAGCGCATAGGCCTGCAATCAACAAAGAGACAATTATAAGTATGACAAAATTTGTTTTACGTTTTTTCTCATCAGCCTGAATTTTGTTGTGGCTGGAAAGCCCGACAACAACTATTTCAGAATTGGCTCCGACCGGCATTGCAACATAAGAATATCCAGCCATATGTTGTTTTACGGTGCCGCACCGGCCACCTGCCATTTCGCCAACTTTAATTGTGTTCGAAAGAACTTGCCCGGAAATTTCACCTTCTTGCTTGAACAGCGACTTAAGGCCCTGTGGAGTGTTGTAAAAAGCAATAAAAGAAAAATCAGGATATGTTGATCTGAAATTTTCGATTGCTGCCTGGATAGATTTTTCAAGCAGCTCTCTCTCATTCCATGCAAAAAACAGCAGTGCCTGAGGGCATCCATTGATTGTTAAAAAATCATAAATAAAGCTTATATTGTTGTCGCCAGCCTTCTGGTCTATACAAAAATGTCGCCGCCGGTCGAGCTCTACTTCGAAATTATTTCCGGTTGCTGAGTCATAAGCCTGTGCGCCATATTTTTCTTCCTCAGTAATCTTGAAAACGGGCAATACAGTTTCTGGCCTGTTCTGCGCAATTTTTTTGCGCAGATTTTCGATGAGTGGAGCGCGATACATACTGAAGATATCGTAAAGACTGACTGTAGCATTTTTTTCTGTATATTCGAGCCCTTTCCCGGCAAGATCCAATAGATAGAATCCGACAAGGGGAAGCGGATTGTCACGATCTTTGAAGGCCTTGAGAATTGCATCCCGAACCAGTTCGTGATTCAGTCCATATTTTTCTATCAGTTCTGCGAGCTCAGAATTGTTAAAAAGCTGTTGAGCAGTAGTCTGGTATTCTTCTCGAATTCGCATTTTTGCTGTTTCGAATTGTTTAAGGCAGGCTTCAAGATTTGAGGCTATCTTATTCTGTGCCGACAGGCTTGTCTGGTAGTGATAGGCAACAGCAGTGACAGTAAGAAGTCCGAGAGGGAAGGTCGCTGCCAGAAAATAAAGAATGAGAAAACGCAGAGAAAGATTCGGTTCAAACCAGTGATTGAGCAGCAGGCCTCTGAGCGACAGCATAATTATCAGTGTGAAGATTATTATGTTTGCCAGTCTGATAGAGTCCGGGAGGCTTCTAGCCTTTGGAATTGGTGCGAGAAAAACCGTTAAATGATCAGAGATCTCTCCCACGTAAGAGTAAACAATGTAATTTCCTACTCGCTCAGGTTCTGGTGGTCCTCGCTTAAGCCAGTATGACAGGTTTTTGTCGAGTGCTCGAACTCTTTTTTGTCGCCAGGCTTTGAACAGGGCAGATTGTTCAAGCTCTTTAAAAGCCACTTCAGGTGTGCTTGAGTCCACAAGAGGAATAAAGCCGGCAAGACCGCTGTTGCGCTTTCTACACTCATTCAATGCTAGCTTTTGAGCAATTGTAGTGCTGTTCTGCTCAATGTTTACTGCTACGAAGTAACCCCATATTTCTTTCTTCGAATCCTCTACATAGTCCCAGATAAAACAATGAGGTATATTGTTGTATAAAATGTAGCTTGTTTTGCCTTTCTGGCTGTTGGCATAGGCTTCACAACGAACGGATTTGCCAAAATAACTTTCAGCCAGCTTATCCCTTTGTTTGCAGATGTTCGGAGACAAAGCGTGTTTCTGATGCAATGCAACCATGTAATCGAAAATCAGGCTCATTGCTCTTTTGCTTTCGACTTTTTCACTTCTGGCAAAAATAAGATCAAAAGAGTTGCTCGGTGACTTTTTTCTGAAAACATGCAATTTATATCTGGAACCTAAGGTCGAAAAATTGGTTTCACCAAACTGTTCCATTTGTTTTCGTAATTGTTCGCCACTGCTTCCACTATTTATGGCTGTCGTTATCTGCTCGGAAAAAAGCCTGGCATGGCGATTAAGTTGATGCTCAAAAGATGAACTTCGGGTTAGCGCTTCTAATTCCTGTTGGGCGCTTTCTGTCTGATCGCGTTCCTGCCAGTGTAGTTCAATATTGGCTAGAAATCTGAAACCGAAATTTATTACCGCAAGTGGCAGAAACAACATGAAATACGGCAAAAGCCGCAGCCATGTTCTGCCTTGTTTGTTGCTGGCTATACCGCTACTCATGGCAACGATGATACCACAATCAAAATGGTTTCAATGATTTGATCAGCGAATAATATTCTTTACCGAGATTCCATCGCTTAACACGAAGGGAAGCTCTTTTTCATCAAGGATTTGAATGAAATACTGAACGTAGTCCTGCGCATCCTCAGGTCTCGAAACGTAGAAATCCAGAGTTTTATGAGCCAGCAGGTAAGGCGGTCTTTTTTCCCTTTTAAGCTCGTCATAATTAAGCATGTTCAGGTTCTGCTTGTCGTCCAGGAATATTACTACCAGCTCGCCTTCGCAGGTAAGGAAGGCCAGCTGAGAGTATTTTTTTCCATCTGGCGGCGGGAAAAGTATTTCGGTGGCCTGGGTAAGTTCGCGATTCATTTTCAGGGAACTTATTCGAAGATCCTGGAGAATCCCAAGCCGTTTTCTTCCTGTTTCAACATTTTTGCCACCCCATAACAGATTAAGCATAAAACCGCCGATGAGAATTGAAATGGCTGCATAAATGATTAGTTCCAGCATCGTCATTCCAGAATTTTTATGGTTCATTATTTGTCTATTCATAGGTGATTATCCTCATGACTCGGGGACAACGGCTTTGATCAAAATAACATTGAAGTCGTGCAATATTCTTGAAGTGTCGCGCCATTGGGTTGTAACTTCCAACAATTTCGACCTTTTTTCTATGCTGGTCAGGACTTCTTGCAACAACTCGGGATTGTTTGATCGGTGGCTTGCAGGTACTGATCCCTTGGTAATAGTAAATGGCGTGGTGCTAAACCTGCTTTCAGAATGCTGTATGTAGCGGAAAGCCGCTTCTCCTGATTTATCAACAAAGCTGTTATCAAGAAATTTCAAATCCGGATCCTGGGATTGGCCTTTTGTAATTGAATTGGAAATATTTTTATCAAAATTGAACCTGGCCATGGGAAGGTTTTGCTCCTCAATTTCCTGATTCACTCGGTTAATTACCTTTTCAGTAACTGTTGTCACCGCAAGAAAATCTCTGATCAGCTTTTGTTGCCCAAGTCCCGTATTGAAATACAATGAGAAAATTGGTAATCCGGCAATGGAAAAGACCGCAACTGCCACCAGCAGTTCGACAAGAGAAAATGCTTTTTTCATTGGTTTTCTCCTTATGAACTTAAGCCCGTGTAGATAGCACCCAAAAGGTCGGGTGGTCCAGGGGTTTGTGGGGTGTCAGTCTGGTCGCTGGCTCCTCTTAGTTCAGTTGCACTGGGCTTGGGTGGCGGTTCGTCAAAATATTTCCTGAAGTAATCCAACAGGTAATCCATTCTTGTTTTAATTCCCTTGCCGCTCTTAAACTTCAGGTCATAGGTGTAAGGCACATCTACCTGCTCAACCATTGCCTTAGGATCAATAAAACTTGGATTAATTCTGCTGCCGCTTGGGTCCCCTTTGGGCATTCTCAGTTGGTCTGGCCAACCTTTTGCGCCAAAGGTGTTGTTTGATTGGGGATACTTTTGCTTTGCTGCGTCAAATTTAAACAAGCTTTCTCGCTTATCAAGCTGCTGTTGGTCGCCCCACCAGGGCCAGTAGTTATCAGGTTTAAAGCCAACAACAGCGCGATAATCGTCGTGAGTGTACAGTGCTGCTTTGGGTAGGCCATTCAAGTCATGAGCGTAGTCATTTACCATGGCGCTGTAATCCCAATCCTGCCAGGGAATCCAACGTAAGAAGGTAAAATGAACTTTCTTGGCAGCGTTTTTCAAAATAGACATTTTCTGCACGAACTCTTCTGGGGTGGAGCTTTCCATAAATTGATCAAAACCACCGTCGGATTTGTTGGCAAACTCGGCATATCTTCCCTTAAAACCTTTGAATTTGAGATATTCATCGGTGGGTTTCTTTGAATTAGCTGGAGAGATTACGTATGGAGGGGTTGTATTAGCGCCCAACGGCACGCTTGGATACAATCTCTGTTTAATTTCTCTGGCGAGAGTTTTTTCAAAATAGTCCCAGGTGGTTCTCAGAGGGTACTGCGAGGGTAAACCGTCAGCCCCGGGGTATCTGGGATGCCAGATCGCAAAAAGTTCTTCAGGGGTCCAGTTTTTATCAAGTGGGGTAGCTGAAGTATCATATACCCATTCTGAAAATTCCTGGCAGATGGTGAAAATGTCCTGACAGCTTTTGCGCGGGTCTGTTTCTTTTACGCCAAGGGAAAAGCTCGCCAGGTCCGCAATGTTTTCCATTTCATCGGGAGTCATTTTGAATCCACGCGGTCGCCATTTTTTTAACATTGAGATAATGAACTTGTTTCCTGAGAAGTTATAGTCGGTTCCGTCGAGGGTTCCAATCGAATCAAGGGTTGAAATGATTGTTTCTTTGGAAACATTTGTTCCGCCGTCGTCATGGGCAGGAAAAGCTGATTTGAAAACGGTTTCAAGGTTTGCCTGAAAATCTCCTTTATTCATGGAATTCATTACAAATTTAATGGCAACTCCCCTTGTATAGGAACCAATCTTATTAAGGGTGTTATATGTTGCGGCATTTGCGGTGAGATTGCTGGCTGAATATAGAGATGGTGGAATTTCCATGATCATGGCCATTTTTTTTAACGTCTGACTGGGGATGTCTGAGCCTACATTTGAATCTTCACTGATAATAGCTACTTCGATTGGAAGAGGGGTTTGGTCCCCAACCCGCCATGGCGAGCCTGTATTAGGGTTGATCATAGATTTAACCACCCCGTGGGCCTGAGATTTTGGCTGGGCTAACTGAGTTGATATCCAGGCGTTTGGACCAGGATCATGAACCTCGGCATCCTTGATTACCAATAACCTTGTATTAGGGTCAACTCTATCGCCGGCTTTTGCTAATACTTCCTTGATTTCACCAATCTTAAAAGGCTGCATGCCCTGATCAATCTGTTCTTTTACCAATCTTGGAGGCTCACAGATGATGTGAAATTCTGTGGTTGGGAATTCAGTATGAGAGGCTATATCCATGGTTGGGGAATTGAATAAGGGAGAAGGGCTCATGATAAACTTCCCATACATCATAACCCTTTCTCCTTGGAATTCACCGACGGAATAGACTTTGATATGGTCGAGCAGATCGGCGGTTTTTAGTTTGTATTTGGCATAGAGTCTGTTGTTGCTTACATCGACTCCGTTTTTGGCTATTTCCTGAAAATAGATCTTTATTGTTCCGTCTTCGCCGTCTTTTGGCGATATGTCCAGGTAAGAAAAATTGGGCCGGGAAATCAGGGATGATGTCTCAGCTTCAGCCCTGGTTGTTTCTCCGTCGCCGTTAATATCTTCGGCAGGCTTATAGGGAGGTTGATACCATCTTCCTTTTTCGAGAGCCATTTCAGCTATGTTGATTCCCGAAAGTGCCAGCATTTGTGCTTTTTTCTGTAGTGCCATTTGAGAAGTTGATCTCATTTCAGATCTGGAAAATCTCATAACGGCAAAAACCATGATCATGAAAAAGGCAATGAATACGACCACAATTCCCAGTGCAAAACCCTTTTTAACCATCAACTTTTCCTCTCGAATCTGTCTGAAACTGACAAGTTCTATGCCAAAACCAGTTGATTTTACTTCAATTGGCCCATTATAGAAGCGTGAAAATTTCTGATTTCCTCTTTGCGGCTGTGCCACTCTAATTTGGCATTCTATAACAATTAAGTCCAGAGTGCATTCCAACTCGATTGTAGGATAACTCAGCAAACCCAAAGATGTAAACAGGGTTTTCCGCTGCTGCCATAAGTCTGGACAATCCTGAGGCAAAAACAAATGTTCTTGATCTTGAGCCTGCAGTCGTCGTCCAGACCGTGCCTCTCTAATGTTTTTATGTTAAGTTCGTTAGATTTAGCATTCAACGAGTGCATTTTTTTTATTCGTAAGTTAAAATGCAGATGTTGTTTTTATTGAAGGAGCTCGGCTTGATTAAACTCGAACATTCTCTTAAAAAGATTGCAGATCTTTGTTCACGACTTCGTGTTGTGCGTCTTGAACTTTTTGGTTCGGCGGCACGCGAGGACTTTACTGATGATAGTGATGTGGATCTGCTGGTTGAGTTTGCTGACGACGAAGACCTTTTTGACCGATTTTTCGATCTTAAGGAAGGCCTGGAAGAGATATTCAGTCGCAAGGTGGATCTGGTAATGAAAGATGGGATTCATTGTGACTATTTCAAACGCAGCATAGAGGATAGCAGGCGGTGCATATATGTCGCATGATTCGCTGAAATACCTTAGTGATGCACTGCAGGCCGGGCGATATATAAAAGATTTTACAGAGAACATAGAATTTGAAGAATACCAGAGCAATATTCTCGTCAAATCCGCCGTTGAGCGACAGTTTGAGATCATCGGAGAAGCCCTGAAAAATTTAAGGAATTATTCGCCGGAACTATTCACAGAAATACCTGAGGGTGGTCGCATAATTGATTTTCGGAATTTGATTTCGCATGGCTATGCCGTAGTTTCAGATAAACTCGTCTGGCAGGCTGCCAGGGATAAGTTGCCGAGCCTGATGAAAGAACTTCAGTTGCTGTCAGACAAGAGCGAATGAACTGCCCTTCTGAATTCCTGGCTTGCTAAGTACAGGAGGATCATATGATTGGGGCTTTGGCTGGCGACATAATCGGTTCTGTTTATGAACGTCACAATATCAAGAGTAAGGAATTCGAGCTCTTTAGCCCGCGCTGCAGGTTTACTGACGACTCGGTGCTGACGCTTGCCATTGCTGACTGCATTCTTAACGGTGTGCCATGCCGCGAAAATCTGCTGAAGTATTACTGGTTGTATTCAGGGGCCGGCTACGGCGGTGGTTTTCATGACTGGGCTCAGAGCGCCAATCCACAGCCTTATAACAGCTGGGGAAATGGCGCGGCGATGCGTATCAGCCCGGTCGGTTTCGCGTTTGACGATCTTGCCACGGTGCTGCGCAAGGCCGAAGAGTTCACCGCTGTCACCCATAATCACCCCGAAGGAATCAAGGGGGCTCAGGCCACTGCCGCAGCTGTCTTTCTGGCACGTAGCGGCAGCTCAAAAGATGAAATCAGGGCATACATTGAATCAACATTTGCTTACGATCTGAGCCGACATATTGATGAGATCCGCCCGGGATACAGTTTTGATGTTTCCTGCAAGGGTAGTGTGCCTGAGGCAATTCGCGCCTTCATTGATTCAAC
>JAHISQ010000044.1 GCA_018818125.1 Candidatus Rifleibacteriota bacterium
CCAAAAGTGCGGCAACCAGGTAACCGGCAACTCCTAGAACCAGTTGCGCTGGAACTCCCATTATCAGGTAATCAATCTTTGAGAACGTGATAAACATGGCGGAGCTCAAAACAAGCGCGGCAACAATAATAGCCGCGATCATCTTTCCGATAAGCCTCTCGATTTGCATCATAGTTCTGCCCTGTTCAGCTGTTTCTACACGTAAAGTCAGCTTGCCGCGCTGCATCAAGGTGAGTATGCCAGAAACCTGATCGGGCAGATCGCCCATGACATCGGCCGCATCGGTAAGGCCTATTTTCAGACGCGAGAGATCTTAGAAAATAGTGAATGTTTAAAACTTCGCGTCTTTTTTGCGGTATATTAGCGGTAGGTTTAAAAGACTTGTTACATTCTTTGCGCAAAGGAAATAATGATATGCAGGCACACCGCATACTGGCTATAGAACTAGCTCTAGTTATATTTTTTGCCATGATTGCTCCAAGCATATTGGCGCAGTCACCGTTTTCGGAAACACTGGTCGATGTTAAACAGATTGGCAACAGTGCCAGTTCAATCGCCAGCGAAAACACCAGTTCAAACAGCAATGAAACAAGCAAGGGCAACATTTTCCAGCGTTTTGGCAGCTTTTTAAAAACCAGCCTTAACAAGCTGGTCAGTGCGATTAAAGACCGCAACAAGCCAGGCAAGTTACCAGTTTACATCAATAGAGCCGTTACTATCCCAGGGCATGAGACCGCAGAATTCGTCTTTCAGGGCATCTGCCCACTACCAGGCTCAGTCGAGAACACTAACAAAGCAGCTAAAAAAGAGGCTTTCCATCGTTACATAATTTTGTCCTACTACCCTAAAACTGATATTACCAGTCAACCATCGCAACTGATTGTGGTAGACAGCATGACCGGAAAGGCAGTCAGGCGATTTGCTCTCTATCTCGAAGCCGACAAGCCATATACCGGGCACGCCGGCGGCATAACCGCAGCCGGGCGATATTTGTGGGTAGCTTCTGGTTACAAGCTTTACGGTTTTGACCTGCAGATGATAATCGACTTTGTTGCCGACAAAAAGGCCAAATCGCCAACAACCGAGCCAGCAAA
This sequence comes from Candidatus Rifleibacteriota bacterium, assembly GCA_018818125.1. Taxonomy (GTDB): domain Bacteria; phylum Muiribacteriota; class Ozemobacteria; order Ozemobacterales; family Ozemobacteraceae; genus Rifleibacterium. The sequence goes on from JAHISQ010000044.1 coordinate 1,095, forward strand.
TATGCCACCCAGCTTCGCTCTGGCGGCGTGTGATCTGGTCGCTAAAAACATCTACGAGGTAGATTCATCTGCCAGCTATGTAAGCTTTGACGGCGAATATATCTGGGTCGGCGACTTTGTTAAATCATCAGACAAGAACTACGGGCCAGTTCCGCACCACGCCAAGAACCCGTTCAAATGTAAAACCTGGATCGCCGGCTATCGTGTAGATGATGACGGAATGCCCACCGCCAGCAAAAAATACCAGTTTACCAGCGATGATAAGATTCGTGAAGGGCATAAACCTGATCGGCTGATTTTCTGCCGCGAGTCGGTACAGGGCTTTGCACTTGGCAATGGTTTTTCGGCTTTGAGTGTTTCTTACGGCGCGCGCGCTTCGAAGCTGGCTTTTTACCAGGTTCCAGTCGCAAAGAATGCCGTAAAACACAGCTTTAAACCAGAAGGGCAGAGCAAAACCTTCAGTGCTGACGCCTGGGTAATCAACAACGAGAATCACCTGGCTACGCTTAAGCTGCCTGCCGGCTCAGAAGATCTAGAATTTGACGGCAACATACTTTACGTAGGCTTTGAAGGTGCGTCACCCAACTACAGCAAGAAATGGACGAAAATAAACCCATTGATCAAGATCGAAAGCCGTTTTTATTTGATGAACCCCAAACTCATCAAGGAGCTTGATCTTTAAGTCTGCATAAGGCTTGAATAAGATATAAAGATTCAATCTTGAGTGGTTTTTGGTCTTTGTTCACTGCTTGTTTAAGAACCAGCTATACCGCTTACTTAATTTGTCGCATAAATAGGTGCGGCCAAAAATATGCCCGCACCTTTCAAAAGACTCCCATCGGCAATCGAATCATTACAATCAAACAGTCTTCTGATCCGCTCAACATCATATGAAAAAAGTATATTAACGATATACCTTGTTGGCAACGCGACAGCAATCTTTTCTGAATAGTATTTTTTACCCGGAAGAAAAAATTTTCAGGCTCAAATACTCATTGAAACTGCAACTCTTTTAAAAGACAAAACCCCAAAAAAAAGCGGGAACAATTTCAGCAATTCATACGTATATAAATGAAGATAGCTTCCTTAACACAATGCTACTATTGGCTAATCGCATTGAAAAAGAAGTCGGGATATTGCGCCCGCAATAAGATCGGAATTGGCAATTATAGAGAATCTTTTTCTGAGGTTAGTGCCAATGATATTATCTTATGCGTATGAGAGCTCATAGAATAAATAATATAGAGGGTCTATAAATGAATCCATTTCTTGCAACACCTGAAAAAGCAAGTAATCATGAACTTAAGCAGCAGACTGATATGGTCAAAAATGACACTGGGCTAAATTCATTGCTGACCAGCAGCTGTAATCCTCTTCTTGTGCTTAACGATAAGCGGCAAATACTGAGCGTCAGCCAAGACGTATCTGGCAAACTTGGCATCAATGAAGATCAAAACCCGACTGGCAAACGCATCGGCGAAATAGTCGGCTGTGTACACTCCAGGTCAATGTTGGGCTGCGGCGCAGCTCTATGGTGCCGCAACTGCAGTGCCAACATGGCAATAATCTCATGCCTTACCGACGATGTACCTGTAGTAGAAAATGCAACTATATGTGTTAATCATCCCAAGGGCGCAACAAGCAGGTGTTTTCAGATAAAATGCACTCCTTATCGGCTTGCAGAACAGCGCCTGGTTCTGCTAAATGCCTTCGAAACCACGCGCTGGCGAAATCTTGAAACACTTGAGAGATATTTTCTCAATGATTTCAGCAGAGCGGTAACAGCAATTGACTGTCAGTCAAAAATGGCACGCCACAGTCGTTACGAAGATCTACAGGACATTTTGATAGATATTGAGCAACGAACACTGCTGTTAAGCGGCGACATACGACTGCAGCGTTTTCTGCTCGGACAAAATCAGGAAAAATACACCCAAAAACCCAGCGAAATCAGTCTTGAAAAAATAATAAATCATGCAATAAACAGCGTTTCAGAATCACCATACATTGTTGGCAAAGCTATTGAACGGCCATCAAATATAGCTGAAACCGTATCTTCTCAATAATTCGCGGTACTAAAAATTTTCTCGCAAGAAAAGCGTGTACTTTTTGCCTTCAGAGAATTAGAATATCACACATGGACTTCACCAACTTTGACCCCGAAAAAATTGTTGATCTTGAAAGCACCAA
>JAHISQ010000002.1 GCA_018818125.1 Candidatus Rifleibacteriota bacterium
CGAGATGCCGTCTCGACACTGTTGCGCCTGCACCAGCTCACCCCTTCAGCCAGGTGGCTGACTACGCTTGGACCGATTTATCTCAAACTCGGCTTTATCAGCGAGGCAACCAGCTCTCTCCAGCAGGCCTTGCAGATGAACCCCGAAGATACCAGCCCACACGAAATACTTGCCAATATTTACAAACAACGCGACATGAACGACGAAGCAATAAGGTCGTATCATGTTATCATTCAGCGCAATCCAGACAATCTCAAGGCACACCTTGACCTGGGCGAACTTTATCATGCTCTCGGCAGAACCCACGACCAGATCGCCTCTCTAAAACAAGCTATTGCACTGGGTGCGCGCGACCCACGCCTGTTTCTTGAACTGGGCAGCAATCTTCTGCAGGAAGGCGACAACGAAAACGGACTTGCCTACCTGCAACAGGCGCGTGAGATTTCCGGAGAAGAACCTGAATTTTTAAACAAACTGATTGATATCTACCTGATGAGAAACTTTCATCAGGAGGCGCTAAACGAACTGGAAACCCTGCGACAACGCGCACCAGAAGATATATCTCTGTATATCAAGATGTCACGCATTTATCAGAGCCGCCAGATGTTTGAAGAAGGACTTGAAACGCTAAATCAGGCCCGCGTTGTTTCGCCACAGGACGTTGCGATAACCATAGAGATTGCAAGACTGTACATGGCCTGCGAAGACTTTGCCAAAGTTATCGAAATACTGCAGGATGCTCGGCAAACCCAGCCAGGAAACAACGAAATCAGCTCAATAATTTCTGAAGCCTATGCCAGAACAGGCGATCATGAAATGGCAATCATGGAGCTCAAAACTCTCATCAGTAATGAGCCCGAGAACACTCAGGCACGTATTCAACTGGGTCGCGTCTACTCAATCAGCAATATGATAGACCAGGCAAGTATGACCTTCAAGGATATCATTGCTGACGAGCCCAACAACCCAGTTGCAAGAACCGAGCTCGGCTGTATATATCTGAACATGGGCCAGTCCTACAATGACAACAGCATGATCGAAAATGGCATAAGCGAGTTTAAAACCTCGATAAACCTTGATCCACAATCAGTGAATGCACATTATGAATTGGGCAAAGCTTATAACGATCTTGGCAAGGTTGATGAAGCGTTAAAGGAATTTACCAGAGTACTTGAGCTCGATCCTCTGCACATCCACGGCAAAGAATACTATAATTCGCTGATAAATGTTAAAATCAGCTCTCAGGCCGATGATGGCATAAAACAGGCGCGTATCTTTTCAGAGCGCGGCATGTTCAAAAATGCTGTGCTAGAGTACGAAAAGGTAATAGAGATGCAGCCAGACAATCAGATTGCCTGGTATGAGCTTGGCAACCTGCATTATACGATGGAAAACTTCGCCAAGGCTCTCGAAGCACTGATCAAAGCAAAAGAAATAGATTCCGAACAGACCGAGATATACATCGCGCTGGCACAGACATATATCAAAACCGAGCAACCTGACGAGGCTTCTATCGAGCTACAGGAACTGCTCGGAATGGCTCCTGACCACTTTAATGGGCTATATATGCTCGGCAGAATTTTCCAGGACAAGGGTTGGGCTGACGAAGCAATCGAAAAATATGAGGCAGCCAACCAGGTCGTGCCAACCGAGCTTGAGCCCATACTCCAGCTGGGTATACTCTACCGTGAGAAAAATGACTTTGACACAGCCAAGATATGGTTTCAGAAGGTTATCGATCTTGATGCCGGAAACATGGTGGCATCCGACTTCTTTGCCAATCTATCAGCCTCACAGCGCAGTCAGGAAATTGATGAAGCATTTGCGAAAGCAGTGGAAGCTGAAAAAGAGGGCGATGTTGACGCAGCTATCATGCACTACGACAGCATCATAGACCTCGACAACCACAATCTTGATGCAAGATTCAAGCTTGGCGCGCTTTATGAGTCAAAGAACATGTTCGACGAAGCGACCTTCGAGTATGAACAGGCCATGGAACTCGACAAAAACGGACGTTATAAGGAACTGCCACTCAGACTTGGCAATCTACACATCCGTAAAGGCAAAATAGTTGAAGCGGTCGATGCGCTTACCACAGCAAAAAAATACTTTCCAACCAACGTTGATGTCAGGATTGAGCTGATCACCCAGCTTAAATTCAAGGCTCTCAACAACTTCAGCTCGACTGAAGAACTGCAGGAGTTCAATCAGTCGATTCGTGCTGCGGTTGAAAATGGTCAGAACTATTGCGATTGGCTTGAACTCGGGCTCTTTGTCTCAAAAGGTCTCGATACTGAAATTGACGAAGAAACTGCAATTACGCATTCAATAGAATCATTTCAGAAAGTTCTCGAGCTTGATCCCGGCAATGCGTTCGCGATGACCGAGCTGGCAAAAGTTTACCATCGCCGCAATATGCTTGCAGACGTTGAAAGCATCTACAAGCAGATTCTGGACAAAGACCCGGAAAATGCATACGTACACAGCAAGCTTGCCGATCTTTACCAGAGTCAGTTGCGTTTTGCAGAGGCGCTTTCTGAACTGCGTCAGCTACTGGAAATTGAACCGATGAGCGGCGATTATCACATGAAGATAATTGACATCAGTAAAGAAATGCTCGCAAAAGCCCAGGATCGAGACCGACAGCTAACCACACTCCTGAAGGATTATCAGGCGAAAACCGAGGCCAATCCCAAAGATACCATGGCAAATTTCAGTCTTGGCTATGCTTTTATTACCCTGGGCTCAGGCTTTACGCCGACAGAAGAAGAACAGCAAAAGGCAGTATACTACTTCAAACTTGCCAACAGCTGCGACCCCAACAACCTCTGGCCATACTGGGGACTCAAAACAGTCTACAGCAAGCAGTCGATAAGCGGCAAACACATGTATGACGAATCTATCGCCATTTGCCGCAAAGCTCTCAAAGTTGATGAGAACAGTCCTCGCGCTCATTATGAGCTCGGCGAAGCATATAATGAGAACTATGAGATCAACATGAAAAACGAAGCGATGCAGGAATACCGAAAAGCGATTCAGCTTGACCCGAACTATGTTGAAGCACATTTCCGACTAGCCAGCATCTACAGAGTCAAAAATATGTATGACCGGGCCAGCGAAGAATATAACAAGGTTATTGAGCTCGACCCGACCGGACCGTTGGCTAATGACGCCAAGCGTTCTCTGGTGCATATCGAGCGTTCTAAAGGCGAATCATAAACCGACTTTAAGACTTTAAGCATCCCAGCTGCTCATATTCTGTATGAGCAGCTTTTTTATTTAGACCACTTGACCTCAACCCATGATAATAGTATTATCGTGCCAAGCCGCCTTAAGGCTTAATTTTGCCTACAAAAAGGAAACTAATCCGTGAAAAACTTCCGCAGATCAGTGCGTCGTTTTATACCAGCGATCATTTTCAGCGTTATTTTTACGCTCCTCTTCCCCTATTCGCTCATGGCACAAAGCTCTGAACAAAAAGTTGCCGAGAACAAGTCTGCTGAATACAAGATCCCTGAAAACTCGATGTCATATCTGGCTCAGGCACAAACAGTTAACCAGCCAACAAAAGATACAGCCCAAACCGCTGCGACACTCTCAAACTCCGATCGCCTGGAACTTGAGCCAGAATTTGCGCAGCAGACTCAGGCGCCCGCCAACATACAAATCGTGCCAGAACCAGCTACAACCACTCCCCGCCAGCACCACAAAATTATAGTCGCAAGTGCAGCACCACAACAAAACGCACATAAAAAACCAGCC
>JAHISQ010000045.1 GCA_018818125.1 Candidatus Rifleibacteriota bacterium
ACCTCAATCAAAAAGTGTTCCAAAGATCCAGATTCCAATTCATTCTTGGATGAACAAGGGAATCATCGGACTTACCTGCTACCGGGAGAAGTAACGAAACTTTTCCCTTCCTGCGAAATTTTACACCATTCAGAGCGACTGTGGCCAATTCATCAGCACGGGCAAGGGCCCAAAGAACAACATTCTATCATTGAAGCAATCTTGAAGAAACAAAATGCAAAATAAAAAGCTGGCTAACAAGTCCGTAGACGCGGGTGAAAGATTGTTCTTGGACACATGATTGTTTTCGTTGTAAGGTTTGTTTGATGTGATGGAGATGCTTTGATTGTTTGTGCACGAGCGCACGCAAGCGATGAATTTGATGTGTTTGGTCTCAGAGATTGGCGTTACCCGGCCCACAGCCAAAGTTGACGGGTTTGTTGAGCCGATACCACTTCTACAATCAAAGATACTTGGACAAGCAGAATCGCCTTAAAGGCAAAAGTTTGTTTGGGTTGCGGAAGCTGATACTGTTTTTAGATTATGCACGGATAGGCAGGCATAAGTTGCCTTTTATCGGATATTTCAATGGTTTGCGCTAAAGTTCATGGCCAATTTTTCGCAGTGCGTTCCTTTTTGAGGTGCTTCGGGCGAATAATTGAATACGAACAGAAAGACCGAAATTGTGATGATTGTTGCCGATAGTTTGCATCCTTTTCGTTGTTTTCTCGTCTATAAGGGTGAACGTTTATGATTAACCATATAGAGGAGGTTCAGATGGACAAAAGTAAGAATGATGAGATTCGCAGTGCGGTTCGGGAGAACTACGGCAAGGTTGCTGTGTCGGGGAGTGCGGGCTGCGGTTGCTCGCCTTTATCCTGCTGTGGTACATCGAGTGGGGCAGGGGCGGCTGATATTTCGCTTGGCTTGGGTTACTCCGGCGAAGATGTGACGGCTGTCCCGGAGGGAGCAAACATGGGGCTTGGTTGCGGCAATCCGCAGGCTATCGCGTCATTGCAACCCGGCGAAACAGTACTTGATCTCGGCAGCGGCGGGGGGTTCGACTGTTTTTTGGCAGCGAAGGCCGTTGGAGGCAATGGACAGGTTATTGGTGTTGACATGACAGCTGAGATGATCACCAAGTCCCGCCGAAATGCGGAGAAGTCCGGATTCGGGAACGTCGATTTTCGATTGGGAGAACTGGAGAATCTTCCGGTTGCCGATGGGATTGTCGATGTCGTTATCTCGAATTGTGTAATCAACCTTTCCCCGGAAAAGCAAAGGGTATTCAGCGAGTCGTTCCGCGTGTTGAAATCAGGTGGGCGGCTGGCGATTTCCGATGTTGTAGCCACTGCCGAAATGCCTGACCCCGTAAAGAAAGATCTGGCAATGTATACTGGATGTGTGAGCGGCGCATCTTTCATCACGGAACTCGAATCCATGTTGCGGCAAGCTGGTTTTGAAGAAATCCGTATCCGGCCAAAAGATGAGAGTAAAACCTTTATCCGTGATTGGGCACCCGGAAGCAATATCGAGGATTACATCGTTTCGGCTACTATTGAAGCAGTAAAGCCGCAGGCCTAACGGGTAAGGATAGATCGTGTGTAGCCACGATCTTATCCAATTGTTGAACCAGTCCGAGCGATTTGGCACTTGGCACAGACCTTGCCTTAAGAGTAAATATGTTCTTATTGTTGGGAAGCTGGATGGTTGTAGTGTTCAATCGCTCGGGCCATCTTCATTGACAGAGACGAAACATTCTTTATCTCCAGGCGGCTTTGTCGCTGGAGATAGTAATGACAAGCAGGATAGAAATGAGCAGATATCTGAAATCAGTAGATTTGAACCATTTTCCCCAGTTGCCGCTGCAAGCGGCTGAGTTCAATAAAGGCATTAAGAGGGGCGCGGCATCAACCGCCGCGCCCCTCATGTCTGTCGTTAGGCCTCTGGAGGATTAATGAACATATCAAAACAATTGTGGCAACAGTATCATTCAAAACTTCGCGCCTTTACCAAAAGCAGAATTTCCGATGACGCGGCTACCGACGATATTCTCCAGGACGTATTCCTGAAAATGCATACCGGATTGGCTTCACTGAGGGATGACATAAAAATTAGGAACTGGCTTTATCAAATAGCAAGGAATACCATAATCGACTATTTCAGGTCGCAAAAACCCACGGTAGATATTCCTGATTGGCTTTCACTACCCGAGATTGACTCCACCGAAAATGTCTATCAGGAGTTAGCCGAATGCCTGCAACCTATGATAAAAGCGCTACCCGAAAAATATAGAGGGGCAGTCACTTTGTCAGAATTGAGAGGCTTGAAGCAGAAGGAAGTCGCCCAGCTCCAAGGCATTTCGGTTTCGAGCGCCAAATCCCGAGTTCAGCGAGGCCGAGCACTCTTGAAAAAAATGTTGACTGAGTGCTGTCGGTTTAAATTTGATCACACCGGCAGGATAATTGATTACGAAATAAAAAACGGAAATTGTGATGATTGTAAATAAGCGGGCGTGACCTTTTATGCATGCACTACCCCCCTAAACCACCTGTTCATCAGGGGCTTTTCTGCGACCATGAGATTTCATTCACCGAGGGTATCACAGCAACAAGATGCTCCCAATCAACGTTCCCATCGGGTTGGTCATTTTCAAAAGGTCGCACCCGTCAATAGTTTGCGTCTTTTTTGTTGTTTCTTCGTCTATAAGGGTGACTGTTGATAATTTACCATTTATAGGGGGGCTTCAGGTGGGAAAAACGATGACAATAATCAATGCAATCAAGTCAAGGCTGGCAGCGCTATTTTCCAGTTTCAGCGCTATGGTTGGCGCGTGTGGCAGCATTTGTGGCAGCACGTGCCTAGGTACTTGCGTAACGGGACCATGTGGAGGACTTGCTCTGCCACTTTTTGGTTTTTTTGGGCTTATCAAGCTCTGCGTTGCACTTTTTAGAGGGATTAAAGCCGTTATTCCTATTGATTACAATTATGAGTTTAGCTTATGCTTTTTACAAAGCATACAAACCGAAGCAAACCGTATCCACAGATGTACCATGCGTCGCTTCCATTTCTTGCTGTGGCACGGAGAAAGAAACGTTTATCCAATCAAAATCATTTCTGTGGGCGATAACCGTTCTATGCGCAGTTATGTGGTTATACCCATTAATAGATGAGCCAGATCGTAGCAGTAAAAGTAATTGTAATGTTCCTTGCAAAAGTGAAGTTCAAGCAATAGATAGTTCTTGTAATGGAGGTTGTTCAGATGGCCAAAAGTAAGAATGACGAGATTCGCGATGCGGTTCGGGAGAACCACGTGCAAAGTAGCGGCGCCATGGAGTGCGGACTGCGTTTGTTCACCTGCAACAGTGATGATCAAACGACTGATTAATCATTTAACAATCATTACTAACAGACCAAGCTGGAGTGTTTGGTCCCAAAGATTGTCTTACAATGAGAGTTTCGCGGAGTATAAGAATTAATTAATAAGAGTTGTAACCAGTGCGTAGACGCGGAAAATGATGCCGGATCACGGGTCTTGCTTGCGCAACACCCGCGCCCGTCTCTCATTTCCGGTCACGACTGGCGTTATGTTGAAAGAAAACAAAAATTAGGAATAAAAATGAATCTTGCTGCGAATATTAAGTATCATTCTGTCGCAATCTTTGTAAGAAACATTGAGATATCAAAAAAATTCTATATCGGAATTCTTGAGCAAGTAATTGATTTAGATTTCGGCACTAACATAGGCTTAAAAAGCGGAATATCAATATGGAAAATCAATCCTAATCACATAATCCCAAAACAACTGGGTATCGAATCGATTGCTAACGAAAAAATCAATCGATTTGAATTGTATTTTGAAACAGAAAATATTGAATCGGTTTTCGAGAAACTGAAAGAAAACAATGTTGAGTTACTGCATTCTATTCATGAAGAATCATGGGGACAAAGAACAATACGATTCTATGATCCAGATAAGCATCTAATAGAAATCGGAGAGACATTGGAAACGTTTGGAAAACGACTCTCCGATGAGAACATGACACCTGAACAAGTGTCCGAAAAAACGTCAATACCATTATCGACTGTAAAGCAATTGATAAAGAAATAAAAAATGAGAAAAACCGAACTATATACTTTGATAATCGATTTTAGAGACGGAACATACGTTACACAAGCTTTAGCAAACGATTTGTTAACCGCACCATTCACATGTATAGAAAATTGGGATATTCGAGGAATTGAAGAAGTTAGCGAGAATTGTAAGGCAGATATATTAAGTCAATTGAAAGATGAAAAATTTGTCCCCCTAAATGGCATGAAAAATGTTTGGTGCGGTTGTGCAATGTTAAATAATAAAGCAATGCTAATGAATTTAGTGAAAACAAAAAGAGCAACATAACGAATAAGGATAGATCGTGCGTAGCCACGATCTTATCCAATTGTTGAACCAGCCCGGCCGATGAATTGCGGGGCTGAATACAAGAAAATATATCGGTAAAATTGTGCCTTGAAAAAGTGCCCTACTGGCGATAAAAAT
>JAHISQ010000046.1 GCA_018818125.1 Candidatus Rifleibacteriota bacterium
ATAAAAGCAAGTTTAACAAGTGCGTAGACGCGGAACGTCGTAGCTGTCACAAAAAGTTGCGAAAAATCGCAATTTTTGCGCCAGCTCCGATTCCCTCGTTTGCCGTTGGCGTCACTCGGCGTCCGGTCACGACTGCCGTTACATTTCTATAATAAAATTTACTCGGTTCTGAGAATGTATCTTTGTTAAAGGAGAGGTTGATGAACACCTTATTTCCACCTAACGTTGCTAAAATTTTCAAAAATGATCTTTTTGAGAACAAGATCTTTTCAAAGAAAGAAATTGAGGCATTCCCAGAGTCTTTTTTAAATGAATTCTCTCTCTTAGCAACTTCCCCAAGACATGAAGGGCGAGTTGCACCTTATGGCATTCATTTGGCGCGAAAACCTTACGATCTCACAAACTTCGATGTATTTAGTTCCCTAAATATCCACCCAAAATCTCTAAGAAAATTGGTAGATGGACGCAATGCATTTTTATCGTTTAGTCCTGATGGGTCTCAATCGCTAGTTATTGCTAAAAATGGTGGAATGTCCGATTCAAAATGCTTCCAAATAGCAAAGAATGGTCCTTATGTTTACAGAGACAGTTTTAATGTAATACATCTGTTTACCAAGGATTTCTTTTTCCATTTGGATGGTCGACAATGGAGCCAAACAGCCAATGTTAGTAAGTTTTTTAAAGAGATAATTAAACAAATTCCAAGCATTAATCAAATAGTCTTAAAATCCATTTTGAATTTGACTTGTTACAGATTGAGCAAACAGCGTGTTGGCGCAACTCTTATTTATTGCCTATCCGAGAATGCTAATTATTCGTTCGCTGACGAAATGAATTTTTCTTCTGCAGAGATTTCAATTGTAGGTAACAAATGGAAATCTTGCTTAACTTCATTTCTATCTCAAACTGATGGGGCCACAGTAATCTCAAAAGACGGTTTCGTAATTGGTGCTGGCTTTCAATTGCAGCCATCCCAAAAAGCTGTTGAAACAATACCCCAAGCTGAAGGTACTCGTCATACCTCGGCTCGGCGGTATTCCTTTGACCACCCTAACATTTTGGCTTTTACAATTTCTGCAGATGGTCCTATTACTGTTTTTTCAGATGGAGTAAATTTGGTGGACAACACACCAGTAATTGGAAAAAACTTGCAGATAAGCTACGCAAAACTCGCTCCGGCTAAAAGGAGGGATATTTCCAGCCAAGATTATGAAGTGAATTGCCCCAAATGTGGGAAAAAAATATACGTAGCGATTCTAACCATAATTGGATGGAAAGAAAAAGAAACAGGCGATTGTCCTGTCTGTGGTCATGAATTGGTATCTAAAATGTGTTTTTCAATAGATACACACGTTTTAAAAAGCATGTCATAATTTTTCTCCTTTAAATGTCTTTGCTCTGTCCACATTTTTTTTCAATTCGTTCAGTTAGTATTTTGAATGAACCAGGATAACAAAAATGGTTGATAAGAAGATCCGTTCCCAACTGATTCCTTTAATGAAAGAAATTAAGCTCCTTGAACCTGCCGATAATAAGGGGCTCAAGAATGATTTTTTTGCTGGGAAAAATCCTCATTTAGCAGTGCCAAGGGGGATTGTTTTTTATTGGTGGCACACAAAAAAAACCTTTGACCTCGCAAAAACGATTGCCAGCTTTGCCATTTCAAAATATATCAATTTAAAAAATGGGGAAGTTTCTGAATTTGCGGCTATCATCATTGGAATTTTTCCAAAAATCTGCCTAGATAATCGCCTCTTCAACATTGATGATGTCCTCAATAGAAAGAAGGAAAATCTTTTTGAGACAAGAGCTATACTGTGTGTTGATGAGTTTATTGGCTGTCTTTGGGAAATATTGTATGAAGAACTAAGGATTTCAATAACTAAGTGGTGCTTTATTATTCCGGTTCCCAAAGTTCAGTCACAATCCTTCAGTTTATGCCATGATGGTTTATCTGTAGTTCAGAAGTCTGATACAAATGTGTGGATTGAGTTAGCAAATGAATATCCTTCATTAAAATTTCTAGATGCAAACACAGGGGTTTTTGACGGTAAACCATCTTCTTTTACCAACCTAAATTATGACATCTATCTTGTGTGCCATTGTGAAGGAACTTCAAATGGAGCAAGATTCAATGCAAGCTTAAAACTCAAAAGATTTTTATCGGTTATGTTTGCTGCTATGCAAGGTACTCATGAGAAGGGCTTTTTGCTTAAATCTGGCGCATCGCCCTATAAGGTTTGCATGCAATTCGCACATAGAAATAGCGAAAGCAGAGTAGGAATCATTTGCGCAGAATTGGGTGCAATTCTTCCCCATTACATTTCAAATTATACTTTAGATCAAGAGGTTATCATTTCCATAAAGAACTGGTATCACAGATATTCTCAATCTGATGATAGATTTCGCAACAAAGTCAAAAAAGCTGCTCATTTTATCAATCATGGCATGAATTCAAATGACATTGAATCTTTTTTAAACTATTTTATTTCACTTGATGCGCTTTTTGGCGAAAGGGGCGATGTTGAAAGGCTTATTTTGAAAGGAGTAAAAGCAAGCACCTCAAGTGACAATTGTGAACAAAGAGCAAAATGGCTATTTGATTTGCGTTCAGAATTAGTTCATGGTGGAAGTAGGAATGTTGCCGAATGGAATAAATATGACCGTTACTTAGATCATTTTAAAAGTTCTCCCGAACTAGATGTAAGAAAGCTGGCATTAACTTGCTTGCTTGTGGCATTTGACACTTTGCCTCAGCTAAATGAATAAAACGAAATGTAACAATCGCATAGACGCGGAAAATAAGGCCGGATCACGGGTCTTGCTTGCGCAACACCCGCGCCCGTCTCTTATTTCCGGTCATGACTGGCGTTAACGCGAAAATCAAAAAAAATACAATTAATCGCCAATGCTTCCACCTCGATGATATCTCGGTTCCTAAATTAAAGAAAAACCGTTACCATAAAAGAGCAAAGGTAATGCCTTGACCGGAGTAAGATGTTGCCGTTTTTTTCAAAAAACCTCGATCTCACCCAAGTCATTGTATGAAGGGATAATCAGAAGAAATAGAAATGAAATTGAAAACAAAAGAAATTCAATTTATGATTGAGGTTCTTGATCTTCCAAAATGGCTTCGAAACCGACTTGAGTATCTGATGATACAAAATGAAGAATTAACCAATGAAGAAGCAGACGCTCTTCGCGACTTATGCGGTGATCGGCTTCAGATTCACGGTTTTGACAAAAACTATGAAACTACATCTGAAGGTAATCAGCTTGAGGACCTAATCGACAAATTGTTTGTTGACTGAAAGTTTCAGCCATTCAACCGTTTGCACAAAACTAACTTACAATCGACAATCCGATCACTTCGATGATATCTTCGCTCTCAAATGAAAAAACGATTACAATAGAAGAGTAGAGAGGCAATAACCAAAGATGGTTCAAAACTTCAATAATGAATCGAAAGCGTTAACAAATGCGTCGACGCGGAAAAATCGGCCGGATCACGGGTTTTGCTTGCGCAACACCCGCGCCCGTCTCGTTTTTCCGGTCACGACTGACGTTAGCCAGATATAAAGAAAAAAAATGATTAAGAAAAAAACAATTGGACTAATAGGCGATGTACATTGCCAAAATAATAGTCTTGAGAAAACCATAGAATTTTTAAGAGATAAATGTGATCAAATATTCTGTACCGGGGATATAGTTGACGGCAAAGGTGACCCAAATAAATGTGTAGAGCTACTCAAAAAAAATGACATACCAACTGTTTTGGGCAACCATGATAGATGGGCTTTGTCCAATCAAATGAGGGCATTATCTGACGCAACCAATTTAGACGAATTGCATCCCATTTCAATTGATTTTCTGAAATCTTGCCCAGCAACCATCAATTTTGAAACCCATCTTGGGAGAGCATTAGTATGCCATGGATTGGGTGAAAATGATATGTGTAGACTAACTCCAGACGATTCAAACTATGCCTTAGAATCTAATGATGAATTTCAGAAGCTACAATTGCGATATGATCTCATTTTCATTCTTTTTGGGCACACACACAGAAGAATGGTAAAAAAGATCAAACATCAATTCTTCATCAATCCAGGTTCTTTACTCCCAGAGCACGACCCAGGATTTCAAATACTTGATTTCTTTAAGCAAGAAGTGATTCAATACGAACACACAATGAACGGAGTGAGAGAGATTGAAAAATTTAAAATTTAATGATAAAAAACTGGCTAACGAATAAGGATAGATCGTGCGTAGCCACGATCTTATCCAATTGTTGAACCAGCCCGGCCGATGAATTGCGGGGCTGAATACAAGAAAATATATCGGTAAAATTGTGCCTTGAAAAAGTGCCCTACTGGCGATAAAAAT
>JAHISQ010000047.1 GCA_018818125.1 Candidatus Rifleibacteriota bacterium
ATTGCAAACCTTGGATCCGTAATTACCGATATGGCAAAGAAAATAACCCTGTGCAATTCATCATAAATCTCAATATTAACAGGAACGAGCAGAATCATAAAACTTGGGTGGTGTCAAACCCCGAGTTATTGAGCAGTTACTTAAAAATCATATATGGCAACGTTTCACCGGTAGTGGGTCTGACAATATCAGTACCCATACGTATCTGATCGACGATGTTATCGAAAGCCTTGCGAGAGTCCATCTGCAGCATTGCCTGCTGTGAAAGATTCTGTTGAGTGGTGCCGATCGAGCTGAATAATCGCATGGAAATAACGCCAACAAGCGCTACCAATCCAGCTGCTACAACTATCTCGATAAGTGTAAAAGCCTGGCGGGAAGATCTTCTCATGGCTGAGTGTTGTCAGCTGCTGCTGCTTCCTGCCCTAGCAATTCTGCCAGTCTGGCTTCTGCAGCTGCTACAGCAGCATTAATAATCTTCAGGCTCGCATTGACGCTGGTCAAAGCATCTGCCATGGCCTGTGCGACTTCCGGTGCCTTACTGTAGCCACTGATATCAGAGGCCAGGCCAGTCAGCTTGTCGAGGTCTTGCTGAGTCCATTCGGCAGCGGCTTTCCAATCATCAAGCAAACCCTGAACTGCGGTAGAATCTGGCAGGCTATTGAGATATTGATGATTATCAGTGTCAATAGACTTGAAACTTCGGACAATGGCCTCGGCAATCCCGCTCATGCCAGCAACAACAGTCTGGGACACCATTTCTTCCATTGCAGTCTGAGCCTCAGCGCTTGGCGCCTCACCAATCCCGATTTTTGATTCCGTGACCAGACTACCCAAGGTCGAGTAAGTTTCACTCTTTGCCTCTGCGGCCTTCTGCCAGTAGTCCTGCGCGGCATCAAGTCCGTCAATTCCGTTTGCGTCAATTTCGTTCCAGGCCTTGTCAGTAGCATCAACAAGTTCATCAGACGCCTTGATAAGTTTTGCTGACAGTTCATCAATTTGATTACCGGTCATTGAAGTATACGTGTTTCCAGCTGACGTCGGACCTGGACCAGTTGCGCTTGGCTTTTCTTCAACCAGCGGAGGAGCGAGGTCGGCCGGCTCTACGGGATTTTTATTGTCCATTGCTTCCTCAACGGATGAAACCGGCCAGTTCTGCTGAAAATCTTCCGGAACTCGACCATTGAGTTTTTGAACAACGCTTTGAATGTTGTTGCCCTGAACAAGTTCAACTGCCATCTGGTTAGACTTTTTCTGGTTGGCAGCTCTTTTTACCAGTATGTTATCGACCTTTCCGGCAATAGTGCGTGAACCATTGACAGTCGGGTAATCTATAACGTCTGGGGTTGCATAAAGTTCGACTATTATGCTGTTTGAGATATCGAGAAGATCTTCATTAAACCTGATGCGCCAGAAATACACGCGTGAAATCCCGGCAAGATGGGTACGAATATAGACGTCGGCCTGGTGATCTTTCCCCACAGTATCCTCTACCAAAAGATCGTAATGCCCGCCCTGCAAAGCTACTTTTGTTTCCGTATACGGCTCTGTCAAAAATGGTCTGTTCGCCCATGAAAACGAATGTGTCTTTGCGCACACTCTGGAAAAAGCCGAATAGGCGATAAGAAAAGACAGCTGATTATTGTTACTACGATATATCTGGGTTTTAACGCCCTGGTTCAGACTGCCCAAGGTTGCAACCAGTCCCAGAACCGCTATTATAGCCAAAAGACTAAGAGGCAACACCATACCTCTATTTGACGGTAATCTGTTCAAAATCCCCCCCCATTAGTCTGGCAGATCAAAACGACCGCAGCAATAAGAACCAATCGTCGCTGGCAACAATAATGTTCCTTCTCCAAAAAGTCCATCAAAGCAATTACTACTAGCTCAATCCGAGCTATATAAAAGTCTCTGAACTCAATTTAACACATTATCATTTGGTATAACAATATTTGCAATAATCCTCATATCTACTAATACGAAGTATTTGAATCCAGCGTTTCCAGATTTGTCTATTTCTTTATCCGGTAAACATTGGCAGCAGATTCAATATCTGCAATACAAGGCAACACCCACGATTACATGAGGTTGTTTTCGGCGGCGGCTTTGTGCTAGAGTCAGATGTTTTCAACAGGAGGGATCGCATGAGTCTTACACAACTTGAACGCACGCTTAAACTCGACATCAAAGCAGCTCTCGGCTGCACTGAACCAATAACCATAGCTCTGGCAGCCTGCAAAGCCAGACATCTTACCGCTGGTTCAACCAGACGCGTAACCCTTCGTCTCTCAACTAATCTGCTGAAAAACGCCATGGAAGTCGGCATCCCCGGCACCGGTGGCCAGCGCGGAATTCCACTTGCGGCAGCTCTCGGCTGTTTTGCCAAGGGAAGTGAGCCGAACCTGACGCTGCTCGAAGGCATGAATGAAGACTGGCTGAAGCAGTCGCGTGACTTTGTCGCACAGGATCGCGTGGCTATTGAACTGGTGCCCGAGAAGCACGGGCTATTCGTCGATGCACTCGTCGAAGACAAAGCCGGCAATTCAGGCCGCTGCATCATTCAAGGCAGCCACGAGAACTGCGTATTGCTCGAAAAGAATGGCGAAATCATGTTTAAATCGGATAATACCGGCGATTCGGGTTCTGGCAAACTTTTAAAGGAGCGCCAGGCTCTTGCCGCCACCTCGATCGCCAACATCTGGAACAACATTCACGAGCTTTCACCAAAGATGCGGCAACACATGCTCAACGGCATAGATATGAATCTGCGGGTCGCCGAAGCTGGTATGGGCAATGACGGTTTTTTAAAGATCGGTAACATTTACCGTGACCTCATGCAGCAAGGCTGGCTGGGCAATGACGTAATCAATAAAGCGAAAGCCCTTACTTCAGCAGCGGTCGATGCGCGGATGTCGGGCTGCGATCTGCCGGTCATGACTTCAGCAGGCTCAGGCAATCAGGGACTGACTATCACTCTGCCACTGCACGTTCTCGCCAAACATGTAAAGGCCGACGAAGATAAGCTTAGCGAGGCTCTGGCCATAAGTCACGCAATCACCAGCATACTCAAGCATCATTCAGGCACGCTCTCGGCAATGTGCGGCTGTGTAGTCTGCTCTGGTATCGGTCTTACTGCCGGGGCAACTTACCTGCTCGGTGGCAATCTCGAAATAGCAACTGCAGCGGTCAACACCATGGTTGGCAGCATCACTGGAATTATCTGCGACGGGGCCAAGGTTGGCTGCGCGATAAAGCTGATCTGTGCTGTTGATTCAGCTTTTCAGGCAGCAATGTTGGCAATGCGTGGCCTCAAACTGCCCACCACCAATGGCGTTCTTGGCGAGAACCTTGAGTCGAGTCTGGCCAATATAGGTTTAATCGCAGCTCCAGGCATGGTCGAAACCGACGACCAGATTCTTGCAATAATGCTTGGCAAGCCAATCAAGTAGTGATATGCACGTAGGCGCGGCAGCCAGAGTTACCGGCGAACTTGAATTTGCCGGCGACAAGTCGATTTCACACCGACTTGCCCTGATTTCACTGCTAAATGAAGGGCAGATCGAGATAACCAATCTATCTGACTGTGTAGATGTAAAAAGTAGCCTGCTGGCCGCCACGCAACTCGGAGTCAAAATCAGCTACAGCAACAATAAAGTATTGTTGCAAAGTTTTATCAGCAAAGAGCCGCACGACCATACCATAATAGATTGCGGCAATTCTGGCACAACAGCACGACTGCTGGCAGGTATTCTGACCGGTCGGGCCGGCAGACACAGTCTTATTGGCGACGAATCGCTGAGTCGACGACCGATGCAGCGGATAGTCGGACCACTGTCAGCAATGAATGCGCAAATCAGCTCTGCAAAGAATGGTCGATTGCCGCTTACAATCACAGGTAGCAACTCGTTGCGGGCAATTGAATTTGCCAACGAAACCGGTTCAGCTCAGGTTAAGTCAGCGATATTACTGGCTGCTCTGCAGGCGAAGGGCAAAACGCAGATTTTCGAGCGATATGCCAGTAGAGATCACACAGAGCGACTTCTCATACAGCTCAATTTACCTGTTGAATTGGATTCTGGCAGCATCTGCCTCGAAGGACCAACGAAACTGACCGGCAATCACAGTTTTGCAGTGCCCGGCGATATCAGCAGCGCTGCTTTTTTTGCGGTTGCCGCCAGCATATTACCAGACAGTCAGCTTATCCTGAAAAATGTATTGTTAAACCCGACCAGAACAGGTTTTTTAAAAGTTCTGCAGCGAATGGGCGCCTCAGTCAAAGAACATATTATCTCAGAAGTATGGGAGCCACGCGGAAATCTGAGCGTAAATAGCGCCTGCCTCAGCGCAACCGACATAGACAAAGCTGAGATACCTGCATTGATCGACGAATTACCAGCACTAGCCATTGCCATGGCTTTCGCAAATGGCATTTCGCGAGTGAGGGGTGCCAGCGAGCTGCGCCATAAAGAGACAGATCGCATTCGCGACCTGATCAGTCAGCTTAAAATCGCCGGTGTTGACTGCCAGGAATACCCGGATGGTTTTGAGATCAGCGGCCCGGCCAAAATATGCGAAAGGGTCAGACTCGACTCATGCAATGATCACCGGCTTGCCATGAGCTTTGCAATTATGGCTCTCAACAGCCGCAGAGGCCTCGAAGTAACAAATACTGACAGCATAAATATTTCTTTCCCAAATTTTTTTACAATCCTGAGCAAATGTGCGCAACCAAATAACTGAGCATCCGCCTTTTTTTTCTTGCAAGTTTTTACGAGATCATGTACACTATCGCCCATTAGTTGTTTGTTATTTTCACAGGCAACGATCAAAAGGAGCCTTTTTCGAGTCTTGGATTCACCTAATCAGACAGAATGTTGTGAAGTCGTTGCCATAGATGGCCCGGCTGGAGCAGGCAAAAGTACGGTAGCCCGAACGGTTGCCGAAAAACTTGGGTACAGTTACCTCGACACCGGGGCAATGTATCGTGCAATCACACTTAAAGCCCTGCAGGAAAACGTTGCGTTTTCTAACACCAGAGAGCTTTATCGTTGTGCGAGCGAAAGTGGCCTGCGTTTCGAAGAGAAGACCGGCAGTTCTTTTCCGTCTGTTTACCTGCACGATCTCGACGTAACCCACGACATTCGCAAACCCGAGGTAGCACGCCACGTTTCTGAGGTAGCGGCCGACCAGGGAGTGCGCCAATGCATGACCGAACTGCAACGCCAGATTGGCCAGCATGGCAACTGGGTGGTCGACGGGCGCGATATCGGGTCGGTTGTTTTCCCCAAGGCTCGCATAAAAATCTTTCTTACTGCGTCTATCGAAGAAAGGGCCCGCCGAAGATACGAGGAGCTTAAAGCCAAAGGCTTTGACGCGAACCTTGCAACTCTTCAGCAGGAAATAGCACGCCGCGACGAATACGATTCGAACCGAGAATTTGCGCCGCTGAAGCAGGCTAAAGACGCCATTTATCTGGATACCACCGATTTGAACATCCAACAGGTTGTCGATCGGATTATCATAATTGTAACTAATACCCGGGACAAATTGATCCCAATGGAGGAACGTATGACCGAAGTCAATATGACAAACACACCACAGGAACCGGCTGAAGAGACCATGGAGAGCCTAATGACCATGGAGGAAGCTCTCAGTGGCGAGTTCCGAACAATCTCCAGAGGAGCAATTGTAACCGGAACTGTAATTGAGAAGAATCAGTCCGGCGTTTATGTCGATCTGGGCTACAAGTCCGACGGCATCGTGCCAATCGAAGAATTCGACGGCGAAGAAGACAAGTTCAACGTCGGCGACCAGATCAGAGTTTACGTGAAAAAGGTTGATGATGGCCACGGCCAGCTGATGCTTTCTTTCCGCCGCGCCAAGGAACTTGGCTCGTGGGACGAAATCAACGACGCTTTTACAAACAAAACCCCGATCGAAGCTACTGTAACCGAACGCATCAAGGGCGGCTACAATGTTGATATCAAGGGCGTAAGGGCTTTCCTGCCACAGAGTCAGCTTTCTCATGGCAAAAACGCCAAAGAAAGCATTGGCAAGACTTTTCCGATGCTGGTCACCGAATTTGACCGCCGCCGCAAAAACGTTGTGGTTTCTGAACGCGCTATCCTCGACAAGGTTCGCGACAAGCGCAAAACTGAACTTTTTGAAAAATTCAATGTCGACGATATGATCACCGGTACCGTTTCAAGAATCGTTGAATACGGCGCTTTTGTTGATCTTGGCGAAGGCGTTGAAGGCCTGATTCACCGCAACGACCTGAGCTGGTCAGTAATTTCAAACCCGCGCGAAGTAATTCAACCAGGTGAAGAAGTTGAAGCCAGAATTTTGAAGATGGATATCGAAAAAGGCAAAATCAGCCTCGGACTCAAACAGAAAAAAGACAACCCCTGGGAAACCGTTGACGGCCGCTACAAGGTTGGCCAGAAATATCCCGGTCGCGTTAAGAATCTCATGGATTTCGGCGCTTTCGTAGAACTTGAAGAAGGCATCGAAGGCCTCGTTCATATTTCTGATCTGTCATGGGCTCGCAACATCAAGCACCCCAGCGAAGTTGTCGCTTCCGGCGCCGAGATCGATATCGTTGTAAAAGAAATCGACAAAGAAAAGAAGAGAATCTCTCTCTCTTACAAAGAATGCCTCCCACACCCGTGGGATGAAGTAACTGCAAAATTCAAAATCGGCGATGTGGTGACCGGTAAGGTTAACAACATGACTGATTTTGGTGCCTTCATCGAAATCCAGCAGGGTATTGAAGGACTTCTGCATGTCTCTGACATGGACTGGGTCAAAAAGATCAACCACCCCAAAGAAGTTCTTGAGAAGGGCCAGGAAGTCAGCGTTAAGATTCTTAACATCGACTCAGCCAACCATCGCCTATCTCTCGGACTCAAGCAAACCACCACTGACCCATGGGAAACTGTAGATTATACTTACAAAGTCGGTGACCAGGTAACCGGCGTCATTAAGAATATTGTAAACTACGGCGCATTTGTTCAGCTGGAAAGCGGTCTTGAAGGCCTGCTGCACGTTTCTGAATTTTCGTGGCAGAATGAAGTCGAAAACCCGGCCGAAGCCCTTAAGGTTGGCGATCAAGTAACCGTAATGGTCTACGAAATCGACAGAAACAAGCAGAAAATCGGTCTATCACTGCGCCGCATGCAAGATGACCCCTGGCGTGATGTCGAACGCAAGTTCTGCAAAGACAGCGTTCATCAGGGTAAAGTCATTAATCTGCTCGAGAATGGCATCGAAATCGAAGTCACCGAAAACGTCGTTGGCTTTGTACACATTTCTCAGCTGTCTTCTCAGCGTGTCAGCGCTCCTTCTGAAGTGGTTAAGCAGGGCGAAACTGTGACCTACAAGGTTCTTGAACTCGACCGCAAAAATCGCCGCCTCAAGCTCTCAATCAAAGAAGCCAGCATAGACAGCGACGTTAAGGAACTCAAAAAATATCAGGCCGAATCAGAAACCGGCTTTTCAGACACTATTGGTGACCTGCTCAAGGAGCAACTCGCGTCGTTCAAAAAGAATCTTGATAACTAAGAGTATCAGCCAGTCTGAAATTCATGCTTGACAACAGACGCTGCCCCAAAGTAAAAATGGGGCAGCGTTTTTCTATCGCAAATTTTTGATTTGCGACGATTCAAATAAATTATTGGAGGATGTATGACTAAGAAAATAGGAATCAACGGATTTGGACGCATTGGACGCCTGGTTTTCCGTGCTGCAATGGCCCACCCCGAAATAGAAATAGTCGGCATTAACGACCTGATCGACGCCAGTTATATGGCATATATGCTCAAATACGACTCGACCCACGGTCGCTTCAGCGGTGACGTAAAGGTTGAAGACGGACACCTCGTGGTAAACGGCAAAAAGATCCGCGTCACCAGCGAAAAAGACCCCGCGAACCTTAAATGGAACGAAGTCAGCGCTGAATACGTTGTCGAATCAACCGGCCTTTTTCTGACCAAGGAAACCGCTGGCAAACACATTACTGCCGGCGCCAAAAAAGTCATCATGTCTGCTCCCTCAAAAGACGACACCAAAATGTTCGTCATGGGTGTTAACCATGAAAGCTACAATGGTGAAGAAATTGTATCCAACGCTTCTTGCACCACCAACTGTCTGGCACCGATCGCCAAAGTTCTGCACGACAACTTTGGAATAATCGAAGGTCTGATGACCACCGTTCACGCTACCACTGCCACCCAGAAAACTGTCGATAGCCCCTCATCCAAAGATTGGCGCGGCGGCCGCACTGCATCCCAGAATATCATACCGTCTTCTACCGGCGCGGCCAAAGCTGTTGGCAAGGTTATTCCAGCTCTCAACGGCAAATTGACCGGCATGGCTTTCCGCGTGCCGACCACAAACGTTTCTGTTGTCGACCTGACCTGCCGCCTCGAAAAGCCAGCCAGCTATGACGAGATCAAAAAAGCCATGAAAACCGCAGCTGAAGGCTCAATGAAGGGCTTTCTCGGTTATACAGAAGACTCAGTAGTTTCTACCGATTTCCTCGGTGACTCTCATTCAAGCATTTTCGATGCTGGCGCTGGCATATCACTTAACGACAACTTTGTAAAAGTCGTTTCATGGTATGACAACGAGTGGGGCTACAGCTGCCGCGTTCTCGACCTGCTGCTCCACATGGCAAGCAAGTAACCTGAACCGGATCAATTATTGAAGCCAACGCAGGGAATCCGCATAGCGGGTTTCCTGCGTTTCTTTTTTCCTGTATAATGCCAATACATTTCCTGTATGGAGGACAATATGTTTAGAACAATCAGAGATATCGCCCTTTCTGGCCGCAAGGTTCTGGTACGCGTAGATTTTAACGTGCCACTCGACGAGAATCTTAATATCACCGATGATACGCGCATCAGAATGGCATTGCCGACCCTCAATCATATTCTGGAAAACGGCGGCAGACTTGTCGTAATGAGCCACCTTGGTCGCCCAAAAGGCGCTTTTGTCGATAAATATTCACTTAAACCACTGGTAGCTCATCTCAGCAAGTTGCTGGGCAAACCAGTTCATTTTGCCGAAGATTGCATCGGCGATAAGGCAGCCAGCGTGGTCAACGGCCTCAAAAATGGTGAAATCGCCATGCTTGAAAACCTGCGCTTCCATAAAGAAGAAGAAAAGAACGACCCGGCTTTTGCCAAAGCTCTGGCAGCACTTGGCGACATCTTTGTCAGCGACGCTTTTGGCACCGCGCACCGCGCCCACGCTTCAACCGCCGGTATCGCCGACACACTTCCCGCCTATGCCGGCTTTTTGATGGAAAAAGAAATCAACTACCTCAGCAAGGTAACCACATCGCCTGATCGACCGCTGGTAGCGATTATGGGCGGCGCCAAGGTCAGTGATAAGATTCTTGTTATCGAAAACCTGCTCGACAAAGTAGATTCTCTGCTGATCGGCGGCGGCATGGCCTTTACCTTTTTAAAGGCTCAGGGATACAACATTGGCAAATCACTGTGTGAGCATGACAAGCTCGACCTCGCTCTTTCATTGATCGAGAAGGCTAAAAGTTCCGGGCGCAAAATCCTGCTGCCGACAGATGTAGTTACTGCAGCAGAGATCAAAGAAGGCGTTCCGACCAAAACCCTTGATATCACCCAAATGCCAGATAACGAACTCGGTCTCGACATAGGCCCGAAAACCATAGAAGCCTTTGCCGCCGAACTTAAGGGCGCCAAAACTGTATTGTGGAACGGGCCGATGGGCGTATTTGAAATAAAACCATTCGACGTTGGTACCCGCAAAATTGCTGAGCTGCTCACCGGGCTCAACGCGATTACCGTGGTCGGTGGTGGTGACTCAGTTGCAGCTATCGAACAGATGGGCGCAGCAGACAAGGTTTCTCACGTTTCTACCGGCGGCGGCGCCTGCCTCGAATTCCTCGAAGGCAAAACTCTGCCCGGCATCGAAATATTCTCACGTAACATCAAAGAAATGGCAGAAGGAGCTAAAGTATGAGTCGCAGACCACTGATTGCCGCCAACTGGAAGATGCACAAGACTTGCCAGGAAGCTAAAACTTTTATGGCAGAACTATTGCCAAAAATAGCCGATCTCAAGGACGTAGATGTTCTTATCTGCCCGCCCTTTACACTGATTTCTACGGTTGATATGGGTCGTGATGGCAGCAAAGTTTTGCTTGGCGCCCAGAATATGCATCACGAAAGCAAAGGCGCTTTCACCGGCGAAGTTGCCCCAATGATGCTCAGGGATCTTAAATGTGAATTTGTAATTCTCGGGCACTCTGAACGCCGCTGGGTTTTTGGCGAAACTGACGATATGATCAACAAAAAGATGCATGCCGCTTTTGCCAACGGCCTGATTCCGGTTCTGTGCGTTGGCGAAAAACTCGAAGAACGTGAAAAGAACCTGACTGACCAGGTCATTCTGAATCAGCTGGAAAAAAATCTTGCTGGTATCTCAGAAAGCTTTGTCAGCGGCATAGTTATCGCTTATGAACCGGTCTGGGCAATCGGCACCGGCAAAAATGCGACAACAAAAGATGCCAAAGATGCAATTGCACTGATTCGCGAATACCTGCACAGCAAATATGGCCAGGAAATTTCCGAAAAGGTACGCATACTTTATGGCGGTTCAGTCAAGCCCGAAAACGTCAAAACTTACATGGATCAGGACGGCATAGACGGTGCCTTGGTTGGCGGTGCCAGCCTCGAAGCCGATTCTTTTGCAAAACTGACCAGGTTCTGATCTTAACGGACTTACTAAAAAACCGCCTGCCATTCCCGGCCCGGCTTACGGCGTCGGGTCTGGCAGGCGGTTTTTTGCTGGTAATAAACTTGTGGCATCGGTTAGAATAGCAGCATGAGTATTGGCATAAGACTCAAAATTGCGTTAGGCTTTGCGCTGCTGACCATACTTGTAGTTTCGGCGGTATCGTTCTGGGCAGCGCAAAGTCTTGGCGTCTCGATCGACAGCTCTGACCTTGTCAAGCTTGAAAACCTCAAGGACAAGGTCGTGGCGCAGCTGAACCATACGCAGCAGGAGCTTGACCGCATTGGGAAAGAAACCGCGAGCGCACTCGTCGATCTGAAGTTTTTTTCGCGTGATGCTGACCAGCAGCAACGAATCGCCGAAAAGCTCAAAAGTTCACTAAATCTTGACTGGCTCGAAATCTTTCAACAGGGTCAGCCAATTCTGCAGCCGCACAGCTCTTTTTCCCAACCCAGCTTAACTCCGGGTCACCTTCGGCGCCTGACCAGTTCAGGGCCGTTCTCGTATCGAGGCTATCTAATTACCGCGAGCCAAATACAGATTAACGCCAGTACCACCCTCTTTCTTGCACGCCAACCAGAATTCACTGCCATACCGATGCTGTGCATTTTTGACCACAAAGGACTGCTTTACGCAGATCACTACCTGCCTGACTCGGATTTTTTGCGCAAACTTACCCAGGAAAAAAACACTGACCAGGCATTGATCGATAACGAGACATTTAGAATTCGCGCTTTTCAAGTCGCTCCAAGTCAGAACTGGCTGCTGGTAGGATATGCAGCACAACGTGCTACTATTACCCGAGCCGACATTGACCTTCTGATGATGCGCCTTGCCATCCTTGAGGTCGTCGGACTGCTGATTCTCGGCTTCTTTCTCGGTCGGAAAATGCTATCGCCGCTTAATGCTCTGCGCCACGGAATCGAGCAGGTAGCAGACGGACACTGGAAAGAAATTCCGCTCAACGAAGCACCAATGAAAAACAGCGGCGACGAAATTGAAACGGTTGCTCATAGCTTCAATCACATGGTCCGCGAGCTGACTCTCGCCCAGAATCGACTTATCGAAGTACAAAAAGAGCTGGCGACAAAAGAAAAAATGGCAGCGCTTGGTCGCTTCTCTGCGGGCATTGCCCATGAAATCAACAATCCCCTGGGCACTATCCTCGTCACAGCAGGCATGCTCAAGGAAGCTGCCATAAAGAACAGCGAAATTGTTCCCGAAGAGTTCGACGAAATCATTGAGGAAGTCAAACGTTGCCGCGATATCATCAGCACACTCAGAGCTTACACCAGCCGAACCCATCCTGATCTCGCCCGCATGAGCTTCTGCGACTTTTTCGCGACACTGGCGCAGAAAATGCAAGCTGCTGCCGAATTCAATGATATTGAACTGGCGTTTTCCTCGAAAGTCACAGAAGGCGAGCTCCGTGTCGATCTCAAGGCCATGCAACAGGTTTTTCATAATCTTATCAAAAATGCCGGCGAAGCAATGAGCGAACAGGCAGACAAGCGAGTCGAAATAGCAGCTGAAATGACAGCAAACCACTTTGCAATCAGGTTTATGGATACTGGCCCAGGTTTTCAGTGTCTGCCGGAACATATATTTGAGCCGCTGTTCACCACCAAAGCTCAGGGAACAGGTCTCGGCCTGGTAATCTGCCAGGCTATCATCGACGCCCATCTTGGCCGTATCGAAGCCAATCGTATTGACAACCGGATAACAGAATTTTGCGTCAGACTACCTTTTGCACCAACACAGTCAGTCAGCGACAAACCAGGAGAAGATCACAGATGAAAAGCCGCATAGTCATTATCGACGACGAAGTAAAGCTTTTAAAAGCCCTGAAAAAAGCGCTTGAACTCGAAGGATTCGAAGTGTTCGAATTTTCTGACCCTGTAGTCGGACTTGAGTTTATCAGCAAACGCGATATTGATCTGGTTATTTCTGATATTCGCATGAGCGGAATGTCAGGCATCGAGTTGCTTGGCAAAATTAAACAGCGCAAGCCTGAACTCAACTGCATTCTGATGACTGCCTTTTCTTCGGTCGAAACTGCGATAACCGCAGTAAAACTGGGTGCCAGCGACTACCTGCTCAAGCCTTTTGAGCTTGCCGACTTTAAAAACGCTGTTTATCAGGTGCTGAAAAGTAAAGTTGCTGCAGCTCCTCTGCCAGAAGATAAAAGGATTATTGGCAATTCTGAGGGAATGCGACAGATACACAAAATTGTCGAAAGCATTTCTGACACCAGCAGTACCGTTATGATTTACGGCGAAAGTGGAACCGGCAAGGAGCTGATAGCCAGATCAATTCACCGCAGTTCGCGCCGCAACGACAAGCCTTTTATCGCAGTTAACTGCAGTGCCATACCAGAGCAGTTGTTCGAAAGTGAAATGTTCGGCCATAAAAAAGGCAGCTTTACCAACGCATATACCGACAAAACGGGCCTTTTCAAAGAAGCCGAGGGCGGCACACTTTTCCTCGACGAAATCGGCGATCTGCCGATTTCAGGACAAGCCAAGCTTTTGCGCGTTCTGCAGGATGGCATCTTCAAGCCGATCGGATCAACTCAACAGTTTAAATCAGATGTTCGCATAATTGCAGCAACTAACAAGCTACTGCGCAAAGAGGTTGCGAGCGGCAATTTCCGCGAGGACCTGCTCTATCGTATCAATGTTGTCGAAATAGAACTACCGCCCCTGCGCCTGCGCCGCCAGGACATTAGAGAACTTGCCGAATTCTTTATCAGATTCTATGCTAAACGACACAATCGCCAGATAACCACGGGCAGCGAAGATTTTTTCGCAATATTGCGCAGTTACGACTGGCCCGGCAATATCAGACAGCTTGAAAACTGCATTGAACGCGCGGTTATTTTGAAGCGAGCCGGAGAATTATCGGCCTCTGATCTTAATCTGCCAAATGAGCATAATGTCGACAACATTATCCAATTCGACAGCGCGCAACCATTGGCAGAAACAATTAACCGCATCGAAGAAAACATCATCCTGCAGGCTCTTGAAGCCTCCGACTGGAACTATTCACGCGCAGCTTCAGTGCTTGGTATGACCCGGCAAAGCCTGCATTACAAGCTGAAAAAATATGGCATCAGTAAAGAAAGTTGATCGCCGGCAGCAATCTCAAACGATTTATCAAAATTGCTTGAATGCGGGCAACTTGATATTTGCAGTTTGCCTGCTTCTTTTTGCCGCAGTTCCAATGTCTGCAAGAACACTCTATGCCGCTTTTGAAGAGCCCGTATATGAGCTGAAACCAACTGATGATTCAACCAGCATGATGTTTTTGCAAAGCTGGTCATTTGATCAGCTGCATCTGCCCGCAGTATCAGAAACAGTATGGGGAAACGCCAAGCAGTGCCGTGCGGCCATTGTAAAAACTGGCGGGCGTAGCTTTGTTTCAAAACTAAGTAAGGATGAGACAGTGCTGCTGTTCAATTTGAATGGTGCCGTCGATGACAAGTTGCAGATAATTCCGCTGCTGCAGGTGAATACATTACTACCAGCAAAAGGGAAAACCCAGCTTAGTGCTACGCCGGCCAGGATCAGAATGATTGAAGACGAGCTTAAAATTCTGGCCGAGTCGGTTTTGCATTTTCAGCAGAATAACAATTGCTTTTCATGCCACACGGCACTCCCTCTCGCTCTTTCCTGCAAGGTTGCCGCCGCTTCAGGCTACCGAATTCCGGAAGAGACCATGACTCGGATAGGGCAGAGCATTGCCAAAATGCAGAATGCGAGTGGCGCTTACCGTTTCCCTGACCACCCGGATTACGGCCTGATCTCAACAACACTGTGTGCAGGCGTAATAATGGCTATGCTCAGCGATTTTTCATCGCAATACCTCGAAAATCTGCAAAAAATTCGCCGGCTTATGCCCGATTGGCTTGATGACGACGGTCTGCTCAAATCAGACTTCTATTTTCGCCCGTTGTTTATCGGTCATAATACAAACTTGCTGTTTGAGGCAGTAATACTGCAAACTCTCTACCTCTATGCCGCTACGGACACCCCTGATTTTTTTGATGACAGTCTGCGAAAAAGGCTTATTCAGCTGAGGAAACAGGCAACCTTTAACCAGTCAGAGCCAATTCAACGCCAGATTCTCCTGATGGCTGGCACTCCCTTGCTTTTTCAGTTCAGCACGGCTGAGCGACCGTTGATTGTCAATCAATTGTTGCATCTACTCAAGAACGAACCCGAAGGTCAACGCGCAGATATCAGAGCATTAGCACTTTTTCTGCTCGGCCGATTCAACCCCTTAGCCACACCTGAACTTGCCAGAAAGAGGCCACTTCAGAATCTTGGCGATAGAATATGGTCTTGTTTTGAACAAATTGTAACTTCTCTGCCAACAAGGGCAAAGAATAACCAGATTTCTGCCGATAGTGCAGAGCAATGAAAACTCTTATGTCTAATCATAAATCTTCACCTGTACACTATCGAAACAAAGTACCAGCAATAGAGCGACACCTGAACTATGGCAGACTCTTCAGGTGGCACTTTTTTTCAGCCTGCCTGCTGTTATGCATTGTGTTGCTCTCTGGCCCGGCTTCTCTGTATGCGCAAGACTTCGATTCAATGAATCCACCAGATTTGATGAAAGACTTTGAGGCCTTACGTCAGCGTATCAGGCAAAACCCACGCGATGTCGCGGCATTAAATTCTCTTGGCATTATCTACGCACAAGCCGGCAAGCTCGACGATGCAACCAGACTCTGGCGTTATGCGCTCGGAATCGATCCCAACTACATTCACCTTTACAATAATCTTGGTTCCGCACTCAAACAGCTGGGACGCAAAGACGAAGCCAGAATTATTTTCAGAACCGGGCTTACTCGCTCTTCCTCCTACTGGATCTACTACAACCTCGGCCTGCTTGAAAAGGAAGGAAGCAACCTGCCAGTTGCTGCGACCTGTTTTAAGAGCTGCCTGCAACAGCATCCAGGTTTTGAACCTGCACTCAAACAACTTGCCGAACTCGGCTACCACGTTCAGCTGCCAGCAACCAAAGCTGCGAGGCCGCTGAGTCTTGGCAGTTACAAGCCCCCGGTCGAAACCGGCAATATCGACTTTTACCCGCTTTACCCCGATGGCGTCGAGACTCAGCCGAGTGGCAAAACCTGGAGTTCTGGTTCGAACTATGCTGCAAAACCCTCACGCAGCACTACAATCACACCCTTTACCCCGCTTTCGTTAGCAGATTGTGATCAGATCATCAAAACGTTCAAAGCTGATCCCAAAGACCGCTTTATCGCTCTGACTTTCGACGACGGGCCACACCACACCCTGACCCGAGAGATACTCGATATTCTCGGGCGCGAAGGCGCAAAGGGCACGTTCTTTGTCGTTGGCAATCGCGCCGAAACCTATCCCGACATCCTTACCCGCATGATTGCGGAAGGTCATGATGTCGGCAACCACAGCTGGGAACACAATAGCCTTACCAAAAGCAGTCGCCCCCAGGCACTGCAAAGTCTGCAGCGCACCAATGAGCTGATCAGTGGTATCACCGGCAAAGCCTGCCTGATAGTAAGACCACCGTTCGGTCAGACGAATCAGAGCGTCAAAGGACTCATTCACGGCCAGGGCTGGCACGAAATCATGTGGGATTCAGACAGCCGCGACTGGGAAAATAAAAACCCTGACCGCATACTTTCGCGTGTAATGCGCTCCGTCAGCCCTGGCAGCATCGTGCTTTTTCACGACATTCACCCAGGCGCAGCTCAGATGCTGCCAACCCTGATCAAAGCATTCAAGGCCAACGGATACCGCTTCATCACCATCTCTGAGCTGATCGCTATCAGAAGCGCCAGCTAAGCGATAAGCCATGTAAGAGGCTGTTCAAAAAAGCAGCCTTGTGAGTCCGCTGAAACTGTTAGCCGGAATGGGTGATTTTGATGGCTTCGCGAGAGAGTTCTCTACTCGAGGTTACGCCTAGTTTGTCTTTGAGACGGGTGAGATAAGTTTCGACGGTGCGATGGCTTAAGGCCAACTGGGCAGCTATTTCCCGGTTGCCAAAACCTTGCCCCAAAAGAGTCAGAACTTCTATTTCTCGGCTTGAAAGGTCGCGCAGCGCAGTAACATGACCGCTTTGCTCAATGATGCGGTCTTCAAGGGTTTTAGCAAGAGTTGGCCCAAGAAATTTCTTACCGGCGACTACCGCATTCACAGCATCGACAAGAGTTTCTACTGGATCTGCCTTGGTAACGTAAGCATTTACGCCGATCTGCAGCGCCTGTTCCACAAACAGTCTGGTATCGTGCATCGAATAGATGATCAGGCCCAATCCGGGCTTTTGCTGGCGCACCTGAGTGATGCCATCGAAAGCGGTTTCCCCGTTTAATGACAGATCGAAGATGGCAATATCAGCATTGGCTTCAGGGAGTCTGGCAAAAGCCTCACGCAGGGTTTCGGCCTCACCGCAGACATTAAAGCCGTGCTCCTCAAGCATCATTTTGAGGCCAAGGCGCATGACCGGATGATCTTCGACCAGAAAAATCTTTACAGCGTCTTTGTTTGTGCCGCTCATTGAATTGAACCTCCGTTCATGGGAGCCCTGATCGAAAGCTTTACGCCGGTTCCGTCAGCAATATTGGCGATTTTCCATGTTCCGCCAAGCATGCTGATTCGATAATCGATCAGCTTCAAGCCTAGCCCGCTGCCAGCCTCATGCGCTGGCTTCATCACTGCTTTTCCTGACATGACTGGTAGGGATTGTCCATCATTTTCGATATTAAGATGGATCTGTTCATTTTCTTCGCGCATTTTGATGTTGATATTGGTAGCGTGACCATGTCTGATGGCATTCTGAACGGCTTCCTGGGCGATGCGGAAAAGGTGCAGCGCAGAATCTGGGTCACCAAGGCGCAAGTCGGTCGAGCCATCAAACAGGCAACTTACCTTGTATAATACCGTAGTCTGTGCGGCCAGAGTGGCCAAAGCTGCCCCAACAGCGCGGGGTTCAAGAGCAAGAGGGCACAGTCCGCGCGAAAGGGTGCGAATCTGATGCACGGTATCCTGCAAAAAGTCGCGCATCATTTTCATTTCGGCTGACCCGGCCTGTTTTTTGGTTTCAAAGCGATGGCGAAGTGCCTCAAACATACACTGCACGCCTACTATCTGTTGCGAAAGACCATCGTGAAGTTCACGGCCAATAAATCGACGTTCTCGTTCTGATATTTCCAGAAGCTTCTTTTCAAGGTCACGACGATGATGCATCATTGTTTCAAGGTTTGCATTGGCTTTGCGCAGCTCAGTAGTTCGAGTCTCGACCTTTTCTTCAAGTTGTTCGTTGGCTTTCAGTAATTGTAGTTCAAGATATTTTCGATCTTCAATTACCGAACCGAAGCCAACTTGATAAGCATACTGCCCATCCGGGCCAGGAATTACTGTAAAAGTGTCATCAAGCCAGATATAGTTGCCATCTTTGCGTTTATAGCGGAAATCAATCTTCAGAGTTATCCTTCCGCCATTGCTTTCTTTTATTAGAGCTTCCATTTTGCCGTTGACCACTAACAGATCATCTGGATGAATTGAATTGCCAAATTCAGTATATGGAAGAGCAAGAATTTCTTCTCTGGTTACCCCCAGGGCATCAGCAAAGCCTTTGCTGACATAATCAAAACTATTGGATTGGTAGTCAATGCGATACATTGCGTGCGGCGACTGCTCAAGAACTTCCCTGAACCAGCGTTCACTCTCAGAAAGCTCGGGTAAAGCATTCTTTTCGCTGGTGCTATCTCGCAATAAGCCAATAAGCTTTCTATTATGCGAGAAATTGTCATTATTTTCTTCTACTCTGGCTCTGCATTCAATTGTTCGCAGACTTCCATCCAGGTGAGAGATGCACAGATACTGTTTAAACTCGGAAGAATGGCCATTTAAAATTGCTGAAAGATATAAATCAAAATGATTTCTGGTCATTTGCGAAAATCGCACCAGAAATTCTTCCTGACTCATGCTGGATATAGGCTCGAGCCCGAGCATTGGCGCAAAGTTTTCATCGAATCTGAAAACCAAGGTTTCGAGGTCAAGCTCAAACTGGCTGATGGTAAAAAAAGAGCCGATCAATGCTAAAGAAGGTTTCGAAAGAAATGCAGTTTTTGTAGTATCGCTCAATGAAGTGACCTCTGCTATAAATTTGTCTTTTCTCTAGAGCGATTATAAGTATATCTTCCAATACCGGCAAGGGCCTTTTTTCCTTTTAATCAGGTTTTTAATCAGGTCTGTTAATTAGAAAAGCAACTGCCAGCCTTCGCATTTGCTACCAGCAGGCAGTTGCAGCTCGTGGAATTAATATGTAATGATGCTATCTTGAATGTTTGCTTTGCTTAAAATCTACAGATTTTCAAATTCCCTGGAAAGACCTGCTTGTTGCAAGATTCTCTTCAATAAATCCCGGCCAATATCGCCTTTATGCGGATTAGGAATATGTAAGGCGAGATCTCCTTTGGACATAAATTGATGTTTGCCCCCAGAATAAGGGCCATCAAACCCTGCTTTACGAAGAGCCTTGATAAGTTATCTCTGGATATTGGTTTAAAGGGCGGCATCAAGCAGCAATATATTTTATAATCCGCAGTTCATGACCATCAACCGTTGGCAAGTCAAGATGCTTATAAATTCTGAACAGAACCCATTCTTCAAGAACTTCTACCAACTCATTTCTACAGCTTTCAAGATTATCAGCAGTAGCGTAAACGCCTATGAATTCAGGGATTTCTCCATAAAAACAGTTGTCCTCTTCTAACAACTCGTATTTCGCATGTTTCAATGCTGCTTCAATATATTTTGTAAGCACTTTGCACTCCACATTTTTATTTCACATTCATTTTACTCTTTTAATGATGAATTTTACATCCAGATGCCACGCTCTCATTGGAAAATCGTGGATAAAGTCACTTCGACAAAGATAGCCACTCATATTTAAATACTGTCCTGCAACGCACACAGTCGTTCCAGTTAAACGCCCCATTAGTGTTGTTCATTCGCGATTTTTAGCACCTAAGCCCTGTTACAAAACGGTTAGAAACTTGTTAAGTTCGTCGCAGACCGTCGGTTCACCGAAGGGACTGATGAAAAATGATGCAAATTGTGTCAGAAACGCCATGTTTTACCTTTTACATTGCTTTCTTATTTGTGAATCGAGGCTTGGTGCCCAGCGGCAGCCGCGCTGTGAGCGGGAAGCGCCGCGGCTTGACGCCTTCGCGCAACCCGCTCCCCGCACGCCTGCCGCCCCGGCTTCGGCCAGAGGCCGAAGCCGGGAATTGATGCAGAACTCAGGGCCGGACAACACGGAAACCGATGCCGTAGAACTGGCCGCTCGGGCCCGCGCCGCCACGAGAGGCAACGGTCACGCGGTCAGCGCTACGGTCGAAGCTTCCGCCACGCACGACGCGGAGAGAGCCCGATACTTCACCGCGATAGTTATTTACTCCACCGGCTATCAAATAATTTGGGTAAGTGCCATTATCTGAATACCAATCCCAACACCATTCCCACACATTGCCGCTCATGTCAAACAAGCCAAGTTCGTTAGCAGTCTTGCCAACTCCTGCGGGATGGGTTTTGTTGCTTGAGTTTACGCTGTACCAAGCATACTCACCGATCAGGTTGGCGCCCGTGCTGCCAGCAAAAGCTTTGGCATAACCGGTAGTGTTTGTAGCTCCAGGATTGCCTGTATCTGCTCCCATAGCAGCCCACATCCATTCCATTTCAGTCGGAAGACGATAGCCATTGGCGTTCCAGTTACAAGTGGCCGCATCCCAGGTTGCGTTTGTATCTGTAGGAATTGCCGCGAAAGTCAATGTCGAGAAGTCAACACCAGAAACGCTGTAAACCGGGGTCAACCCTTCAGTCTTACTAAGTTTGTTGCAGTAAGCTATGGCATGATACCAGTTTGTCCCTTGCACCGGATCACTTACCCCGCTTGAACATGTGACGTAGCTTGGGTCGGTGCCCATGATTGCCAGGAACTGCGCCCTGGTAATCTCATACTGACTCATCCTGAATGTCGAAACCGTTGAAGTATTCGCCGGCGTTTCATCGCGCTGAAAGGTGCCTGCAGGAACAGCTCTAAGAGTTCCGATATTTCCTGAGGAATAGTCAGACAAAATTGTCAAATTACCGGTTGAAGCAGTCTTAGTCGAAGCAGAATGAGTAACAGTAACAACAGTACCATCATGCGTTGCATATGTCAGACTGCTACCGTTAGCTGGATTAGCAACATAACCAGTTGCGGTACCGTCGGTGAATGTTGCTTCGTTGGTTGAACCGTCATTGTTGGTTGCGGTTATTACCATCCCCTTCAAAGACAGAACATTACCAAATTCAGCATAAGTCATGCCATTTGGCTGAGTGGTCACAGCAATGCTGCTGACGGCCAAAGCACCAGTCACTGCATAAGTCACGGTAAATTCTACAGTGTTGCCAATAGCCGCCCCGGTAGTAGTGGTAGTGCCAACCGAAGTTGAACCTGTAACGGCTGGGGTAAAGGCTGCTGCCTGAAACTTCTTGCTGTTCTTTGAAGTCAAAGTTACCGTTGCTGTATAAACCTGACCGGCTTTGAACTTGCCATCGGCTGTCAATGGCGTGCTCCAGGCCAGTGCGCTGACAGAATAATCAGCGTTATTGGTTGCGGTTTCTACTGCTGCTACGGCCTGAGGAAGGGCCCCCAGCACCGGCGCGATGATGGTCACTGCTGCCGATTTTATCTGCACTAGTTCACCTTTAGTAACCGCAATAGAATTTCCGGCAGTGTTTTTATTGCCGGCGCTGTCGTTGGCAATGTTTTCGGGAACTGTTATTTTAACTTCGCCGGCGGCCAAGGGTGTGACTTTAACGGTGAAAACCCTGGAGGCTGTCACAGTTGTCAGTTCGCTCAGAGAGCAATTGGTAACGGTTATATCTTCGATAGCAAAACCTGCTACCGCTTCATTAAAAGTAATGAGCACCACAAAAGGCTCAGAATCGGTTGATTCCGTTGTTTCAGTGCTCAGTGTAACAGTTGGCCGACCTGAATCGATTTGCCCCGGATTATCTATACCAATGAGAATAGGCAGAAAAACGCGGCCAGTGGCTCCTCTTGGGTCTTTCACTTCAACACTGATGGTAGCCATGCCTGCGAATTCAGGGGCTGTCCAGTGCTTTTCAAAATCAGAAGCGCCGTTGGCAAAAGTTCCGGCGGTTTTATCCCAGGTCGCTGTAAGGGTCGTCTGATCACCTGAATCGGCATCAGCACCGACAGCCACCAGAGTCAATATGTTTCCGGGGTTGGTTTTGCTGACCAGTTCGGTGCCTGAATAGGCCTTGAGAGTTGCAGACGGAGCATTGTTTTCAGTTTCGAGGCTGGCGCCTACGGTCAAATCCATGAATGCCGGAACTATGTCAGAGACAAAAGGCGCAGCAAAGCGGGAAATGCCATTTCCAGCAGGCAACTGCACCAGAATCTCAGCTTCAGAATAACTATCGGGTAAAGGAGGACTGGTAAAAGAGCCGTCTTTGCCGACTTTAAATGTTTCGCCCCAAAGGGTAAGCACCGTATTCTCGGGCAAAAAGTTGCCTTCAGTGTCGCGCAGTTGACCAGTTACTATGTTTCGCGCGGTTTCAAGGGCCATATCCGGCACTTCAACTACTTCTGGCGTATCGGCAACCTTAAGTTCCGCAGAACGGCATTTCATGGTTACCTGATCACCATCGGAGAAAAAACTGGTGACAACACGATGAACACCGGGCGGCACGCTATTGATCACGTAAGATCCGCTGGCATCTGAAGTGGTGTGATAACGAAGATCATCGGCGAGGTCTTCTATCCAGACTTTAGCCCCGGGAACTGCAACAAAACCAGCCAGATCAGCTGCAGCAATTTTTGGTTTAACCCCGGATCGCATAGAACCTGAAACACTGGATTTAAGGACTTTGCCGGAAATCGAAGCTGCAGATGGGCCATCAGAGTCATCGCCACCCCCAGGGATGAGCCGACAACCGGGTGTAAGAGTCAGAACCAATACAATTGCCAACATAGTCGCCAGCAAAACGCGGGAATAACAAAACGGAGCTTTTTTCATGAGAACTTACCTCTGCACCTAAAAATTAGCATTCTTAATTCTTTTCTCAATATTGGTAGCATAAGATCTGGCTGTTGTATGTCCGTAGAAGTACGTACAATTTTTTGCCTTGAGATTTTTTTTATTGCGATACTATCTCTTTAAAACAGACACAAACGAAAAGCCGCTTCAGGTTTTATAAAGCTTGCCAGTCTGCGCAAGACCAGTAAGCTGGCAACCTAGTATACCCGTCAGGGTATAATTTGCCCACCAAAACACTTTTTATACCCTCATGGGTATATATTTTCTCAACGTAGACATTTTATACCCCAAAAGGTATAATATGGTCATGAGTAATAACATGGTCGGCAAAATAGTAAAAGAACGGCGCAAAGCTCTTGGCATTACCCAGCCTGAACTGGCACAAAAAGCTGGCGTAGGTCTGCGCTTTATCAGAGATCTTGAACAGGGTAAACCCACGTTGCAGATGGCCAAGGTCAACCAGGTTCTTTTCATGTTTGGCCTTGAACTCGGCGCGGTTCCAGTTGATCGAGAAAGGCTGTTGAATGAGACAAGCTGATGTTTATGTTCACGACCAACTGGCTGGTGTTCTTACCGAAGATGAAAGCGGCTATCGTTTTGTTTATTCTTCCGCATACTTGCAGATTCCAGAACCTGAAGCAGTAAGCCTGACCCTGCCCCTAAGCGCTCAGGAATATCACAGTAAAGTTTTGTTTCCATTCTTTGATGGGCTGATTCCTGAAGGCTGGCTGCTTGAAATTGCCCAGAAAACCTGGAAAATCGACAGGCGCGATCGCATGAGTCTTTTAATGGCAGTATGCCGCGATTGTATTGGCGCCGTAAGTATTATTGCAGAGCCGAAAGGTTCCGTAGATGAGTAATCGTTGCCTTTGCTGCTATAAGCAACTTCAATCCGAAAATACTCCATATCCATATCATGTCACATGCATAAAAAAGTTCTTCGGAAAACCAACTTTACCCGAACTTCCATACACGAATGATCAAATGCTGCAACTGGCTCAGATGGTTATCCGCAGCCAGAAAACAGTAACCGGTGTACAGCCGAAACTTTCGCTGGATCTTGAAAAAGGCGACACCGCCGAAGCGCCACAAAAATTAACCATTGTCGGTTTGTGGGGTAATTTTATTCTTAAGCCCCCAACTTCTGATTACCCAGAAATGCCTGAACTCGAAGATCTGACAATGCATCTTGCAACCATAGCTGGCATAAAAACCGTTGATCACTGCCTGATTTCCCTCAAGTCAGGAGAACTTGCATACATAACCAGAAGAATTGACCGCCATAAGGGCCGTAAACTACACATGGAAGACATGTGTCAGCTTACAGAAAGACTGACAGAGCAAAAATACAATAGCTCCCACGAGCAGATTGGCCGGGCAATTCTTAAATTCTCGGATAACCCTGGTTTTGATCTGTTGGCGTTCCTTGAATTGACTATTTTCAGCTTTTTGACCGGCAATAATGATATGCATCTAAAGAACTTTTCGCTGCTGAAGAATCTTCAGGGCAAGTATGGCCTTAGCCCGGCCTATGATCTGATAGCGGCAGCATTACTCCTTGAAGAAGACAATGAAGAACTTGCCTTAACCTTAAATGGTCGAAAAAGGCGCTTGAAGGCGACAGATTTTATGGCCTTGCAAAAGCATCTGCAGGTTTCTGACAAAAGCATGCAAAACACCCTGCAAAAGTTTTCCGCAGCTTTACCAGCCTGGTATGAAATGATTAACGAAAGCTTTGTTTCTGAAACCATTAAACAACGCTACAAAGAGATCATAAGCTCAAGAGCTGCACGATTAAATCTTTTTTTGTAACCGCAGATCGCCATCAGAAGCGCCAGCTGAGCGACAAGCCGCGAGTTTCACTTGATCGGCACGTCAGGTGGAGTGGTAGAGTAATTTTGGACACCGAGTTAAGATAGTAAAATTTGATAGCAGGTGTTCAAATGAAAAAGACAGAGCAGATTAGAAGAAGTTTTACGAAGGAATTCAAGCAGGACGTAGTGAAGATGATAACAGAACAGGGCCATAGCATCGCGGAAGTGGCTAAAAATCCGGGTATAAGCGACAACGTCCTGTGTCGCTGAAAAAAAGTGTGAATTCAAAAGCTCTCTTGTAACACCTCAATAACTCGGGGTTGGTGACTGATTTTATAAAACGGCTGTTCGAGTTATCGATAGAGGGTGCTCATCTGATCGAAAGCGTCGTATCTGACTGATGATTGTTGTGTTTCTGACTCAGAAATACATACAAAATTTTGTTTACAAAATTTGCCGGCGTTACTATGCTGAAGTGGTATGTGGATAGTAATACTCAACTTCTGCCTGTTTCTGCTGTTGCTCGGATTCTTTTTTTATGGAATCAGACAATGGACTGGCCTGATCAGCGAACCAGAAGAAGACAACAGCAAAGTAATCGTTGATGGCCGCAACCTCAGAATTCCGCTATGGATACTGATTGGTGGCCTCGGAGCGGTCTCGCTGCTCAAAGATCTTATCTACTGGCTTGGTTATTAAAGGCTTTTTTGTTCGCAGAGAAAAGCAAACATGCGTATTGGAAAAAAAACGGTTTTGCTTTATGCTATTCAAGTAAATTGCACCGATTCAATTACTGGCATTTAAAAGGAGAGAGGCATTGGAAAACGACATCACCATCAAACGGCGACTAAAAACCTTCCCGAATCTTAAGGCCGAAGACTTCCAGCACCCCTGGGATCGCCAGGCTACTGCCGCCCTGCAGGCAATTCCCGGCTTCGAGTTTCTTGTCAAAAAACTCATGGAAATCGGCTTTGAACAGTTCTTCCGCATTAGCAATCTGGCCAGTAACGTTCAGGTTAAGGGAAAAATGCTGCCGCGACTGCGTGAAACCCTGCGCTACGCGACTCGCATTCTCGACATGGCCGAACCCGATCTCTTTATTACCACCAACCCGCTTCCCAATGCTTATACATACGGTGAAACCAAGCCGTTTATCGTGCTTACATCCGGTCTGATTGAAGCAATGGACGAAGAGGAAATGTTTTTTATTCTCGCCCATGAGCTCGGCCACATCAAATGTGGTCATGTGCTCTATAAAACCATGGCACGCAACTTCAAGATCGTTCTCGACATTGCCGCCGCCGCTACTCTTGGTGTTTCTTCGCTGATCAGCACCGGACTGCAGCTCGCACTCTTCGACTGGGAAAGAAAATCAGAAATGACCAGCGATCGCGCTGGCCTGCTCTGCGTGCAAAACCAGCACATCGCCAACACAGCCTTCATGAAAATGGCAGCCGCTTCACCCAAACTCTACAGCGAAATGGATGAAGCTGAATTTCTGCGCCAGATCAGATCTTACGAAGATGCAACCGATGAATCATTCATCAACAAAACCTATACAGCAATAATCACCTCGACGATGACTCATCCGTTCCTTATTATGCGCGCCAAGCACCTTGACTCCTGGATTACCGCCGATGGATTCACAAAAGTTTCCGGCATCAGCCAGGAAGAAGTTCGCGAAGATAACCCGAGTTTTTCTAGCGCAGCAGAGTAATTACCTCGTCACGTTTACGCAAAACGGCCAGATCAAGTGCGGTCTGGCCGTTTTCTGTTTTCAAGCTACGATCAGCTCCAGCTGTCAGCAACGCCGCCACAACCTCGCGATATCCCTTCTGTGCAGCTAAATGCAGAGGCGTCCAGCCATCGTTATCCTTGAGATTGATTTCGGCTCCCAGCTCAAGCAATTGCCTAACTATTGGCAAGCACCCGCGAAAAGCGGACCAGTGCAAGACGGTCCAGCCATCACGCTCAGTCAGCTTAAAATCTGCTCCATGCTCAATCAGCATGGTAAAAGTCTCAGGTTTCTCACGCGCGGCGGCCAGATGCAGCGCTGTGACCCCATAGACATTGGCAACATTAACAACTGCGCCGGCACGCAACAGCGCGGCGGTCGCTTCCTTCAGACCATACTTTGCGGCCAGATGCAGAGTCGTAATGCCAGTCTCATCAGTCATTTCAAGGCCGACACCTGCTTTGATCAGTTTCAAAGCCAGAGGCTCGTTTTTTGCTTCAAGTGCATCCAGCAAATTTATTTCGTTATTCATAGTTTCTCCACTGAATCAAAAAGGGTGATTGATATACATTGGTTTTTTGTTTATACTAATTAAAGTTTAATCGTTCTTCGAATTTTACGCCAACACGGGAGGAAATGACATGGGCTTTTTTGCAAATCAGATGCGTTCAGTAATTGAGTGGAAGGATGCCGATCCCGATCTTCTGATCTGGAAATGGAACGGCACTAACGACGAGCTGAAAGACGCCTCAAAACTCATTATCAACCCGGGCCAGGCCGCCATCTTCGTTTATGAAGGCCAGATCAAGGCCATTCATGATTACCCCGGCCTGTTCGAGCTCAAAACCGCCAACCTGCCCTTCTGGACCAGCATCAGCAAGATCATGCAGGGGTTCACCTCCGAACACAAAGCCAACATCTATTTTATCCGCATCTCCACCTTCCTTAACCAGAAGTGGGGCACTAAATCACCGGTTAAATACACTGATCCGGTTTACAAGTTTCCGGTCGGCATGCGTGCTTTCGGCAACTTTTCTTTCAGCATCACTGACGTGCGCAAATTCTTCACCGAATTTTCCAGCAACGCCGATGTATACCCAATCAGCGCCATTCGCAACGTAATTGTTGACCGCATCATGCTGCCAATGACCGATGTATTCGCCACCAGTGGCTTCAGCTATGCCGATATCGACAGCAAGCGCATGGAACTCTCAAAAAAGCTCGCTGAGCTGGTTGCTCCAGAATTTCTGCCACTCGGCTTTGAAATGTCTGATTTCCGCATCGAAAACACCGATTTCGACGAAAAAACCCAGGAACGCATCGACAAAATATCAGATAAAATGGCAGATGCACACGCTATCAACGCCATGGGCAATATCAACACCCAGGGTCTCAACGCTTACTCGACCATCGAACGCCTCAACGCCATGAATACCGCTGCCGCTAACCCGAACGGGATGGCCGGCATGGGCGTCGGCATGGGCGCAGGCATGGGACTAGGTGCTGGCATGGGCATGATGGGTGGTATGGGTATGCCACAGCAGGCTCAACCGGCTGCAGCAGCAACCATTAACTGTTCATGCGGCGCGGCCATGAACCAGAACGCTAAATTCTGCCCCGACTGCGGCAAACCCAACAGTCAGGGCAAAGTTGCCTGCATCGGCTGTGGAGCCCAGATCAAAGAGGGCGCCAAGTTCTGCCCTGACTGCGGCAAACCACAAAGTGCCAGCTGCCCCAAATGCAGCGCATCGATACCCGGCGGCGTAAAATTCTGCCCCGAGTGCGGCGAAAAAACCCAGTAATTCAGCGTTTATAACGCAACAAAAAAACCGCCGGTGACGGCGGTTTTTTTTGTTGCGCGATTAAACACGCTAAGATTTTTTACCAAACGAGATCTTGTATTTGCGCAGCTTACCGCGCAACGTGCTTGAATTAAGCCCAAGAATTTCTGCAGCACCACCCGGCCCCTCGATACGCCCATTTGTTTTTTCCAGCATTCTGGCAAGATGCGCCTTAACAAGGGCATCCAGCGTCTGCTCAACAGTGACAGCACCGTTTGCGCTGACGACGCGCAAGGGCATATAATCGAGCGGAATCTCTACGTGCCTGCCGTTACTGACAATCAACCCGCGCTCAACAACGTTCTGCAGCTCTCTGACATTACCAGGCCAGTCATATTTCATCAGTCGCTCCAGGGTTCCCGGGGCCAGGCCAGGACTGGCCTTCAAGTTAAGTTCTCTCGACTTTTTCACGATAAAATACTGTATCAGCGGCAAAATATCTTCTTTTCTTTCGCGCAAAGGCGGCAGCTCAATAGGGAACACATTAAGTCTGAACCAGAGATCCTCGCGAAATTTTCCACTACGAACCATTTCCAGAAGATTGCGATGTGTTGCTGCAATTACCCGCACATCAACTTTCAATGTCTGCTGACCACCCACTCTCTCATACTCTTTTTCCTGAAGCACTCTAAGAAGCTTGACCTGAGCTTCCATGCTAAGTTCACCGATTTCATCCAGAAAAATAGTTCCATTATTAGCACGCTCA
The DNA here is from genome assembly GCA_018818125.1 of Candidatus Rifleibacteriota bacterium. Classification (GTDB taxonomy): domain Bacteria; phylum Muiribacteriota; class Ozemobacteria; order Ozemobacterales; family Ozemobacteraceae; genus Rifleibacterium. The sequence goes on from JAHISQ010000047.1 coordinate 28,987, forward strand.
AAACGCCCTTTTTTACCCGAAACTGCACCAGTAAACGCCCCTTTTTCGTGACCGAACAACTCGCTGTCAAGCAATGATTCGGGCATTGCGCCGCATTGAACTCTTACGAATGGACCTTCTCGTCTGAGACTTGTCTGGTGAATTCTTTTGGCGATGATTTCTTTTCCTGTACCAGTTTCGCCAAGCAACAGTACCGGGCTTGTGGTTTTAGCAACGATGTTCACCATTTCCATTACTCTTCGTAAACCAAACTCTGTGCCGACAATCAGCTCACTGTCGACTCTTTCCAGATCGGTTCTCATCGCCTGGTTTTCGTCAGCCAGACTTTCTTTAAGCTGCAGCAGATCAAGGTATCTGATAGCATTACTCATTGCGATGGAAAAGGGTTCTCTTATCGACAGCAGCAGCTCAACTTCCGGTGTCTTGTAGATGTTTCTGCCTTCCTTAGCAACAACCAGGCTGCACTCACGAAAACTTCCGGTGCCAATGTCGATCTTTGCCAACGAATAGCGCTCGATGTTGGGAAAAATCTTTAATATAGGTTCTGGAAACATGCCAAAATTGTCTACTTTGATCGGGCTTCTATTTTTGCCTTCAAAGGCTTCCAGTTTATGAACATCTTCGCTGCTCAGCCAAACGATTGGCTCACGACGATTTGTCGGTTCGTTAAAAATTCTTTTACCATATCTGGCGACTGAAAAAATCTCCAAACCACCGTCACCAGAATCTTTTGCCAGAAACATTCCCATCATATCCATGGGAACATATTTACGCATGTAATCGAAAGCAGCCTTTAGAGCCTCAGAAATATCAAGACTGCTGTGAATTCTCAACGCTACTTCGCGAAAAAATTCTTCGGTGCTACCAGGCTTCACTTCGACCTCCATCAATTCTTTTTCCAAATTCTGCACAGCCACAAACTATCATATTTAACACTAACTGTCACTGGAAACAGTCGTAAACTATCAAATAAGACAGAACACTCTTTTAGCAACAGTCATTTCTTTTGTTCACAGAGCTCCACAGCCAGTTAGCATAACATGGTACAACTTTTGCTATACAGACTTAGTAAAAGCAAATTCACTACCAAGGACGCCAAACAATGAACACAAAATCCGGCAAAACAATCTGGATCGCAATCGGGGCTTTCGTCAGCATTCTTTGCCTCATATTCTCTCTGCAAAACAATTCGGCTAATGCAGGGTTGAAAGACGAAAAGAAGGCTTCTTTTGACGAGGCATCAACCAAGAATGGAGTTCCGGTTAAACTGTCGCCGGTTACCAGGCGAAAATTTCTCAAAACCATAAATGTGTATGGAAAGGTAGAATCTTACCAGAGCACCTTTGTTTCGCCCAAAATTGCAGGTATAGTCGAAAAACTGCATGTCGACGAAGGAGCTCGCGTTGAAAAGGGCAAAACCGTATTGTTCGAGATCGACAACCTTAAGCTTCAACAAAAAGTCGACAACGCCAGACAGAACATTTCCATAGTCCTGGCGGTCGAAAAAGAGCGCAAGGCACTTCTAAGAAAAGCTGAAATCGATCTTAAAAAGAAATCCAGCAGCTTTGCCCGCTACAAATCTCTGTTTGACAAAAACGCCGTAACCAAAGAAACTTTTGACGCCCAGGAAGCAGATTTCCTGTCTGCTTCCGCTGAAGTAGAACTTAAAAAGGCCGTCCTGGAACTTGGACAGGCAGAGGCTAAGCAGGCAGTCATAAACCTGCAGATGACAGAAAGAGATCTGGCAGATTCAATAATCTTAGCCCCAATCAACGGCTATGTCAGCGAAAAACTCATTGAGATCGGCGAAATGGCTCAGCCCGGCAAACCGGCGTTAAAGATCGACAACACCACCAAACTGCTGATCAGCGCCTATATCCCTGCTGAGTACAACTCCAGCATCACTCAAGAAAAGACCGAAGCCGAGCTGACCGTAAACGGCGAACCCCTTGCTACAAAACTGAAAGTTACCTACGTAAGTCCTGTCATTGACCCCAAAATGCACATTTTTGAAATCAAGAGCCTGATCGAAGAGAACAGCTTCAATCTTAAACCTGGCCAGTCAGTTCAGCTGAAACTGTTTATCGACGAACATTCAACCATTACCGTACCAACAGCTTCATTAATCGAAAACAACAACGAATGCGCTGTTTTTACCTGTGAAAACAGCATTGCCAAACGAATTGTTGTTACGAAAGGAGATGAGTTTGAGGGTTGGACAGAAATTTTAAATCCAGAACTGATTGTCGGCAGCACGGTCATTTCTGAAGGTCAGTTTTTAATCAATGACAGCTCACCAGTCGCAGTAATCGAATAGGAGCAGCCAATGTTTCTAGCCACAGCATCAGTCAAAAGACCTGTCGCCATGTCATCTCTGTTAATCGGGCTTACGCTCCTCGGCATCTATTCATACCTTAAAATGGGTCTTGAGCTAATGCCCAAAATTGACATTCCGTATGTCACCATCGTAACGGTATATCCGGGCGCCAGCCCGGAACAGATCGAAACAGATATTGCCAGACGTATCGAAGACAAGATGATGACCCTTGACGGCCTCAAGCACATCAATTCATCCTGCATCGAAAATGTCTGCCAGACAATGCTTGAATTTAATCTCGGCATCGATGTTAATGTCGCCGCTACCGATGTTCGCGAAAAACTCGATCTGGTCAAACAAGATCTGCCCGAAGATGCAGAAGATCCAAAAATTCTCAAATTTGACATCAATTCCAAACCGGTAGCAAATTTGGCACTCACAGGCGTAACCGGAATTGACGACATTTACGACTATGCTGACAATACTCTCAGAGACAAACTGTCGATTACCGAAGGCGTTGCCGATGCCGAGTTGATCGGCGGCGCAAAACGCGAAGTTCAGATTTTGCTGGATCGTGATCGACTGGCCGCCAGAGGACTGTCATCTCTTGAAGTCATGCGAACAATAAACTCTGCGGTTAAAACTATTCCAGTCGGGCGAATCATAGGTGAAGGCCGTGAAATCAGCGTCGAATTTAACAGCGATGTCGGCAAAATAGAAAACCTTCTCGGACTTCAGATCCTCGACAAAAACGACGGCAAGGTAATCTATCTTAAAGACATAGCTACTGTAAAAATGGCATCAGAAGAGCTGAGACAAGTTGCTTATCACAACAACGAGCCATGCATAGCCATCAAGATTATCAAAAGGAGTGACGCCAACGCAGTCAAAGTTGTTGAAAAGCTTAAAGAAGCAGTTGCAAAGATACAGCCCACGTTACCACAGGGCATGAAACTAGAATGGGTATCAGACGACGCCAGATTCATACAATCTAACGCCGACAGCGCCTGGGAAAACATTTTTCAGGGCATCATTCTCACGTCTTTAATTCTATTTCTCTTCCTTTACGATCTTAAGCTGCTATTGATCGTAACTATAACCATGCCGCTCAACATTGTAATCGGGTTCTTTTTTATGCAGTGGGCTGGCTATACGCTTAACCTGTCTACACTTATCGCCATTGGTATATCGGTCGGCATTCTGGTAACCAATTCTCTTGTCATTCTTGAATCCATAATGAAAAAACTTGAGGAAACAGGCGACCCGAAAAGAGCAGCAATTGAAGGAACCAGCGCCTGCACAGTAGAAATTCTGGCGAGCAGCGGCACCAATATAGTAGTTCTGTTTCCAATCGCAATGATGGGAAGCATTATCGGCCTGTTTCTCAAGCCCCTGGCACTGACAATGCTCATAATGACTGCTGTTTCGCTCTTTGTTTCCTTTACTGTCATTCCTCTGCTCAGCTCGCTTTTACTAAAAAAGGCTGATACAAATAACTCCGGGCTGCTGAGAAAAGTCGAACGCAAATTTAACAGTGGACTACAGTGGGTCATCAATAAATACACCGGCATTCTCAAACTTGCCCAGGAAAGGAAGATTGTCGGTGTTGCAATTATTGCCGCGGCAGTTCTTCTGCTTTTCCAATCCCTTTCACTGGCGCCAATAATTGGTGGCGGCTTCATGCCAACAGCCGACATGGCTGACATCACCGTCAAACTTGAGTTTCCCACCAGCTACAGTCTCGAGAGGACAAAACAAAGAGCACTGGAAGCAATCGAAATCGCCAAAACCATTCCAGAAGTCACCTCTGTTCTAAGCGCGATAGGAAAGGTATCGGGGTCTCTGGGCAAGTCATCTGAAGGTGTTTATCTGGCAGAGATAAATCTGAGAATCTCTGACAAGGACAAAAGAACAACTGGCCTCGCCGAGATTTTGAAAATCACCGAAAACAAGTTCAGCAGATTCACCGACGCAATTATCGGCATCAGCATTCCCTCGCCCAGCGGCGGCAGTAATGCTCCGTTACAAATCGAAATATCTGGTGAAAAATTAGCTATTCTCGACCAAACGGCTTTGCAGCTTAAAGAAGCAACCGAAAAAATTCCCGGATTCACCTCAATCGACACAACTGTGCGGGCCGGAAAACCTAAAATCAGAATATCGCCACGAAGAGCTGTTCTCAGCGAATCTGAAATTCCTGCAATTAGTCTCGGAACTTCGCTGCGCGGCAATCTTGCCGGCCTGACAGCAGCAACCTTCAAAAAGGGCGACAGAAACTTTGATATAGTAGTGAAATTCGCCGAGAAACAGGGTTCAAAGCAAATTGAAGAGTTCAGCTTCAAGGGAAAAGATGGAAAATCGATTTCATTGGAGAACCTTGGCAAGATTGAACAGGTAATAGCGCCAATTCAGATTACTCGAAAAGATAAACAAAGAATTTCCAGGTTCGAGTCATTCCTGGAATCCTCTCTACCCCTTGGAAATGCCGTCAACAAAGTTAACGAAATTCTTAACAATGGTGTATTGCAGCCAGGCTACGAAGCAAAAGTAAGTGGTCAGGCAGAAATGATGGGTGACGCACAGAGGAATCTGGCTGAAGCCGCAATAATAGCGATGGTACTGGTCGTTTTGACCCTTTCCGCAATCATGGAATCATTTCTGCAACCAGTGCTGATTCTTATGACCCTGCCGCCAACCATTATTGGCATGCTTTGGGGCTTGTATCTGACCGGCAATTCCATTTCAATTTTTGCCATCATGGGTGGCGTAATGCTGATCGGAATCGTTGTTAACAACGCAATTCTTGTTCTTGATCATTATAACCACCTTGTTCACGAAGAGAACGTCCCGAAAAAACAGGCTATTATTCAAGCATCTGGCGAGCGCTTCCGACCGGTAATAATGATTACCATCGCGGCAGTTCTTGGTATGCTGCCAATGGCATTCGGCACCGGCATTGGCGCTGAAATGCGCTCTGACGTCGGCATAGCCTCAGCTGGCGGCATTCTATCTTCAGGGCTTATTTCGCTGTTCACAATTCCGATTATTTATGGTTTTTTCCTGAAAAACGAAAAGCCGAATAATACCAATCCTACTTAGTTCGTGCGCACAGCAGAAAGATGGATTCCCGCCTTCGCGGGAATGACGGGCATCTTATTTGAGCACCTATTTTTTATGATTGGTATAATGTGGGGCGACATTTTATTCACCTTCAGTCACTTCTTTGAAGCTGTAGCCCGAATTTTGTCCGCAGAGGCAACAAAAAACCGCCAGTGACGGCGGTTTTTTGTTGCGGCTTTGATTCTGTTTGCGAGAATTCGGCAATCTGCTGAAATTCAGCGAAGCAGAGGAAAAAGCAATTTTAATATTACAAGAATTACCATGACTGATTACTGAAAGAAGGTTGTCAGACCCAGCACCAGTCGATAGTTGTAACCATAGCGCTGATCGTTGGCGATTGAGATCGGCACCGCCACTTCGAATGCGAAGTTTTCGGTCGGCGTGTAGCGCAGACCTGGAATGATATCGACTTTGAGGCCTTCGGCGCCCCAGTCTTCACCGGCCAGTTCGGCCATAACCGTTACGTTGTGAGTGTGCGGGTATTCGATGCCAATGTTGTAATAGAACTTGTCAGCAAGGCCATCGGGGTAAAACTGAGTATTCGGATCGCCGGTCATTACGTAGCCAAGATTGAGATGACCGACAATTTTTTCATAGCTTTTGCTGAACGCGGTAAAGATCTCAAAATCAGTCTTGCCAGTGCCCGTGCCCTTGCTGTCATTACCGGTAGGGAACTTGAAAGCAAGCCCGAACGCGCCGCGCATCTGATACTGTGGGTTTTCAAAAATGCGGTATTTAAAGCCGAGTTTTGAATCACCGGTGCCAGACTCAGCAATGTCGCGAGTCCAGAGAATGCGCGATTTAATTGTATAATCGACGACCGGAATCATATAGATGACTTCGAGATCGTCGGTAACTGCATAGTTAAAGAAAAGCGGCAATTCAAGCATATCACCGCTTTCGTTGCTCGCCAACTGGCGGTCATAGACGCGGTCGAGATCAAACCAGCTTGAATGAAAGCCCATCTTGAACGAGCCGGCTTTGCTCACATCTGCCGAAGTAGTATGCGTCAAACCGGTAAAACCAGCCATATTGCAGGCCAGCACTCTGGTTACAGCCTCTTCGAGCGGCACTGTCATCATCGTATCAGAATACAGCGGTGGCAACACAGTACGCGACGGCACCGGCAAAGTGGTCACCGGCGGCAGGTTAAGCGGCTCCTGCGAATAAATTTCGCGGCCGGCGGCTTGTCGGTTGCCACTTTTGACAACTGGCGCCCGCATCGGGCGCTGAACCGGTACCGGCTCGGCGAATTGCGAAGAAAGACCAGACGGACTTCCGCTTACATTCCCGGTTATTGGCGGCAAACTCAACTGCTGCGGCGCACCAGATGAACCCTGCGCTACCGTGATCGGGGGCAACGTTCCGGTCTGCCCCAGATATTCAGGTGCATTCTGGGTCGCACTGTATGGGTCGGCACTTCTGCCCATTGCATTCTGCATTGAACTCGAAAAACCATTCTGACGCAGTTGATACTGCGAATTCGAAAGGCTCTGCCCCCAGACCGGCGATGCTAACAGCCAGGCTGCCAATGCGACTATTGCGGTATTTCTTTTCATACCTAGCTCCTTTACGCCCATTCCCGCAGACAGCCGAGTGCAGCCGCCGACGACACGGACTTTTTACAGCGTATGATACGCTGCTCGTCCCATCGGCAGGTGTCACGTATTTAATTAGCATTTGTGAACAACAAAAAAAGTTCACTCAATCAGGGCGCGTCACCTATGCAAAATTCAAGTTTTGCAGCGGAAGGAGTGTAGCTGATGCGCACATGGCCGCCTTGGTTGAGCTTGCCGAAGAGAATTTCCTCTGAGAGCGCATCCTTGATCTCTTTTTGAATCACGCGCGCCAGCGGGCGAGCACCATGTATCGGATCATAGCCCTTCTCGGCCAACCACTGCCGGGCCGAATCATCAAGTTCAATCGAAACCCGTCGCTCTTTAAGTTGAGCATTGAGTTCGCAAATAAACTTGTCGACGACCCGATGCATCGTTGCAGGTGCCAGCGCAGCAAAGCTGATGATGCCATCAAGACGGTTACGAAACTCTGGCGAGAACAGCTTTTCGATAGCCGCTTTGCCCTTCCATTCAGTATCCTGCTCACTGCGGGAAAAGCCAATCGAGCCTTTCGCCATATCGCGAGCACCTGCGTTCGAGGTCATTATCAGTATGACATTGCGGAAATCGGCTTTTTTGCCAGTGTTGTCAGTCAGAGTAGCGTAATCCATGACCTGCAGAAGAATGTTGAATACGTCTTCATGTGCCTTTTCTATTTCGTCGAGCAACAACACTGAATAGGGATGTTTACGAATAGAATCGGTCAGTGCCCCACCCCGTTCATAACCGATATAGCCGGGGGGCGCCCCAATGAATCTGGCGACAGCATGCTTTTCCATGTATTCGCTCATATCGAAGCGCAGAAAGTTAACCCCGAGTGAAGCCGCCAACTGCTTGGCAACTTCGGTCTTGCCCACACCGGTCGGGCCGGTAAACAAGAATGAACCGACCGGGCGCGTCGAACCGGTCATGCCGGCGCGCGAAATTTTGATCGAACGCACCAACGCTTCGAGGGCCTGATCCTGTCCAAAAATTACCTTCTGGAGGTCGGGCTGCAGGTTTTTGAGCTTATCGAGATCAGAGGTGGAAATGCGCTGCGACGGAATACGCGCTATGCGCGAAATTGCCTTTTCAATATGCGCACTCTTGACCACCATGCGGCCTTCGCGGTGCTGGATCTTGAGAATCGTCGCCGCTTCATCCATTACGTCTATTGCCTTATCTGGCAAAAACTGTTCCTGAATATATTTTGCCGAAAGCTCAGCCGCAGCTTTAAGCGCCTTGCGCGTATAGGTCACGCCATGAAATTTTTCGTAAACCGACTTGAGTCCTACCAGAATGCGGTGGGTTTCCTTGACCGAAGGCTCGTAGAGATCGATCTTCTGAAAACGCCGCGAGAAAGCGCGGTCTTTATCAAAGCTTTTGTATTCTTCGAAGGTCGTGGTGCCGACACATCTGAATTTGCCGGCGCCCAGGGCCGGCTTAAGGATATTGGCAGCATCAAGTGCGCCACCGCTTACCGCGCCAGCGCCGATAATGGTATGAATCTCGTCAATAAACAGAATCACGCCCGGGATCTGCTGCAGACTTTTGATCGTTGCCTTGAGACGCGCTTCGAAATCACCGCGATACTTGGTTCCAGCCAGTAGTGCGCCCATATCGAGCGAGTAAATCTTTATGTCTTTCAGGGTTTCAGGCACTTCACCGTTGTGAATACGCAGGGCAATACCCTCTACAATTGCGGTTTTTCCGACACCTGGTTCGCCAACAAAAATCAGGTTGTTCTTGCGGCGGCGGTTAAGCACGATAATGGCACGTGCCACTTCGCGGGAACGGCCAATCAGAGGATCGATATCGCCGCGGGCCGCCTTGTCATTGAGACATTCGGCGAAGCTGGCAAGCGGATTGCCGTTTGCTGCGGAATCAACTTCATCACCTTCAGCGGCCTGTTCTTCGCTGTAGCCTTCTGCGTTCGGATCAACCTTGCTGATGCCATGCGAGACGAAATTCAGCACATCAAGCTGCGAAACATTCTGTTTCTGCAGATAAAATACTGCGTGCGAATCATCTTCGCTGAAAATAGCGACAAGCAGGTCACCGGCATTAGCCTCTTTTTTTTCTGAAGCCTGAACATGAATCATCATGCGCTGAATCACCCGTTGAAAAGCCATTGTCGGCAACGGATCGGCATGAGCACCAGTTTTTATTGCCGGAATATTCTCGGTAAAATGCGCCTTGAGATCGCTTTCAAGCTCTGTCAGGTTGCAACCACAGGCTCGCAGAATGCGCGCGCCAGAGCTGTCGTGAATCAGAGCATAAAGCAGATGTTCAACTGTAATGTACTCGTGATTTTGAGCAGCTGCCTGTTCGATAACGGCCTGTAAAATTATATCCAAATCTCTGCTGATCATTCTTTCTCCATATCGCATTTAAGCGGAAATCCATTTTCACGGGCGGTGGCATGCACCTGGGCAATCTTTGTTTCGGCGATTTCTCTGGTAAAAACGCCGGCAAGTCCCTTGCCGTTACGATGAACATGCAGCATTATGCCGGTCGCCTGAACTTTTGAATGCCCGAAAACACCTTCGAGCACTTCAACTACAAATTCCATGGTCGTATAATCGTCGTTAAGCAGAAAAACCTTGTACATTGAAGGTTTGGCTGTCTTCTGCCGGGTCTTTTCGAGAACCCCCCGCTGGGGGATGTTGTCACTCTGCGCCATTGACGGCTCCTTCTTTAAGACGCATCAGCTCAGACGACACCTGTTCATCTTCGCTATGCAGCGCTTCCCAGGCGGCGATGGCCTGCTCAAGCTCTGTGTTTATCTCGCCGTGTTGTCGAGCTGCATCGGCAACACGGGCCGGGTTCCATTCTACTGGCGGGTTAGTCAGCTGCCCCTCGACTTCGGCCAGCGCGACCTCAAGCCGCGCAACACGCGCTTCAGCTTCTTCAATTTCTCGTTTGAGCTTCTGCAGGCGGTTGCTCAGCTGCTTCTGCTGCTTATTACTTTCGCGCGCCTGCTGTTTTTTATCGGTAATTGTGCGATTCTCATCGACCACTCCGTCTTCCGGAATCTCACCATTGAGTTCGCGACACTGCCGCGCCCAGAGATACTGGCTGTAGTTGCCATCATATACGGTTGAGCGCCCGTTATCAATTGCCAGTATGCGCGTCGCCAGACTGTCGAGAAAAAAGCGATCGTGTGAAACAATTATTATAGTGCCGGGAAAGTCTTCTAGCGCATTAAGCAACGCCTCGCGGCTGTTAATGTCAAGGTGATTGGTCGGTTCATCAAGCAAAAGAAAATTGCATGGGCGTAGCATCATACGCGCCAGACCGAGCCGACTTTTTTCACCGCCAGAAAGAACCCGCACCTTCTTTTCGACGTCGTCGCCAGAAAACAGAAAAGCGCCGAGCAAGTTGCGCACCTGCGGCACAGCGTCGAGTGGTGCTTCGCGCATGACGCGATCCTGAACACTCTCATCGCCAACAAAGCTGATTTCTTCGTCCTGGGCAAAATAGCCAAAATGCACACGATAACCGGTCTCAAGCCGGCCGCTCCACAGAGCGTCTTCGCCGGCAAGAATGCGCATCAACGTGGTCTTTCCGGCGCCGTTTTCGCCAATAATCGCAAGACGGTCACCACGATTAAGCACAAAGGAAATATCTTTAAGCACCTGATGATCGCCGTAAGAGCGCACAATGTTTTCACCGCGAAAAACGACCTCACCACTGCTCTCACACTTCGGAAAGCTGAAACTCAGCTTGGGCAGCGCCCGCACCTGACCAATTTTTTCGATTTTGTCGAGCTGCTTGATGCGGCTTTGCACCTGCGAAGCCTTGCTGGCCTTAAATCTAAAACGGTCAATAAATTTTTCGACGCGTTTGCGTTCGCGATCCTGACGATCCTGCGCTGCCTGCGCCTCAACCGCCCAGACATCGCGCGCTTCGAGAAAACCCGAATAATTACCGCGGAATGTGCGGGAACCTTCCGGCATCAGCGCTACAACTGAGCTGGCAAGCTCATCGAGAAAGTAGCGGTCATGCGAAACCACCAGAATACCGCCGGTATATGAGCTCAAATAGTCTTCGAGAAACGAAATCGATGAAATATCGAGATAGTTGGTCGGTTCGTCGAGCAGCAGATAATCAGGCTCAGTCAGCAACAGACGCACAAAGTAGGCGCGCATCTGCCAGCCACCAGAAAAGGTCTTAAGCGCGTCATGAAACCGGCTCTCCGGAAACCCGAAGCCTTTGAGCAGTCTGATTGTCTTTGCCTGCCAGGTATATCCGCCGGCCCGGTCAAATTGAACGACGAGATGGTCGTATTCGTCCTGCGCGGCGGGCAAAATCTTACCTGAAGCCATATCATCTTCGATCGCTTCAATGCGATTCTTGATGAGCTTGAGCCGGTCAAATGCCTGAGTAACCAGCTCCCACAAAGTCATTGTCTCTTTTTCACGCGACCAGTTCTCGTTGTCGGCCAAAAAGATTTCCTGCGGCAGATAGCCGACACGAGTGTCCTTAGGGCAGGTAACCTTGCCGCTATCGGGAGCTTCCTGGCCGAGAATGATCTTCATCATGGTGGTCTTGCCCGAACCGTTGCTGCCAACAAGAGCCACAACATCGCCCGGATTCACGGCAAAGGTCACGCCAGAAAAAAGCGTTCTGACGCTGAATGATTTGCTCAGGTTATTTATCTGCAGTGACATAAGGGCTGACCTCGTTTGATTTGTTGCATTCTATCACTTTACCCGGCCAGTTTCAAACCGGCTGTAACAATCACAATGAATGGTCATGGTTACATCGCCGATTGCCGTAGAAGGTCAGAAATCCAGCGGGCTTTTCTGTTCTTTCAGAGTTCGACTGCGCACTGTATTGGTGTAGATCATGGTGGTTCTCACATCGGTGTGCCCGAGCATTTTCTGGATAGTGCGAATATCATAGTTAGCCTGCAGCAGGTGACTGGCAAAGCTATGCCTGAAAGTATGGGCCGTCGCACGCTTTGTCAGCTGGCACCTGAGAACTGCCGATCTTATTGCTTTCTGAACATGTGTTTCATGCAGATGATAGCGCCTGTAGCCACCCTCTTCAGGAACAAGTGTCAGCGCTTTTGCAGGAAAGAGCCACTGCCAGGAAAAGTCTCTGGCCTGGTTGCGAAATTTTCTGTCGGCCGAGTTCGGCATGAAGACGCCAAGGAAATTTTGATCAAGATCGGCATTATGCAATACTCTGAGCTGTTCGATATGGGCATGCAACTCGGTCAGCACTGTCATGGGAAGCGGCAGAGTTCGGTCTTTAAGGCCTTTTCCATCATGAACTGTGACAATGTTCTCAGAAAAATCAAGACACTGCACACGCAGATTGAGAGCTTCAAACAGTCGCAGTCCGCAGCCGTAAAGCAGTTTTACTACAAGACTGTAAGGCTGGCGCATTTTACTGATGATCTGGTCGACTTCTTCCCGGGAAAGCACGACCGGAATGTATTTTTTGCTTTTGGCTCTTACCACGCCGCTTTTAACATCAAAATCATCAGGCCGGCCAAAGATATGTCGAAAAAGAAAAAGCAGCGCATTAAAAGCCTGATTCTGGGTTGTTGCAGCCACGTTTCGATTGACCGCAAGATCGGTCAGAAATTGTTTTACATCGTCAATAACTACTTCTTCCGGATTTTTGCTTTTCACAAACCAGGCAAAACGATTGATCCAGCTTGCGTATGTTTTGAAAGTCTTTTTAGAATAATTTCTTAGTCTGATCGCGTCTTTAAGGCTACTGAAAACAGTGGACCATCCAGCGGCTTCCTTGCCTGCATCAGTAGTGGTTAAGTCGATCACATCTCTGACGTTTTGCTTTTCCTCCTGTTTGAGCTCGTTTGCAACGATGTCGAGATAGACTTTAACGCTCTGGAAAGCCTGCTTTTGTTTTTCAACAGGCTGCCCCTTTTCGGTGAGTTTCTGCATGAATTGTTCCGGAGTAGCCCGATCATTCGGCGCAAGATAATACTTACTGCAAAAATCGAGATAAAAGCGCAGCCACTTCCGGTATTCCTGTTGGAGAGCAAAAGCAATTCCGGCGTTCTTCATGCGCCGGCAAAAAATCGCATCAATATTTTCAGGAATTTTTCTCATGATATCGATGGTAATGATATCTCAACATTTTGCATGATAGCAAGTTAGAAAAATTGTTTTCTTAACAAAAATTTATTCGTTTTCTCTTATAGTCTGGTAAGATATCCAGAACTTTACAATAACTTGTTCTGACCAAAAAATAATAATTAAATACAAATCGGGCAACAATACAGGACAAAAAAATAGAACCAAAATACAGCACAATAAGACAACGTGACGTGAGCTGAAGATTGTTCTTGGACACGAGATTGTTTTCGTTGTAATGTTTGTTTGATGTGACGGGGATATGCTGCAATTGATTGCGTGGCAATGTGTGGTAGTGAGTTCGATGTGCTGATCGCAGGGGATTGTTTTGCAAAGAGAGAGTCGCGAAGGTCAGAGATTAAGTGAATGAGGGCCATAGCAAGATGCGTAGAGAGAGAAAATGAGTCGGGCGTTAGAAAGAAATGAGGTATTCACTGGGCTTTCAACTGAAAACAACGATCCTGGATTTTCCCCGAATTCGCAACCTGTGCGGCCCATTCTTGAATCTTGGATCTGGGGATGCAGACGTCTGCTCAGCCTTTACTGTGCCGGCAAAGACTTTCCATCACTTGGACTGCGATTCATTCAATAGAATGAAAGTTTCTCTTGATTCAGATACCTCACAGAGCATTATTGACTCTTCTTCTTTTCAAGCAGCAACCGCCTTTTTCGCCTTTTCGGTTGTTCTGCCAAGGGTAGTTGAGGAGTTATTGTCCCTTTCTCACAAAGCCTTAGCCGTTGGGTGTGCCCAATACATATGGGACATTGACTTCCCAGCTCAAAATTCTTATGGAGACGTTGAAGTCATCATTTTTCTTCCAAATGGAGAAGTGGTTAAAAGAGGAATCCCAAAGAAGACAATAAAGAGCCCTAGGGTTTCGGATGTGGTCCAGCCGATTGCATCCAGACTCGGCTTCAGATTGGAGAAGAGAGTGAATTTTGGTGACTGTGGGCTTTTCTTGAAACTGATCAAAGAGCCTTGTGGGTAAACATGCAAAGCAACCAAAATACAGAACAATAGGACAACGTGACGTGAGCAGAAGATTGTTCTTGGACACAAGATTGTTTTCGTTGTAAAGTTTGTTTGATGTGACGGAGATGCTTTGATTGTTTGTGCACGAACGCAATCGATGAATTAGATGTGTTTGGTCTCAGAGATCGCCTTGCAAAGAGAGTTTCGCGGAGTATCTGAATTAATGAACAAGAGCCAGAACAAAAGCGTAGACGCGGAAAATGAGGCCTGTCACGGGTCTTGCTTGCGCAACACCCGCGCCCGTCTCTCATTTCCGGTCACGACAGGCGTTAACGCCCGGAATTAAAATTTATCGACTGAGTTAATCAATTCAAAGTATGATTTTCTTAGTCAACAGATTAAAAAACAAAAACAATTGAACTCCAAGAGAAGATGAAGAGACAAAAAACCAGAGCTATTCAAATGCGTTAACCGAACGAAGAAAGATAGGAACTGTGTAACAATTTTTGCAGAGGTCTCATGAGCACTCACTTTAAAATTTTTATTATATTTTTCTTGGCATTGGCTACTATTTTCATTTTATTTGCGGCAAAATTAGCCAAGCTAGTTCGCAACCGACTCCTTCACCGGAGGCCTCAAAGTTGCATGGCATCCAAATCGGCATGATTGTGGAAGGCCGGTGGATTGACAATGTTTTATCGAGCGTCTTTGGCGCAGCGTTATATTAGAGGAGGTGCATTTAAAGGCTACCAAACACTGCGAGAAGTAAGGCAGGGCCGGAATTCCTATTTCACTTTCTATAACTAGAACCAATTTCATCAGCACCTTGACTATGGGGCACCAGATGTGGTTCACTTTGGCAGGTCAAAGGTCAAACTAACAGCATGAGTACCACTTGAAAAGAGCCAAAAACTGACCAGATGACCCAGACCACCACTCTTGGTGTTTTAAAATTTCGAAATAAAGTCTGCGAGGTAAATATGAGTCTTGAGATCTTTAAAGAAGCGATAGAAAAGAAACTTGTTGTCTCATTTGAATACAATATACCTGGAAAATCAAATGGATTAAGGATTGGAAACCCCCACGCAATATTTGAAGCAGAAAAAAAAGATGGTTCCAAATCAATTCAAATGCATTTTGTCCAAACCGATGGGGTCAGCGATAGCTCAAAACCGTTTCCCAGCTTTAGAATGTTTAGTTTCAAAGACGTCTCTAATGCGCAAATATGTTTGCCAAATAAGAAATTTACCGTATCAAAAGATTACAATCCAAATTGGGATGGATATAAGAAAGCCATAGTGAAAATTTAAATTGATCTATTACTAATTATAAGAGAAAAAAGGGTAATTGATTTGATAAAAACTATTCACTTGAAAGGCTTTGCTACATTTGATAAATGTGGGGTCCGAGTAGATAATTTTAATAAGATAAATTTTATCTACGGGGTCAATGGCAGTGGCAAAACAACCATTTCAAACTTTCTAAAAAATCCAAATGCTCCAAGATTCAGTGAATGTGAATTGGAATGGGTGAATGATGCGCCCCTAAAAACATTGGTTTACAACAAATCCTTTAGAGATGAAAATTTTGGGAATGGACCGATAGAAGGAGTTTTTACTCTGGGCAAAGGACCGAAGGAAGATGCCCTGACTATTGAAAAAAAACAAATTGAGTTGAAAGAGTTAAAAGACAGTTTGGCTATAAAAAACAAAACTCACGATAGTCAAGTTTTGATGAGAACAGAATTAGAGAACGATTTTAAGGAAGAAATCTGGAACGAGATTTTTAAAAAATACAAAACAGATTTTAAGGAAGCTTTTGATGGCGCAATGAAAAAGGAAAGCTTTAAAAACAGGTTAGTTGAAAGTTTTCAAAAATTTATACAGCCAGGATTAAGTTTTGAACAGATTAACAAAAAAGCAAAGACAATTTTTGGAAATAGGCCGGGAAAACTAGACCCATTGCCAAGCATTGAGTTTAGTGAAACTTCCAGAATTGAAATTTCTAGAATCTGGTCTAAGAAAATCATAGGGAAATCTGACGTCTGCATTTCTAGCTTAATTCAAAAACTTGGCATAAATGACTGGGTAAATGAAGGAAGATCATATCTTAGCTCATTACCTGTTTGCCCTTTTTGCCAAAAAAACACCATTACTGAAGATTTTCGCAAGCAATTAGATGCTTTCTTTGACGAATCCTTCACAGGTGACCTATCAAAGGCTAGAGAGTATTCATTATTATACAACACTGAAACACAAAGAATTTTGGATGAATTGAATTCTTTAGAAGCCAAAGAAAAGCAAAATAAGTCAACCAAGTTAAAAATTGAGGAATATACAAAAATTGCAAAAGTGGTTTCGACACAAATTGCTGGGAATAGAGAACTTCTTGAAAAAAAAATTAAAGAGCCTAGTAGATCAATAGAATTGCCTTCTTTAAAGGAGGGACTTGCGCAATTACAACAGTTAATATCTGAGGCGAATATTGAAATAGAAAACCATAATTCCATTGTTGATAATTATGAAACTGAAAAAAGCCGGCTCATTGATGCTATATGGCATTTTTTAGTAGATGAAAACAAGACGAGGTTAGAGACGTTTATTAAGAAAATCGCAGGTTTAGATAAAGGCATTGATGCGCTGAAAAAGCAGAGGAATGAATTAGAGAGTAAGTGTCAGGCAATCGGAAACGAAATAAGAGTTATTAGCAAGAGTCTTACAAGCGTCCAGCCATCTGTTGAGGAAATCAATAAAACTCTTAAGGCATACGGTTTTCATAATTTTGAAATTGTTCCTTCGAAAACAGACAAAAATCAATACAGAATTCAAAGAGAAGATGGGTCCTTGGCAGAAAACACTTTAAGTGAAGGGGAGGTTACCTTCATTACTTTTCTTTATTTTTTACAGCTGGCGAAGGGTAGCACTTCAAGTGATCAAATTAATGAAGAAAGAGTATTGATTATTGACGATCCAATTTCTAGCTTGGATAGCAACATTTTATTTGTTGTCAGTTCACTCATAAAAGAATTGATAAAATGTATAAAAAAAGGGAATGACAAC
Source organism: Candidatus Rifleibacteriota bacterium (assembly GCA_018818125.1). Lineage (GTDB taxonomy): Bacteria > Muiribacteriota > Ozemobacteria > Ozemobacterales > Ozemobacteraceae > Rifleibacterium. The sequence continues at coordinate 46,164 of JAHISQ010000047.1, forward strand.
ATCCGGCAACTAATACTTTTTACTCACAATGTGTTTTTCCATAAAGAAGTGTCTTTTATTGATGGAAGAACAAAGGATTGTAATAAAACTTTTTTTTGGATTTTGCGAAAAAACAGTGGACGTTCTTCTATTGAAGAATTTAAAATGAAGAATCCTATTCAAAATTCATATGAACTTTTATGGCAAGAATTGAGAAATAAAGATAATTCTTCAGGAGTAACTGTTCAAAATATAATGCGAAGAATTATTGAAAATTATTTTAAGATTCTTGGTAAATTCGGTGATGATGATCTGATTAACAAATTTAAAGACAAAGAGGAGAAGGAGATATGCAGATCTTTGCTCTGTTGGATAAATGACGGCTCACACTGCATCCCTGACGACTTGTATATTGAACAACAAGAAGATATTTCGAACAAGTACTTTGATGTTTTCAAAAGTATTTTTTTTCACACGAAACATATTGAACACTACAATATGATGATGAATGAAGATTAGCGAAAAAACACTAAAAAGAACACTAAAATAAGTAGCAAAAAGAGGGTGTAACAAGTGCGTAGAGAGGGAAAATGAGCAGACCGAAAACAGCTAAAGGTTCAATGAGAAAAATAGAAGTGTCTTGTGCTTCATGGATAGATCTTCTTGGATATGGATCAATGTTAGAGGAAGCACTCTTCGATCCAACTCATCATTCTGCAAAGTCTGCATTGGATCGAACATCCTATTTTCATGACATAGTATCAAGAATGTCGTGTAGATACTTTCCAATGTTCGTTATGAATGATGGTGCTGTTGCCTATAGAGATATGTCACCGCGAGCGAAAAGCGTAACCTTTGATTTTTTGCGCAGATCTTTAGAGCTTTTCCATGAAGTCAATCGATTAGATAAATTCGAAAACTCTTTCCCTGGCGCAAGAATGGTCATTACACCAGGTTTCAGAGTACGGAGAGAGTTAGATTTCGATCAATTACTGAACCAAGGAAAAGGTAAAAAAATAAAAGAGAAGTTTAAGGAAGGGGCTATTGATGGAAACCAAGCTATAAATGAAGCACTTAAGGTAAGAGGGTATTCAGATTCAAATCCTGAGTTGCAGGCTAATTTTGCAATGGCAAAAGCTTTTATAGCTGAGTCTAGTGGCACTAAAGCCGGATTGTCTGGTGCAAGCTGTTTTGTTGATTTGGCAATATTCGAAAGTATTCTACCAGAATGGATAGTGTTTAGCGAGTTTATAGAGTGGGAAAAAAAAGGAATGTTCGCAACATTCGGTCGCTTCGAGAGCATAAATATAAAAGTCGCTTCAAAGAATCAATATGCGGGAATATTGGATGCCTTCGAAATTGCTGAGAATATTGGAAAGTCTCAAGAAATAGTTAATAAATTAAAACGGAGTAGGCTTGGTAATTTACGCAAAACCTAATACCACATGCGCTTGGGCAACAAAAGCGCCGCTCGTTCTTCTATCAGCTTTTTGCTGCTGGTGATTTGAGGCGTTATCACGAAAATTAACAAAAAAATGCAATTTTCGACAACGCAACCACTTCGATGATATTTTTGTTCCTAAATTGGAGAAAAACTTTTACCATAGAAGAGCAGAGAGGCAATAATCAAGGATGGTTCAAAACTTCAATAATGAATTAAAAAGCGTTAACAAGAGCGTAGAGAGGGAAAATGAGGCCTGTCACGGGTCTTGCTTGCGCAACACCCGCGCTCGTCTCTCATTTCCGGTCACGACATGTAAATGGCAAGTGATTTTCCCGGTCAACGCGGAAGTCGTTTTTCCCTGTTTTAGAGAAAAACACACAATGATCAGTTCTCCTTTCCGCTTACTCTGTAAGATTTGCCATTGAGGTTGAATATTCTGGCGTGATGCAGCAGTCTGTCGAGCATTGCCGATGTCATGATCTCATCACCCATCATTTCAGCCCAGTCATCGAACCCCTTGTTTGAAGTAATAATGATCGAAGCCTTTTCATAAAGCTCGCTTACAAGATTGAAAAATAGATTCGCTTCCCTCTTTTCTATCGGTGTGTAGCCGATTTCATCGATAATTACCAGATCAGACTTAAGTATCCGGTTTATCCTGAACGCTGAAACCCGTTGAATTTCAGCAGTCTTGAGGATCTTGAGAAGATTCGTGACACGTTCGAAGCAGACCGAATAGCCAGCCTCTACTGCGGCAATGCCGGCAGATATTGCCAGGTGGGTTTTACCGAGGCCTGGCGGGCCGAAAAACAGTATGTTTTCATGGTTATCAAGCCAGCGCAGGTCTTTGAGCGCTGATATATCAGACTTGGAAATGCCGTTGATATTTGCCACGGCAAAATCATCGAAAGTCTTACTGGATGGAAAGTGAGCCGCAGTGAGGTTACGCCGCAGCCGCTTTGAAGATCGCGCATTTTGCTCCGCTTTCAGAACTTCCGCCAGAAAAGATGATAGCGATGCCGAGCTTTGCTCTGCTTCAGCGATAATCTCGTCCACTGAATCAACAACACCATTGAGCTTGAGTTCTTTGAGCAGCTTTACTGTTTCTGAATGCTTGTTCATGCGGCTACCTCCATGACAGGTTCTGCCGCGACAAGCTTGGTATATGTCTCGATCTTTCTGGTGGCTACAACAGGTGACTGGTAACGTTTGTTGGCCAGTAAATTGTGTGACTTCGTTGGTTGCTCAAGTTCGAGGCTGTTTCCACCTAGAATGAATACATACGTATCACACAGGTTGCTCATCGATACGGTATTGTTCGTCAGGCAGTAGCTTACAGATTCTTCAAAGGCTTTCTGATCTGGCTCTGTTGAGAATTTTCTGCCGAAATCATTGTATTGATCAGAAAAGTAACGATGATACTTCTGGAAATTCTCTTCGACGAACTGCTTCCATTCCTTGAAATGGAACCGATCGCTTAACGTCTTTTTCAGATCGTCATAGCGACCCTGCCGCAAGCTCTTTTGTCTTACGATTGGTGCTCTGGACAACCCGGTCTTAAGCGAGTAAACAGCAATAGTTTCGTTGTTCAAAGGGTCGAAGACGTGTACCTCATCAGCGCTGATAAAAACCGACACGGTCCTTGATGCATATTCCGACGGCAGACGTAGCTTCGCGCCTCTTACCGACACCTGACCAAGCTTATCGACTTTGCGCGGCTCCCGCTGGCTTTTATCAGCAACGGCAAAGATAGAATTTCTCACTGGCTTCAGATAACTGCGCTCTTCTTCGAGGTGCTCACAAGGCTTTCTGCCGGTTGCTGCGCACTTCTTTCCATTCGCCCGGCGAACCAGCCATTTGCCGAGTCTTTCACGAGCCTCCTGAAGATCTGAAAAGCTGCGGGTTGAGAAGAACGAACGCCTGACGAATTTAACCAGGTTTTCAACCTTGCCTTTGCTTTCAGGATCGGCCTTGCGGCAGACATACAGATCAAAACCCATTTCATCACGATATTGCTGGAAGTCTCGGGTGAGAATCACGTCACCCTTGTTCTCATCTACGACCATGAGATGATCCTGGTCGATGCAGATTTCGTGAGGCATGCCGCCATAATAGGTGAAGCAGTCACAAAGACTCTCGATTAAATCTCTGGTCGTCAGAGGCCGGTTAAACAGCTTCACATAACGGCAACGACTCGCCGAAAGAATAGCAGCCAGGATATAGTATTTCTGACCGTCTTTCATGCGATACTCACCAAAATCCAGCTGCATCTGTCTGCCCATAGGCAGCGGTTCTACAGGTTCATAAAGACGCTGATGATCCTGCTGTAATTTGCCCGAAGCACGAAGATGAGCGAAGTAACTTCGAAAACTTCGTTCTGATGCTGGAAGATCGCCATGGCGCTCTTCCAGGTGGTCGTAAAGCGCAGAAGCCGAAACCTTCGATGAGTCTGAGTCCTTGAAAAGGTCGATGATTTCTACCTCATACGAGTCAAAACACTTAACCCGCTGATGAAACGAGGCGTAGTACTCTTCGTATTCCTCGAATGTCATCTTAGCATATTTCTTGGCGGTCTTAACATCCAGACCTGTTCTGGAAGCTATCTCCCGCCATGTGCAACCTGCGTCCTTGTATTTTTTTACCTGTTGATACATAATTAGTTTAATCATTGTGTTTCCTTTAAGGAGCGGACTCTGTGTCCGACACCTTAAAGGAAATTTTTTTCTCTGTCAGTAAATGGTTCTGCCAAAACAGGGAAAACCAACTTCCGACTTCACAGGGAATTTACCCTTCCGCGATCGCAGGGAATTTATACTACCATTTACAGCATGGTTTCGATAAAGTTCATTACATTCTGGCCCTGCTGTCCGAGAGACGTAGTAACCAATGGCGCTACTGCTGGGAACCGCAGTGATTCCCAAAAGCTTAAGAAGAGCCTCGTCGTTGGCAATTTCACGAACGTCTTCGAGATAACGGCCACCGCCATGCTGCATTAGCAGCAGCGGAACAACAAACTCAGAGGGTTTATAGCTGTGATTGCTAGTAAACCCCATGATATTTTCGTTAATTAGCGCTGAAAACCGCTGGGAATGAAGAAATTCGCCAAATAAACCAAGGCCAGCATTGGACGTAATTTTATCGTCGGTTGAAGTAAGCTTGAAAGGAAGGAGCGGAGATGATATATTTTTCATTGAAAACCCTTTGGGTGATTTAGTTAAGCGTGTAGTAACTCTTACTAAAACACATTCCAGAGGGTTTTTCAATATCCCATATCTATTTCAGGGGCTGTTGATCCTCCGTGGAATCTTGGAACCGTGGCTTCCCAGGCCGCTTTGAGAATTGCAGCTTATGGTCTGATTGCAGCCTTTAGACAAAATGAGTTCGGAAAAGGCTTTAAGCTAATAGTTGTTTTTTGGTAAGCGCTCAGGGAACCCCTTCTTGAAAGATAAAAAAAATCTGGTTTATGGTTTTATATGCTTGTTTTTTAATGCTTCAACAAGCTGCTTATCCATGTTTTGTGGCAACCAAGGTTTAATGTTTTGAAGAGTCTATCACGATAAAAATCTACTGTGAAGCAAAGTATAAAATTACTTCAGAACCCTTTGATATGTCACAAAAACCGATCAGGTCAGTTTCACAACTCTTGAAATAAGTACCGGCACCAGAATTAACACCAAGAAAATCAGTCCCAGCTTGATTGGCAGATAAGGATTGTGCCCCACATCAGCAACACTTATTACAACGGGAATCAGTCCAAACAATATTGCATAATTATCAAGAAAATCCTTCTGGTAGATCTTACAGATTCCAAGGGCAATAAAAAAAAGACCAGCAGTTTTTTCGAATAATTCTGCCAGGAAGTAAACCGGAAAGAGAAAAAGATTACCAAAATCCGGTATCATTGACCCGCCATAGGTTTTCATCTCAGGAAGAAAGCTCTTAAAACCAACAACCCCGAAAATGAGCATAAATCCGCCAATGATTAAGACCACGGCATAAGCCAGCAACAACCCCCGCAACACCTTGACCATTGGATATGAATTTCCTTTTGTGACTGAACGATATCACAAGCCATTTTTTTAAGTCAAGGAGGTCTTATGCCAGATTCTGAGATAAATTGCCTGACCACTTTCGTTTTTTTTCTTTCGAGATAGCCACCTGCTGGAAAATTGGCAATCTTTCAGAGAAAAACCTTGCTGAAATGGCACCTTCAGGTGTTTTGAGACAAACTCTTCCCGCACACGCTCATTTCAAAATATTGAGACCGCGTTTTCTCTATAAGTATTGATCCCACGAGTAATCCGGATCTGGGAAGAAACCATCCGCTGGCGGGATGTGTTCCGGAAGATCCTCCCAGAGCCTTGATGCAGGCTTTCGAGGTGGGGACCGGGGATTTACCAACCATAGCCCGAGGTGCTTCAGAATCTTTTCGATGACGCTTGCTCTTCGATAAAGGCGATGATTCGCATTTCCCCGCTGCATTTCGGGCACAAAAGTGGGTCAACTTCGTAGATTTTTTGGAATAAACGGGCCCAGTTCTTTCGAAACTCTTTCTTGCTTGTCAGAGGTTCATGGATCGTTATAGCCGCTGAATCGCCAGCCAGTTTTTTTCGTTTCCCACGAGCAACACTACTGTAGAAACCGTAGTAGCGAATCGTGTGTTCGCCGGGGTTTGGAATGTGGGAACAGATATTCGCAAGCCATTCGAGAGCAGAAAATTCTTTCTTTGCAGAGCCATCCTTCGTTTGATAGATAATCTTTCCAGCCTCTTCAAGGTAGATCATCCGTTCCTGGGATAAGGAAGCCCGAATGATGTATCGGGCCAGGTTCTCCATAGAAGACTGATTGTCTGGCTCAATAGCCTCGCCGCAAAACACATGAAAGCCATAGTGATTCCATGTTCCAATCTTCTCTACAAGCTCCTCCGTGATTCGGCCCTCTTTCACCAGCATTCGGAAGACTTTTTTCTTAAAGAGCTCCTCAAGCTTATCCCAATCGAATGATAATGCTCGAGTGAAGTCATTATCACCATGAAAGCAACCATCCGTCACCAAAATATGGCAATGAGGATGGAATGCCAGAAGATCGCCAAAAGTATGAATGGCAATAACAGCCCCCGGTCTGGATTGCTCATCCGGGCAGGAAGCCTTCAGGAAGATATCAAGGCATTCCTAGGCACATCTGCTCAGCTTGCCCAGGAGTTTCCGGTCATACAAAAAATTGCGCCGAATAATCTTTGTGATTTTACGGAAATATGCGAGCCTTAACTGCCTTTGAGCGGACATCTAAATGTTTCTGCCAAAATCCATGGACAATTTGTCGCAACATGAGTTAATTTGTAAGCAGACGATGGATAGAAGCTCATCTTCGGATAAATGTTTTAGAGAGGCGAAAACCGGTTAACAAGTCGGTTCAATCAGGAAGATAGAATATGGCGATCTCGATATATAAACCTGGAGATTGAATCATGACACAGCCATTAAACCAATCAGAAATCATCCTCTATAAAACCGATGATGGCACAGTCAAAATAGATACCATTTTCCAAAATGAAACCATCTGGCTGACACAAAAAAAGATGGCTGAACTTTTTGATGTTCAGAGACCGGCTATTACAAAGCATCTGAAAAACATCTTTGAAAGCGGCGAGTTGGATGAACAAGTGGTTAGTTCCATTTTGGAACATACCACTCAACACGGCGCTATTGAGGGTAAAACCCAAACAAAAGAGACCAGATACTATAATCTTGATGCCATTATAGCCGTAGGCTACCGGGTAAACTCCAAACGGGCTACCCAGTTCAGAATCTGGGCGACGGCAATTCTGAAAGAGTATATCATCAAGGGTTTTGCCATGGATGATGAGCGGCTCAAACAATCCGAACAGTGGGACTATTTTGATGAATGGCTTGAACGTATTCGCGATATCCGTGCTTCCGAAAAAAGATTTTACCAGAAAATCAGGGATATCTATGCCACCGCAATTGATTACGACAAAACTTCAGAGGCGGCGCAGCTCTTCTTTAAAAAAGTGCAGAATAAAATGCTCTGGGCTATTGCTGGTAAAACTGCCGCAGAACTTATTGAATCACGGAGTAATCCTGACAAACCAAACATGGGACTGACCTCATGGCGTGGCTCCATTGTCCGTAAATATGATGTTTCAATTGCCAAAAATTACCTGAATGAAGAAGAGATAAAGGATTTAAACGAGATCGTCACAATGTATCTCGATTATGCAGAAAGACAGGCCCGAAAAAGAAGAACGGTGACCATGGCAGAATGGTCTGACAAGCTTGATGCCTTTCTAAGGCATAATGAAGAAGAACTGCTCACTCATGCAGGAACAGTAAAAGCGGAAGTAGCTAAAAAGATTGCTGAAGAGCGATATGAAGAATTCGATAAAAAACGAAAAATTGAGGAAGCAAAAAAAGCGGATGAAGAAGATTTGAAAGAACTGGAAGAAATGGAAAAGAGACTGCTCAATAATAAAGACAGTAAAGGCAGATAATGTTCATAATCAGAGAAAGAAACCGCCTCCGCAAGCCCTGTGCTCCAGCGGTGGGGCGCGGGGATTTTAAGGTAATGAAACCCGAAGATGGCGCGGTAAAAAAAAATAAGGGCAAATAAAGGCAGATTTTGGCCATATTAAGACAACAAATGATAAAAATTCGATCAAAACGGAGTGATTCTAACAATCGCATAGGCGAGGAAAATAAGGCCGGATCATCATGGACAATTTGTCGCAGCATGCGTTAATTTGTAAGCAGATGATGGATTTAATGACATCGTCGGATAAATGTTTTAGAGAGCCGGATAAACCGGTTAACAAGTCGGTTCGAGCGGACAAAGCTTCACTTCGCCCGCTCAACCGGTTGTTAGGCGGACGCTTCGCGCATTAACACTGAAAATAGGAAAATATGAAACAGACAATGTGTATAGCTTATTTCTCAGGTACTGGTGGAACAAAACGAATTGCATTTCAATTCAATGATTATTTTTTGAAGCTTGGCTATAACGTCTTAATACATTCACTCGATACAAAATATAAAAGGAACAATGCTTCCGAACTTGCTGCAAAATGGAATGAATATAGTTGCCTAATGCTTTTATACTCTGTTCATGAAATGGATGCACCAAAACCTGTATTTGAATGGATAAATGAGTTACCTATGGGGGATGGTAGATCAATAGCCATTTTCTCAATATCTGGAGGAGGTGAAGTATGGCCCAATACAAGTAGTCGTGTAAACTGCATTAATGAACTTGAAAAAAAAGGATATAATGTATTTTATGAAAGAATGATGGTTATGCCTTCAAATGTATTTATGTATACAAATGACCATGCTGCTATGTGGCTCCTGAAAATTTTACCTTCTAAGATTGAGAAGTATGGAAAAGAAATAGTTTTACAAAAAAAATGTAGGAATCAAATAAGAAAAAAAAGCAAAGCATTTTCTACTCGCTCCAATGCATATGAAAGATATTTACTCAAATACTCAAAACGTTTTTACATTACTGACACATGTTGTAAATGCAAATGGTGTATTCAAAATTGCTCAAGAGAAAATATAAAGGAAACCAATGGTAAAATAGTATTTGGAAGAGATTGTGTCCTGTGTCTGCGTTGCATTTATGGCTGCCCTACTCATGCAATTAGAAATAAATCTACTTTTGGTCTACTAAAGAATGGTTATAATCTAGATAGACTTGAAATGAAAATGAACGATGTTGATCTTGATCCGATAGAAAAATGCTGTAAGGGCATTTTATGGTGCGGAATAAAAAAATACTTGATAGATAATGACGCCTAACGAATAAGGATAGATCGTGCGTAGCCACGATCTTATCCAATTGTTGAACCAGCCCGGCCGATGAATTGCGGGGCTGAATACAAGAAAATATATCGGTAAAATTGTGCCTTGAAAAAGTGCCCTA
>JAHISQ010000003.1 GCA_018818125.1 Candidatus Rifleibacteriota bacterium
AGATAGCTGTGATCTTGTGCCTGTGAGTCTTTCTGCTGTAAGATTGAAAAGCCGTGAGGGTGTTGTTTCTGGTTATGTCTACGTTTTTCAGGATATTCGCGAAGTCAGATTTCTTGAGACCAAGCTTATTCATGCTGAAAAACTTAAAATGATCGGGCAGATGGCCGCAGGTATCTCGCACGAATTGAACACTCCTTTGGCCATGATAAGGGCTTCTGTGAGTGTTATTAAAAAAGCTGAGAGTGAACATAATGGCGTAATTGTGGAGAAGCATCTGGGCTTTATCAATGAAGCAGTAAGCCGGGCTTCTTCTTTTGTTCATGAATTTCTGACTCTCGCCAAGCCTACGGTTACTAATTTTCAGAAGGCTGAGATTGCAGATGTGATCAGCAAAGCAATTGAGCTTTTTCGACTTAAGACTCAAACCAGAAGGGTTGATATTATAAAATCTGCAGAAGAAGGCTTGCCGCCAGTATATTGTGATGTAAATAAAATGGTTCAGGTTTTTATCAACCTTTTTGACAACGCAGTTGATGCCATGAATGTGGGCGGAGAAATTGCAGTAAAGGTGTTTTGCCGAGAGCTTTTACCTTCTGATGTTTTATCTGAAGATCAGTTAACCCGGCGCGCAAGTGATCCGCCCAGAAGCATTCTTATGAACTTTCGAAAGTTTCATTTGCACGATATCTCCAAGTTGCCACCTGTTTTTGAGGCAGGTGCCAGAATTATACAAATTGAAGTGACCGACAATGGCGTGGGAATGTCACAGGGCTTAATCGAACATATTTTCGACCCGTTTTTTTCAACAAAAGCAGGCAATGGAAATGGGCTTGGTCTGACAATTGCGCAGGGCATTATTAAGGAACACAAGGGCTGTCTGGCCCTGAGTTCCATGCCAGACCAGGGCACAACAGCTATGATAAAGCTGCCAACATACGAGACAATGATCAGATTTGAAAGGATGGCATAAATGACACCAGATACCAGATTCAATGTTTTGATTGCTGATGACGAGCCCAGATTTTGCGAGATACTTGAAGATCTGCTGGCGAGTGAAGATGTAAACCTTTATAGCGTTAACACTCCTGAAAATGCAATTAAGGCAGTTTTGAATTATGATATTCACCTGGCCCTTCTGGATAAGCGTTTTCCTACAGATAATGAAGGTCTTCAGACTCTAAGGCGTGTAAAAGAGATCAAGCCGGATACAGAAATCATTATGATGACTGCCTACCCCGATACAGAGTCTAATCTTGATGCTGTTGAACTGGGCGTTTACAGTTATCTGCCAAAGACAATGGATTATGAAAAGATGCAGAAAGTCCTAAAGCGCTTGTTTCATGTGATCAAGCAGAAGAGGCAAAACACCAGTTTACTTGCGGAGCTTGAGGAAAGAAACAATTGGCTTGAGTCTATATCCAATACGGTGAAGGGCTGGAATGAAAAGCTGATAAGGCGGGTCAAGGCTGCAGAGGACGGCGGATCTTCTGTGGGAGAAGACAGCGACGAAAGGTTTCTGCCTCCAGACAACATAGAATTGTTCGCGGTGGCTCTGGTTCACGAACTCAACAATCATCTGCAGATCATCAATATCGTTTTGTCTGATCTTGCCGGCGAATCAACCATGAGCAAAGACGAATCAATTAAAGAGCTGTGTGAAGTAACAAGTCAGCTCTCGAAAATTACCGAGAGTTATTCCCAAATCTTTGTGGGTTCTGAAAGTAAGAAAAAGCAGCCTGCTAACTTGGAACTGATTCTTCAATATGTTTTTAAGGCAGCCTGGCGCCTTGCGCAAAGCAGAGATGTGCTGATCAGTCGGCAAGTTGCCTTGAGCGATAAGGAGATGATGTGTCAGTCCAGACTTTTGTCGGATGCATTGCTCAATATCATGAAGAATGCAGTTGAAGCTGCCTCTCCTTATGGAAACGAAGAAGCCGCCAAAGTTCTGCTGCAAGCGTATAGAACAGGTTCAGGAGTTGTTATTGAAGTTGGAAATACTGGTGCCCCGATTGACGAGGATATTCTAAAGAAGCTTTTCGTTGGTATGAGTCAAAAAGACGGGCATTTGGGAGTTGGCCTTTGCCTCGCCAGTTACGCAATTGAGAAGCATGGTGGAACAATTGAATTGAAAAGAAGAAATGATACCTGGAATATCTTTCAAATCCGGTTTCCAATAGATTCTGCAGGTAAGTAGTCTGTTGCGGCGAGCTGGTAAAACCTTGGCGTGATGGCGTGTAAGATTTTCTAACAGCCTGTGATGAGCTTAGGCCACAATAATGGAAATTGTGTGGTAAAATTGCTTACAATTTTATGCAGGCGGGTGAAGTGAACAAGCAGGGTGCTGGGTATTACAACCTTGGTGGAGCAGACTGGCTTCTTTTGCTGGTGTTGCTGCCACTTTATTTTGCAGTGTGGGGAAGGTTCGGGCAGAAGTTTGCTGCTGCTGCCAGCCTGAGCTTGGCGACCGGTGTCTGCTGCTGGCTTGTGGCTCTGGTAATGCAGCCGGCCGGTGACGATCAGAAGGCGGCCGAGATGCCGTTCTGCTGGTCACTGTTCCTGTTATTCCCACTGTTTTGCCCGTTGGGGCTGGCTTTGCAACTTATTCCCTTTATTCTGATTCTGACTTACCTGATCAGTATTACTAGTTTTGGTGGGTTCAGACGGCATTTTTTCAATCCGGTTGCGGTTGCAGTTATTCTGCTGCTGGTTGGTTACAATTCTACCGCGAGTTTGAGTGCCTCAAAGCCTTTGCAGCAACCTTATTCTGGTTATCGCCTCTGGACCGCGGGAGTGCCTCCCACGCGTCCACTGTGGTTCTTTTATGCGGCTGTGCCAGCAGAAGAACTTGCTTCTGCTGGCACAGCCGGCAAACTGCCGGCCTTGCCGGGCAGCGTTTTTACCTTCCCTCTGCTGCTGCTTTCCGGGGTGCTGGCGCTGGTTTTCGCGCGCCGCCGCATCTGGTGGTTGACTGCTTGTCTGAGCGTGATGGCTTTTGCCGCTCTGGCCAAACACTGGGGTCTGGTTGCTTTTTCGCCGCTGCACCCTCTGCTGCTGGGTCTTGTTCCTTCGCTGACTTTAGCTGCTGTTGCCGATTATCATACGCTGCCCAAAAAAACTGGAGAACAGATAATTTCTGCTCTGTTGTTTGCTGTCCTGGTGCTTCTGTTTACTGTTAAATCAGAAAATCCGCTCGGCCCGGTTTTTGCCCTTCTGCTTATGCAGGTTCTCTCGCCCCTGCTCTGCGATCTGCTGCCCGGCAGAAAGGTGACATCAGCATGAGCGGCAAAACTGTCGGCTTCCGCGACGAAATAAAATTCATGCTGGTTCTGGCAACTGTCTGCGCGGTTCTGTTGCTGGTAGCCCGGGCTGGAGTCGGTTCGCGTGCCGATCTGAGCATGGTTGCGATAACTTCTGCCGGCCAGATTTGTAAGCTTGAGCTGCCAGAAGAGCCAGTTGCAGCAGTTGCTGCCTTCAATGAGCATTTCGTTTCGCGCACTCGTGGCCGCATTCAGCTTTGGCAGAGCCTCAGCCGAAGCAACGTCTGGCTGTGTCAGGCGCGTGGCGCCGGCATGTGGGCCGAGCTCGCGCTGCTTTTTGCTTATGACCACATGCATCGCCGAATCATCGGTATGCGAGTAATCGAACAGAATGAAACCGCCGGTCTCGGTGACCGCATTGGTGAAGAAGCCTTTTATGAGCAGTTTGACGACATGGATGCCGGTTCAGGCGTTGAAATGAAGGCAATAAGAGTTAAGGGCAATCAGTTCGACGCCATCTCAGGCGCGACAATTACTTCGCGTGCCGTCGAAACCGTTATCAATCGCGCTTTAGGGCAGATTGAAAAGATTGCTTCTGCCGCGCCGCCTGCTGCCGGCAAGGAGGCCAGACCATGAAGTATCTGCGCATCCTCTGGGAAGGCCTGATCCCGAACAACCCGGTGTTTATTCTCGCTCTTGGGCTGTGTTCGACGCTGGCGGTTACACTCAAGGTCGAAAATGCCTTTTTTATGGCGGTAATGGTTGGCATTACAACCATCTTCAGCTCTGTCTGCGTCGCGGCTTTGCGCTATTACATTCCATTTCGCTTTCGCCTGCTTTCTTATATGCTGATCATTGTAACCGCGGTAATCGCGGTTGAACAGCTGCTTAAAGCGCTTTTTCCTGAAGTGGCACGGGCGCTGGGACCCTATGTCGGTCTTATCGTTACGAACTGTGTGGTCATGGGGCGACTTGAAGCCTTTGCTGTTTCTCATCGGCCGCTTGAAGCCTTTTTTGATGCACTGGGAGTCGCTCTGGGCTATGCCGCAGTTCTGCTTTCGATCGCTTCAATTCGAGAATTCCTCGGCAATGGCACCCTGTGGGGCCTGCATGTAGCACCTGATTTTTACATTCCGTGTCGTGTGTTTAACTCGCCGCCCGGCGCTTTTATAGTCTTTGCCGCCCTGCTGTTTGCAGTGAATTGGCTCAGATCAATAGTCAGGAGGGATAGCTGATGGAAAATGCCATTCAGATCCCGCTGTTGACTCTGTTGTTCAGCGCTGCAATATCAGAGAATGTTGCGCTCTACTATTTTCTCGGAATCTGCCCGCTGATCTCGATTTCTGCTGACCTTAAAGCTTCGTTCAACATGGGTCTTACGGTAAGCCTGGTGATGCTGATCACAACCGCAGCAAACTGGGCGATATACCATCTGTTGTTGCAGCCGATGGAGCTCGAATATCTGCAGTTGCTGTTCTTTGTGCTGATCATTGCAGCTACCGTGCAGTTGCTGGAGCTGTTCCTCGATCGGTTTTTTCCGTCAATCTATGAGGTTTTTGGTATATTCTTGCCCCTTATAACCGTAAATTGCGCGATTTTAGGGGTTTCAATGTTTGCTGTGCTGCGTGAGTATTCTCTGATTCAGTCGCTGGTTTTTGCCGCCGGCAGTGGTATGGGCTGGTGTCTGGTTATCTGCATCATCGCATCGGTGCGCCGGCGCATAAATATTGATGCAGTTCCGGTGCATCTTGGCAAAACCGGTATTACCATGCTTATCGCCGCTGTGATCGCCCTCGCTTTTTCGGGAGTGAGCGAACTGATGAGCGGAGGTTTCTGATGCAGGCATTGCTGGTGATCCTTATAATCAACGCATTTGTGCTGATACTCTGCGCTCTGGTGGCCTTCTCGGGGCAATTGCTGCGGCAGAGCGGCGATGCTGATCTGGTTGTTAACAAAGAATCTGCGCGTAAAGTCGGGTGTGGGCAAAGCCTGTTGCCGGCTTTGGCAGAAGCAGGCATTTTTCTGCCTGCGGCCTGCGGCGGTAAGGGCACCTGTGGACGCTGTGAGATAAAGGTTATTGCTGGCGGCAGTTCGGTGACTCCAATGGAAACGATAATACTCGAACCCCAGCGTTTGCAGTCGCTGGCAAGGCTTGCTTGTCAGGTTAAGGTGCGCCAGAACATTGAAGTTGAGGTTCCGGCAGGATTGTTGGCGGCGAAGTTCCTGTGGGCCCGGCTCGAAAGCGCGCAGGTCGTGGCTGAGGAGATCAAAACTCTGCAGTTCAACATTGAAGATGATGGTGAACTTGATTTCAAGCCTGGCCAATACATACAGATATTTTATCAGATGCCTTGGGAAAGGGTTTTGCGCGCCTATTCGATTTCGTCATCAGCCAGCACAAAAAAGAGTTTCTCGCTCGATATACAGCGAATCTCTGGTGGACTGGTGAGCAACTATCTTCATCAGTTGCAGCCTGGTGACCAGATCGAAGTGAGCGGGCCTTTTGGCGAAATGTATTTGACCGATGAACAGGCAAATT
This sequence comes from Candidatus Rifleibacteriota bacterium, assembly GCA_018818125.1. Taxonomy (GTDB): domain Bacteria; phylum Muiribacteriota; class Ozemobacteria; order Ozemobacterales; family Ozemobacteraceae; genus Rifleibacterium. Next base: position 5,797 of record JAHISQ010000003.1, read on the forward strand.
GTCCTATAATTCTGGTTGCCGGCGGGGTTGGGTTGGCACCGCTGCGTGCAATTCTCGAAAAGTTGCGCGAACTTAACTTTCCCCAGCCGGTATGGCTTTTTCATGGTGCACGCAGTCGCAAAAACCTTTATTGTGAAAAGTATTTTCACGAACTGGCACAGCGTTATGCCAGTTTCAAATATCTGCCGGCGCTGTCTAATCCGATGCTCGAAGAGGGTTGGGTGGGGAGTCGCGGCCTGATTCACGAGCTGCTCGAACAGCAGACGCTCACGGGCGTTTCTGAGGCGGTTGCTTTTGTCTGTGGGCCGAGCCCGATGATGCAGGCGGTGACAAAAGTTCTTGTTGCCAAAGGGCTCGCCTCTGATAGAATACTGACTGACCCGTTTGATTTTTCATGAAATTGTGAGTAAAAAGCACCAGTTTATGAAGTCTTGTATAAGCAGAATCTGTTTGTTGTGTGGGCTGTTTGCAGTGGTAGCGCTGGCATTGCCAGCACAGGTGAAGATGACTACAACTGCGCAGACTTCTGACGAAACTGCGCGCTGTCTCGCATGTCATGGCCCCCGCCAGATCAAGCTGGTAGAGGTCTGGGAAAACAGCACACACGCAAAGCATGGGGTGGGGTGTTACGAATGCCATAAGGCTGATCCGGCAGATCCCTCTGCTAAAAACGGGCATTTCAGCTTTTCCGTGCATTTGCCGGTCTCGCCGAGAACCTGCGCTGAATGCCACCCAGCTCAGTATGAATCGTTTGCATCTTCGAAGCATGCGATGGCTTTTGATACCATTAGTGAAGTTCCATTACGAACCCAGTCGCCCGCCCTTTTTGAACAGAGCTGTGCCATTTGTCATGGTAACGATCTGCGCATGCAACGTGGTCGACCGCTTGATAACACCTGGCCAAATCACGGAATTGGCAGAGTCAACACTGATGGCAGTCGTGGCAATTGCGCTGCCTGCCATAGTCATCACGATGACTCGATGGCGCGGGCGCGTAGTCCCGAAACCTGTGGCAAGTGCCATCGTGGCGATACAGGACCGGCTTATGAATCCTGGAAAGCCTCTCGCCATGGCAACGACTGGAGCATGACGGCCGCCGATGTAGATCTGAATAAAACAGGCTTCAAGCCGATTAATGAACCACTTAAGCGGCCTGACTGTTTTGTCTGTCATCTCGCTCCTGCCAATGAAACGGCTTCAGCAACACATAACCCCGGTGAGCGCCTGTCCTGGTATCTGGCGGTAAAGCGCAGTGAACATCGCGAAGAGTGGGGAGAAAAACGCCTTACTATGCAGGAAAGCTGTCGCAATTGCCACGCCAGCACGCAGATCGACATGTATTATCGCCGATTTGACGCCAGCGTGCTTGAGTTCAACCGGCTCACTGATGAAGCAATAGCACGACTGACTGCTTCCGATAGTCAGAATCTTGACCGGATCAAGGGCAACACAATGAAGGGTAAAATCGGAGCCGCAATGCTCAGTCCGCTTCATGTGCGAGATGCTGCCACTTCTTTATTAGAGCATCATAGAGTCTCTGAGAAGTAGTCGCTGATAGTCACATTCTGAGATTGTTTTCAGCTTCTGCAGGTGTTTTTGCGCAGGTTTTAAGTTTGTTTTTCGGGATCTTAGCAACTTCAAGAAGCAGATCATCTCCGTTGTAAGATGTTCGGTGAGCGTCAAGCGCATTTCGTGGGAAGATTTGAAAGGCATGCTGCCAGCTAAAACTCTGCTTAAGTTCAAGAACTTTGGCGAAAGAACTCAACTCAGGGCGTTCCATGTCGAATTCACGGTCTTCGCCAGCTGAATGGAGAAATATTTTGAGAAATTTTCCGTCGTCGAGGCAGTAATAGGCTATCGGATTACCCCACTTGTCTACAAATGCGTTGGAGTCTAAATTGATATAGGGCCCCCGCCACTTAGCTGCGAGGACTTTTGGTGACATTCCCAGCCGCTCCCACCCATCCGAACAGACAGGAACCCTGGCGTCTTTGAGTATGTTCTGGTCAGACTTATCGGTTGTCATCAACTGCCAGGCGGCAGCATAGGCTTCTGGGGCTGCGGCGTCAATTCCAGTAAAGGGAAAGTGGTGTAAATCGTCGTTGTAAGAAATAAGCGCTGTTTTCAAACCGGCAAGCTGCATTTTAACCTGTGCACGATAGCTATGATCAAGGAGTTCGCCGACCATTGGTTCATACATTGATGAAACAATAAAAACTATCGTAATCATCAGAAGGCAATACAGTGGTGAGTTTCCCGCTTGTTTCGTTTGTTTCACGATTTTGCTCCTTGCTGCCTTCTATGTTTCCACGTGCAATATAGGCACAAAAATTCAGGTGTCAAGGATAGGACTCTAAAGCGTGATATGAAAGAGTTTCTCATCGTCTCTCAATTGCATGATGGTGGGGATCTGTTACTTTTCCGATACAAAGTTGCTGGAAATTTGATTGCTTATCGAATTAAAAGCTTGATGCATAAGGTTATTTATCAGACTTGATTTCAACTTCAATATCACTTAGTCTTTAGCCAGAAAGCTATTATCTCTGAACCCGCAGACAAGAAAGTGAGCTTAGCATGGCCAGAAAAACACAGAGCGAAGAAAGAATGATCAAGGTTTTACGTGAATTGTCAGAAATTTATTCTCCCACTGGCTTTACTGCCGCAGTGCTTGAATATGTTGCAAAAGTAGCCAAGACGGCGGGAATAAAGAGTCACTATACCAACAAGGGTGCGTTAATAGTCGGAAATCACCAGTGCCCGGAAATCACTGTGGCTGGCCATATCGACACGCTTGGCCTGATGGTTAAAAAGATCCGTCCTGACGGTAATCTGAGTTTTACCAAACTTGGCGGCCCGGTTTTACAGGCCTTCGAAGGGCGCACTGTGCGGGTTTTTACCGAAAAGGGGCGTGTTGTTTCTGGCGCTCTGGTGCTTAACAACCCGGCTGCGCATGTTAATAACAAGGCTGGAGAGTCGCCGCGAAGCGATGAGACCATGCATGTCAGGCTTGATGCCGAAGTAAACAGCGCAAAAGATACCGAGAAGCTCGGTATTCAGGTCGGTGATTTTATCGCTTTTGATGCGGGCTTTGAATATACCGATACCGGCTTTGTCAAAAGTCACTTTCTTGATGACAAGGCTGGTTGTGCAGCCATGATCGATGCCTTTCTGACTCTTGGTGCAACCGCTCTCAAAAAGATTCCGGTCATGTTTTTCTTCTCGAATTACGAAGAAGTTGGACACGGCGCTTGCGCTGGCATTCCGGATTCGGTAAAAGAGCTGCTGGTTGTTGATATGGGTGTAGTCGGCGATGGCGTAGCCGGCAACGAGCAGTCAGTATCAATCTGTGTAAAAGATTCAAGCGGCCCCTATGATTATCAACTGCGCATACGCCTGGCTGAGCTGGCCCGCAAAGAAAAACTGCCATACAAGCTCGATGTTTTTCCTTTCTACGGCTCAGATGGCTCGGCTGCGCTGCGCGCTGGTTATGATATCAGAGTCGGTCTGATTGGCCCCGGCGTTTCTGCCTCGCACGGCAATGAACGTACTCATATAAAAGGACTCAAGGCAACCCGCGACCTTATTCTTGCCTATCTTAAATAGCCTCATCATAGACAGCAACTCTCGCCCAAAATCTTGTTGATATAGAGCTCAGGTGTTTATATGTCTAATATAGCTACTGACCTGATTTTGATTATTCTGGGCGGCTTTATTGGTGGGCTGCTGGCTCGCGCTTTAAAGCAACCGCTGGTAGTCGGCTATATTTTTATAGGTATATTGCTTGGCCCGAACGCTGGAATAGTAAAAGTTTCAGAGATAAGTAATATTGAGCATCTCGCTGATATAGGTGCTTCACTGCTGCTTTTTTCGCTTGGCATGGAATTTTCTTTGCGGGACCTCAGGCCAATCTGGCGAATTACAATACTGGGCACGTCGATACAGGTTCTGATTACATTCATTTATGGTGCCGGTATCGCATGGTATCTGGGCTGGAACCTGCTGGCGGCGCTGTGGTTTGGCGGCGCCGTTGTTTCTTCAAGCTCGGCACTAATTCTTAGAACTCTTAAATCACGCAATCTTAAAGGGACACTCTCTGGCAGAGTCATGATGGGTGTTTCAATAATGCAGGATCTTCTGGTGATACCGCTGCTGATCTTGCTGGTAAGCTTGAGCAAGGGTAATCTTACCGTTTCTTCTATTATTTTGCCTATTGTGAGTTCATTTCTATTTCTTATACTGATCTGGGCACTGGCTGAATTGCTGATTCCACGGCTTCTGAAGAAAATCGCCAGCTTGCGTTCCCCCGAACTGTTCATGCTCGCAACCATTTCTATTGGACTGGGCGTGGGTTATGTTTCTCATCTGTTTGGTCTGTCGACGGCTTTTGGTGCTTTTATTGCCGGTCTTGTGCTCAGCGAATCAGATTTTGGGAAAAAGGCCCTGTCTGAGATGGTGCCTCTGCGTGATCTTTTTGGTCTGCTCTTTTTTGCGTCAATTGGCATGCTGTGTTCTCCTGCATTTGTTGCCAGTAACTTTTTGCTGATCTTTGCCCTGGTAGCCCTGTTTGCTGGCGGAAAAGGGTTGGTGCTGGCACTTGTGGCACATGGTTACGGTTATCGCAGAATAATACCTCTGGCTATGATGCTTGGTATGGTGCCAATTTCGGAAATTGCTTTTGTACTGGCAAGAAACGCGCTGATTTTTAATGCGATCAGCAATTTTGAGTATCAGATCATGCTCAATGTTGTAATTGTGTCGATGATAATCGGGCCTCTGACAGCTGCTTTTGCAAGTCCAGTTTACAACTGGTTCAAAAGAATCAGGCCGGAGCCAGAGGTAGAAAGTATTAATTTTTCTGAGCATGGGCTGGTGAATCATGTAGTAGTCTGCGGTGGCAGTAGACTGAGCGAGTATCTTGCGGTTGAGCTGAAGCAGCAGAATAAGCCTTTTGTGATTATAGAGCCTGATTATCAGAGTTTTTTACGATTCGCGGGCCAGGGAATGGCAGTGATTCTGGGTGAACCGGAAAAGGCCGAAATGCTTTCTCTTGCCAAAATAGGTTGCGCCAACCTGCTGATTGTGGAAGAATCTGGTTTAATTGGTGCCCGGCAGGTGATCCGCGAAGCCAAAGCTCTGCGTTCAGATCTGAGAGTTCTTTTTGTGGCAAGTTCACAGGAAGCTTTTGAGCAGCAGGGAGTTCAAATCATTCAACATGAAAAGCAGCTTGCAGTAGAACTTGCTCGTAGAGCAGTTGAAACTTAGTGTTCTGGCAAAGTTTCAACCAGAGGAAATGCTGTGGGCTCCTTGCTAGATCAGGTAAAAGCTGGTATTAATCATTTATGCAGAAGTTAAGCCCACAAGAAGCGCTCGAAAAATACTGGGGTTACAAAACCTTTCGTCCTTTGCAGAAACAGGCGGTTGAAGCCGTTCTTTCCGGGCGGGATGGGCTTATTGTCATGCCTACCGGTGGCGGCAAGAGTCTTTGTTACCAGTTGCCAGCGGCATGCGGAATTGGTCTGGTTCTTGTTGTTTCCCCGCTGATCGCACTGATGGATGATCAGGTTGCTGCTGTTAATGAAATGGGATTGAAGGCCGGCGCGTTGCATTCTCAGGCGCGCGAGTCCGAGCGTCGCCGCGTTTTCGCCGAACTCAACAATGGAACCCTGAATCTTCTTTATGTAAGCCCTGAACGGCTTGTTGCCGGCGGAATTCTTGATTTGATCAGACCTCGTGTTGGCCTGTTTGCGGTAGATGAGGCTCACTGCGTTTCACACTGGGGCCACGAGTTCAGGCCGGAATATCGCCAGCTAGGCCCTCTTTTTGCCGGCTTTGATGGTGTTCCACGTATTGCACTCACGGCAACCGCAACACCACAGGTTCAGCAGGATATCAGCACTCAGCTTGGATTGCGCAATCAGGTTGCTCTGATCGGCCATCCTGACCGCCCGAATCTTATTTACCGGTCGTTCCCGCGTTATGATCAGGGGCATCAGGTTCTCGAAGCAATCCGGCAGCACCACGGCGAAGGCGGTATCGTTTACGCTCAGACCCGGAAAGAAGTCGATCGGCTGGTCAAGACACTGGCGCGTGCCGGGGTTTCATGCGCTTCTTATCATGCCGGTCTGAGTGCCGCCCAGCGGGCAAAAGCTCAGGACGACTTCGTTCACGAGCGCCTGGACGTGATTGTCGCGACTATCGCGTTTGGCATGGGTATCGACCGCTCGAACGTGCGTTACGTGATTCATGCCAACACTCCGCGCTCTATTGAGCACTATCAGCAGGAATCAGGTCGTGCCGGCCGCGACGGTGAGCCTGCCGAATGCATACTGTTTTTCTCGGTCGGTGATCTTATTACTCATAAAGCACTTTCATTTCGTGAAGAGGGCATTTCGCCAGCCCGCCGACGGGTTATTGAACGCCAGCTCAGCGAAATAGGGCGTTACGCAATTTCGCCGGTCTGCCGCCATCGCCTGCTATCTGAGCACTTTGGCAAGCCCTATCCGGCCGATGCCGTCGAGCCTGCTCAAAGTGTTGAATGTGGCGCCTGCGATGTTTGCCTCGGCGAAACTCAGGCATTGCCGACCGAAGAAGCGCAATTGACAGCTCAGAAGATTATCAGCGCAGTATATCGCACCGAAAGTCGGTTTGGTGCTGTCTACGTAACAAAACTTCTGCTCGGGGCAGATGATGAGCGCATTATGGCGAATGGACATGATAACCTGCGCGTGTTTGGTCTGTTAAAGGGCACTCCTGAAAAAGCTGTGCGCGCCTGGATTGACCAGCTCATAGTGCAGGGGCACCTTGCGGTAACCGAAGGCGAATACCCGCTTTTGCGGGTAACTGAGTCAGGACTGAGTGTTTGCAAAGGCACAGAGACAGCTCGTCTTGGCCACCCGGTCATCAGAACTGCAAAAAAGAAGGGGCGAAAATCATCGACTGTGCTGCCAGTTGGCCCCGAAGAAACACTGTTTTCCAATCTGCGTCGCCTGCGTCTGCTGCTGGCACGCAAGCTCAGCATTCCGCCCTACATGGTGTTTGCGGATTCTGTATTGATTTCAATGTCAGCGCTAAAGCCCGCAGATGCAGACTCTTTGCGCCAGATCAAGGGTGTCGGTGATGCCAAGCGCGACCGCTATGGCAAAGCTTTTCTTGCAGTGATTGCTGGAGTCGAACCTGATGGTGTTGCTGACGCTTTTTCCTGAACTGTGAGATTTTCTTGCCCGCCGGACTCTTGAAAAGCTAGAGCCAATCAAGGTTAAGGGTGAAAATCAGCTCGACTCTGTTTTTAAGCAGATTAGCTGATATTAGCTGGCTTGCTGATAGCTGTTTCTGGGCGTTTTCGTTTTTCCCAGGAGCGGAAAAGGTAAAAATATAGCGATGCCGAGGCAAGATAACAGGCAAAAGCGATGTATAACGAGGTTTCATAGCCCCAGTCCCGAATGATTCCGCCTGAAAAGAACATTGCGACTGCCCATGACAGATTCCATGACATGCTGTCTGCGGCTGACGCGCGGGCGCGGTGTTGCTCAGGTATGATTTCCATCATGAGTTCCTGGCGCATTGGAATACACATGTTCATGAAGGCGCCTCTGAAAATAAAGCATAGCGAGCAAAGCCAAAGTTCGTGTTGCAATGCCATGAGCATCATAAACGGCAATGAGCACAGTTGTGAAAAAGCCACGCCCTTGACCAGTCCGATGCGTTTGGCAATAAATGGCGAACTTATCGATCCCAGTGCGGTACCGAACTGCCCCATCGCGAAAACCATGCCGATCTGCGGTATGGAAGCGCCAACCCAGTCGCGAAAATAGAGGTTGAAATAAGGCACGATCATGCCGGCGCCTAAGCCAATAAGCGCATTGCAGAGGCTGAACCGTGCAATTAGACTCCAGGGACTTTTCCCGCTGTTGCTCGTTTTAACATCTGGCTGGGCGGACTCTTTTTTCCTGGAACGGGAGTTGATTGACATGCTTTGTGCTGGAATCAGTGCAAGAAATATGAAAAAAACACCTATCCATAGCGAATATTGCAGTCGATCAGCTTCTATTTCAGCGAGAGCCGGGTTGATAAATTTAAACAGTCTTGGCAGCCAGCCGGCCATAAATCCGGCCAGAATGCTGGTAACCCACATAAGTGTGAAGCTGACGCTGAATATGTAAGGGCGCTGTTTGCGGCGGCTGTTTTCCTGCAGGTAGGGCTGAACCGAAACCATGATCGCGCCATTGCCGATGCCGGCAAGAACTACTGCGGCGATCAGGTAATTGATTTCGCGTGAGCTGGCCAGGGTTGTAAAGCCCGCGCCAAGAAGTGTGATGCCGAGAAGATAAGTGGTGCGTCGGGTAGTGCGGTCGGCCAGCCAGCCCATGGGAATTGAGGCAATGGCAGCACACAGTGATTGAAAGGCGAGTAGTCGTCCGATCATTTCTTCAGAAAAGCCGATGGCGCGCAGATAGAGATTGAGCAGCACCATGAACACGCCCATGCCGATGCCG
>JAHISQ010000048.1 GCA_018818125.1 Candidatus Rifleibacteriota bacterium
ATCGCTTCCCTTGAGCAGATCGAGTTTACTGATAATCCAGAAGATTTTCCAGACGAAGGCACCGCCCAGTGCTATCCACAGGCCGGTATTGGCGCTGTCGCCAATCGAGCCAAGCTTGGTGTCTATAATCGAAAGTAGAATGATTATCACAGCGGCGAAAGTTATTTTGCCAGGATATTTTAGAAAAGCGCCAGATACAAAATAGAGCCCACTGAGCAGCGCCAGTATAAATGCTACTATTTCAGCTGATTTTACGATCGTAGCATGCAGATAGGATACTTCAATCATTGGACTGGTCGAGTTCGCAATCAGTATGCCACTGCTGGCCACATCGCTGATGACCAGATCGCGCTCAAGCATGTAATAGTTTTTGGTCATGACAAATTTGCTTTTGATCGGTGTCATACCATGGGTTTTGGCGCTTCCGAACCCGCCTTTTCCTCCAACTTGAGCTTGACTTTGATTTGGAGCTTGAGCCAGATCCAATGACGAGTCCGCTTTACTCTTACTCGTTGGCCCATTCATTACTGATTCACTTTGTACCATCGTATTGGCATCAAGATATCCTGACGGTGCTGATGGAACACCTTTCTTGAGCTCATCATTACTGCGGCCGTCGATGTCTCCGTGAAGTTGACAGTATATTACACCGTCTGCTGACAGATCGCCGGCCGTGAGATAGCGACATCCTGGCTCCGGTGGAACCACCTTGCTCTTAAGATACTTGCCCTGCACCAGTCGGTCAACATTGAGTTGATTCATCATTTGCGTGCTATCCATGTTATACATTTCAACTGCACCCATAAGCACGCGCATGTTGGCCATACAGGCTTTGTCTCGCGCCTGTTCCCGTGCCTTGCGGAAGTTTGGTGTGGCAATAGCCGCCAGAACCGCAATAATGGCAACTACTATCATGATTTCAAAAAGCCTGAAGCCCTTGCCGAGAAAGAGCATTGCAAAAATTGCGCAGACAAATCCCCAGATTCCCTTTAGAATCGCAAACAGAAGCTTTCTTGATACGATCAGCATAATCAGAATTACAAAAAAGCCGACCGCAAAAAGAGTGTCAGGGCTGTTTATAAGATTCCATGTCAACTTTAGCAGAACCATGAAGCCTCTGAAGAAGAAAGGGTCTTTGCGTGGTCGAGAATCCTTAACCGTGCCTGAAAAGTCAAACAGCTGGTAGTCTTCCGGCGCATATACATACCATGAGAAGCGCGATATAGGTATATCAACCAGCGGTGGCTCAAATTTTAGGCTGCCGCGCCATTTGATCTCGTCAACCGGATTTTTGAGGAGAATCTGCAGATTTTGTTCAACAGTTTCACCTACGGTTTGACTCATTTCGAGAGGAATCTGCACTTTGCCGTCACTTTTTCCTGCTACCAGTTTAACCGGTTGACCGCCCCTGAAAGCTGAGATGATTTCTGATCCAGAAGCCAGCTGTAATTGCAGATATTGCTTGTTGTTGTTGCGAATAATAAGGTTGAGCAGAGAGTTGCTCGTTTTATTGGTGGTAAATGTGGTCTTTACTTCTAAGCTATCGGCCACAACCGTCTGTTGTGGAACATCAAGGTAACGCTTTACCGCCAGTAGTATGCCGGTAGGGCTCGTATTGTGACGATAGGCCAGCAAAAGAGGCATAGTGGCGCGACTCTTGAGTGGAAGTGGCGCTTCCTGCGGGTCTATCGAAAATACCCCTTTGTGTAAAGGTGTTTCATCGTCGTTGCCTGGCTGGACTTCAATCGAAGTAAGTGCTTCAATCGCAATTGTGCCGAGTTCCCGTTCTACGTGCAGCGGGATTACTTCTGGAATGCCAATCGAGGTGCTGGTCATATCGACCGGGGCTTCATAAGTGATTTCGATCCGACAGCTGTCTTCGCGACCTGCCTGAAATTCGACCTGAAGCCTTCTCTGGCCACCATCAAGCAGCATTCGCTGGTTGATCTGGCGGTCACCGGTTACAGAAACGATTTCCACCTTCTCTGGAATGCTGAAGTAAAAATTAGTTACCGGGGCTTTGCTGATGCTGAAGTCAAAGATCTTGTATGTATATATGGCCGTTTCACCAAGAGTTACCAAGGTGTTCGAACGGGCGTAAATCAATGGTTGCTCCTGAACAATGACTTTGTCTGGCTGAACAGGAACCTGGTCCAATACCGCGGTATCCGGATTCATTGTGCCTGGCTCTGGCGTCTGCTCTGGAGCCGGCTCTGGAGTTATTACTGCGGTATGCAGAACGCGACGGCGCCATTTGACCGAAATGTCACTGTTGGCGCCGAGCCAGCCGATAAATGTACAGCCCTGCATCTGAGGCTTGTCAACAACGCTGAAGTCTCTGAAGCTGGTGCTGTCGATTGAGAGTATAAAATCCTTTGTCTGCAGTTCCATAAAGGTCAGCGGAATGCGTGTCATGTTGAACTGAAGCGTGAACAGATCGTCGATATTCTGTATTGGCACGACAAAAGAAATCTGGCATTCGTGACTGCCTTTGCCATGAATTGGTAGCGAGAACATTGTGTCTTTCCAGTTGTTCTGGCTGAGATTGTCGCTGCCAGCAGTTGCAGCCGGATAAATGTTCATCATGTTGCTTTGGCGGCTGATTTTGCCAAACTGTACCTGTCGAGTATGTGCGTCGATCCAACTGGTTTTGAGAGTGGTAAGCGTGTCGTTCAGTCTGACCGCAGATACTGCAAGACTGCCCCACATTAAAGGAATTTCGTGCCAGTCTTCAGTAAAAGTTTCAAGCTTGAAAACAACGTTGAGCCTGGCAAAATTTTCTTCAATCTGTCCACTGATGCGCGCTGAATTGATTTGATAAAGCAATGGCGGCGGGGAAATAATCGGCTTGGTCATAGAGGCAAGCCAGGCTTCCTTAGTTTCTCTTAGCTTTTCAAATTCTTCGATCGGTATGATGAAGTATTTGCCAATGTCTTGTTGCAGAACCTTGTAAAGATCTTCATATGGAACCAGTGTTTTAACCGTTTTGAGACTGGTAATTACAGGCTTTTCGCTTGATTTCGCGAAATCAGGGTTCTCCGAAGTGTTTGCAAGTTGCAGAATATCTGCCCTCGATGCCATTGTTTCCAGGTTAGCAGCCTGATTGATCATTTGCGTTTGTGCAACATTCCTGTGTGCGCGTATTTGCTGTAGATCCTGCGGACTACCTGCAAAAAGTGTGGCTGCTGTTGCGCATACCAGTAAAATCATCAGAAAGAATCTAAATTTCATGATGCCCTCCCAAAGCCCGATTATTTAACGGTTGTTAAAGGTAGAAAATTTTTAATCTGCTCGCTGGTGCCAAGAACCACGAGTATGTCGCAGGATTTGAAGACAAGACTTGGCAGCGGGTTGACTATAGTCTCGCTTTCCCGCCGCACTGATACTATGATTGCGCCAGACCGCTGCCTGATTTCTGCGTCCTTGAGCGCTTTGCCGTCGAGATACGAATTATTCTGAATTCTGAATTCCTCCATCATCATCGCCTTGCTGTCGCCAGCCAGGGCCGCGTCCATGAAGTCTACTACAGTTGGCCGGTAAAGCATGGAGGCCATGCGCGCTCCTGCAATAATGTTAGGGGAAACTACCTTGCTGGCACCAGCTTTGCGCAGCTTGGCAATACTGTCGATTTTTTCTGCCTTGGCTACAACAAAGAGGTCACTTTTAAAGCCTTTTGCCGAAAGAGTTACAAACAGGTTATCCGCATCGGTCGGCAACGTTACTGCCAGTCCGGCGGCCCGCTCAATGCCGGCTTCGATAAGCACAGCGTCAGAAGTGGCGTCGCCTTCGATTGCAAATATGTTGTCCTGCTGCAGTTTTTCGATGCGACTGCGATCTATGTCGATAACGACAAACTGATCAGGGGCGTTTGCATTGAGACTCTTGATGATCTCCTGCGCAGTTTTGCCGGCACCACACACTATGTAATGATTTTTCAGTTCGTTAATCTGCTTGCGCATTTTCTTAAGCCCCCAAATTTCGCGAAGTTTACCTTCAAACAGCATTTGTGCAATTGTCGAAGCGGCATAAGCCATAAAGCCTACACCCAACAAAATCAGAGTGATTGTGAGCATGCGCCCGCCCGACGAGAGCGTGTGAACCTCAGAATATCCAACGGTGAAAAGAGTGATAACAGTCATGAACAAACCGTCGAGAAGAGTCCAGTGGTCGCCCTCTACTAAGCGGTATGAAACTGTTCCGCAAAAAAGCAGAAGCAGTAGAGCAAAGGTTAAGGTTATCAGGCGTTGTTGAATTTGCATACCGTTGCCAAGTGTACAGCAAAAAACATCGCGCTTCAACAACAACAAACTGACTTTTCAGTAAACTATGCGGTTTTTTTGTGTCTCACGGACAGGTCGAGGCAAATAAGCTTCGTCTATGGTGAACTATGATCCGTCAGCGTTATGCACAGGATCGATGATCAGCCGGTTCTGCCGTTTATGTGCTTCTGATTCGTAATTACTTTTGACTGTTTTCCAGTCGGCAAACCCCAGAAAATCACGTAACAGATTGAGCACCCGGCGATGATCATACAGGTTGAAAACTGGAAACTCGACGGTTAAAAGGTCGATCGGTGCGCCACATTCCTTGAATCTGCGTGCCCAGCTCTGCCTGAAGTGTCCCTGAGAATCACAGCAGTTAAGCATAATTATTTTGTAACTCTGTGGAAAAGTCGTTGTGTCAAGATCCTCTGAGGTTGCTTTGAAAACCTGGAACGGTTTTACATGGCGGTCTTCTATGAGGTCACCGTTGCCGCACTTGAAAATGTCATACATTGATTCAAAGGCCATGCCCGTGCCGTAGCGAGCGTGCCCAGAATAAATTACTATGTCGATAGTCGGGTCTTCTAGCGCTGTTTTGAAAATCTGCTTTGGTTGCTCGTTTATCTGTGTGATCATGCCGATCTCGATGAGCACTGGTCTGCCCTTATAATACAGATGTTTGCCATTGAGAGTTTCAAAAGCAGGAAATGAACCCATTATCGTGTCGCGCGGGTGATCCCAGCCCCAGAAAACAGCGATTCGCAATTTGCCATCGGCAAACATTGCGTCATAGTTGGGGAGGCCTTTGGGTAAAGGATCTTTCGCCGATCTTTCAACGCTGCGTCGCACACTGGCACCATTCAGAAAGATGGCGACAATAGTTAACAATACAAAGCTGGTGAGATAATTACGTTTGCGCATAGCAGACGTATAATCGGCAGTCTGCATAGAATACTTTACAACGGTACGCGAATTTTTTAACTGGTGGCTTAGGCTATTTGTTCGGAGTCAGTTTCTTCTACGGTTGCAGAAAAACTGGTATCGTTCTCGTCTATTTTGAAGTCACTGGTAATCATTCGCAATTCTTCAATTACGCTATAAAGATCGCTGTTTATAGCTTCGACAGCCTTTTGGTCGAGATTCTTTTTCTCGATAGTCTCGCGTAAACGCTCACCAGTAGCGATTAGCTTATCTATGATTTCGCGGTCCTTAGCTACCATTCGGCACAACGACTCAGACATCTTGTTAAATGCTTCCTGAAGATCCTGCAACTCGTCGCCGTGGCGCAGATGTATCTTGCAGGTAAGATCGCCCGATGCTATTACTCTGGTCGTCTCTTCGAGACGATACACCGGCCCGGCAATTTTATGTGAGACGAAAATCGATAGAATGGCTATGGCAAAGACAAAAACAAATATCCAGCGTACCAGAGTCGTATTAACCGCATCAAAAATACCGGCCAGTTTATCTATGGTCAAATCCTGGGTGTTGGCGATTTGGCTCCAGGAAGTATGGTAGATTGTCCAGCCCACACCAAACGCTACCAACAGCATGGTAGAGATGATTATGCCCATATATCTAAGCTGTAGCCCAGTTTTTATCAGGTATGTTCTTCGTCTTTGCTTGCTCATGGTTCCTCCGTAAGCAGGGTCATTTTTTTTCGGCAGCATATTTATTTTCTTCGGCAATGTGAACTGTGCAGTAGACATTTCCCATCTCATCGAATCTATATTCGCCTTTTTCAGGGCAGAGTCGAATTTCTGACAGAAATCCTTTTTCCTTGAGTGTGTCGAGGTCTATTCTCTTCCCGGGCTCGATAATGCTTTTTGTATTGGTAACATTGTATTCTTCGACTGCAGCTCTTATTTTAACCCGGATCTCGCGGCACGAAATATTGTAAATGCCGGATTGCATATTCAAAAACTGCGGGAAAAAAATGAAGAGAGACAGAATGACACCAACGAAAAGAAACACGATGGCATAAAGCGCAAAATTGCCCTGGCGGGTGCCAGGTCGAAAAGATTCAGCTGTTATTCTCATCATTTTACCTTAAAAAATTATCAATACTCTGCATATTTATCGACAGAGGAAGATAACATGACAACTTTTAAGTTGCTTTGTTGGTATTGCGCAACTCAAGTAGCATTTCATTGAAGCGTTCGGGAATTGGCGACTGCAGCTCAACTTTTACGCCGGTTATCGGGTGCTGAAACTCCAGCCGACTGCTGTGCAGAAAATGTTTTGTTTGCCCTGGCAGCCGCTTGCCACCGTAGGTTATGTCACCAAGCAACGGGTGCCCGGTATATGCCATATGTACGCGAATCTGATGTGTGCGACCAGTCATGATTTTAACTTTTATCAGAGTTGCTCCTTCAAGGTATTCGACAACTTCAAACGTAGTTATTGCCATGCGGCCTTTATCGGCTGAAGTTGCCTTCATACGCTTGCGATGGACCTTGTCGCGCTCAACAGCAACTTCGATGCGACCCTTGCGGTTTACTATGTGCCCTTGAATTATTGCCAGATACTCTTTTTCGAGTTCTCGTCCCGAAAAAGCTTCGGAAAGTCGACGGTGTGCCTCGCGCGTTTTGGCGAGCACCATGACACCGCTGGTTTCCTTGTCAAGGCGATGCACGATGCCAGGGCGGGTAGGGGCACCAATCGGGCTGAGCTTTGTATGACTGAGAAGCCCAGATACGACCGTGGTTTTTTCTTTGCCGGCTCCGGGATGAACAACCAAACCGGCAGGCTTATCAATGGCAATTATATACTTGTCTTCAAATAGAATTTTAAAATCAAGCGTGGTGGCAGCAATTTTGTTTTCTATTTCTTCGCTGCGCATCGTTACGCTGATGACTTCGCCACCCTTGAGCTTTAGCCCAGGCTTAACTAATTCGCCGTTAAGCAAGATTTCGCCATTCTTTATCATTTCCTGGGCGAGGGTGCGCGAAATTTCCTTGTATTTCTGATTGGTGGCCTGATCGAGGCGCAGGCCGGCAAGGTCATTTTCGACACACCATTCTTCAACTTTGTTCATCGGTTTTTCCCCGGTTAGCGATAGGATATCTTACAGCATAAGCCATGAAGGCTGTCGAACACAACAGCAAAATGATCGCCGTAATCTGTGAAGGCGATAAATTAAGAGCAGTATAAAAACCGCCGCGCTCATCGTCACGAATGAATTCTAACAGAAAACGGAAGAAAGAGTATGATGCCAGGTAAAATCCTGCTATCAAGCCGCTTTTAGCGGAATTCCCGACGTAACATTTTCTCAATATGTGATTGAGTAAAAACATAAGCATAACTAGAAACATACTCTCGTAAATCTGTGTCGGGTGTCTGTACAACCCGGGCGGATCAGCTGGCAGTCGGTATATTTTTAAAAAAGTGACCGGGGCGCCATAACAGCAATGATTGTTCAGGCAGCCGAGTCGCCCGATGGCGTGTCCAAGTGCTGCTGACGGTGCCACAAGATCACTCAACTGTCTGAAGCTGTAACCCACGATCTGGCAATACACTGCTAAAGCTGCTGTTACTGCAATCAACGCTCCATAAAAAACCAACCCACCTTCATGGATAGCGAGATAGTCGCGTAATGTGTTGAACTGCTCGGGGAAAAGCAATATATAGGCAATTCGCGCGCCCAGCAAGCCTGAAATAGTTGTGATCAGCGAAAGATCTAGAAGGCTGGGGGGACTCAGCTTCAGTTTGAGAGCATTGCGTCTGAACAGCCATATTCCAGCCAAAAATGCTATGAGAACCAGAATCCCGTAAGAGTAAAAAGGTAGCTTGAAATGAATGCCGTTAATCATGATCTGGCTTCAGCAATTCTGGCATAATCCGAAGATTTCTACTGGCAGAGATCCTTTGCCATGCAATCAAGCTGGCCCCTACCATCAAAATACCAATGATCTGAGCCATGGTCAGGCCTGCCATCACTACCGGATTTTCGGCTCTGAAAAACTCGATCAAAAATCTGATCAGACCGTAAGATGCAATGTAAGCTAGAAAGATTTCGCCATAGTTGCGTCGATAAGGTCGCAGTTTGCTTAGTAATAACCATATTAGAAGCGCTCCTATCGACTCATAAATCTGAGTCGGGTGGCATTTTACTGAGCCTGCCGCTGGAAAATTCATTGCCCATGGATATTCACAGCTGGTGCCGTAACAACAACCATTTAGAAGACAACCTAGTCTTGCCAGTGCTATGCCTGCAGGCAAGCCAAAGCTGACACAGTCCATTACTTTCCAGAATGGCAATTTGCGATACTTGAGGTAAAGCAGGTCAAAAATAATGCTGCTGATGACTGCGCCATAAAACGTTAATCCGCCCTGTTCTAATGCAAAAAAGTTACTTAAGTTGAGCCTTTCCGGAGTGTATTCAAGAACGAACAGCAGTCGTGATCCGAAAATGCCAATGATCAGCTGAAATAGCATCATGTCGAAGACTGCTTCGACGCTAAGGTTCTCGCGGTGTGCTTCTCTAAGGATTATTACTGTCCCAAGAGTGTAGCCAAGCGCTATCAACAGGCCATAGCTGTAAACATTGAACCATGGGGTTGAAAATAGTATTGGATACATGCCTGGTCAGGCCGAAGTTGGTGCCAGCCCGTCGCTGCTGTTTTCCTCTTCATCATCTGGACTGAGAAAAAATATGTCCACAAACAGCATAAATACACCAAGGTCAATCGCAATGTCGGCGACATTGAAAACCGGAAAATCTAGAGGGCCAAAGTGAAAGAGGAAAAAGTCAACGACAAAGCCGTAAACAATGCGATCATAAAGGTTGCCAATCGCACCGCCTACCAGCAGAGCCAGAGCCCAGCGGGTCAATCGTTCTTCTTCTGGCAGCTTGAGGCTGTAATAGCCAATGATAATTATCATGGTAAGTGCCATGATAATTGGTGGCAGGCGCCAGTCCGGAAACCAGCCAAAGGCAACGCCCGGGTTCTTAACATAGGTCAGCGTAAAAAAACTGTCGACAATCTTGGCAGGCAGAAGATGTGAATGGTTAACCACCAGAAGCTTGGTATAACGATCAACAATGAAGAATATCGAGGCATATAACAATACAGATGGCGATCTGAAATGATAGCCCAGGTTTCTGCAGATATACAGAGGATACGCAACCAGCGTGTAGAGGCCGGAAAGTATTAGTGTGACTGCACAGGCAAACGCTTTGCTGATTAATTTCATAACTGTCCTGAGAATAAGATGGCGATGTAAAATCTTCAACTCTTTCGGCAGCTTTCGCTTAATTCTGAATAAATTTTGCAAAAAAATATAGATTGGCCATAAAATTTTGCTGGACTTCAGT
Source organism: Candidatus Rifleibacteriota bacterium (assembly GCA_018818125.1). Taxonomy (GTDB): domain Bacteria; phylum Muiribacteriota; class Ozemobacteria; order Ozemobacterales; family Ozemobacteraceae; genus Rifleibacterium. The sequence continues at coordinate 9,580 of JAHISQ010000048.1, forward strand.
GCTGATGATCAAAAAAAATGCGTCATTTCCAACCATGCTTTTTCTGGAAGCCTTTCGAGCCTGTTTTTAAATCACGTCTAATCTGCAGGGTTAAAAGTGTCGATACAACGAGAGAGCATCTTATATCAGCTCAATTTCTGGAGGTTACATATCAGTATGAAGTCTTACCGACGCCTACATGAAAATTCATGGCTTCTGCTTCTATTTTTTACGGCAGCTGTCTTCCTTTCAGCCGGCTGTTCTTCAAGCTCGTCGAGTTCTAATGGCAACCTGAACCCGCTCGGCGCATACCAGACCACCAATCCAATTGGCGGTCTGCCGGTAGATGGCTCGACCCAGAATCCGGGTGCCATCACCTCGCCAATTATAAGCATTCCCGACGGGACTGGTACCATTGACGGTCATGATAACGCCCCTCTCCTCGACAATATGCATCCAGGGTGGCAACAGGCTTCCTGTCTTAGTTGTCACAATGACACTACGCGTAATCCTGATCACAATTATACAGACAGCAGTCTGTGTTATCTGTGCCATGGCACCAATGGTCTACCTGGTTTTGGTGACAATATTCCTCCGATCATTGCCGGAGTCACGACTTCAGTTTCTGACGTCAAGGCTACCATAAGCTGGAATACTGATGAAGTATGTCTGAGTCGCATTGTACTTAGAACTCAGACTGGCGATCGCCTGGAATTTCCGGTCAGCATGACTTACAAGACCAGTCACAAGTATGACTTGACTGGACTTCTTGCTCAGACCATATACACCTATGAAATTATCTGCACTGATAAGAGTGGCAACAAAACCTCATCAACAGCGTTTGGTATTCTAAGTTTTACGACTCTCGAAGCGATCACTTCTACCGCCGACTCTACTACACCAGTAGATGAGGAGCCGATAGAAGCATTCTTTAAGAACCTGTCGATTCAGAAAGATGGTTCATTTAAGGTGAAAATCAAGTTTGATCTTGATACCCCTGCTGTCTGCATTGTCTATTTTGTAAGGCCAGAGGATAATACTCTTGCAGATCAGAAGGCTCTCGGCGACGGCAAGCCCATAACTTCTTACAATAGTGAAGTGGTCGGTCTGCAGGCCAACACCTCATATCTTATATTCCTTGAGGGCAAAGATGAGTCTGGCACTGTACATAAGAGTCGCAAGGAGACTATAAAAACTGACCCGTTTAACTGATCTATCTGCCAATCTCCAGAGCTGCCGCCTCCAATCGGGGGTGGCAGTTTTTTTTTTACCTTTGTCTGATTGTTGCGGCTACTTGAATTGACTGGTTAAATCTGGTATAAACTGAGCGTATGACTCAGATAAAACTTTATTGGCGGTGGTAAACCATGGGATGGTTTGACAAACTTACCCGTCCCAGACGGGATGTTCCATCAGATCTCTGGAAAAAATGTACACGATGTGGAGAGGTTCTGCTGATTAAGGATCTCGCCAAAAATCTTTATTTGTGCAGTAAGTGTGATCAACATTTACGCATGCCCCTTTGGGACAGAATAGCTCTGCTCAGCGACGATAACTCATTTGTTGAGGTTAATCGCGAAATCCGTTCGATAGATCCGCTCAATTTTGTTGATTCGAAGAGCTATGTTGATCGTCTCAAAGAGTCGATTGCAAAAACTGACGTCAATGAAGCGGTTTCGACTGGACGCGCATCAGTTGAGGGTGTTCCGATTATGCTTGGCGTTATGAATTTTGAGTTCATGGGGGGCAGTATGGGGTCGGTCGTTGGTGAGAAACTGACTCGTATTCTTGAAATCGGCGCCAGCGAAAAGTTACCTGTAATTATTGTTTCGGCCAGTGGCGGTGCCCGCATGCAGGAGGGAATATACTCCCTGATGCAGATGGGTAAGACTTCTGCCGCAATCAAGCGCCTGAACAGGGTGTCCGTGCCCTACATTTCTGTTATGACTGATCCGACTACCGGTGGAGTATCAGCCAGCTTTGCCAGTCTAGGCGATGTAAATATTGCCGAGCCTGGAGCGCTGATCGGCTTTGCTGGTCCGAGAGTTATTGAACAGACAATACGTCAGAAACTGCCAGAAGGCTTTCAGCGTGCCGAGTTTCTGCTCGAACATGGTATGATCGATTGCGTTACTCATCGTCGCGTGCTTAAATCGGTTGTAGCAAGAATCCTTCGTTATTTGGCTGCTTGAGTCTGGAGTTAACATGGCAAAAGAATTTGAATTCGAAAAATCAATCACTGAACTTGAATCGCGCATAAAAGAACTGCAGATTATTTCTGAGTCCGGTAAGGTCGATCTGTCACGCGAAATCCAGACGATTACCGAAAAGGTTGAGGCGCTCAAGGTCGAAGTTTATGGCAGTCTCGAACCATGGCAGATTGCGCTGGTGGCTCGCCACATCAACCGTCCTTCGACTCTTGATCTGATTAAACTGTTATGTGGCGATGAATTTGTTGAGCTGCACGGTGACCGACTTTTTGGCGATGATCCGGCCCTGGTTTCCGGACTTGGGCGCATTGGCAGTCATAAAGTAATGTTTATCGGTCATCAGAAGGGTCATGATACCGACGAAAATATTTACCGAAACTTTGGCATGCCGCACCCAGAAGGCTACCGCAAGGCCCTGCGCATGATGAAAACCGCTGAGCGTTTTGGTTTGCCTATCGTGATCTTTATTGACACCCCCGGCGCATTTCCTGGAATTGGTGCAGAAGAACGTGGGCAGAGCGACGCCATTGCCCGCAATCTGGCTGAGATGTCAGATGTAAGAGTTCCGATTATCTGCTTCATTACTGGTGAAGGCGGTAGTGGTGGTGCTCTGGCCATCGGCATAGGAGACCGGGTTTTCATGTTCGAATTCTCGGTGTATTCGGTTATTTCGGCCGAGGGCTGTGCTGCTATTCTCTGGAACGATCCAAGCAAGGCCAAAGAAGCCGCCACCGCTCTCAAACTACGCGCGACGAACCTGCTCGAAGCTGGGATTATCGATGGCATACTTCCTGAGCCACTTGGAGGAGCTCATCGAAATCATCAACGGTCCGCAGAAGAAATTGTCAAACAGATTGAGGCTCATCTGCCGATACTTAAGAGTATGAGCAGAGAAGAATTGATTGAACAACGCTATAAAAAGTTTCGCAGTATCGGCAGATTTAGCTGCGAAGAGGAGCTTGAAAATGCCTAAGACTGTTAAGGCAGGCGACAACAAAGGCAAGGGCGACCACGTAGAGAACAAAAAAAAGGTCGCTGTCGAAGACATTAAGGTCGCTTCACCTTATCGTAAGCGCGCAGAGGAAGATGTGGTTCTTGATCATCAGGATGAGCGTGAACGCCGTAAGGAAGAGGCTATTTTTGACGATTCAGTAAAGTTGTACCTGCAGCAGCTGACCAAGCTTCATTTGGCTACTCATGCGCAGGAGCGTGAGTTTGCCCGCAGAATTCTTGAAAACGATCAGGACGCGCGTGACGCTCTGATTACCGCTAATTTGCGGTTGGTTGTCAGCATTGCCAAAAAATATACAAACCGTGGTCTGCTCTTTCTTGATCTGATTCAGGAAGGCAATCTCGGTCTGCTGCGTTCTATCGACAAGTTCGATTACACCCTTGGTTACAAGTTTTCGACCTATTCGACCTGGTGGATTCGCCAGTCTATAACCCGCGCCCTCGCGGAACAGTCAAGGGTTATCCGAATTCCCGTTCATATCATGGAAATCGTTAACAAGGTCAGAAAACAACAGCGCATTTTTGTTCAGGAAAAAGGTCGCGAGCCGACGATCGAAGAACTCTCAGAAAAAGTTGACCTGCCCATCGAAAGAATCGAAGAAGTTGTGCGCCTTACTCAGGAGCCTGTTTCTCTCGAAATTTCTGTCGGCAATAAAGAAGATACTTCGCTCGAAAACTATATTACAAATGATGATGCAGTCAGTCCGGAAGAAGCCGTCGTAGACTCGCTTCTGCGCGACCAGATCAGCCGCGTTCTTGACCTGCTCAGCGAGCGCGAACAGAACGTGATAAAGCTCCGATTTGGCCTGGAAGACGGTATACCCCGGTCTCTTGAAGAGATCGGTCGCATTCTTGGCGTTACCCGCGAGCGCGTGCGTCAGGTTGAAGAAAAGGCTCTCAAAAAACTGCGCAATTCATCACCTAAACTCCAGGACTACTACAACCGCTGATCACGATCCTTTTAATTGTGGTTATTTTTGATTTTCCAGACCGTTAAGGTAGCTTGCCTATACGGTCTTTTTTTCGGCCAATCAATCCCAGGTCTTAAAGAGATCGTCAGTTCCAGGGTTGCCGCAGACAACGAACGATTCTGCAAGCTGTGCTCATCTGCAATTTTCAAAGTCCCTTGTCTTTCAGTTTCAACAGAAAGCTATTTTAGTTTCGGAAGCAAGCAATGTTTTAGCTTATAAATGACTCAGAGAAGCTGACGTGGTAAAATTCATTTTGTTTAAAGTTTTGGACAACGGACAGGTGGGCATTTTTTTGAGGGAGCTTTTAATCGCAAGGCTGAGGATGCTGAGTTCCCATGCGTTTCTACTATGATTTTGTTCATGGCAGGAGAGCCAGATGAAAGAGACATCTCTAACTAATCAAGAACTGCTCGATGAGAATTCCCGCCTGACGCGGAGAATTCAGGAACTGCAACAGGCATACGATAATATGGCGGCGGGAACAAAGGAGCTGCAGCACAGCGAAGAGAAATATCGATTGCTTTTTGCCAGCGCCGGCGACGCGATTTTCGTCAACGATGAGCAAACCCGAATATTGGCAGCCAATCCCTTTGCCTGTGAGCTCCTTGGCTACACACACGCAGAGATGATGCTCATGAATGCCTCACAAGTCGACTCAAAAGCGGAATATGGGAAGGCATCATTTCGAGCTGCCCGGTTGATGGAGTTAGGGAGTCTCACGTTTGAAACTGAGCATCAGCGCAAGGACGGCTCCTTAGTGCCAACCGAGGTGACTGCGCGGCTTATTTCCTGGGAGGGTAAACCAGCGATAATGAGTATTTGCCGCGACCTGACCGAACGCAAACAAGTGGAAAGGGCGCTTGCCGCAGAGAAAGAGCGTCTGGCAGTAACTCTGCGAAGCATCGGTGACGGAGTCATCACGACCGATACGCAGGGCAATGTCGTCATTATGAATGAAGTGGCTGAAAAGTTTACCGGCTGGTTGCAGAGCGAAGCGCAAGGCAAAACACTGACCACGGTTTTTCGCATCATCAACGAGGGAACTCGTCTGCCTTGCGAGAATCCGGCAGAAAAAGTCCTGACGACCGGCGGAATCATTGAACTTGCCAATCACACCCTTCTCGTTTCACGAGATGGCACGGAGCGGATTATCAGTGACAGCGGCGCACCCATCATGGGCCAGGACGGTGTAATTATTGGCGTGGTATTGGTGTTCCGTGATATGACTGAAAAGCAGAAGCTTTTTACCGATATTCAGCGCGCGGACAAGCTTGACTCTCTCGGTGTTCTTGCCGGCGGCATCGCCCATGACTTCAATAATTTGCTTGCCGGAATCTTCGGTTACATCGACCTCGCCTTGGCGAGCACGACCGACGCAAAGATCACAGGGTATCTCGATAAAGCAATGTCCGTATTCAGTCGCGCCAAAGACCTTACCCAACAACTTCTCACGTTCTCCAAAGGTGGAGCTCCACAGCGTAAAAAGTCTGAATTAGGCTCTCTTATCAGGGACTGTGCATCGTTCGCCCTTTCGGGTTCCAACGTTGCCTGTGATTATGTCATTGATAAAGACCTCTGGCTTGCCGATTTCGATAAGAACCAGATCGGGCAGGTAATAGACAATCTCGTGATCAATGCCCAGCATGCTATGCCCATGGGTGGCAGAATCGTTATCTCCGCGAAAAATTTCGTCATAAAAGATGGCGAGAATCCGCTTCTCAAAGCCGGAATGTTTATCAAGCTGTCAATAGCCGATACCGGAATCGGTATTCAGCCTGATCTGCTCAAGCGCATCTTTGATCCATTCTTTACGACCAAGCAGAAAGGGCATGGATTGGGCTTGGCAACGTGCTACGCCATTGTTCAGAAACACGATGGCTGTATCGAAGTGGAATCCGTGATGGGCAAAGGATCAACGTTTCATGTGTTCCTGCCCGCTTCGCAACAGGAAACCGAGCAGTCCGTTTCCCAAATATCGATTTCGCATAAAGGCAGTGGCAGAATATTGATCATGGATGACGAGCCTTCCATCAAGGATATTCTCGGCTACTTACTCAAGGAAATGGGCTATACAATTCTCGAAGCGAAAGATGGGGAAGAAGCTTTGCGGCTTTTTGCGGAGGCCGCGAGTAAAGGCACGCCCATTGACGGGGCATTTTTTGATCTGACCATTCCGGGCGGCATGGGCGGCAAAGAGACGATTGTACAACTCCGGAAGCAGTATCCCAACATACCGGTCTACGCTTCAAGCGGGTATTCAGAAAATCCTGTCATGGCTAGACCCACCGAATACGGCTTCACCGACAGCCTTCGCAAACCCTACCGAAAAGATGAGCTGGCCGCCATGTTGAACCGGCACGCCTCGAAGGATGTTATCTAGGCCGCAGGAATATTGGCATTGTCTGCAGGGATATTGTCATTATATATGACCGCAGGGATATATTTCACTAACAAACACAGATTCCTCACGTTCGTTCGGAATGACAACTAATTTGTCATCTCGACCGCAGGGAGAGATCTCGTATTCTTTGCGTCTTTGTACTCGGCGCGAGATACGCAGCCAGCGTCCGCAAATGGGCAACGCCATCGGGAGCATATCTACGATTTTTCATCAATCCCAGATCTTAAAGAGGTCGTCAGTTCCAGGGGGTGGGGGCTCCAACGTTGTTGGTGCAACTGGCTTAACTGGTTGATCTCCCTCTTCGCCCGTTGGCTCCAAAGGTTCAGATGTCGCTTTCTCAGGCTCCTCAGACATTTCGGCAAGCTTGTCTAATGCTGCCAACGGGTCTTCTGGCTCAGTCGGTGCAGCGCCTATCGTTACATCGCTAAAAACCGGTGCGGTGAAAGTCGGCTGCAGAAAATCTTTCAGCCCAACTGCGAATTGCTTTTTGCTGCCGCTTTCGAGAAAAGCGCTTATTATTCTGGCGGTTGGGTCAGATGGAAAAAGAGCCGAAAACGAGCTCAGATAATAGTCGAACAGTCTGTATTCTTCGTCAGACAGTTTTTTTGCCGCGCGCTGCAGTCGTCCCGAAAGATCGAGATCGCGCTTTGCGTCGAGACGCAGGCTTTTTAGTAGAACTTCGTGGAAAGCCTTGCGGTAATCAACCGCAATTACGCTGACCAGTCCTGGCATTGCTGTTTGCAGAGGCATAATCGACCAGATTTCAGGGCGGTGCTGTTTAAAAAGAATGCCAAAGCGGCCGCTGCCATAGTGTTTGGCAACACTGTAGATTTCCTGAATTTCATCGATTAGAACATAGATTTTGTGATGGATTGCCCAGATCTGTTCTTCTGCTTTGGGCACCGAGTTAGCGCCGAACGGCATGAAAGCGAACGGAGATGTCACCCGTTCGATCAAAACCTCATCCGACCTCAGCGATGACATGGCGCGGGCTTCGTTATTCAGTAGCCACAACTTAAACCGTGAAGTTATATCGAAAGGTCGTGCATTTTGGGCCGAAACCTCAATCATCGGGAGAAGAAGCAATACAATCAATGCAGTCAGAATTCCTGCATGAACTACTGGCAGTCGACTGTTTATCCTTTCCATATTTTCAGTCCTCACTTGTGCCCAAGGTCAGAACACCGGTGTTTTGGTGTTCAAACTGCCATAAATCTCGTGCTACCGCCATTTCACGGTTGGCAAGAACGAAGCTATAGCCGCTTATCCATTCAGCCTGCTGCAGCACGCCTTCTCCAAAGTCAAAAATTGCCCGGCCCTTGAGATTGAACTCCTTGCGGCGCATACGGTCCTCTGGCAGCTTGATGGTAAGGGTGAAGAGTATTTCTGCGCTTTGTTTCTCGCTGTTGATTGATTTGAGCAGCAGATTCCATACCACAGGCACTGATGTGGCACCAATTGTCAGGACTTGCTGAACTTGATGACGTTCCGAAACCTTCCAGTCACCTTCTGGAAATGTCAGCAGAAAGGGCACTGATCGCCCGGTTTCGCCCGGTGCGCCAGACAAAGCTCCATTGCTTCGAATGTAGCGCCGATATGTGCCCTCTGAACTTACTACATCTATAATGTATGCGCCTTCCTGAAAGTCGATGGCGCGCAGAGTGAATTTTCTGGAGGTCTTAGATGGACTCCGGGTGGAGTTTACTGTGAACGCTGTCACCTTTGACGATTCAGTCAGCGTGTAATCATATTCATAGGTGCTGCCAGTTCTGAATTTGTATTTAAGCTCAACCGCGCCCAGGCTGAACGGAAGCATGCCCAGAATCAGAAACAGAAGTGCCGAACATTTCACTCTCATTTTGCCCTCCTGACAGTTACACTTCATCAGTCCGACTGGTTGTCGGAACTATCTGTAACTTCGGTTGCTATTGTTTTTTCAGTCTCGGTTGGTTCCACTTCTGACTCATCTTCTGGCCTTGTCTCTACGGCAATATTTTTCTGAACCGGGTTGTTTCCTCTTGCGGGAGCCCTGTCGTTTCGCGCCGGCTTCTCAGGTCTATTATTGCTACGTTCCATTACCGGCTCAATTTTGAAGGAGTCGATGTCAAACCCGTTAAGTGGCTTTAGAATCAGTTTTCTGCGCGTTGCTTGTTCGAGGTCTTTCAAATCCCGGTTGTCTCGGCCTCGCAGCCTGTCAATTACCGTACGGTGTGCACTAATTGTAATTTTTTCGGTCTGATAGCGCTTTGCTTCTTCGGACAACTGTTTGCGGATGGTGTTGGCTACTGTGCCGGAAGAAACAACCTTGCCAGCGCCTTGGCAGCAGGGACATTCTTCCTTGCGAATTTCGTCAAGGCTGGATGAGGTGCGACGTCTGGTCATTTGCACAAGCCCGAGTTCTGAAAAATCCAGAACGTTTGGTTTGTTGCGGTCGCCTCTAAAGTATTCGCGCAGAGATTTAAGCACCTGCGAGCGGTGCGACGGCGCTTCCATGTCAATAAAATCTATAATTATCATGCCCGAAAGATTGCGCAGCCTGATTTGTCTGGCGATTTCTCTGGCAGCTTCAAGATTAACCCTGAAAACGGTTTCTTCGAGATCAGAACCGCCTGAAAAACGACCGCTGTTAACATCTATACAATACATCGCTTCGGTTTTGTCGATAAAAATGTAACCGCCAGACTCCAGCCATATTTTGCGTGACAGGGCTCTCTCGATCTCTTTTTCAATGCCAAATTTATCGAAGAGAGGTTCACTGCCTTTGTAAAGTTCGAGTGAAGCGCGCTGTAAAGGTGTTAGAAATTCACAGTCTTCCATGATCGAGCGATAGGCCTCTTCTGAGTCGATAATCATTTCTTCGACGTCATCAGAAAAGAAATCCCGTGCAATCTTCATCGGCAGAGGAATATCGCGGTGCAGCATAGTGCGCGGAGGTGCGCCGTTGATCTTTTTTTCGACCTTGTTCCACATTTTGACCAGTAGATCAAGATCTGCTTTGAGAACATTCTCTTCAAGGCCTTCTGAAGCTGTTCGAAAAACTACTCCGCTGCCTTTGGGCGCAATTTTTCGGCCGATAGTTCTGAGGCGATCACGTTCGCGATCGTGCTGTATACGTCGTGAAACCCCTATGTGGTCAACTTTTGGCATAAATACCAGGTAACGCCCCGGGAAAGATATGGTCATGGTGGAGCGTGGCCCTTTGGTGGGGGTCGGCTCTTTAAGAATCTGTAATACCACGTCTTGCCCGACTTTTAGTGTGTCCTGGATTGGACTGCGATAGATATCCTTGAGGTCATCATCGCCTTCGCCGCTGTCGACGCCGGTAAGAGTTAAATATGCGTCCTTGTGAATGCCTATATCAACAAACGCACTCTGTGTGCCTGCCACTACATTTGCTACACGCCCCTTGTAAACGCAGCCAACGATTTTTTCGCTGTCCTGAATTTCATAAAGCAGCTCGCAGAGCTTTCCGTTTTCAATAATTGCTCCCCGTGATTCGTAGGGGCCAATGTTTACTAATATTTTTCGACTCAATTGGTCTGTCTCCTGTTTAAAGTTCTTTCAATGCGGTTCTTTCCAGTAGATAAAAATCATCTCTGGAACTGCCCAGATGCTCGGCAAGAGCCGTAACGATCTTGGATACTGATGGCATGTCGGCAAGACCCTGTATGAATTCTACGGTTAGCAGCCAGTTGCCGTTTTGCTCGGTCAACTCAGCCTTTTGCACTGCTTTTCCGAGAACATAGCTTTTTTTCTGTCCTTTTCGCAGCACTTCAAAAGCAGAATTCGGGTCGAGCAGGTAACTGCGGGCTTGTCCGGCTGTTTCTTCTGACCTGAAATACAGCTTATATTGCACCCACTCACCTGCAGATCCCGATTTCTTATCGCTCCAGGGATGCTCGATCGAGATAACTTCCATGCCTTTCGGAAATTCGCGGTTTAGCGCGCCTTTAAGCCATTCTAAATCAGGTTCCTGATTGAGAGTGATTACGAAATATTCGCAGTAGCTTGCGTGCCCAATTGGCAATGGCGGCCCGAACGAAATTTTGGGTCTGACGTGGCACCCCTGGGTGACGGCATAGGAAAGCTGCAGTCTACGAAGGGTCTTGCAGATTACATCAATGGTGTCCAGATGAGCTACGTAGCGCGACTGAAGGGTTTTGCTGTAATTTATTCTGGTTTTACATTCAGCTGGCTGATTCATTATTTGCCTCCTGGGCGGCTTCTGCTGCCAGCTGATATTCTTTTTCGAGATAGGCTCGTGGTGTCTGAAAGTCGATAAAATCCCACGGCAATGTTTCTGCGATCTGGCGTTCTCTGAGATATTGTGCAGAGTCAATTTTGGTTTCGGCGAAAGCCTGTTCCCATTTTTCTCGAGAAAAATATTCGCCCCAGCCATCAAAGCGACAGCCAAGTTGCCAGGCCTTGAGTATAAGCTCACCGACCTTTTCGTCACCGCGTGAAAAAACTGATTCGAGCAGACACAAAAATTCCTCGCGCCACGAAATCTTGCAGTTGGATCTTTCCAGGCCTCGGGTGACTATGAGGCGTTTTCGGCGTAATTCGGCCATATCGGCCTGAGCAGACCACTGAAAGGGTGTAAAGGGTTTTGGCACAAAGCCGGAAAGACTCAGCGAAATCTGCTTGCGTGGTCGGCAGGTGCGCCCAATAGCTTCAAGACGGTGAACCAGAGCAACAATACCTTCGATATCTTCATCAGTTTCAAAAGGCAGTCCCATCATAAAATAAAGTTTTACGGTTCGGTAGTCAGATCCGTTTGTGGCTTGCATAACGCTGATGATATCGTCTTCTGTGATGTTTTTGTTGATTACGTTGCGCAGTTTCTGAGTGCCGGCCTCCGGGGCGAAAGTCAGGCCGCCCTTCTGAATGTGCGGGGTTGAATCAAGCAGCTGCAACGTGCTCTCATTCATGCGCATAGATGGGATCGAAACCTTCTGTTCAGGGTATAGCTTTTGCTTGTCGATCGCGGTAATTAATTCATTTAACTGGCTATAATCAGATGTAGAAAGAGAAAGCAGGCCTAGTGCCTCTTCGCCTGTATTCTGCAGCAGTTGCTTTGCGTATTCAATCAGGCTTTCTACCGGGCGCTCACGTTTTGGTCGATAAAAATATCCGGAGATACAAAATCGACAGCCCTGCATGCATCCCCTGAATATTTCAAGTGGTGCTCGCTCATGAATGGCCTGAACATTTGCTAATATCGGCCGGATTGGTGGCGTGCTGCTTGCAAATCCTTTGAATACACGCCTTTTAACCGGCGCGGCAAACTCGGGCACCCACAAACCCTGAATTTGTGAAAGCTCGCTGCGCGTTGTTGAGCGGTCTGTCCCAGCCTTTTTTGCTTTTATAAGGGTTTCGCAGATTTCTACGATCGCTTCTTCCCCATCGCCAATCAATATTGCGTCCATGAACATAGCCATCGGCAAAGGATTAGAGGCAGAAGGTCCACCGCCGATAACCAGCGGCCCAGAACTGCGGTCGCGCCATTTTAGCGCAATTTTACCAAGATCAAGAAGATTGAGGATATTGGTAAAAGTCATTTCGTAAGGGAATGTTATCAGTATTGCATCGAAATCATGCAGTGGTGTGCCGGTTTCGAGGGAATAGAGTGGCAGATCTTTTTTTCGTAACAGATCTTCAAAGTCAGGCCAGGGTGAGAAAGCCCGTTCAGCCATTATTTGTGGGTGACTGTTAAGCGTTTCGTAAAAAATTTTGATGGCAAGATTCGACATACCCAGCTCATAAAGATCTGGAAAAACCAGGCATACGCGCAGATCTGGACTGGCTTTAATCTCTGCCTGATTAACTTCGCCGCCAAGATACCGTGCCGGCTTTTCTATCTTGAGTAATTCCCAATGTGTGATTGATTCTGTGACATTTTTCATTGATGTTTCCGTGGGATGTTTTGTTTATTTATTGTGAATACCAGATCTAGATCGCGTCCGGCGAATTCAGTGTCTGACTCTACCGCTGTGGCCGGAACGCCAAGAATGCCTGCTACATCTGATTCTATGTTGTTTAAAAGGCGCTCGACTTCGTCCTTGGTGACCTTAAGTCGGCTGCTCAAGATAGCTTGCCTCACCTTTTCGCCGGGGCTGAGGTTCTTTTTTCGTCTGGGTTCGCTGTTTTTTAGAAATCTCAAACTATTTGTCCAGAAGTCTATCTTCTGCCTGTTTTGCTTTGCGTGCTGCGTAGGTGTTAGCTGGTTCTACTGACAGTGCTGCATTGTATGAGGCTAAGGCTGACGCAAACTCGCTCCGGCCAGAATAAATATCGCCAAGATTGATGTAGGCATCAACATTATTTGGCATAAGCTCAGTTGTGCGGCGATAATTGAGTATTGCCTGGTCAAGCAGGCCGCGCCGATGGTAAGCTATTCCGAGTTGATACTGAACACGTGGGTTCTTATCGTCAATTCTGGCTGCAGTTTCAAATTCTTTAAGTGATGCGTCGAGCTGACCCTCGACCAGATAGAGCTCACCTAGCGCAATCAACACTCTTACATCGCCTTTGTCACGCTGCTGGTATGCACGGAAATGTCTGATTGCATCTTTGGTCTCTCCACGGCGCTGCGCGATACGACCCAGTGCAAAGCGGCTTTTGAGATGAAAGGGTTCATAGTGTACGCATTTGCTGAGCAATTTTACGCCATCACTTTCGCGTCCCATATCGAAAAGAAAAATTGCGAGATTGTAGTAGGTCTCTGCGTAATTGGGTGCCAGCTCAAGAGCACGTCGCCATGCTGCCACGGCTTCATCGACTCGACCCCGTTTGTAACAGGCCAGCCCAAGGTTGTGGTAGGCATCTACGAACAAAGGCTCCATGCGCAGGGCTTTTCTTAAATATTTCTCAGATGTGTCGAATTTTCCATACTGGCCGGCAAGCGTGCCATACATGTATTCATCTCTGACTTTTTCCGCTACTTCACGAGTGAATTTGCCGGTAACAGTCGTAGTTTTAGGCAGTAAATCTTCGACTGCTATGGTCTTGGTTGCTTCTGAGAGCTTAACAGACTGCTTCGACTCCCTCTGCGATCTTTTCTTGCAGCCGGTTTGTGTAATTAAGATCGTCAGAGCCAGAAAGAGGCAGCATAATACTCGAAGTTTACGGTGATTCAATGATTTGCGCTCCTGCTTGTATATTCTTGTAAGCGCTATTCTAACACAGCATCGGTTGCTTGCCAAGCTACACTGCTACCGGTTTTTTTTCGTTTAAAAGTCAATACGCGATGATTGCCGCTGTCTACCATGAAAATTCCGGTGCTGGTTAGCGCAATATCACTTGGCTGGCGAAATCTGGTGTTATCGACGCTCGCGTCCAGAGACAACAGGCGTATTCCATTTGGGGTGTAAAGACTAAGCTCATTTGTTTGGTCATCACATACAAAAACCAGTCCATCAGCATCTATTGCTACTCCGGTTGGTGATTTGAGATGATCTCTGATTTCGCCGATAAACGAACCCAGTCGGTCGAAAATGGCAATTCTGCCCTTGCCGCGATCGGCGATATAAATCTCTCCGCCACTACTGCTGATGTCTATCTGTGTTGGATCCTTTAGTTGCTGCGCGCTCCAGCCAAAACCGCCAACTTCGAACAGTTTGTCGCCTGAAGGCGATATTTTAAGCACCCGGTCAGCACGACCCTCGACCACCCAGATATTGTTTTCGCTGTCAACTTTGATTCCACGCGGTCGGCTCAACCGGTTTCGGCGATCACCGTCTTTGGGAAAGAGGGTGCCGCGATAGCTGCGGTAAGAATCAAAGATGCAGATGCGTTCATTGTTGTGGTCAGCCACATAAAAGTTGGAAAACCCGCCCACTGCTACGTCATAAGGGTCGTCAAGGCTGTCTTCTCGCTCTCCGCTGAGGTTGCCAAAAGACAGGCCAAAACCGCCGTGCTGAGCTACGAATCTGCCATCTGCCGAAAGTCGCACAATGCGATCGTTGCCGGTATCGGCTACGAGAATTTCATTTTTTACCGGATCAATATCCAGACCTGTCGGGTTGTTGAACTGGCGTTCTCCGCTGCCACGTGAACCTGTCTGCTGATCAGCGATAATTTCGATGTTGAAGAGTTCAACTGACCCGGCGCGGTTGATTATTCGACCGGCTGGCAAAGGAAGGCGGTATGTGCCTTTTTCATCAGACGTGGCCCCCACAGCAGATCTCGCTGTTTTCGTCCAGGCACTGTCGAAATGATCGAAAGACAGCCGTCAAAAGGAATGTTTATGCGAAAATCAGCAGTGTCACTCGCTACGGTCAGCTTGACCCACAGATTTTTATGCAACTCTTCAGCTTCGGCCGAATATAGAACGACACAGCCGGAAAGAAATAATAACGTAACTAGAAAAGCTCGCTTAATCATGTCATTTGCCATTCCGGTTGCCAGGCTTGATGTTACCAAAAATTTCTTTGAGTTGCTTAAGCGCTTCGAGATTGCGAGGGCCTGGTCGAATCAATAAATCCTGATTCATGGCGTATATCTGGTTGCTTTTAACTGCGCGCAGATTTTTCCAGCCGGGTCTGTTCTTGATCGAAACAAGTTCTGGCAAAGGGTATGCGATAATTATTGCATCAGGATTGGCACTCAGGATCGCCTCTGTGTTGACCACGGGAAAATCTATCGTATCGTTAAATATGTTTTCCCCGCCTGCCGCCTGGATCATATCGCCGATATAACTGTTGTGACCTGCTGCCTGCATCGGTGTATCCCATATTTCAAAATAAACTTTCGGTTTATTACTGTTTGGTTTCAGACTGAGAGACTCTGTTTTCTGTCTCCATTCAGTGGCGAATTCATGCCCTTTTGCTGGTTCGCCAATAATCTTTGTCAGTTCTTCAGCCATCTGCGGGAGCTGTTCAAGTCGGCTAATCGTAAAATTTATGTAATTCAGACCAAGTTGTGAAAACAGCATGGCATATTTTTTATGCATACTGTTTACATCTACCAGAAGAGTTGGGCGCAGTGACATTATGCGCTCAATATTGAGCTCCATCGCGCCAACCCTCGGTATATTGCGGGCCTCCTCCGGATAATTGCAGTAATCAGAGACGCCAACGATCTGCTCACCGAGTCCCAAATGAAAAATCAGCTCTGTTTGAGAGGGCACCAGAGAAATAATTCTGTTTTTGCCGATAGCATCTGCCACACTGGTCAGCAGTAGTAAAAAAATCAGCAGGGTAAGAGTTGTAGAAGATAAATGTTTCATTAATTATTCCGTCTGGCTTGTTTTCGTTGTTTGAAAAATTCATTTCGAAACCGATTGTGTTCGCTGAGAGAGCGAGCAAATTTGTGTCCTCGATTCCCGTCTGAGACAAAGTAAAGATAGTCTGTTTCGGCAGGATTTGCAACCGCCGCCATTGCCGAAGTTCCAAAATTCGCGATCGGGGTTGGTGGCAAACCTTGGTTTATGTATGTGTTGAAGGGCGAGTTTATTTTGAGATCGTCGAAAAGAACTCTGGCTTTGTGTCCGCCTAAAGCATAAAGAACTGTTGCGCAGGATTCTAGCTTGATATTGCGTTTGAGGCGGTTATAAAATACCGACGCTATGAGGGCACGGTCTGGTGTCAGAGCTGCTTCTTTCTCTATTATCGAGGCAAGTATACAGCCTTCGTATTGGCTCAGGCCGGCAGGAAGTGGCTCAATAAAAATACGGTCAATCTGATGTCTGGTTAGTCGTAGCATTCGTTCAGCCACTTTTGCTGCAGAGCTTGGTCGGTTAAAACTGTATGTGTCAGGGAATATCAGACCTTCGGGAGCGGGAATGAGCTGCCAGTCGGAAAAGACTTTTCCCAGTATTTGCGGGTCAGACACTGCCTCAGTGAACTCGAGTGCATTGCATATTCCGCTATCCTGAAGAATGGCTGCTGCTCTGGCAATTGTGGTGCCCTCAGGCAATGTTACCTGGACCGTGGGCATGATGCCTCTGAGCAGTTTGAAGATCACCTCGTAAAGAGTTTCACTGCCGTTGAATGTGTATACACCTGGTCTAAGACGCTGATCCACAGCAATAAACTTTACATAAATACGAAAAATCAGGGCGCTGCGAATAATTTTATGGGTTTTGAGCAGTGTGGCGATCTGTCTGGTGTTGCTGCCTGGTTCAATGAAGATTTCGCTGTGAATTCCTGCGGGAGCAGGTTTGGACATTTCGCGAAACCAGTCGAGAAAGCCAATAAACATTCCGATCGAACCGAAAACTAGCAGCAATGCGGTAAAGCGAAAAATTTTAGTAAAGTTCACGTCGCCTTTGGATATATAACTTATTCAGGCTTTTTAACGAAGTTCAGAACAGTATTACGGCTATTGTCGAGAACGTAAATTTCTTCCGGGCTTTTGGCGATTACACCGGTCGGATAAAGAAATTGACCGGATTGATTGCCGAAATTGCCAACTTTTGAGATCAGTTTTCCGTCGGGAGAAATGATTACTACTGGTACTTCGCCAAGGTCTAGAACGTAGAGGTTGCCGTCTTTATCTATGTGCATTCCAGACGGACCTTTAATGTCTTCGTATTCGCCCTTTTCTTTGTATTCGGCAACAAAGGTGCCATCAATGGCCAGTTTAACTATGCGCTTACCACCAAAGTCGGTTATGAAAAAGTGATCCTTGTGCATCAGAATAGAAGTCGGAAAGAGCATCGCAGCTTTGCCGGAGCCGCCGAGAGTGTTGAGAAACTTACCGTTGGCATTATACTTATACACTTCTGATTGCTTTGACATAATTACATAGCTGTTGCCTTTGCGGTCAATGCAGACATCCATTGGGAAGCGCATCTTTTCAATAATGCGAAGATTTGGTTCGCCCGCCGGGTCAAATCTGACAACTTTGTTGCCGCGCTGGTCGCAGACCAGGATGTCATCGGTAAGCGGATTGACACCGATACCGGTAATGCTCTGAAGTTTGTAGCCTTCGCGACCAGGCTCACCTGCCGCCATAACCGAGTTCCCATCGGTAGTAATTACTTGTACACGTGTATTGCCGGCATCGGCGATAACAAGGTTTCCTTTGCTGTCGAGGTCCATGTCTGTGGCGCTCAAAAATTCGGTTCGGTTTGAGCCTGATTTGCCAAATTCTTTATCAAACTGAAATTTGTCAGGTACACAGCCCGTGCTGAGGCCTGCAAAAATTATTATAGCAAAGGTGATTGTCTTTTTAAGCATGATGCTATTTTCCTTCAAGTCGTTTTCTTGTCTGAACATCATAAATCAAAAAAATATGATTTGCAAAATATTTCTTTCAATTGTATAATAAAGAAGAGATGAATAAAAGAAAACAACAAAGTGGTTTTACCTTGGTGGAACTGATGATAGTTATCGCTATCATTGGCGTTCTGGCCGCGATTGCTATACCTAATTTTCGCCGTTCGCGCGAAATGGCGAGGCAGAACAAATGTTTTGAATTCTCGTCGCTTCTCAGCAGAACAGCAGAATTGTACAGTATCGAGCGAAAACAGTACCCTGCTGCAATCGAAGATCTTGCCCCGTTTTTAAGTGGTAATCGTATACCGCTCTGCCCAATTGATGGCAAGTATGAATGGGTAAAAGGCACTGAAGAGGGTCTGCCAAACGGCAAAAAAGTTTTCTGCTCACAGCACGGCTGCGCGACCGCTACCTGGGGCGCCTGACAAGCAAATAAAAACCGGCGGTCTGTTACAGATGTAGCAGACCGCCGGGTTTTCGGCGTTTTCTTTGTTATGATTTAGGGTCTGCCAGGTTTTCGAATCTGGTCAGGGCCTGTGAAATGTCGACATGCCCGTTGTTCCCAACCGGCTCACTGCCATTTATGAGAAAACGTACTTTTGCGCGTGGGTCAAGTTCTGTCAGCGAATTAACCAGCGAGTAAACGCCTAGGACCTGCTCTGCTGCGCCCATGTTGGCGATGTTTGCGAATTCTTTGCTTAAGTCCACGATAAATGTGCCTGAATTGAAGAATATTCCGCGTAAAGTCGTACCCTTGGGAATAGGTTGATAGAGAGAGCTGCTCATTGGCCCTTCAAGAAGCGTTTCTACTATCTGGCGAGCCTGAGCTATAAGCATTGTGCGCTTACGGACTCTTCGCAACTCATATGTTAAAAGGTCTTTTCCTCTCTGACCAAAATAAATTTTCAGAGAATGAGCCTCTTCCTGTGGTATGAATTCTTCGGCGGCGGGTGCATTGGTGCCGCTTTCGATCTGTTGTGCCTGACTGGCAAGTGCCAGCTGTTGATTAGTCTGTGCAGCAATTTCCGGCAGAATTTTCCGAACGAATAAAAAGTATCCTGAAACAATTAAGCCGACCACAATCAGACCCATCAATACAAATAGTATTTTCTCCTGGTTGTGTCGGGTAGGTTTTCTCGTGTTGCCCATTTGGTTCTCCCTACTGGTTAATGACTATGCCGTTAAAAAAGTCTATGACCGCATTTGCTATCGATTGCGCAACTGCTTTGCGATACTTGTCGCTGATCAGGTTCTTTCCCTCGGTGGGGTCGGAAAGCATGCCGGTTTCTACAACAACTGCCGGAATTGTAATAAATTGCAGTGGCAGCAAAGGAAGTTCTTTTACGCCTCGGCTTTCAACCTTAATGTGTTGTATCAGGCGCTCATTGGCTTTGCGCGCGAGAAAGACGCTCAGGTCAAAACGTGTGTTTTTCAGCCATTCATGGTAAACAGCATCATAGCTGAGTCCTTGTGCTGATTCATCAACAAATGTGCCTTTTTTACCGTAGGAATAGCATGCTATTCCTGCTTTTGTTGTGTCAGAAGATCCACCCAGATGCAAAGAGATATACAAATCGCCGCCATGACGATTGGCAATACCCAGGCGTTGTGATGATGAAATGTCGACGTCAGAGGTTCTGGTCAGGATTGCTTTTAACCCAGATGTTTCGAGACAGGCTTTGAGGTGTTGAGCAATTGCCAGATTTATCAACTTCTCTTCAGGTCGTCCCTCAAATACAAAGCCCTTGTCAGTGCCGCCGTGACCTGGGTCTATGATTATGGTGCGTCCTCTGAATTCCTGTTTGTTGAGACTTGCGGCTGTTACTTCGATGTTGATCTCTGGAGCAGTTTCCATTTTGGTTGTTTCTGTCGCTTTGGCTGATTGCGGAGCCGCAGCGGAAGTCGCTAGGGGAGCGCTAGCGACAAGGGTTGCCGGAGCAGTAGCCAATTGTTGCTCATTTGATGCGGCAAACGAAATTATCATTCGGAAGGGGCCACCGACTGTTTCGATAGTTGGAGTTTTATCTCTCTGATTAAGGTAGAAGCTCAAAATCAGGCCTTTGCGATCTGGGCCGCTGTTAATATCAAGCTTTTTGATATCTCGGCCCTCCGGGTTCGATCGCTGTGTTGGCACCAGATTGCGGCAACCAGAGATGGACAGGCGATAAAGACCGTCTTTGAATTCGGTTTGATAAGTGATGATGTCATTGAACTCAAGCACGATCCGCGTGTGGTCTTCGCGAACACTGTGTCTGAGGGCGACCAGAATCGCTTCGTCGTTGGCCTGTGTCGCCGTAGTTATCGCTACTTGTTTTGGTGCAACTGAAGGGGCCTGCGTTATTGCAATGGGCTGCCCTATTATGGGTTGTGACGGTGGTTGAGATGTTTGCTGTACAAGGATTTGCGGAGCTGCTGTCTTAAGAGCAGCAGTACCTTCTGACGGCAGAAAAAAACGATTTAGCGCGGCTGCCGGCACCATGATCTGCCCCTGCTGTATCTTGGCCGGCGCTGCCATTTGTATTTCCGAGTCATTAACTATAGCTGTTGTGTTATCCACTGTCAGTCTAACTGTTTTAAGCCCTTGACGCATTACCAGAATTCTTTGAATTGGAAACCATTGGTAGGCTATTCCCTGTGATTCAGCAAAGCTACGGGCGCTTATATATCCATCCTGTGCCTGACCGGCCACGCCAGCCAGCACCAGAATTGCCGTAACAACAGCCAGAAATTGTATTTTGCTTCGCTGCAATTTAGCCAACATCAGTAGCGCCCTCCCAATTCTCTGTCTATGTCACGTTTTGCGTCTTTTTTCTGCAGGGCTTCACGCTTGTCGTATTTGGCCTTGCCTTTTACCAGTGCAAGCTCAACCTTAACCTTGCCGTCCTTGAAATAGACTTTCAACGGAACAATAGTCATTCCGCTGGTTCTTACTTTGTTGCCCCATTTGATGATTTCGATTTTGTGGGCCAACAGCCTTCTCTTTCGCTCAGGCTCATGGTCGAGTCTGTTAGAGAAAGGGTTTGAGCCAATGTGCATATCGTAAAGCCATAACTCGCCTCCGATTTCTTCCGCATAAGAGTCTTTCAGAGTTACCTTTCCTTCGCGGCAGGGGCGCAGTTCTGAACCAACGAGAGAGATGCCCACTTCAAGTCGTTCGATAATAAAATAATCAAAATGCGCCTTGCGATTGGCGGCAATGATTTTCTGCCCGTCATCTTGCTGTTTTTTTGAACTCAATCAGGTCACCTGCTTTCACTCCTGGGCCGAACTCTTTGCGAATCAGGGCCCAGCTGGTATTTTTATAGACTTTGGTCAGTAGTAATTCTGCCGATGAGAGATCGGGCGTGCGCCCAAGCACTACTCCAGTGTCTGGGTCGGTTAGCGGACCGCCAGCCTCGAATGCACGCAGACTTAGGCTGTATTCATCAGAAAGACTCAGGCCTTCCTGCATGCCAACGTTGACTATTACCTGCCCATCAACTCTCTTGATAATCTTGCCTGCGGCTACGACATTATGATTGCTTTGTGCTTTGAATATGCTGCGCATTTTTTCGAACTCAGAAAGCCCGGAAAACCGCTTTTGTTGCACCATCAGCAGAGGTTGTGCGACATAGTCCATGTTGGCTGTGATCATGCGTTCAAAGCCTTCCTTGAAATGGTCAAGACTGACATCGCTTTTGCTCATCAGATCTCGATAAAATTTAACACTTGCCTGCTTTTCGCCCTTATCCCATAGTAATCTGGCAAGTTGCAGGACATACTGGTGATTGCCGCCATAAAGCTCGACAGCTTGACGAATCTCGACTTCAGCGCCATCCCAATGGCCCTGGTCAAGTAAATAAATACCTTTTAAAAAGGCTTCCCTGGCTTGCTTCGCCTGCACCGTAGTGCGCAGCATCTGCGGATAAGATGGATATTCGTTGTTCTGTATTGACAATGCAATTCGTCGATCTTTGATCAACTGACTCAGGCGTTCAACTTCTTCCCAATGAAAAATAGCATCGTCGAGGCGTCCCTGTTCACGATACAGTTTTCCCAGCCAGTAATGCGCTTTTATCAGGTTGGGTTCTTGGCGCAGAGCTTCTATAAAACAGTCCTCAGCAGTCTGAAAAAGACCTTTTCGATAATTCTGGTAACCGTCTTCGTAGGCGTTAAGCGCTTGATCTGTTGCAGTGTGACTGTCTGAGGCGAATGGAGAGTTGGTCGCCAGAACAGGGAGAACTGTAAGCAGCATGGTAATGAGTATAGCTGCCCGGCATAATTTGCTGGCAAAAAGCATCTGGTCAGTCTCCGTCAGACAGAATAAGATTCATCTAACATATCGGCATATCTACCGGATGGTTTGAGAAATGCTTTATTGTGCTGACAGGTATTTGATCGGGTTGATGTAGTGCCTGCCTGAAAATACTGAAAAATGCAGGTGTGGGCCGGTTGCGCGGCCAGAACTGCCAACTGTTCCGATGATGTTACCGCGTTTGACTCTTTGTCCTTTGATGCACTTTAATTTGTGCATGTGTCCAAAATAAAGCATTTTTCCATCGCCAGTGCGAATCTTTACCAGGCGGCCAAGAAGCCCGGCGTATGCGGCACAGACTACGATTCCATCGGTTGGACAAACAATGTTTGTGCCCAGTCGAGCCTTGATGTCTATGCCGTTGTGAAAAGAATTTCTTTTGGTAACCGGGTGTCGGCGCATGCCAAAGGCTGAAGAAATTGCACCTTTGACCGGCCAGTCTTTGCTGGCGACAATTTTTTTACTGGTTACACTGACAATTTTGTATGTTCGAGAGACCGGTTGCAGCCTGGTTCTTAGGTCTTCTGCGCGTTCGACAGCATTAGCCAAAAGTTGCCTGGCCGGGAGCCAGAAATTAAAATTCTCTTTGACGGGTGCGTAAAAAGAGGCACTAAGCTCAAGGGCCTCTGAATCATTTACAGGAACAATCAACTGCAAAAGCACCAGGGCAAGCAGAATAATCAGTGCGCGACTGCGGTTGGTGAGGGGCTTTATTTCAGAAGCTGTCATTAATCGTCAGTCGCTGCCTTTGCCGGTTGAACTCTTGTAGTTCGGATTGATCAGGTTGAGAAATTCGCGGTTATCTTTGGTGTTCGAAATGCCTTTGACCAGCATTTCGACAACATCCTGAGAACTCTTGTCTTCGAAAGCGCGGCGCAGGATGATAATTTTCTTAAGATCTTCAGCGTCCATGAGCAGCTCTTCTTTGCGAGTGCCTGACATCTTAACGTCTATACACGGAAAAATTCTTTTGTTAAACAGTTTGCGATCAAGGTGAAGCTCCATGTTGCCGGTGCCCTTGAACTCTTCAAAGATTACTTCGTCCATTTTTGAGCCGGTTTCAATCAGGGCTGTTGCAATAACAGTAAGACTACCACCATGCTCGATTTTTCGTGCTGCACCAAGAAAACGCTTGGGTTTATGTAGTGCGAAAGGGTTGACACCACCAGAAAGTGTCTGACCAGCTGATGGCATCGAGATGTTGTAAGCTCGCGCCAGTCTGGTGATAGAGTCGAGCAGAATCACAACATCGCGACCAAGCTCAACATGGCGTTTGGCCTTTTCGAGGATCAACTCAGAAACCTTAATATGGTTGGTGATGTGTTCGTCAAAAGTTGAGGCAACAACTTCGGCATCGACCGAGCGGCGCATATCGGTAACTTCTTCGGGGCGCTCGTCGATGAGCAGAATAAGCATGAGAACTTCTGGATGGTTCGCAGTTATCGCATTGGCCACCTGCTTGAGCAGCGTCGTCTTTCCGGCCTTTGGAGGTGCCACGATCAGGCCACGCTGACCTTTTCCAATCGGGCAGATCAGATCAAAGACACGGGTCGAAACGTCGGCATCGCCGGTTTCGAGTCTGAAGCGTTCAGATGGGAAAACTGGTATGCCGTCTTCAAAACTGACGCGCTCGCGTAAACGCTCGATGCTAACGCCATTAACCGCTTCTATGCGCAGCAGAGCGTGATAGCTCTCGTCATCTTTGGGCAATCGAACCTGGGCGACGATGGTGTCGCCGTTCATTAGCCCATAGCGCTTGATCTGCGAGGGTGAAACATAAACGTCGTCATCATTCTGCACGTAACTTCTGGTTCTGATAAAACCATAGCCCTCGGGCATAATATCAAGAGTGCCTTCAGAAAGAGCAAGCCCCTGTTCTTTAAGTTGTTCTTTCAGAATGACTCGGATCAGATCCTGCTTTTTCATTTTTTCAGTGTTCTCAAGATTCATTGTCTTGGCAACAGCTTTGATGCTTTTTACAGGTTCTTCACAGAGTTGAAGATAGGTGAAGGATGGTTTTTCCAAAATAGCGTTCCTTTCAAGGAATAACAAAGAAATATCCGGGGCACGCCCGGTTGTCAGCGAGATTTAGGGGGCACAATTCCGCGCGAAAGTTGCATGTAGAGTATATCTCCAAGACCGATACTCATGGTTTTCGCTCTTTCCTGGTCAAGCATGTCGGCAAATATTTCTTCTGCCTGCCCACCGTTAATCATTCCGGTCTTATTTACTGTTTTTCGCATTTCTTTCAACATCTGGTGCATAAAGATAGATTCAAAATCAGAACAGGCGTTTTTAAGCTTGCCGAGTTCCTTCTTTTTGGCTTCAGGAAGCTCAGCGACTCTGTCTTTTTGCAATGCCGGGCTGAGGTAGAAACTGCTCATTTATTATTAGATTCCTAGTTGAGATTTGACTTTACTGAAGCGTTGATTGTGGGGTTCTAGAGCAATAGCCTTCTGTACATTTTCGCGGGCTTCTGAATGGCTACCGAGGGCGTGTTGCACTTCTGCAAGAGAACAGAAAGCATCGGCGTCGCTGTATAGCATGCCAAAGCTGTAATGGTAGTCAACGTCTTCGGTGTCGTATTCAACAGCTTTTTCGAGGTGCTTGAGAGCTTCGGTCAGGTTGCCTATAATAAAATACGAGCGGCCAATATAGTAATGACCTTCAGCAAATCGTTTTTTTACGGCGACCAGATCTCCATATCGTCCGATGACCTTGTTGAATAGCCTTGTCGCTTTTTCGGTTTCTCCTAACATGTTGTAGGCACATGCAAGTGTAAAACTCGACATTATATCTTCTGGGTTGGCTTCAATAGCTCTGTTAAGATTGGTAATGGCTTCTTCAAGTTCGCCGCGCATCATGAGTATCCGGCCGATATGTCCGTAAATCTCTGTATGCGATGGCTTGAGCTGAAGAGCTTTTTGCAGATACTCCAAGGCTTCTTCATAGCGGCCAAGGTGGGCCAGAGAACAGCCCAGGTCGAAATTTGAGTTTTGATTGTTTGGGGCGAGTTCAAGAGAGCGAGTGTAGGCGTCAACTGCTTTTTTAACCAGGCCCATTTTCATTAAATAATCGCCGAGCTTATTGTGAGCCTGGGCAAATTCTGGGTCTATAGCTATGGCTTTTTTTATTTCTACCACGGCTTGGTCGAGCTTGCCGCACATCGAAAGTGATATGGAGCTGTCTAAGTGCTGATTAGCACGATCCCTGTCCTCTATTGAAATTGGTGCAACCATAATTGTTGGAAACCTCACATGGGGTAATCTTGTCTGTTACGATAAAATCAAGACGTTGCCAAATTATTAACATATTCTGATGCAAAATAGCAAGGAAATCATGAAAAAAAGCGAAAAAGTCAAGTTCGCTTACATTATTTTGAGCTCACCATGCAGTGCACCGGCTGCGTTAACTGCCTGAAATATTGCGATAAGATCTTTGGGGGTAGCGCCAACTGCGTTGAGAGCTGCAACCAGGTCGTCTACCGTTGTCTCACCCTGCACTGCGACCATGCTTCCCTGGGTCTGGTTGCGTTTGGCTGCGGCATTGTTGTTCTGTCCCTGATCGTCAATCTGGATCTTGATGCCGTTGTGCGATATTACAACTTTGCTGATGCGAACGTTGCTGCCAACAATCACTGTGCCGGTGCGCTCGTTGATCACCACGCGGTTTGGTTCGTCGATCGACAGTGGCAGATTCTCAATGTTGGCGGCAAAACTTACCGGATCTTCAGACATGCTTGATGGCACACGAATTTCGATATGGCCGGGGTTGATAATTGTTGCCCAGCCAATTCCGTAACGCCGATCAACAGCTTCTTTGACCTTGCGAGTTAGAATTGTATCCTTTTCCTGTAGCAGAACGCTGAACTTGCCGCTGCGGGCAAATGTGTCATCGACGCCACGCTCCATTATCGCGCCGTTAGGGATATAACCAACGGTAAGATGATTTTTCTGGCCTGCAGTTGCGGCTGCGCCGCCAGCACCGCCTGATTCAAATCCACCGATCGAAATTTTTCCCTGACCGACAGCATAAACCTGGCCATCGCCACCCTTAAGAAGTGTGGGTAAAAGCACGCCACCCTGCAAACTCTTGGCATCGCCGATGGAACTGATTGTGATGTCGAAAGGCTCTCCAGCTCGACCGTAAGACGGCAGCATGCCGGTTACTATTACTGCTGCTACGTTTTTGCTCTGAATCTGACCGGTTGTCAGCTCAATGCCCATGTTTTGCAGCATGCCGCGGGTCATTTCAATGCTCATTTCACTCTTGTCGCCAGTGCCGTTAAGACCGGTAACCAGGCCATAGCCAAGTATCTGATACTCCCGGTTTCCGCTCAGACGAGAAATGTCTTTGAGCCGAACCTGCGCCTGCGCCAGCAGAACACTATGTGAGCCTGTTGCTAAAACTAAAATACTGGCAAATGCAAAAACCAGAATAGATTTGATACGCTTTGATCTGTTTGCTTCCATCACACTCTTCCTGTTTTTTTATTGCCCGGAAATCAGGCTCCAGTAATTATATCGGCATTTTGCTCTCCGTTGTTTAGGATACTTTTTTCAGGAACTGGATAGTCAGGAATTATCACCGTTTTTACGTAATGGTAATCAGGCAAAAAGCTAGATCATCTGTGATATTGTGAGTTTTGCCAATCTCAATAGCATGAAGACTGTGGTTAGGTTCTATGAAAAAGCTTGGCATTGCGATTTTAATCACCCTTAAAGAAGACTTTTTTGAAACTATTTGTAACTTTCATGAAACTTTTTTAAGTTAGGGGGAGTATATTGTACAGATAGAGAAAATAGAAGTATTAGAGAAAACTGCGGAGGTTAATATGAGTAGACTCTCAAGGAAATTTGTCTCGGTACTGATCTTGTTCGTTCTTTTGCTGCAGCCGTTTGTGCCGTTGATGGTTCACGCTGAAGAGGCTCAAAATCAGAAGACTGCGATCGAGCAGGCCGTTGCCGATTACCAGAAGACTTATGACGAAATCATGGCCATCGACGAATGTGAGCTTGGCAGCGTCTCTAAATGGGTTATTGGTGCCATTGACGATATAAAAGCGGCGTGGAACAAAGCAACAGACTTCGCAAAAAACGTGTGGAACAGCCGACCAACGTGGATGGGTGGTGACAGTGACGAAGAAAAAGCTGCCAAGAAAGCTGCCGCCGAAGCTGAAGCGGCAAAACTGGCAAATGAAAAGAAAGAGCTTGAAGGATATCTGCCTCAGATAGAAAAAGCAAATGCAGACATAAAGAAGATCAAAGCAGATGCTCAAAAGACCATGGATCTGCTCAAAAGTGGCGCATTTGAAGAAGCCTCCAAAACTGACCCGGCAAAAGTTTATAACAGCCTCGATGCCAATGCCAGCGGCCTGGCGATTTATCAGAAGGCTCTCAGAGAAGCCGGCGGAGCGCTTCTTACCGCTGCTGATGCCCTTTCTACTGCTACAACAATTTTATCAGCCGTGTCTTTGGTTTGTACCGGCCTTTCAGTATTTGTGCCGATAGCTCCGGTTACCGGGCCAATAGCTGCAGTCACCAAGGGGGCTGCAACAGCCACCGGGATTGCTGCAGCAATACTCAAGGCTGCCGGCAATACTCTTGTCGCTGCTGCTGACAAGGCAATTACCGGCGACAAGGAATTTCTCACCCTCGCCGGCAAAGAGGCAACTAAGGCTGCTGCCGAACAGGCTATCAGCCGAGTCGTGAGTAAGGGTGTCGGTCAGTTCGCTGGGGACTATGCTCAATCTCTTACCCAGAGCGAGAGTGGGCAGAAGATTATTAAAGCCATTACCGGTAAAGTAATTAGTACCGCAATCGCTCCGACCAAGAAGGAACTCATCAACACCACCAAGGATATTATCGAGAAGGTGCCTGAAGATGTTCTCGACAGGATTGAGTTGCCCCCGGCAAGTCTCCAGCCAAACTTGAGCTGGTAATTTGTAGATCGTAGATAGTTGTTTGATTTGCCCCGTAACTAAGCCAGCGCGCAGTCTACCGACAGTATCTGGTATTCCGTTCGGGCGGACCTTTTATAATGCTGCAGTTTAAAGGAACATTCTCGGCCAAACCTCCGTCGGCTCTTTTGAGTCGACGGGGTTTTGTGCTTTTTCTGGTCTGCACTTTGGCTCTGGTTATGATGATAATGATAATCAGTTTGAGCAGCCAGAAAAGCGGCGCTGTGCTACAGTTGACAAAAACCATAGAGCAGGAGAGGGCTGTAGCGCTTGCTCAGGCCGGGGTTAACGAAATGCTGGCATGGGTTAAAGCTGGTGTTAATGATAAAAATAGTGCTGTTGGTTCAAGCATTTATCAGTTCTGGAAGACAAAACCGCCCGTCGCTGGCTCGCGAGTTATTTATAGTGCTGAGTTCAGCCCTGCTCAGCTCAAGATGTCGAATCAACTTGTAGACGAATACCTCGGCAATCGTGGCTATGTTTCGGGTCAGATCAGCCTGGTTGTTACCGAACGCATAAACGGTGCCAGACCCTCATTTATCGGTCATATTGAACTTGTTGGCAAGGCAAAATACAAGGATTTTCCTGCTGAAACCAAAGTTAAAGAGTGGCGCGAAATAAAGATCGTCGATCTCTCAGACCCATTTCTAGATAAATATGCGCTGTTTGTAAAAAGCTTCTGCCTGTCGTTAAACAACCCGAAAAAGCGCATTATTATACAGGGCATAACCCCTGACGACCCGACCAGATATTCATTTGCCTATCTGGGAAACCGTTCCTATCCTGCCTGCACTGAGTTCCCTCAGGGCGACAAAAGCGCCAACGCGCCGCCAGTAATTTTAGACCTGGATTTTAAAGAAGATCGCAATCTGCTTGGTAATTTTTATCGGCCGGCACCGTTCCAGATGGCCAACAATCAGTATGTGCAGGCAAGCACCGGGAACCTCTTCTTTGTTAACCCACCTTTCAATTTTGCCGGTATTGCCGGTTCGTTTTCGCTTGCTGACGATTTTCACAAAACGCCTGAACTGGTGACCATCTACAAATCTATCGTCGATTCAAGTCGACCATACGCAGACACAGAAGGCACGCTTGGCTACGTAGTATGCAAAGATTATCAGAGCTCTGGCGGCAATCCTGCTGCCTCACAAGTTTTTCGCGCTCTCGTCAGCACATTGATGCAGAACTGGAAGTATCAATACGGTTATTCTGATTTTTTGAGTATAACAGGTGGCAGCCAACCATTTGCCAACGAACACCCATTTTCAGGGATTATCAACTACTTCGAAGACATTAAACAGTCTAACTCGTCGCGGACTTTTGGCGGGAAAATGCCGCTTTTATTTGGTGAGAACCGTGATACGCCTGTTTATGTCGAAGGGCCGGTTTTTTTAAGATTTTTCAAAGTTGCTTTTGTTGACCAGGTTGAGGTTAAATTCACTTTGAATGGCGGTCAAACTCTCGATGTGCCTTTCCCGACCGTGCCAATGCATTACGAAAAAGCGCCTGAAACCTTTTGTGGTAAAACGCTTAGTCCACCAGTAGATTCTCGAACCGACAAGCTGATGTCGATGCCCATCGAACACTTTTCTATCAACAACTTCTTTTTTGGTGCCG
Source organism: Candidatus Rifleibacteriota bacterium (assembly GCA_018818125.1). GTDB lineage: Bacteria > Muiribacteriota > Ozemobacteria > Ozemobacterales > Ozemobacteraceae > Rifleibacterium. The sequence continues at coordinate 39,244 of JAHISQ010000048.1, forward strand.
GTACTACTCCTGCCAAGACTCCTACGGCGGTTAAAGGCGGTGTCGAGGGGTATGATGTTTTTCCTACTATTGATGAATCACTACAAACTGTTTCCCATTTTTACCAGACCGCCGAAGAGTTTAGTAATGATCGCATTAAGATCATCAATGGTCAGAAGATCCTTGATCTGGACGGTAACATGCTTATCATGGGTGGGAGCGCTCATGTTCTCAATCTGGCATCTGTTAACAAGTATAGTGGTAAGGGGAAAATTATTGTGGCTGAGGGCAGCTGTCATCTCGGCAACCTTGCGCCGGTCAGCTCAAGTAAAGACTCTCTGGGTATTTATCTGATGGCTGGCAGGTTTGTTCTCAAATCTGATGATACTGCCAATATTTTTGCTTCTCTGGTCGCTACGACCTGTTTCAGCAATAACTCGAATACTTCTGCCAGCGCCGAAGGCGGTATTGATTTCGATGGCAAAAGCGCAAATATTTTTGGTAACCTGGTTGTCGATAATCTCTTTGAGATGGTCAATATGCCTGATGGTGGGCATCTTAAAATTGTTCACGATCCCGGTCTTTACTTCCCTGAATATCCCGTCAGAGTTAGCGTCGGCCAGGTTAGATCGCTGCTGGCAGTAGATTACAATGTTCAATAACAAAGACTTACAGGTCATTTTCATTAAGGTTGCACTAGCTTCGTTTGTGCTTACGCTGCTGATCGCAGCACCATATATCGCAAAGCGGGCGTCTGGCAAGACTGGGGAGAGTGCCGGCGGAGCCGTTGAACGGGCCGGCGAGAAGCTTGCCGTAAAAGCTGTATCTGAAGGTGCTGACGATGTTTTTGCTTTGTTCAAGACCGGCAAGGCGTCAGAAAAACAGGTGAAGCCAAGTTTTGGCAATCTCCCGAACGAACTTTTTCCCGGCAATCGACCATTTTCACTGGATTTTCATAAGATGCCCGTTGAATATCTTGTTCCCCCGGCCCCGGAAGTTACGAGAACCTCTATTCTAAGGATCAGAGAACTTAAAATGGCTGAACTTGAAGCGATAGAGGCCCAGCAGGCCATGGCAAAGAATTATGACAAGAGCCCAGAAAACGGGAGCATCAGATGAGAATGCCGGTCACTCCAGGAGCTCAAAGAAATAAAGTTCTGCATCAACCTCTTAAAAGATCTTTTGGCATCAGGCTAAGCAAACGCAAACGCGGTTTTTCGTTTATCGAAATCGTTGTGGCAATAGGCGTGAGCATGGTCTTTTTTGGTGGACTCATCTATTTTGCCTCTACAACTAGAGCTGAGACCAGCAAGGCGGTTAATTATCTGCGTGCCCTGCAAATTGCTCAGGAAACTATCGAATTGGTGCAGTCAATGCCTCTGGCTGATGCTACGCAGAGTGGTGTGCAGGTTTTCGAAGGCTCGCTGATTGATCCGCAGACCGGCAAGTCGATTAAAATCCCTTTTCACAATCTGTCTGGCTGGCAGCCGCAGACAAAGACTTACCCGGATCAATACAATAACGCCTGGTTTTATCGCAAAGTTCGTATTGATCCAGTGCCTTCTGGTATTTCCAACGCTCGTTTCATGCGTAAGCTTTCGGTGGATATTTACTGGAATGAGTCTAAAACGCCGGAACGTATTGATTCTATTGGCGATGAACCAGACAGAATGCGTAAATTGTCGCTTGCTACCCTGATTTTTGACGAAAGTGAGAGTTACTGATGGCCAGAGTGCGCAACCCAGGTCGATTCGGTTTCACGCTGGTTGAAGCAGTAGTCGGCATCGCTTTGGCAACGGCATTAATGGTGTTTTCCTATCGTGTGTTTACCTATATCGGAATGCAGCGCAGTCGCGGTGCTGTAGACCTACAGGAACTGCAGGGCGCGCGCTATGCGATTAACTACCTGCGGCGAGATTTCCGTTCGGCTGCGCCGCAGATTGCCAATACGGCAACGCTTATCCAGAAAAAAAAGGCGCTGCGCATGCCAATGGTTGAGGCACATTCATTTACCATAGGGAACGAAGCTGTTCCTGTTATCATCGATGATGCTGAGATCTATTTTTACAAACATCTCTATAGCACGCCAGATTCCGCCAGAGAGCCATCCACAGAGCAGGTGAATTACCGTATAGACGGTGCTCGTAAATGTCTGGTGCGCTCTGTTGCCGGCGTAGAAATTGTATTTAAAGATATAAAGGCCGCCAAATTCGAGCTGTATGCGCATCCGCTGGCGCCAGAAGTTCCGATGTTGCTGGTTACGCTAAGAATTGACGCTGACCAGAAGGACATAAAAGCTGGTGGTCGCGAGTATTTTGAGCTGACCACCACGATTTCCAGTGCAATCACCAGCCAGATTCTCAACAACCCTTTTTGGCATATCAGTCAGGACTAGTCCAACCTGTAGGTTCTTAGCTGATTTTAAGGGTTTCTTCGCGGATATGTAAATTTATTGCAACTATTGCTCTGCAATTTCAATGTGTTGAGCACAATTGGTGAAATAAAAAAATCGCCCCGGCAGCTGACAGCTTCCGGGGCGGTGGCTTGATTTTTTACAATAAGCTTTGCAATATTCTGGTAACTATTCCTGGGCGATTTACTCTGCCGACAACCCCTTTGCCATCAAATTTGATCTGGGCGTCAGCGAGCAGTTTTGAATTGATAGTGTTAGTGGCATCGATGTCGCGAGGGCGTGCCACGCCACGAACCTTCATTATCTGGGTTTCGCGATTCACTACTATTGATCGGCTGCCTTCGACAAGGAGATTGCCGTTGCCCATTACTTCGAGAACGGTGGCGGTGATAGTGCCGGTTAGTTTGCCGGAGCGGGTTGTTGTCCCCTGACCGTCGAATGAGTTAGTTACGTCTGTTTTACCTACAAAATTTTTGACCAGATTTTTGACCAGTGGTATTTCGGGGCCGGTTGTGACCTCAGTCGTGCTGTCCTTCTGAGTGTTTGTTGTCGCTTTTGACTGAGCATTCGACTCTTCTGAAATGACAATGGTAATGATATCACCAGGGTGGTACTCGCGTGCATTTTTTGATGAATAGAGGTCATTGCCACTTAGCCACAAGGAATTAGCTGATGCAGTAGTGCTTAGCGCAATAATTATGGTGATGATCAATAATGCCTTAGTTCTGTGCATATTCTACCCTGCCTTTATCTTTGATTACACCACGAATACGGTGCTGATTCTGCAAATTTATCAAAGTGATCTCATCGCCTTCGCCACCACCCTGAACCGCTTTAGCCGGTATTTTAAGGGATAAAGCACCGCTGTTAAAGTGAAAATCCACACTTTCACCTGGCTTGACCAGCCAGTTGTTGCGGTTGCTGGTTTGCTTGAAAATCTCTGGAACAGTTGAATTTTTGCTCGAAGATCCAGTGCAGATATTTTTTTCGCCGATAGAAAGGTCACTGCTGCGTAACACCGTGCCAGGTGACTTGTAACGTCCAAGGCATTTGCCGACAGCTTCTTCGTAGGTAACTGGAACGTTGCTCTGGTCACTTTTAATCTCGATTTTCTTTTTTTGGATCATTTGGCTGCTGACTATTTCTCCTGGCTTGGCAAGCCTTACCAGTTCGGCGGCTTCTACAACTTTGCTTACCTTCACCTGAACGAGCTGTCTGAACGGTCCGCCTGTGGTTTGAGCTGTTAAAACAAACAGTCGCATACCCAGAGTGTTCTCTGAGTTTGTGCTGATTTCCCAGTTTTGCAACACACCTGGCAAAACAATGTTTGCCGGTATGCGTGAATAATCGATCGTCAGTTCATCTTCAACCTTATTGTGGCAGGCTTTGCTGATGCGCTCAGTAACTTCTGAGCATTTAAGAATAGCACCGTCTCTTCTGATGGTGATCTTGTCAGGTATGGTCAGATTGGCCGCCAGACTGCCAAGTTTTCGTTGCATTTCGGCTTTGTTAATCACCAATTCGCCGAGCGGGTCAGGAATATGGCCAATTTGTATTTTCGCCAGTTGTTCACGAACTTTCGAGTTGGTTTCGTTTTTTATCAGGCTGTCGGCGGTGATTTCGCTGTTGTTCACCAAAACAGTTGATTTAAGCGAGGTGATCTGGCTCTTGGTCTCTGGAATGATAATCGCGCCTGAGACAGTATTAATTCCTGACAGCAGCATATAGCATCCTGTTATCAAAAAGCCAAGTCGTTTTGTCATATTATTGGTTTTCAAAACTATTTACCCTATCTTCTGAGATTGTTGGCAATCTGCAACATGGTATCTGAAGTCTGAATGGTTTTTGAATTGGCTTCGTAAGCACGCTGGGCTACGATCATGTTGACCATTTCTTCGACAACCTTCACGTTTGCCATTTCGACGAAGCCCTGAGCGATTTCGCCGAGTTCTTCTGTGCCTGGAACTCCAACAACTGCTTCGCCCGAACTGCCACTGGGAATGAACAGATTGCGGCCGATTGCCTTGAGACCTGCAGGGTTGATAAAGTTGGCGGTTTCGATTTGCCCGAGAACTTCAAGATCAATCTGGCCAGGCATTTTGGCGGCGATGATACCTGATGAGGTAATGTTGATGCCGATTGCTTCGCGTGGAATGGTAAACCCGGGCAGTATCGTATAACCGTCTGAGGTTACGACCGTGCCGTTTTCAGAAAGCTTCCAGGCACCATCGCGTGAATAGGCGGTATCACCATTCGGCAACTGAACCTGGAAAAAGCCTTTGCCTTCAATAACTACATCGAGTGGTTGTTCAGTTTGTTGGAACTCGCCCTGACTGAACATTCTCTGGGTAGCGACCGGTCTGACACCGTGACCAAGCTGAATGCCTACAGGGTAGGTGTTGTCGGAAGTAACCGGCGCGCCAGGCTCTGTCAGCGTCTGATACATCAAATCCTGAAAGTCGACCCGGCTCTTTTTGAATCCTGTCGTTGTTACGTTCGAAAGGTTGTTTGAGACGACGGCGATGTTCATCTCTTGAGCCTTCATGCCAGTAGATGCAGACCATAGTGCTCTCATCATAGGCTTTCATTCCTCCGGTTCGTTCAGATTATGCGTTAGCGGCGAGTTGCCCCAACCGAATTGATAGCCTTGTCGAGCAGGCCATCATGAGACTGAATTACTTTTGAATTTGCTTCGTAGGCGCGTGATACTTCGATCATACGCACCATCTCTTCAACCAGACTGAAGTTGGGTTTTTCTACATAACCCTGCTTGATATTACCTTCAGCTCTTGCCACCTCTCCATAGGCCCGCACAAATTTGTTGGCGCCTTCCTTGCGAAAAGCTTTGCGATCGGCGGACATGCCCTGAGCAATTCTGAAGCGTGGCTGACCATCCATAAGTATTCGACCGCTGCGGTCTATGGTTACAGCCTCACCCTGACCCGCCTGAACTCTTTGCAGGCGCGAGTTGAGGTTGCCTTCTGCGTCAAGTATGTTGCTCTTGTCTTCCTGGTTGACCGGCTCGGTATCGGCAAGGATGTAGTCACCATGCATGTTGGTCAGAAAACCCTCCTGGTCGATGGTCAGTATGCCATCACGCGAGAATCTTGTGCCCTTTTCTGACTCGACGACAAGAAAAGCTTTTTCGTTTTCCAGCGCAACATCGAGGTCATTGCCGGTATAGCTGAAGGCTCCAGCTTTGAAGTTTGTAAACGATTCGTCAAGTATGACGCCAGTGCCAAGTTCGCCAATTTTGGGATACTTGTAAAAGGGGCGGGGAGGGTAAAGCTGCCCATCGTTGACCTTGCGCAGAACCATGGTCGGCAGTTCCTTGAAAATGCCCTGATCTTGCTTAAATCCTGCGGTATCTACATTTGCAAGGTTGTTGGCGACCATATCCTGACGGATAGTTTCGCACAACATTGATGACGAAGAGGTATATAGTCCTCGAATCATTGGCTGCTCCTTGTGGTGCAGTATTCGCCGCAATTGTCTGTCTTGCTGCATTTCTTTACACTGTTGAGCACGGCTTCACCTATCGGGTTATTGTGAAATGCCAGTTCCTGCGCAAGGTGTGAATGCAGGCATTTAACACCTCTAAAGTCTCTGCTGCCAGCAATTGTAGTTTCGCTGAGAATCTCTTTTATATGCTCCGGCAGCTCGCCCGGGTAAATTTTTTCGGCCATTTCGAGTCTGAGTAGTGAAATTTCGCTTTGCCCGTGCAGAAACTTTTCCCTGAATTCGTCGTCAGAATCAAGCTTTTGTGAGAATTCTTTGATCTTGCCATGCTGCTCAAGGTCTGCTACCTGCGTTTTGAGTCTTGGGCAGACCAGCCATAAAAATGTTGGGAATGGTTTCCAGATACCGTCTTCAATGAAAACCGGGTTTGCTAGGAGCACCTGGGGACTGCCATCAGGGCAGAAAGTTTTGACCGTAAAGGGAGTGCGAGGCACGCGGCCTAGCAGCTCGACGGCAGTTTGATATTGCATATCATCTGTTGGATTCAAGTTTGCCAAAATAACACCTTCCCTAAACGATATATCGGCAGAATTTACGCCTAAGTTTAGGGATTACTGATTTTTTTTCTTTATCAGAAAGTTAATCGACAGTTGGCTGCCTTTATTTGAGAGTTATTTTGCGCAAATTGCTCGGCTGCGTTAATATTGTTAGGTGTATCGCGGTGTGCTTGCCGGGTGCAGTAATACTTCAGCCTTATCAGGAGATATACTATGAGCCTGCGTTATTTTACCGCCGGAGAGTCGCACAGTGCATTCCTTACCGGTATAATTGACGGCATGCCGGCAGGTGTCAAGGTTTCCCCGGAAGATTTTGCCGCTCTTTTACGGCGCCGGAGAACCGGTTATGGCCGAGGCGCGCGTCAGAAGATAGAGCAGGATGAGGTCAGGATAACTGCGGGGGTGCGTGAGGGTTATACAACTGGCGCTCCGATTTCCCTTCTTATTGAGAATGCTGAATCTGCTGGCCAGAATTCTCATCTAGAAGCCTTTACGCCTCACACTGCCAAAACAATCAACGTGCCGTTGCCAGGTCATGCAGACTTGCCCGGTGTTGTTAAATATGGTCTGGACGACTGTCGCACCATTAGGGAACGCGCATCGGCCCGCGAAACAGTAATGCGTACGGCACTGTCGGTATTCCCACGCCGCCTGCTCGCTGATCTTGGTATCAAGTCACTTTGTCTGGTAGAAAGTCTTGGCAATCTGACCGCGAATATTGACTATACGCAGGCTCCCGATGTCATTGCCGACATGATCGTTGCCAACGGTGCTGATTTTATTACGCCGGATGCTGCTATAATTCCAGCCTGGCGAGAGCTTGTTGATGCCGCATTGGCGAAGAACGAGAGTCTTGGCGGCACTGCCGCCGTAATGTTCTGGAATCTGCCTATCGGTATGGGTAGTCACACTCAATATGATTTGCGGCTTGACGCCAGGCTGGCAGCATTATTGATGAGCATCCCAGCGGTAAAAGGTGTCGAGATCGGCATGGCATTACAGCAGGCAAGGGGCAGTAGCATTGCAGCTGACCCGATTTTATTCGCCCCGGGATCAGGATGGTCGCACCAGAGCAATTTTGCTGGTGGGCTTGAGGGCGGCATGACGAATGGCGCGCCTCTAGTTCTTAGATTCCATATGAAGCCGCTCCCAGCCAATTCAAAAGTTGATTCAGTCAATCTGAAGACTGGGCAACCAGCCCGACCGGAATTTTACCGCTCAGATACTCAGGCCGTTACCGCGGCGGCAGTTGTGGCCGAGTCGGTTGTAGCTGTTGAGCTGACTTCGCAGCTGCTTGCAATGACCGGCGGTGCCACATTGCAGCAGATCCACGATAGACTGACGCGACTGCGCGAGGCGCAAAGCCTCTTGCCAGGCTAAAACTCAAGTTTCGACACGGCAATCTATATGAATGCAGAGATTGCTTGCCCTCCTGGCGCAAGCTGCCCAAGCACTTCCTGCGCAAATCGCAGTGGCAAAATATTCATTCGGCTAAAAAGAGAAGGGGCTGAACCCTTTGGTTCAGCCCCTTTGTCGTAGGAGTTATCAGAATGAGGTGTCGAAAGCGTTGTCGAACGAATCGTCAATGGTGCCAGCTGGCTGATTGAATGCCGGCTGCGATACTGCAGAAGCAGTTGATGGCATGCCAGAGGGAGCCAGTGAAGTCGGAGCTGATGATTCGATGCTCTGGGCAATGATGTGAGGAGTGATAAGGATAATCAGTTCCTGTGAGTTGCCGGTTTTGCCCTTGAAGCTGAACAGATTCTTGATGATCGGGATATTGCCGAGCAACGGAATTTTGTTAGTTTCTTTGCCTTCAGTGTCTTGAATGAGGCCGCCGATGAGAATCTCTTCGCCGTCTCTTACACGAACTGTAGTCTTGGCAGAACGCGTGCCGATAACCGGATACATGCCGTTGTTCGACCATTCTTCAACGAAAGATACTTCAGGTTCAGCGTCAACAGTGATGTAACCATCGTCGTTGATTCTTGGAGTAACTTTCAGCTTTATGCCGGTATCTTTTTCTTTAGGTGGCTGGTCAGCACCACCTGGGTAGATAACTTTCTTACCAACAATGATTTCAGCTTCCTGGCCGTTAACAGCAGAGATCTTGGGGTTCGACAGAACCTTGGTTTCACTGCGTTTTTCAAGTGCGGCAAAGGTAGCCTTAAACAGGAGGTTTTCTCGATAGAAATCGCCAAGACCAAACATGTCGCCCTGTTGTCCGCCAAAGTTTTCCTGATAGAGGCCAGAGTCAGGATTCACAGCAAAGTATTCCTTGGTGGCGAACAGTGGAACTGCGCCAGTATCAACAGAATAATCAGCGTCACTACCAAGCTTGCCTTGCCATTTGAAACCAATGCTTTTGGATGCGTTGGTATTGACTTCAACGATCTTGGCTTCCATCATGACCTGGTGAACAGGTGTATCGATGGTTTCGATCAATTTCTTTACTTCGTCGAGAAGGTCTTTCCCGCCAGAGACGATAACCGCATTGATGCGATCGTCGGTAGCTACCTTGACTTCTTTTCTGATGGTCGAGGTAATTACCTTTGCCACATCTGCCGCTTTAGCATACTGCAAGCGTTTGGTAATAGTAAGGCCTTTCTCGAAGGCTTCGATCAGTTTCTTTTCATCGGCGAGAATCCAGGTGTTACCGATCTTGCGGACGGCAAAACCGTTAGTCTTGGCGATAAGGTTCATGGCTTCTTCGTAATAAACGTCTGACATTTTTACGGTAACCGCTCCACGAACGCTTTTCTCAGCAATGATGTTGGTTCCAGACTGCTGGGCGATAACCTTGATGATCTGACGAATATCAGTATCTCGGAAATCAAGAGTGATGTTATCTTCGGCTCGCAATGAACCTGGTAACAACATAGCGACTGTAAGAGCCGCAAATAGTAGTAAGATGTTGGTCTTCTTCCTGGTGTAACCCGTGGAACTCATTCTTTTATACCTCCGAACGGGAATGTTCGACAACAAAAATCTCCGACAAGTGCCATTGATGGTTTGTCAGTTGATACATCGACAAGTTTTGTTAATTCGTGAAGCAAAATTATCATTTTCTTTTTGTATTTCTCATGTCGCTGTTAATAAGCGATCAGTTTTGATAAATACCCATATCGACCAGATGCAGTAAATGTCTGATAATTTGCCGGAAAATATTTTGAAAAACCGATTGATGTGGTATTCTCTTGTTAGATGAATATCTTTGACAATGCATGGTCCAGCGTTGGGATTGCTATTATTTCATTGCCTACTCTTGTTTCTATTATTGTTTTTGGCAAGAGCAGGGGAATGGAAGAGGCTTTTCGCATTGGAATTAATGTCACCTTCGTTTTGGTCGGCCTTTGTGCAGTTTTTATGTTTTTTTACATTGCGATTAAATTCGTGAATAACTTCAGAGGCAAAAAGTGAAATTGTTTTTAACTGAAAGCTAGTCTTCTGGCTATGTGCTGAATGAATTTTTCCAAAGTGTTCTAATTTGGACTCAGATTTGGACTCAGAAACAATTTTTTTGGAGCGTAACTTCACCTGATTTGTTCCGATGAAAAAGGGCTGTAACAGTGCGATTGCCTGATTTTACTCAGGGCGCGTCTGTTACAGCCCTTCGGCTTAACCTGACCCGATTAACAGGTCATTCTTTTTCGTCGCCACCAATCTTAAAGGTATGGCGGCGCTGTTCCTTGTTCGAATAAACCACGATGCGGTCATTCTGAATGTCAACAACCTTGAATTTGCCATCGACGATCTGGTCTTTAGTTACAGTATGTTCTTCGTTTTCGAATTTGATAACTGCCAGACGCGCACCTTCGTTACCAACGATGCCGGTCACAAAAACCTTGATCGGTTTAACCGCGGGTGGCTGTGGTTTGTTGTCGCCTGGTCTTGCTACTGGTTGAACAGTTCTTACTGGTGGCAATACGACCTTCTTTTCGACTATCGGCTTGAACGGGTCTTTGTTAGCGTTTTCAGTAACAAAAGAATATTTGTTGAGAAGAGAGTCAATCTGTTCCTGTTCAGTCATTTTGGAGGTGTCTACCATGCCGTTGCCACCTGAAACGGGGCTTTCTGCGACCATGCCGTCACCAAGGGCCGTGTCATCAGCTGGAGCTGCCGCGGCCGGTTCGCCGCCGATGTCATCGAGACCTCCGAAATCGTCGAGATCGTCAACCGCAAATACCTGCGGCGCAGCAAGAAGGAACACTGTCAGACAGATTATTCCCAATGATCTTAGTGGGCTGTATCTACTCATATTAATCAGTCCTCCTTTGTGCAATTATATGCCGCTGCCCATGATGTAGACCTTGGCGCTAAGCGTTACGCTGAGGAGCGGGCTTTTGCTTTCGCGGTCTACTTCGGCAGATACAGAAACGTTCATTGAACCAGCTGCCAGATTGATGATCTTGCGGCGTTCCATGATGGTGAGAAAGTTGCCAATGTCTTTGAAAGTACCCAGAACAGTCATTTCTACAGGCAGTTCAGACCAGTCTTCGGCACGAACTAGTGGCGAAATGCGGATGTCCTGAAATTTAACTTTGAATTTATTAGCTACGGTTTCAGTTGAATCAAGCAGTTTGGGAACAACGGTGTTGAGCTGGTTTGATTCCATCTGCAACTTGTTTTTCTGCTCCGTCAATTTTGAAATCTGGTTACGCAATTCGGCCATTTCTTCTTCGATATTGGCCAGTTGAGCTTTTTGTCTCTCCAGACCTTCTATTTCGGTGTTAATTTTGCGGCCTTCTTCTTCCATTGGCTGGTAGTAGTTCATGTAGAAGAGCACCCCGGCACCAATTGCAACAACCAGGAGGAAGATAGTTACTACGGCAAAGTTGTTCATTTTAACCTCCCAGGTTCTTGTCGCCGAGATCGCGTTTGATTCGGCAGTTCACTTCAAAGCGCCAGACCGGCATTTTTTCGTAGATGTTCTTGGTAGCGCTTGTCAAAAAGACTTCTTCAAAATGTTCATGTCCCTGAAGCGCCTGGATAAATTGCTGAATCCCTTTGGTCAGCTGACCACCAGCTTTTGGCTCTTCAGCGCCATCTTCGTTACACGAATAGGCAGTAATCTGAACGCGGCGATCCGAGTCAATGCGCAAATTGGTAATCCAGACAGTTTTCTCAGGCACTACGCTGGTCAGATTGCTGAACGCCTGCGACCACTGCAGAAGAGTTGCGCCAGAGAGCTGTTTGAGTCGCGAAATATCAGCTTCGATTTTGCCGCGTTCCTGGCGAAGACGGTCTTTGATGTCGAGTTTCGATTGTTCGCGGGCAATCTCGTTCTTGAGCGTCTCGCGTTTCTTTATTGCATCGTTGTTCATGCCTTTGATCATCTCGGTGCCTGCCATGAAGCCGGCTATAATACCAATTGCACCAATAACGAAGAATATCGCTGCGAACGGAACCTGAATTGGCTTGCGCCGTTTGACCGTTAATAGGTTAATTCTAATCATAATTAGTCTCCCACCACCCCTCGCAAGGCGAGCCCGATGGCAACCGTATACTGCTGAAGATTGTCATAGAGTTCATCGGGGTCAGGACAGGTAACAGCTATTCCTTCGAGCGGGTTTCCCATAAACACGTCTACGCCAAGCTCATTGCTGATGTAGGTGTTAAAACTTTTGAGGTTTGAGCTGCCGCCTGAGAGAATGATGCGATGAATGAGAGGTTCACGAGACTGTGCTTTGAAGTAGTCGAAAGAACGCCTGATTTCTGAGGCAAGCTCCTCGACAGTGGTTTTTACCACTTCAGAAATTTCATTCGCTCCAGTATCACCAATACTCACTTCTGCCTCTTCGATCTTTAGCGATTCGGCCTGATCAAATTCCTGTTTCATAACATCTTTGATCATTTCGGTGATATTGTTGCCGGCAATTGGAATGTTTCTGGTGAACATCAGAATGCCTGATTTGAGAACCGAAATGTTCGTGGTTCTCGCGCCGGCATCAATTATTGCTACAACTTCGCCGCCCTCTTGAGTGCTGGCTGTCTGCAGATATGATCCTTCAAGCGCGTTGAGCGCTGCGATCGTGTCTACGTCAACCACTTCTGGTGTAAGGCCAGAGCTTTTGAGGACGTCTGTGTAGGAGTTGACCAGATCTTTCTGCGCAACTACCAGCAGAATAGAATACTTACCGCCGCCATCTTCTTCTTCATCAACGGTAGACAACACTGCATGCGTGATGCTTACCTCGTCGATGGCATAGGGTACATACTGTTCTGCTTCAATGCGCACAGTTTGCTCAAGTTCCTCAGGCGACATGACCGGCAGCTTGGTAAAGCGCATGATCACGTTTTGCCCGGAGATCGATACAAAAGTTCGTTCCGGTTTGATTTTCCGGCTCTTCATAATGTCCTTGATGACTGCTGAAACTGACTGTGGATCGCCCACTGCACCTTCTGTCATAGCGTCGGGGGGCAGTGGCATCATCCCATAGTTGACCAGTTCAGGGCCAGAAGGAGACTTTTTGAGCTGAACGATCTTAACAGCTGAGGTGCCTATATCGACGCCCACCGCTGTATTGGTGTTCCCAAAGGTGAACAATCCCATACGCTCTTTCCTCCAAATTAGTCACGACTCGTGCCCGTGACGGCTTAAATTTACAGAATGTCAGTTTTCTATCGGCTGTTTCTTAACCAAATTTAATCTAAATCCAAAAAAACTTCAATAATCCAGACTTCGCAGTGCAACGTTCGAATAGTAGAAGGCAAGAATTTGCCGGTAAGACCAGTTTCGTTTACCCATTTCTATTGTGCCGGCCTGGCACAGACCGACCTGGTGTCCGTAGCCCCGCCCAAACAACTGCAACTCATTGAGAGTATCTCTGTTCGCCTGAACCTGCCCTTTTGTCGCCGCAGTAGCAGATGGAAGGGTCGAGCTGCTGCTTTCTGCTTCCTCGCGGCTTGCCAGACGCAATCCGATTGTCTGCCAGCCCTCTGCTGGTCGAAGCGTGCGCTTGAGGCCTGATTCAGTAAGGATCATCAGCTGGTTTGGACCATCGCCGGCATCATCAACCAGCGCCGCAATCCTCAGTGTGGTATGTTGCATCAGCTGCGAATTCACAGGTGTCTTAACTGGTGCTGCCGCCGCGATTACTTCTCTGGCACGGCTTCGGTTACCAAGTAAGAAAGTAGTGCTCGGCAGATTGAACAGTCTTCTGAATGTTGTTCCTCGCACTTTGTGTGTGCCCGTATCTGTGTGCAGAATGATACTGGTGACTCTGTCCATGTTTGCTGGTGCATCAATCTCGGCATCGTAAAGTTTCGAAAACACAATTTTCTCGCGGCGCAGCGCATTAGTGAGCTCGGCGGGCTTTATCGATCTTGTCCAGCGGTAATTATGGCCGTCTTTGCAGAACGGGCAGATCACTCTGCGCAGATAACTCCGCGGCGCGCCACCAAAAACCTTGTCGTTGTCAGAGGTCATGCCGCCGCAGCTGGCATGGTAGAGTGTTGCGATTGGCTCCCCGTCCGAAATCATAATTATGCCCCGGGTTGCCTTCACTGCCGGATCAATCGCGGCGCGTTCAGCTTTGACACCACTGTAGACTTGGCAATGTGTTGAATCACATACGTCAGCACCTTCTGAGCCATGCTTGCCGCGACTTGCGTAGGCATAGGTCCGAGCGATGACTGTTTGTGCCCGCAGCGATTCAACTGGTGACATTGAGCCTATTTCGCTGCCTACAACGCCGCGTAGATAGCTTTCGATGCCGACATGGTTGATGATACGTGCGCCCTTGTCGCTAATAACTGCCTGTAGATAACCCCGGTAAAGATTTTTGTCGAGCTGAACGAGACTATTGTTGCCATGCAAAGCGATGGTTTCGCCTCTATACTGGGTACGACTTCTATTTTTGCCAGAAGCAGGCAGCTCCCATGAAAACACTTCGTTTTTTCTGAATGTCTTGATTTTTCGACCGCGACTGTTCTCCAACCAGCCGCCATCCGGAAACTTGACGCTGAACTTTGTGTGATTACCGCCCATCTTGACTCGCAGGACTGGCTCGGAATTGTCGGATTTTTGCTGTCGTCGCGCCGCTTCAGAAAACGCTGGAAACAGTAAAATTCCGGCAATGGTCAGAATCATCAGCAACAGGCTGTTGCTGAGGTTTTTGTTGAACCCACCGGTTTCTGACCTGTTCATGTCTTTTACCTTCTTGAGTCGCGTTCAATGATTTAAACGCCAGAGCCGACACCTGGATTTAGAATTCTTTTATCGTTCTTATAGCGATCATGCTCGCTGAAAATACAGCCACAATATTTTTGCCTGTATAAACCAAGTTCGCGAGCCTTTTCATTTGATCCGCGAAATCCCGGCCTGAAATCCGTGTAATGAAAGGCTACGCCATTTTCTGCAGCAACTTCCTTGCCGGTTTTGATCAGTAGCTCGTGATCCTGATAAGGACTGATGAGCAGAGTTGTTGTAAATGCCGCAATGCCGGCGATAGTTGCAGCTTTTGCCGTAGCTTCGAGTCGTAGGCGATAGCAGATTTCACAGCGGCCTGCCCCAAAATCGTTATTGAGAGCGTGCAAAAAACGGTTGAGACCATAAGCGGTATCACCGAATATAATTTCGAGCTTAAAATGTGTCGCTGCTGTTTTAAAAGATTCGAGTCGCTGCTGATATTCTATGAATGGGTGAATGTTTGGGTTTTCCCAGAAGAGCAACGTGTTGCCAGCACCGGCATTTGCTTCAAGCAGGGGGTATGAGCCGGTCAGACATGGGCCACAGCAAGTGTGCAGCAGAATTGCCATTGTTATGCTTTTTCTCCCGGATTCAACAGAGTGCCCGAAAGGGTCCAGTTGCGGGCTTTTTCGATGCGAACCTTTACATAACTTCCGATCAGAGATTTGTCGCCAGGAAAGTCTACAGAGCGCCCGCTGCGGGTTTTGCCGACCAGATGGCTCTGATCGCGTGCGGCAGCTGATTCTGTCAGTAACTCGTATTCTTGCCCGATAAGCTTGCGGCTTTCTTCAAGACTGATGAGATTTTGAACCTCAATAAGCTTTGCCAGTCGCGCTTTTTTTTCATTTTCACTGAGTTGCTCGGTCATTTTTGCTGCTTCGGTTCCGTTGCGCAGTGAATAGTAATACATAAATGCGGACTCATAGCGAACCTTCTGCACCAGTTCAAGTGTGTCGGCAAAGTCCTGTTCTCTCTCTCCTGGAAATCCGCAGATAATGTCAGTGCTCAGACTTGCTCCTGGGATGTTTTCGCGCACAGCATCAATAAGTTCAACATACATTTCACGGCTGTAGCCACGCTTCATTAGCTCAAGAATGTGGTTTGAGCCAGATTGAACCGGCAGATGATATTGCTCGCAAACTTTTTTGAGTTGAGCAATACGTTTAATAGAGGCCAGCGAAAAATCGCGTGGGTGCGAAGTCATAAAGCGCACCCATTTAATGCCATCAATTCCTTCAATCATCTCAAGCAGCTGGGTAAAGCCCTCTTCGAGACCGATATCGCGTCCATAGGCGTTGACATTCTGGCCAAGAAGAGTTACTTCACTGACTCCACGCGCGGCCAGATCGCTGATGTAGTTTTTAAGCTCAGATAAAGGGCGGCTGATCTCGGGGCCGCGAACGTATGGAACTATGCAGTAGGAGCAAAAGTTTGTGCAGCCTCTGATAATATTTATCATTGCCGAAAATGGTCTGCTCAGAACAATTCCGTCGGCTGAATCTCCATCAAAAGCGCCCTTGCCAATAAAACTGCCGAGGGTTTTGCCATTGGCAGCACGTTGTAGCAGAAGAGGCAGCTCTTCGATGTCGTTTGGCCCAAAAACCAGGTCTACAAGGGGCAGCGCCTCAAGTAGCTCAGCTTGCATATTCTGCGCCATACAGCCCGAAACGCCAATGATTAGATGCGAATTGCGTTTTTTATGATTTATCAGCGACTGAATTCTGCCGATAAGACGCTGCTCAGCGTGCTGACGAACGCAGCAGGTATTGAAGAGTATCAGGTCAGCTTCTTCTTCATTTTCTGTCTCAGCATAGCCAATCGAAGCCAATAGGCCGCGTAGCCGCTGTGAATCTGCCTGATTCATCTGACAGCCAAAGGTTGTAAGCAGAAATTTTGGGTGTGACTTGTTCATGATAGCGCCATTTTAACACAAGTCAGGTGCTATTCATATACCCTCAGACGAGGCAATCAATAAAGTTTTTTCAGTTTTGCTCCAGGGAAATAGTGCAGCAGAATTTGCGTAAAGCTGTGTCCGGCTTTTGCCATGCTCTGTGCGCCAGTCTGGCACATGCCAACACCATGGCCCCATCCTGCTCCGGTAAAACTGGCGCCGACGATGAAGCCGTCTTTATCACGCTTCCATTCTACGCTAAAGTTAGAGCTGCGCAGCATGCCAAAAAGCTTTCTTATTGCCAGCTCTCTGAGTACTGTTTTTTCACCGCTGCTGCCGACTATTTTTATGCTGATGATGCGGCCGCTTACTTCTCTGATAAATTCATCTATGCTGCGAATACGGCCAACCTCAGCCGCAGCTTCGACTTTTTTCCAGTCGTTTTCGCTCAAAGATTTTTGCCACCTGAATTTGTCAGCGCCTTCGACGCCTGGCAAAGAACACCAGGCTTTTGGTGGGTTGAGAATGAAGGCCTCTGCCTGCTTATGATCAGTCAAGTCAAGCTTAAACGGTGTTTTTAGTTGGCCTTTATGGCCTTTGGCCATTAGAGCCATGTATTCCGTAGCACTTGCCGGGGAAAGGTCGTAGACGCCCTGCAGGTGTATGTCTGGATTCGAAACCCAGATCTTATCGTTTGAAGAGCTGTGTCCCCCACAATTTGCTGAATATACAGCATCGAGAATGCCGCCCTCGTGGTTCTCCAGAATTTGCCCGAACGTATTTTTTATGCTGGCGCCAATTGTCTTGTCTACTGATTGTATGCCTTTATACACCTGACAATGCTGTTCAGAGCAGAAATCGAAACCTTCGTTATAGTGACGGGTGCCTCTCTTTGATAGCATTTCGCCGCGTGCCGCAACAGCTTGCGCCTGTAGCGCTGATTCAGGGGCACTGGATGATATCTCTGACGGAACGATTCCAATAATCAATGTTTCCAGATCAGTCTGTTCGATACAATCAATGACGTTTTCAAAGCTCCAACCGATGAAGAGTCGCCCGGCGAATTGGCGGTCGGCAAAGCCATGCCAGCTGAAACCCTTTGCAAACTCAGCTTTTTTAAGCTTGGTAGAAGCGTTTGGAACAAGTTCAAATCCGATTTCTGATGTGGCAATTTTCTTTTTGCCCTGATAAAGAGACAGTTTTCCCTGGGCAGGATTAATGTTTTCATAAAATATCCAGCTCGAGATCCCTTCAGCAGCCAGTTTATTTTGCTGTTCCTTCGCTTTTGACTCGTCTTCGAAGATGCCAACGCCGACGAATGTAATGCGGTTGTCAGGGTATCCTGCTGTTGGCACGTGGCCTGCAATAAAATGATGTGTGGTGTATTGTTTGAAGCGGCTTTCAACCTCTGCCAGCAGTTCGGGCTTGTTTATGCCGGCAGAGCCAACCATCAGATGACAACGGCGCACCGCTGGCGCACTCATGTGTCCTTCTATTCTAAGTGTCTTGTCCGGCTGTATTTTGCCTTTTTTATCGCCACTTACCCATTCGCCGCCCTTTGGCATGACAAATTCTATGGTTTTGTCATACTGTGCGATTCTGATTTTTACGCTGGGAGGTGTTGCAGCTGCAGGCAGGGCTGTTGCCAGAAACAGTGCCATTACAGAAAATGCTGCTGCTACAATATATTTATTCATGATCTATTTCTCCTAGTGCCTTGTAAAGAAAGCCTTCTGCCTGTTCCAGTTTCATACGTGCCTGATCAACTGGCAACTCGGTTCTGGCAAGCAGGATCGCCAATTTTACGTCACCTTCTGCTTCCTGAAGTTTAGCTTCGGCAATGTAGTTTGGGACTCTGCCGCCCTCCATGACAATGCGTATAGCACGCTTCTGCAGTTTTTTGTTAGTGGCCATAAGGTCTACCATAAGATTTTCGAATACCTTGCCCATTCTTACCATGCTGATACTTGAAATCATGTTCAGAACTATCTTGCAGGCCGTACCGCTCTTCAACCTTGTAGAGCCGGTAATTACCTCTGGCCCCACTGCCGGATTGATTAATACATCCGTCTTGGGAAGCTCGCCATAAGGATTGCAGGTAAGCAATACAGTAGCAGCACCAATTGCTCTGGCATGGTTGAGTCCGCCGGTTACGTAAGGAGTGGTGCCAGATGCGGTTATGCCAATCAAAATGTCGTTTTTACAGAATTTGATCGCTTCGAGATCCTGGCGACCGGCATCCATATTGTCTTCAGCGCCTTCAACTGCACTGGTGACCGCCTTTTGGCCGCCCGCAATCAAAGCCATTACCATTTCCGGGTTGACGCCAAAAGTTGGCGGACATTCAGACGCATCAAGAACTCCGAGGCGTCCTGAAGTGCCCGCTCCAGAGTAGATAAGGCGCCCTCCGTTTCTGAAAGCGGTCAGAACCAGCTCAATTGCCTGAGAAATGTTCTCGCTGCAAGCTTCTACGGCCTTGAAAACAGACATGTCCTCGTTTATAAAAATTTTGACCGCCTCTCGTGTTGAAACCCGGTCTATATACATCGTGCGCGGATTTCTTGTTTCGGTGAGTGCCTGTCTATTTGTGTCACTGCTTGTCATTTGTTGTCTCCTGAAATCAAAAAAACTCGACATTTTGTCATAAAAATGTTCACAATAATCATTATTGGACTTTCGCCCTTGCACAGTAACAAGGTTTGGTTTAATATGACGCTAGGAATTTGTACCACAAAGCCAGCGCTTGTGTCCCAAAAAATTCGCAAATTTTATCCCTGCCGGGAAATCTATAAACTACATCCAGCGAGATATCAAATGGAAAAGACATTGGAACAATTGACGGAATTGATTAAAGCCGAACCCCAGAACCCGGAATACTACAAGGAGCTGGGCAATTACTATTTTCGCAACAGCGAATACGACTTGGCCATAGAACAGTATCAGGTTGCCTTGAACATTGATCCGACTTATTACAAGGCGTTGTATAATCTGGGCAATACCTATTACAAGATGGAACAGCACGAAAAAGCTGTGCATTTCTGGCACGAAGCCATCAAGGTTAAGCCAGATTTCGATCATGCCTATTTTAATCTTGGCTATCACCACTACCAGAAGGGTTTTATGCGCGAAGCGATAAGAGCTCTCAGTGAAGCTGCCCGCATTAACCCTGACGCAGCTGATACTCACCATTATCTCGGGTTGTCTTATCAGCAGACTAACCAGCTGCCCGATGCTATTGCAGAGTTCCGAAAAGCTATTGAGCTGAATGATGAAGATCCTGATTACCACTATAATCTTGCCAATGCAAGTTACGATTTTGGAGATTATGAGGTTGCAGCAAATGAATGGGCTGTTACTTTGAGTATGCGCGATAATGACGTAAAGGCCCGAAATAACTACTGTGATGCCCTTTTACAGCTTGGGAAATTCGAAGAGGGTCTCAACGAAATCGAAAAAGTACTGGCTTTTGATTCGGAATATCCGCCGGCGTTGTGCACCAGAGGCGAACTGCTCGAAAAACTTGGCAAGGTGGAAGAGGCCAAAGGACTTTTCGAACGTGTTCTTGAGCTGACCAGAGACAACGAACCCTGGGAAATATTGCATAAATACGTTGTAGAAAGACTCTCTAAAGCCGCTGAAACCAAATCCTGACCGAATAGCCTGAAACCCAAAACCGCCGTATTCATTTGGTGAATACGGCGGTTTTTATTTGGTTGAAGTCTGGTCAGGCGGCCTTTTTATTGTTCTTCTTTTTGTGAACTTTGAATCCGCCCGGATTGACAAGGTAGTCATAGAGAACCTCTTCGGCTCTATAGTTCTCGCTGTCCTGACCGTCAATCAGAACGCTTCCATTGGTGAAAATTTCAATGAGCATGCTTTTTCCTTTCAGTCTTCTGTTTACTTATTTTGTGCCCAAAATTTACATATTGATTACTATTGTTCTGGATATGTCTGTTCTTCCTCCTGAGCTATGTTCTGGTTATCGTTCTGCATGCGCAGAACCTCTAATCTGGCATTGAGCTGGCGCTTGACCAGATCATTCATGTCTGGTTCCTCCAGCCTCTTCAAAATTGCTGCTTCCGCTTCGCTTGTCCGGCCGATAAGGTTTAGGCTGTCGGTCCAGAGCAGAAAAGCTCTGAGAATCTCTGGTTTTTCAGCCAGTAATGATTCAAGAATTTTTGCCGAAATTTCAGGATTTCTTGCAAGATGAACTTCTGCCAGTTTTATATGCAGATTGTAGTCTTGGGGTCTCTGATTTCGTGCGCTTTCGAGAAGATCTACCGCAGTCCCGACCGCGTCATTGACAATGAACTCATCAATGCTTTTCAGCAGAATATCTGTGAGCTTATCGTCAAATATTATTTTTACCGCTTCTGGCGCAATCAGCTTTACTTGCGGCTGATTGTCGAGAATCACGGCTACACGCAATATGTTGATCAGTAACACAGGATTCGCGGTTATCAGATGGTCTGGCTTGATACGCTCGATGATTTCATCGGCCATTTCACTGATGTCTTTCCCACCATCGTCCTGTCCGCTTGGTATTGCCCGTAATCGCTCGAAGGCTTTTAACCAGGTATTTATCCAGGCCTCATAGAGACGCAGTTCCTTCGGATAGACGGTCAGCAGCTGGCGCGTTGCTGTCATCGCCTTTTTTTCCTTTTCAGTTTCACTCAGAATTTTAATGTAGATTAAATTATCGTCGAGAGAGTCGATAGGTCGACTGTTAACGAGTTTTAAAGCTTTTTCGAATTGCTTCTGTTCGATCAGAAAGTTGATGAGCTCACGTTCAAGGCCGCCGACATCGGCCCCCGGAACTGTCTTTTCACGCATGACAAATTCTTCGAATTTTTCCGTCAAGTGAAGTTTCAGGATTAGATCCTTGATTCGCCTTTTTACCGGAGTAGTAAGCAATTTGCGACTGGTTAAAGAGAGTAGTTTTTCGAGCGCGACTTCCTGGTATTCAGAGTCTGAGAACCAGGCATCGACAAATGCCTGCAGTTCTGCCGGCAACGTTTTATCCGTAGATTTTTTGCTGAAAGCAGAACTGTAATGCTCTGCTTTTGACTGTATATTCAACAAGGCCGCTGAATAGGCCGCAGTAAAAAGAATGTCACTGTTATCCGGCATGTCGGCCAAAGCTTCTTCGCAGAGTTTTAGAGCAGGCTCATACGATTCACCAGTAAGATATATATCGAGTGTTTCTTTGAAATTGCGGCGATAACGTGCCATGCGCATGTCGGCAAGGTAACGGCGAGCTCTGCTGCCGAATTTCGGATCGTTTTCGACCTTTTTAAAGAATTTGTCGGCATTCTCAAAGTTGCCAGCTTCATAGGAATAGAGCCCGGCATGAAACAATGCGCCGATATGATTGGGGTTCAGTCTGAGCACTCTCTGAATGTCTTCTTTAGCCTCAACCAGCCGACCTTTTTCGGCAGCAATTTCGACTTTTTTATAAAGTCGATCCTCGACGCTCTCGTTGCTGGCAGAAATATGGTCGCTGCTCAACGAAAGTCCTGCCAGGCAGATGGCGGCCGTAAGAAACCCGGCTTTGAGTGCTTTGCGCTTATTCATGACTGCTGTCTCTTATTATTGTAGAAAGACTGCGTGGTCGCATATCCTGTGCGAATATCGCTGATAGTTCCGTGCTGGCACGTTTTGCCAGCGATGTTCTGTTATCGACCAGTACTATATGCTCAAGATGATGTCTTGCTTCGCTAAGTCGCTCGTGACGACGATGCAAAAGTGCAAGATTAAATCGCGATGGCAAATGGTCAGCAAGCTCAATGGCTGCGGTGTATTCTTTTGCTGCAAGGGTATCCCAGTCTGTAGTGTCACCCGGCAGTCCTTCAAGACCGCGTTTTTCGTAAGTCATGGCCAGCAGAAACCTTGCTTCTTCAGTTGCAGGCTGCAATTTGACAGCTTTTCTAAAAGCCCAGATTGCCTGCTCATATTCTCGCCGTGCCAGGTAGTTGCGGCCGTCTTTTATCCAGCCGCGATACTCGCGACCTGAATTGTTGAGCATCGAGTAGAAATTAGCTTCAGCCCTGCGTCCACTTATCGGTGCAATCGGGCTGTGCAAAATTTTGCCGTCTCTGTTGCTGGCCATATAAGCTTTCGGGCCAACAAAAAAGATGACAGACAATAACGAAATTATTAATAGGAATCTACTGTTTATCATTAGTATTCTCTTTAATAAGATTCGGCAGATTCCTGAGTTTTTATGAATCGAAAATTATTTAGGTCGCGTCAGAAAACCGTGGTGCGCTTCTGGATCATCGTGACGACGATCTTTCCCCACGGTGGCGGTTTTGTTTGTGTGATTTTGCGTTTGCAGAAAAAATTACCCGGACAAGCCTGGCAATTAATGTATTACAATCTGGATTCCTGGTCCGCTTTTCAGTCGCCCGGAATGACGGTTGAATTTCTGTATGGGCGGGGCCAGTGTGGCCGCCAGTGAATGAGATTTATGGTTCCAGGTTGGGTTAAGTGCACTTATTCGGGCAGATAATACACACCATCTGGCATAGCCAGAAAAATGATGAAGTCTGATTGGGCAATGGATTTGACTGGGCTCTTAGTGTAGTATTTTTCCCAGAAACCGTTCTGATAAAGTGCATAGCCACCACCATCGGAACTGGTAAAAGCTATTCTGTATGTCTCGGGATTCATTTGATCTATGCACATGTCGTTTATTTTAAAGCCTTGTCCTGTAGATGCCGATTCGATAAGGCGATAATGCTGCCCGTCGAATTCACTTACGCCATCTTTGCCCTGTATGAGAATTATGCCGCTGGGTAATCGGAAAAGGTTCGAAATTGCACCGATTCGCCCAGTGCCTTTTTCTGAGAGCTTTTTGTAGCTTTCGCCGTCAAATATTTTCTGATATCCATTTTCCATGCCGACCAGCAGGTAATGTTCTGTGTTGAGCATTGCCGACACCGGCGCTGACTCATCTATTTCAAAGTTTTTGAGAGTCTCACTTGCGTTGGCAAAATCGAAGTTGCGCATATAGGTGCCATCAAGACCATGCAGTCTAACTTCCTGGTATCTTTCCTTGTCGTTAAGCTGTAACAGAGTGCTTATAGTTTGTGGGGTAGTAGCGCTGAGCTTATCACCATCATAAACAAATATCTGTTCATAAACCTTTGCAGCTGCTGCAAAAGCCACGAAAATGCGATTGCTGCCATCAATGACAATTCTGCTGGCTGTTTGTCCGACCATTTGTGTTTGTGGTTGCCTGAACTCGATGTTTTTCCAGGTTTTGCCATCCCATCTGATTACGCCAGCGTTGCCGGTAACCCAGAGATTACCGTCTTTGTCCATTGCAAAGTCGGTAACCATTCGGTGAAAGCCTTTAACATTCTCATCGTTGAAATTGCCAATGCTCTTTATCGGGTTCAGTTGGTAGATGTGCATGCCATGCCTACGGGTGCCAACGTATAGCAGGTCTGCCAGAACACGAATTCGAGTCGGTTCACAGCTTAATATTTCCTGCAGCTTGCCTTTGCCACTCATGCTGCGTTTGCTGTAACGCATGATGCCGCCGGTTTCGGTTCCAAACCAGACTTCGCCGGCATTGCCCAGCGCTATCGCCGTGATATTGTCACAGGGGAGTTTTGAATTCTCGCTGGTAAGGTGGTAACGCTCACCATCAGTTGCAAATAGAATTAAACCGCTATTTTGCGTGCCGACCCAGAGTCCTTTTAACAGTGGCGAAAGTAGTGCGCTGGAATCAATTGATAAATTGGCCGCCAGACCATCAGAACCAAATTCGGCAGTTCCTTGAATCCTCTGGCTCGCTTCAATCATCTGTCGCTCAAAAGCAAAAAAACGCTCATACATTTGATCAACAGCTTCTCTTGGAGCATCCCGCTGGCCGGCATAGCGCTGAGTGTAGGCGGCATAATCGGTCTGCAGCTGAGCATGCTGTGCTCGCAGTTGAGTAAATGCATCATCCTCGATAGTGATACCGGCCGCTCCCATTTTAGGCTCAAAAGCTTTTTTGTCGCTCCCGGAAAGCGATTCACGCGGGTATGCACTGAAGGCGGCGCGTGTGCACCAAATTCCGGGTAGAAGATTTTCCATTTTTTCCAGGTCTGAGGTTATGAACAGACCGTTGGCTGAAGCTATAAATAAACGTTTTTCGGCATTTGCAAAGTCGTTGACCCAGCCGATCTGGCTTTCATCGCCGAAGACCGGTGTAAGATTTGCGTTGTTAATGCGATAAAGTCCGCCGTGACATCCGGTTAATTCTCCAAGTTCGCAGCCAATAATGGCTGAAAATCCGGTCGGGCTAAGATACTCTGGTGTTTTAAATGGAATGAACTGTTCTTCCTGTAATGTTCCGGCGACCCGGTCGCAGGCTATGTAAAAGCAATTTTCCTTTTTTGCCATCTCTCTGATTGCCAGTACATTGAGATTTTCGTCGCGAAACTTGCCCAGAGCAGAAAAGATTACTTTGTTCTTTTTGATTTCGCCCTTAAAAATGCCATTGCTTGTTCCGGCCAGAAAGCTTTTGCTATCTATTCTGGCGAGACTGCTGACAGTTACAGCTGGAAACTCGAACATGTCACCGCCTGACCTGTGCCAGGTTGCGCCGTCAAAAATCATTATACCTTCGTCGCGGTTCCCGGCAATCACCAGTTGTGCATTTTCTTCCATCGGCTGCACCAGTAATGAGCTTATGTTGTTGCATGGTAGACCGTTCAGGCTGTTATAGACTGAAAAATAGCCAGCTTGAATGCGAGGGGGGGGCACTTTGATCGTTGGAAAATGCTGTGCCCCTGGTTCAGGCTCACAGGCGCGCATGGGAGTGCAATAGAATTGTAATATTGCCAGGATCGTGACCATCAGCAGCAACTTGCGCATAGTATATCCTCTGATAATTTTTATACGAACACTTACTGATATTTTAGTTCACTCTAGAGAGTTGTCACAGCTCTGTGTGCTATTTGATATGTTTATTTTAACCGATTATGCGGGCTAATATAAGTCAAAGCGGATCTTTTGTAAATAAAATGGGGCTGCCGGAAATTTCCGGCAGCCCCATAATGATCATGGAATCGAAATTAGAAGATCATATCTTCCATGGCTTCATCAAGCATCGCACCTGCTTCGGAATCAATGACTTCTTTGGAGAAGACAATTTCAGAGACCAGCAGTTGCCGGGCAGTTTCAAAGAGCGCTTTGTCTTTGGTGCCCAAGGGTTTTACCATGCTGCGGCGGCAAAGAAGTCGATAAACTCTCGCTACCTGCACCAGGTCGCCGCTCTGTATCTTTTCGAGATAATCACGATAACGCTGATGAAAACTTTTGCTTTCTTCTTCTTCTTCTTCGGAGAAGCTTTCGCTGAGCGAAGTAAAGATTTCATCAATGCTGTTGTTGTTGTTGATTGTGCGCAGTCCAACCTTTTCAGCCATCTCGATCGGCACCATGACAGAGCCGAGGTCGCTGTAAGGAAAGTCTATCACATAATAGCTTAAAAGCCTGCCTCTCACCTGTCTTTTATCGATCTGCTTAAGAATACCGGCCCCGTGAATTGGGTGAACGATGGGAGAACCGACTTCAAAACTATTCATTAAACGACTCCTGATTTTTTATCTAATTATGGTCAATTGCGGCTCAAATGTAAAAAGGCCAAAATAATCCCGAAGATGCGGATTAAATTGGCCTGATTAGCTACAATTCGCTTGAATTTACCAAAATTACTTAGCCTTTTTGGCAGCTGGGGCTGCTTTGGCAGCCGGGGCCGCTTTGGCAGTCGGGGCTGCAGCTGGAGCAGCAGCAACTGCGGCAACAGCGCCAGGTGCAGCGGCAGCAACTTCAGCAGCTTCGTCTTTAATCTGTGAGATCTGACAGAGAGCGATTTTAGGACTGGTTATGATCTTGAAATCGCCAGTCGCGATGTCGGAAACGTGCAGAGACTGACCAGCGTCGAGATTATCGATGTTTAATTTGATAACATCGGGAATCTTGCTGGGCAGACATTCAATCTTAACTTTTTTGCACATGCTGTTGAAAACACCACCCACTTTTTTGCCAATTGGGGAACCGACAAATTCGAGATCTACATCAACTTTAATCGGGTGGCTCATGTTAACGGCCTGCAGATCAAGATGAACGTATTCGTGGCTGATCGGATGTTTCTGAAAGTCTCTTACAATAACGACCTTGGACTCGTCATTGGAAAGCTTTAAAGTGATCAGAGCGTTGCGATTAGCTTTGCGCAACAGCTTGTCGATCTGTAACTTGCTGATAGCACAATGTAGAGGGGTTACATCTTTTCCGTATACAACGGTAGGAATAAGTTCCTTTACTCTGAGCTTCTTAGCGTCTTCTTTGCCAACTTTGTTTCTTACTTCAGCGTTGA
The DNA here is from genome assembly GCA_018818125.1 of Candidatus Rifleibacteriota bacterium. Taxonomy (GTDB): domain Bacteria; phylum Muiribacteriota; class Ozemobacteria; order Ozemobacterales; family Ozemobacteraceae; genus Rifleibacterium. Next base: position 66,106 of record JAHISQ010000048.1, read on the forward strand.
GAATCAACTCTGCCATAGAAACCTCCTTTATTGAATTGATAAGTTGTATTATAGCATCAAATGCCCCTTGGGTCAAATTTAGCGCAGTACCGCGGCCAACTGTCATCTTGCCTCTTGCTTTTCATTTTTTATTGCGTCGGGTAGAATGGTGGAACAAATATGAACAATATTTTTTTACAGGAATTCTCCGCTGCATTACAGTTGAGCCGTCTCAAAGGGGTAGGTGCGGCCACCTTCCGCCAGCTGCTCGACCGTTACCATATCCCTTCACTGGCTCTTGCCAGCTGGTTAGCCGAAGCAGTTGAGAAAGTATCGGATTTGCCGCAGAGTCGACAAAAGTCTGCTACTCGCGCAATGATCGAGAACGCTGTCGAAAAAGTTGGCAGTGGTGAATTTAAGGGGTTATATTATTCTCAGTCTGGTTATCCCAGTCAGTTACACGATCTTGGCGAGCCGCCGCCAATTTTGTTCAGCAGCGATGACATAAGGCCGGTTCGGTTTGCCGCTATTGTTGGCTCTCGAAAAATGGCGGCAGAGGCAGAGCGGCCCACCAGAGAACTGGTAAGGCAGCTCGTCGCGGAAGGATATTCTATTGTCAGTGGTGGCGCCGCCGGTGTTGATGCGGTTGCACACCACGAAGCTCTCTGTCTTGGCTCATATACTGTTGCAGTTCTGGCAACTGGGCTCGATATCGTTTATCCCAGAACTAATGCTACCCTGTTCGACAATATTCGCCAATCAGGCGTGCTTTTGTCTGAAATGATGCCTGGCGCAAAGCCACAACGCAGTTTTTTTCCGACCCGAAACAGAATTATCGCTGCTCTTGCCGATGTTGTCGCAATTGTTCAGGCTGGCAAAAGTAGTGGCGCGTTGATTACTGCTGCCTGGGCATCAAAACTGGGCCGTCGTTTGCTTGTATTGGCACCCCAGAGCGGTTGCTCAGAACTTTGGGCTGGCAATGCAAAATTGATTGAGGCTGGTGCAGGAGTTTATTGCCCTGGTGGTCGAGCTTACTCAGTGGCTGAGCCCGTTAACGAGTTGTTTGATGCTGGCGGAGAGTTTTTTTCGGGCCTCTGATTCGGGTGTAACTCCGGCTAGATCTTCGAACCATCCAAGTTTTTTCTTGAGCTGCTCTTTGCTTTCGTCGCTTTCATAGTAAGATAGATTTTTACTTACGTAATCGACTATGTCACTGGCTTTTTCCAGGGCTGTTGATACGTGTTTGCCTTCTGGGTAGCTTTCGATATACCGACCATAAGATTTTTCAAAAAAATAAATCATCATGTCGGGGTCGCCCTCTGTTTCACCCGGAAGAATCTGGGTCGCAGCTGCCCACGCAATTTCATCGGCAGCTTCAATAATATCAGCATATTCTTCGGCAAGTTCCCAAAATGCTTCTGGCTTGACAAAATACTGGCCTGCAGATTCGTGGTAATAACAGAGATTCTGATAGTTTTTTACGGAGTTGTGTTTGCCGTCATCGCCTTTTCCGGCCGTGGAAAGAGCTGAATAAACACGGTCGAGTGTTTCTAAAAATGCGAGCTCAAGCTGAGCTTTTTCGGTAGAATGCGAAGCCAGTTCTTTGATACTTACTGCAAAATCTAGAGTCTGCATAAGATCCTCAGTATTTTTATTTTCGGCTTTTGTTTGCGCAGTGATGATCTGAAGCGCTACCTCAAAACGATTTTCCTGTGTTGTTACCCTGGTTAGTCCCCCGAAGATCCAGCCTTGCTGCTGATTCTCCGTGCTTATTTTATACCAGTGTTCATTTTTACCGAGCAGGGTTTCGGTTTTATCTGATACTTCGATAATTTTTGCCCAGGTTCCAATTGGCAGCGTCGCCACAACCTTACCTGAAGTAGCAGCCGCATCACGAATCCGCACGTATGTGGCCGCGACATAGAGAAACTCAGGCGTAGCAGCGAACGAAGCAATTGCCGAGAAAATAAATATCAAAATCAGCTTACAGACCGAAGACTTGTGCATGAATTTTTCCTTGCAACAAAAAACCGGGCACAAAGGCCCGGGTTTTTTGCTTTGCTTAGTGTCCGCAGCTAGAACAGCTGGAACAGCAGGAACCACAGGAAGATTCTGGGATTTCTGAGGCATCCTTGATGTCTGTAAGTTCAAGGTTGAAGTGCAGGGTTTTGCCAGCCAGAGGATGATTCATATCAAGAGTTACTGATTTAGTGTCGAATTTGACTATAGTCGCAATAACTCGTTCACCATTCTCCATCTGCAGAGCAATTTGCTGGTCTACTTCTGGCTTGAATTCGTCGCCAAAATTTTCCAAGGGTGTTGTGATTACACGTTCATCAGAATACTCGCCGTAACCCTGAGCTGGCAACAAGACAATGTCCTTCTTTTCGCCAACACTCATGCCGATAACCGCAGTTTCGAATCCTTCTATGATATCGCCCTCGCCAACGATAAAATCAAGTGGGCTACCGTCGGCGCTGGTGTCAAAAACTTCTCCAGTGTCGAATTTGCCAGTGTAGTGAATGAAAACCAGGTCGCCTTTTTTTGCTACTGTCATTATAGGGCTCCTTTTTAGCCAGGTCGGCTGAAAATTGTACACGCTAATATGTACGTCCGATAGATTATTATTATTTTTCGCCCAAGTCAATATCTCCTGTTTTTGTAGCAGTTATAATTCATTTGCCATCATGAGGATTTTACGAGGAATTTCGCCAGAATTACTGTTAGAATTGATCTTATCCACGGATCAAAAGATTATTACAGACTATTCATAAGTTTTTATATGTCTTACTGTTTTTTGTCAGATGGATTCTGGCTGGCCGCAAAGATTTTTCTTCGGATGTGACAATACGGACTTTTTCCGGTTTTTTCGTAGTAATTCTGGTGGTATTCTTCAGCAGGCCAGAATTGCGCAGCTGCTCTGACCTCAGTGGCGACGTCGTACCTCATGCTCCGAAGTTGCTGGATAATCTCTTCAGCAATTTTTCTCTGCTCCGGGCTGGCAACAAAAATGGCAGATTTATACTGTTCGCCGTGATCAGGGCCTTGTCCGTCGGTTTGACTGAAATCGTGAATCTCGAAGAACAGCCTGCTAAGCTCGGAAAAACTGGTTAAATTAGGGTCGAAGACCACTTCGACGGCCTCCAGATGGCCAGTTTTGCCGGTACATACGCTCTTGTAGTCAGGATTTTCGATGTGCCCACCGGTGTATCCAGATCTAACGCTCAATACGCCGGTAGTTTTCTCCATCAGATGTTCAACACCCCAGAAACAGCCGCCTGCAAAAACAGCAGTCTCGTTTTGAACAGGTCTTGCCGCTATAAAGTCGAGAGACACTGAATTGACACAGTGGCGCGTGTTTTTTTGTGTTAACCCTTCTCCGTTGAAAACGTGACCGAGATGAGCTCCACAGGCGGTGCAAATGATCTCTGTTCTACGCCCGTCCGGGTCAGTTTTTCTGGTTATAGCACCCTTGATTTCGTCATCAAATGCTGGCCAGCCGCAATCTGAAGCAAACTTGTCTTGCGAGTGGTAGAGTTCTGCACTGCAGCGCCGGCAGGTATAGGTGCCGACCTCTTTATGGTTAACGTATTTGCCGGTAAAGGGCCGTTCGGTTCCCTTTTGCACGATAACGTATTCTTCTTCGGGTGTGAGTTTTCGATGTTCCATGGCAGCTCCTTGGTAACTCATGTAAAGACCAGTTGCCAGAACTAGTATTACAATTAGAATTGTATTTTTCATTGGTTTTGTCTCCTCGTATATCACGTCCGTGAAGACTGTATTTTATAGGCGATCATAGTAGATCGCTGTCGGAAAAGTTTCGCAAATCTCAATGCCCTTATTTGGCAGTGACGACTTTATTGTCTTGTCTAGCGGCAAAGTGTGGTGAGTCACCCCATTGTCCAAAACCGATTTTTTCGCCAATTTGCTCGACTCTCCGCTGCAGACAGCCACGGCACATTGAGGCGTTTTCGTCTGTGCATGGTTTGTTTTCGTAGAGCTGATAGCTTTCGCGATATTGAGTGTCAGTCGCGTTAGGCATTATTACGTTGGCTCCCGCCAGCAGTCCCTGTTCTCGACCATTATGTTCCAGAGCCTGTAACGCTGTTGTTGCTGCGATATTTATATCTCGCATCAGCAGGCGTGCCAGTGCAATCATTTTTAAACCAAGGTTCAAGAGCTTCTTGGGAGGTAGTTCCCATTCAGTGCGGAAACTGGCCAGCGGTGTGTCTGAATGAAATATGTACGGTCCCATTCCGATCATGTCGATATCGAGCGTTTTAAAGAACAGCAGATCCTCTGCCAGATTCCGGTGCGTTTGCATCGGAAGCCCGATCATGACACCTGTGCCGACTTGATAGCCGGTTTCTCGCAATAATTGCAGGCAGGCAACTCTGTGGTCGAATGAATGATCTGCCGGGTGCAGCCTGACATAAAGATCTTTGTTGCTTGTTTCGATGCGCAGCAGATAGCGATGGGCGCCGGCATCAAACCAGCGCCTATATGTTTCCTCGCTTTGTTCGCCAAGCGAGAGAGTCAAGCCGAGTTCACTGTTTGTGCGCTTCTTGATTTCTCTGATGATGCGCTCAACCATATCGACAAACTCAGGGTCGTCGCGCTCGCCGGATTGCAGTACGACACTGCCGTATTCAGCCTTCCAGGCCCAGACCGCTGATTCGATTATATCGTTTTCTGGTATGATGAACCGCTTCGTTTTGCTGTTACTGCGTCTGATGCCACAATAGTAGCAGTCTTTGATGCAAATGTTGCTGAACTCGACAATACCTCTGAACCATGCTGTTCTGCCAACATATTGTGTTTTAACTCTGTATGAACTGGCAAAAAGTTTATCAAGGTCTTTCTGTTCTTCAAGCCTTAGCAGCTGTTCAATTTCGTCGAGATTCAAATCTCCGGTGTCTTCGGCCTTTTTCAGAATATGATCAAGCATGTTGTGCCTCTTAGCGTAGAGTGAAATGTACCGCAACTCACTAAAAGGATACCTTTTTTATGGCAAAAGTCAACTTGCTGAAGAATCGGGCTTCTGCCTTGCTGTTATGGCACAAATCTGTCTGATCAGTTCGTTCATTCTAAACGGCTTCTGTAAAAAGCCGTCAACGCTGTTGTCTGCAAGTCGTTGTATTGTCTCATCATATGAGTTTCCACTGGAGATGACTATCGGAACAGTCGGATTAATGGCTCTCATTTTTATTAGGGCTTCTTCTCCGTTTAGCTTGGGCATAACCATGTCGAGAATTACCAACGCAAGATCCTGATGGTGTTCCTCGAAAAGTTCGACTGCCATGGCACCGTCGCTGGCACAGATCAGGTTAGCACTATATGGTTCGAGCATCATTTCTGTAAGGCTTAGAATTGTATCTTCGTCGTCAGCGAGCAGGATTTTGCCTTTCAGATTTAGTTGTTGAGGCAGATCTTCTTTAATGCTGGTTATAGTGCCTCCTTTTTCAGACGCAGGCACTATTATTCGAAAGCATGAGCCGACTTCAGGTGTGCTTGAAACGTGGATCGCGCCATGATGTAATCTGACTATGCCAATGGTTGCAGCCAATCCCAAGCCTCGTCCGGTAAATTTTGTTGTAAAAAACGGATCGAAAATCTTTTTGAGCATTTCTGGTTCGATTCCGCAGCCAGTGTCTGCCACTTCGAAAAATGCGTAATAGTCACACTCCGGGTTGAGATTAGACACGACTGCTGATTTGAGAAAATCATCCTGTTTGTTGCTCTGGCCGGTTCGGATTGTTATCTGACCGTCAGTTTGTCCAATCGCTTCGGAAGCGTTCATGACCAGATTCATCGCGATCTGGCGTATCTGCGAGAGATCGCCCAGGGCTGTCAAATTTTCTGCCAGATCGAATTTGACAGTGACTTTTTTTGAGATCGTTACCGAAAGCAGGGTCGTCATTTCCTTTACCAACTCTGATAAATCGAAAGGTGCAATGCAAAACTTATTTTTGCCGGTAAAATCAAGCACTTGTCGGGTCAATTCAGCTGCTCTCTGAGCAGCTGTTTGAATCAATCTTATTTTTTCCTGCAGCTTACCGGATTTTGGCAATTCGGCCAGACTGAGTTCTGCATAACCCATTATTGACATGAGGATGTTGTTAAGGTCGTGGGCAACTCCTCCAGCCAAGGTACCAAGACTTTCAAATTTCTGGGCCACTTGCAGTTGTTCTGCCATGCGGTTCTTTTCTTCAACTGCGATAGCAGCGCCGGTTATGTCTGAAAAAATAACAATACATCGAGACTCAATGACAGAGGCAATACAGTTAAAAATGCGTAGTTCGTTATCTTTCTGCAGGCGAAGATCTCCGGTGTCTATGCGCTTGTTTATGCCATATTTAGAGGTTAAGTCTGAAAGAAAGTCAGATATGGGAAAGCCTATTCTGCCAAAAGGTTCGAATTTGGAGAAAACATCTTTGAGATTTGAAATGTTTCTGATGCTCAAGTTGGTATTGCGGGTGAATTCTTCGTTGACGAACTCGATGTTACCATTGCTGTCCGCAAGAAGTATTGCGAAAGGCGAGTTGTTGACCAGCGTTGAAAAGCTTTTTTCAGCCTGTTCAACTGCAAGTTGTGTTTGTTTGAGTTGTACAACTTTTTCGTGTAGTTTTTCGTTGGCTGTTTGTAATTGAAGATTCTTTTCTCTTTCGAGGTTTTGAGTTTCAACAATTCTTTCAACCGCGGCCGAAAAATTTTCTACCAGCTGTCGGATTTCCATGATATTGCTTGTTGGTGCCTGGTAAGTGCTTTTGCAGAAGCCGGTTTGAGCAATGGCATTGGTAAAATCTGAAAGTTCTCGTAACGGTATCGAAAAATACCGCCTGATGAGTCCCGAAAGTAAGATCAATAACAACGTCAGAACAGCTATGTTGAAAAACTGTTTGAAAGACAATTCGAAGAGGTTTTCTACATATTCAGTCATTGGCTCTTCGATTACCAGTTCCCAATTTAGCGGGTTGAGCAGTCTGCTGTTAAGAATGACAGTAGAATTTCTAAACCTGTTTGAAGCAACCAGATCGTTTGCTGCCAGAACAATCATAAGTTTGCCGCCCATTATAGATATTGCTTGTTTAATGTGCTTGTCGTGCTTCTGACCGGCATGGTTGTTAGTCTGATCGTATACAATGCTGCCGGTTTCGTCTAAGAGTAATATCTGCACTTTCTCGTCGGCAAAAGTTTGAATAAGTTTGTTCAGTGATGTCAGGTCCAGTGCGCCTGCAACGTATCCGGTCAGTTCGCCATTTTTGATAACAGGTTCGGCAATTATGATTATAGGTCGAGAAGCCAGCATGTTATCCACAATTATGCCAGAGATAGCTGGTTTGCCGGTGTCGATAAGACTTTTGATATACGGTTGTGTTGAGAAGTCCCGGCCGACATTTGTTTGGCCATCTGCATTTTCGTCTGGAAAGCAGGCAAGGCTTTTTCCATGTGAGTCAGCGAAACATATATATTGATAGGCTGGATCGGCGTTGCAGAGTGTCTTAATGCTTGACCTCAGAGTTGATATGTCGTCAGATGGTAGCATTTGAGCTTTGACGGCAATTTGTTGAAGCTCTGCTGTATGATGGTCGTGCCAATGTTTTACCATCAGGGAAATCGTTTTTTTCAAGCTGTCATGGCGTGACTGCACCTTCGAAAATACTGAATCTGAGAGTATTCTGCTGTCGAGCAAAGTAAAGATCAGCAGCGGAATAACCGTAACAATTATGAAAACGTTCATTGCTGCTTCAGAAGCCCTTATTTCGCTGTCTTTTTGCCCAAAGGCTTTAAGTTTGAACAGAAATATCAACGCTGTAGCAACTGATGCATTAAATATCCCGTTAATTACGTATTTCAGGACAAAAAGGCGTATGGCCGAAGGAAAAAACAGGCCGCTCAGATGCATGTTAGCCAGTATTATGGGTGGTAAAATAACAAACCAGGTAATGGCAGCACAGGATAGCAGGTGTAATCTGGTTTTTTTCATTAGAATAATAATGAAAACTGCCTCGAGAGTGTACATCACTATGCCCAGCGGGTGATTCCATAAAATATAGGTGGGAACTGCTATCAGGACGGCAGAGAGTATTCCTGCCGTTGTCGGCAACATGTAAATTGCTATCAACGCGAAAATGCTGCCGAAAATGAAATCAACCCTGAAGTGCAGGGTAAATGGCGCAAAATTTAACGCTGCCCCTGCCAGGGTAAGCGCAGCAAAGACCATGAAAGTTCTTGTCAGGCTCTCTCTCAGAGATATCTCCAGATTGCTTGTTTTTTATGCTGGTCTATATGCCAACTGTTCTAATTATCTTATGATGATACTTTGAAGTCAATATTTATGCGACTGAGGCGCAAATAAAAGGGCCGGCTGCCTGAATCGGCAGCCGGCCCTTGCAGATAAATCTTATATCAAGGGTCTGAGCCACTGTAGTTTTTGCAGCATGTTCAATCTGTCGATAACCTTTTTGTCAGAATGTGATTCTGGGCCATACACAGTGGTGACTGTACCGTCGCGCTCAACTTTGATTTTGTATTCATGTGAAAATTTGATGTCTTCCATAATTCGAAGTGCAACCTGAGTAGCAAACGGCCTTGATTTGATGACAGCTACAACTTCAGAATTGATCTGCTCGCTGACTGGATCCATATTATACGTGCCGATTACCGCGATTTTGCGGTCGAACACGAATACTTTGGAGTGAAGCTTGGTTTGCAGCTTGTAGCCAAATATACTGACATTTGGCATTTCTTTAAGAATGTTGCGCCAGTCTCCGATAAACATGGCCTGAGTAAGCAGGCTGTCTGAGCTCATTGGACTGTTGGTGTGGATTATTACCTTGACGCCGCGGTCACTGGCTCTCTTGATAGCTGCCCTGGCGGTGTCAGTGAGAACTACATAGGGATTTTGGATAATGATTTCACTCTGAGCAGCATCCATCAGGGCTGCCAAGTTGCTGGTGATATCGTTGCGTGGGCCATTTTTAGAGTTTTTGTCGAGAAGCCTGGTCGGATAGCTGCGTTCGCCCTGGAAAAGTCTGAATGAAGCATAATGCTGCATGTGTTTATAGGCAGTGAGCTCTGCATTGTATTTTTCAATAAGGCTGTTGGTTTCTTTTGAAAGATTCGGAATCGGGGTTTTGAAAAGCCCGCTGCCGTTAATGTAACGGCGCATGGTTGTATAAGCCAGGTCAAGGTGTCTGGCCATTCCGTCGGCATTGCCGAACATATCTTTATAAACCTTAAAGATGCCGCCACTGTTGAACTCTTCTTCAAAGGCAAGGCGTGCCTGATCAGCTACCTTTTTGCTCTGAATCAGAATATCTGTATCACGATAAACTGTAGGCAGGTCTTTGGGATCAACAAAGTAGCTTTTCGATATGTTTCTGCCGCCGGTAATGATAAGTTCGTTGTCTACGAGAATTATTTTGTCGTGATTTGAAGCTGTAATCTTGCGCAGATCATCAAAAAGTGCGAGCAAACGTTTGTGTACGGGGTTAAAAACCCTGATCTGAACGTTTTTAAATTTAAGCAACTCCTGCAAAACATCCTGGCCGATAAATTTGCGGGTCAGCCCTTTGGTGCCACGAGCATCGACCATAAGCCGAATATTGACGCCTTCTTTCGCCTTTTTGTAGAGCATGCCGAGCATGCTCATGCCAAAAATATCCTGCTCGACGATAAAATAGGTTACGTCAATTGACTTTTTGGCGTTATCAAGAATATTCCAGCGTGCAAACCATGCAGTAACGTTATCGGGCATAAATCTTACTTTGGCATCCGGAACATAAACATTGGCTTTGATGTTGTCGAAACATTTTTCGACATCGGCATAGGCTCCAACAGTGATACTGGCGAAAGCCAGAACCGCAATCAGCAACAGAACAATACGTGAAGAACGTTGCATATAAATACCTCACACCTTAAACAAGATTTTTTAATTATACTACTTTGTCTGCAAATCACAATACAGTATAAGCGGCGACTCTGAAAGACTTGCGTCAGAGTTTGTTTTTCGTTCCCATGGCAACGCGAAGTTGCCCTTTTAACTTGTCGATGCGCTCTTGCAGCTCATCTGAATCGGGGCTGAATTTGGGAACATCAAGATATTGTGCATAAAGCTGAAATTGTTGAAGTTGTTGTGCTTCGAGCATGGTTGACTGATCGTTGTCGAGTTTCGAGATGTCGTCAATTGCGGTAGAAGCGCAATCAAGTATCATCTGTTCCTCAAGCTTGGCTTTGAGTTTGCGGACTTGCTGGATACTTTCGAAAAAGTCAGCGATGGCTGGGAGCTCCTGCAGCAGTTCTACGCCGGAAAGGGGGAAGGGTGGCAACTGTTGGTGCCAGAAAAATCTCATTATGAAAGGAAGCTCGAAGGGTACAGTGTCGAACCCGCCGGAATAAGATTCAGACATTGGCCCATAAGGTGAAAGAAGAAATTCACCGAGAATGTCCTGGCGGCGTTGAATGTTGTTGGTTACCGCCCCTGACATATCTGCTTCAATATGTTCCTTAAGTCGATCGTTTATCGTGGCAAGTCGGTTCAGCCAGCGATAGCGCAGAATCATCGCCTCAGCCTCACGAATTTTATTGCCGACTGCTATTGCTTTTTCCTGAAAGCTGGTGCTGGATGCGACAATTGCATAGACATTGTTGCGCCAGATTATTGCCGCAGTTTCGAGCGACAGATCTGCATAAACCTTGATTCTGGAGGTTAGTGTTGCGGCAGCGGTGACAAAGTTGTCGATAGCCTTCTGTTTGTCTGTTTCAGTGCGTGTCCAGTCGGTTTCATAAAACGAATTGATCACCATCTGCAGGCTCTGTAGCATTTGCATCAGCTGATCTTCGATTTTAAAGTGTACAGAATAGGGAGACATGCCGGTTTTCATCTGCAGGCGGCGAACCAGAAAAGATACCACCACTGCTCGCATGAAATTGACAGCATCAAAGCCAGTGTAGACAAGGCCGGCCCAGAAAAGCATGAAGCTGAGAGGAAAGGCAATTTGAAAGAGCAACATGGCGCCACCGCCGGCAACACTTAACATCGAAAGCCAGAGCAGCAGGCTTTGCTCGGGAGAGCCAAGATAAGTGCGCATCTCGCCAGCGATGTTTTTGCCGAGACTTTTGTCTGGTTTAACGGTTTCACACATGTAATGAAACTTGCCTGGCACTGTCGGTGCACTTTCCAGATACTGTTTCTCAAGAGCGTTAAGCTCATTGAGGTTTGGTCTGGCCAATCCGCATAAAGGGCAAACCTGTGCTTTTGCCGACAACGCCGCATGGCATTGGCGGCAAGTTTGCGCCAGCAGAGAATTTTTGCTCGAAGTAATCTGTTTCATAGCTTTAAGTCTACAACAGGCGCAAGGTAAACTCAACGCAAAAACTGCTTGAAAAAAATGTGCTTCAGGGTACATGCTGATTATAAAGTGTCGAAGAGAAGGTGCCTTATGAAGAAACTGCTGACCCTATGTATGGCGTTACTATGTTCCAGTTGTTTTGCGATCCTGCCCAATCCGCATATATACGAGCGAGGAACGCTCGTCGTTCCTGAAAATTACAGTTTCAGCGCCAGCCAGAAGCTCGGAATCTACTGGGAAAAGCTTAAGTCCACCTCTGCCTCGCCACAGGCGATCATTCTCATAAATGGTGGGCCTGGTATGTCTCATGACGGATTTCACCGCGGGGACGGTAACGGCGGTTATCTAAAAGACTGGCTTTATGCGTTGCGCACTGATTTCGATATTTATTACTTCGATCAACGCGGAACCGGCGAATCGTCAAAGCTTAGCTATGATATTTTGAGTCGCCGCAATATCAGACTTTATGGCGTCGAAAATATCTGTCGCGACATTGAGGAATTGCGCAAAAACGTTATAAAAAAAGACAAAATTGTTGTTTTCGGCGAATCTTACGGCGGCATGGTAGCTTTGAAGTATGCAATCATGTACCCGGATCGGGTAGCAAAGCTGGTTATACACGATTCGTCGCCCAGTAATGAATATTTTACTCACATGCACAAAAATTTTTCTGAAATGCTGGCGGTGCTAGATCTTAAACTTCCTGGCGTCAAAGAGAACATGGTGACCAGTATACAGAAGTTTGATAAAAACGAAGTCAGCAATGCTTACAATATTGAGATTACCGGCAGGGATTTTCTGTCGATAATTCTCAATTATACCTATTCAATGCGCGGTCAGGTCATCATTGCATACATGGTGCAGGATATTGCTCTTAACGGACGTTCAGACATTCTCGATGCTCTGTTGGGTTCTATGATTGGCAGAGAGGATGAACCGAGTTTTTTCTCTCTTCCGCCAACTATTGTGCTGGTGCAGACATATGAAATGCTTGACGAAAAAGTGGTTGCTGCTGTCCAGGCTGGCCCTGACTATCAGCCCTGGAACTACGACTGGTTGCATAACAATGTACTTCAGTCTCGCCGTGATTTCAGAGAATACGTGCGTCTCAACGAATTTAAAGGTTATAATGTGATTTCTCAGCTCTCAAAAATCACGGCGCCAACTCTGGTGATGGTTGGAGAGACTGATTTTATCTGCCCGCCCGCTTATGCGCAGATTATCAAAGATAATATTGGCAGTCACTGTCGCCTGATTACCATTCAGAATTCTTCTCACAGCGGGTTTGTTGAGCAGAATGAATATGTCGTTGGGAAAATTCGAAATTTTTTAAGCGGCTACTGGCCTGGCTATGACTATCGTGAAAAAAGTCTTGCCGAATTCAGCAGTCGAAACGTCTCGCGCGAAGAAGCCATACAGGTATGGCTTGAAGGCGCGAAACGTCTTGCTATTGGTGGTTTCGCCGATTTTTAACCGAGACAGAAGTTTTCTGGTGTCTGGCTGGCAAATACGCCGTGATACTTGCCCGGACTTTCGCAACGCTGAAAAATGAACTGGCAGATTGGCGTGCCAGGTATAAGCTGGAGCGGAATCGGACCAAAATTCGATATCTCAAGAACCTGATGGTTACAGATGCCAGGCTGCATAAACGAGGCTGAAATATGTACAAGCAGTCCGACGCGGGCGAATCGGCTGCGGCCTTCGAGCCAGCCTGAAAGGCCGTCGCCAAGAATAACTTTTTCACTGGTTATGCCAAGAACCGTCTGCCCTGGCTGTACGGTAAGCGTTTCGCCATTATGAATCAGAAGGCCTTTGGTAGCGGCTTTGAAATCCATGTCGTCAGTCATGCGCAGAGCGTTGGGCAGGTGCACGAAAACGCGGAAAGCGTTTGAGAGATGCAGATCTATGCTGGCTGGGCCGAGCATATTTTCGTCAAAAGGCTCAATTTTTATATTGCCCTTTTCCATTTCCTTCAAGATGGCTTCTTTGCCAAGAATTGTCATTCTTTACTCCTGATTATCTTTTTTTGCCAAGAAAAGCTGCGGCAAGTTTTGCTGCAATTTCGCCCCCCGGAACTACCAGCCCAAGTGCATCGGCGCCGATGTCAAATAGGCTTGATTCGCTGATCATCTCTGAGCCTTTGTCCGGTATGTTGTGTCCTTCAGATATTTTGCCAGTGACACCATCGATCTCAAAGGCCACCTTCTGATCGCGCCCAATCCAGTTAAACTCAAATACATAAACCGGTCTGAGGTAGAGATTGAGTTTTGCAATATTGAGTCCTTGCGCGAGAATTTCGAGGGCTTTAAGCGGTTTCATGAATTCAAAAATAATATTGCGCACCAGAATTGAGGCACGGATTCTGGCAGGAATGATTTTAAAGCCATCTTGAACAGTTTCGTTTATGCTCACCGGTTTTGCTTTGCCTTTGCTGATAATCTCGCTGAAATCTGCCTGTGCTCCGGTTGTGGCATCGATAAACCTGTTCAGTGACTGCTTGATCATGCAGCGCTCTTCAACAGTTACATCGACACGCTTTTTAGCTGGTTTAAAAAGCTGGTCGCCAATTTTGAGTTCGCAGACCTGGTCCTCTAGATCAAGAGTGAGCGGGCGAGACCTGATGTAATCAAGGCTGGCCTCGCATTCGATGTGCCAGAAAGGTTGCAGTCTCTGTTCGCAGAAAGTTAGCTGTATTTCTTCAGGTTTGGGGCGATAAATTAGTCGCAAAAAAAAGCCGATGCCGCTTTTTTTGTTGTTTTCAGCAATTTTTTTCGCCTGGTCGGGCGTAATCAGCGGGCTGTAAGCGAAAACTCCGGTTTCGCCAGTGGTCAGCTGGCAAGCGCCCTGTTCGATATCATCACTGTCGGAACTCGGGAAAAATCTGACATTGCACTGTTCGCGCAGCAGCTCAATTATCGAACTTGCCACTCTGGCGCGTAACTCAGCATGTTTACTGAATACTTCATGGTCGAAAAGACTCAATATTTTCTTTAGTGCAAGACTTGCTACGGTCTTTGCCGCTTCGTCTCTGACTTTTCGGTTGCTCAGCAGTGGCAAAGCCAGGTCGAGAAATTCGTGGTCGGGCAGATGTCGGATCGCATAGCAGGCGGCTTTGACCGATTCTACCTGTTCGGGGCGGTTAAGCATGTCGGTAAGTGCTTTGCGTGCAGTTTCAGGGCTTATTCGTGCTATAGCCTCGGCTGCGACTGAGCGCACACGCGGTGAAGCATGGCTGAGCATTCTCGAAAACAAAGAAACATTATCGGGGATGTTAAGAACCTCGATTCCTTCGATGGCATTGCTGACTATGCGGTCGTCGCCGTAGGCTAGGAATGATTTTAGCAGTGCAAACTGTTCGGGATCAGGGTAGAATTTGGGCAGATTTTTTACCAGCCAGGAGATGTGATTGGGCTCGAAACAGCGTTCAAGATAGTCTTCGAGAGCTATTTTGAGCTCTTTTGTCTGGAGTTTGCCACACAAGTCAAGATCGCGCAGGGTAACCTGACTCTCGTTTCCCTTCTGCAGCTTTTTGAGCATGAGCTGTTTGAGTGCGGTCTGCTCGCGTCGGCCAACCGTCTGTGAAATGATAGAGGTGGCGATGTCCGATACATGTCTCTGGCCATTCTCTGCCAGGTAGATCAACTTGTTTGTTGCCTCGTCGGTCAACAGGTGATCGTCACAGGCAGCAAAATACGCCAGGCCGGCAAGCTGGCGGTCGGTATCTGCTGAGTCCAGGCAGGTCAGGTTAAAGCTGTAGTCGTCCATCTGTGAAAGTAGCTGTCTAAAAAGTTACGTTAACTCCGAGACGTTTTGCCATCTCCTTGATATTTTCGAGCTGGTCAAAGTCAGGCTTACCATCTTCGCTGAAATTGCAGGTAATATTGTAATAGTCATTGATTATTTTTTGATGCAGCTCGTTGACGTTTTTGTCGTCGAGATCTAACTCTATACGTATTTTAGTGAGTGTTTCGTGTTCTTCGTCAGTGATTACTTCGTCTTC
>JAHISQ010000049.1 GCA_018818125.1 Candidatus Rifleibacteriota bacterium
AACCCCCTCAAGCTGTCCATCGCGCCAGAAGGGACTCGAACCCCTGGCCCGCAGCTTAGAAGGCTGCTGCTCTATCCAGCTGAGCTACTGGCGCATCCAAGAGAGAAAGAAAAGCGAGAAACGGGACTTGAACCCGCGACTTCCACCTTGGCAAGGTGGCGCTCTACCAACTGAGCTATTCTCGCAGACTGTCATTACAACCAATCGGGGCGACTGGACTCGAACCAGCGGCCCTCTGGTCCCAAACCAGATGCGCTACCAACTGCGCTACGCCCCGTGGATTACGACCGTGCGTTGCAATGAAGTTATATTATCAGAACTGCTTTTTTCCGTCAAGCAAATTTTTATATATTTTCTAAAACATCTGTACCCCCTGTGTTGTCACGGGTTCCAGCAACCTATTTCAGCAAGCCGCTGGCATTAAAGTTTCCGTTCTGGCTCGGCAACTCAGTCCGCACTGAGAATTACTGTAACCAGAGACCGGCGGTTGTGGTCGTGACAATTTTCTGGTACATTGCACAAAACAAAATCTTAGTTCGGCAGGTCTTACATGAAACAGATATGCGTTCTCGGTCTCGGCTACATCGGGTTACCAACCAGTTCAATTCTGGCAGCCAAAGGCTATCAGGTGCTCGGCGTCGATGTCAGCCAGAAGGTTGTAGACACCATAAACAGCGGCAAGATCCACATAACCGAGCCAGATCTAGATCTCTTCGTAAGAGCCGCTGTTCAATCAGGCAAGCTTAGAGCCTCTCTGACTCCTGAGCCGTCAGCGGCTTTCATCATCGCAGTGCCGACTCCCTTTAAAGAAGGGCACAAACCGGATCTCTCTTATGTCGAAGCGGCTACCCGGTCGATCATCAAACACCTGCGCCCCGGAAACCTGGTAATTCTGGAATCAACCTCACCGCCGCAGACTTGCAACAACGTGATTCTGCCATTGCTCAAAGAAGCGGGGTTCACACCAGGACACGACATTTACCTGGCGCATTGCCCGGAAAGAGTGCTTCCCGGCCAGATCATGCGCGAAGTCGTCGAGAATGAGCGGGTAATTGGCGGCTATACTCCAGAGTGCGCCGAAAAAGCCAAAGAGCTCTATGCCAGCTTTGTAAAGGGCGCAATACACCTGACCGATTCAACCACCGCCGAAATGGTGAAACTTGTTGAGAATAGCTTCAGAGACGTTAACATTGCATTTGCCAACGAACTGTCAGTAATCTGCGACTCCCTCAAACTGAATGTCTGGGAGCTGATAAAGCTTGCCAATCTGCATCCACGAGTCAAAATTCTTAATCCAGGCCCCGGCGTCGGCGGGCACTGCATAGCTGTAGACCCCTGGTTCATTGTCGATGCCTGCCCACAAGCAGCCAGACTCATCAGAACCGCACGCGAAGTTAACGATAGCAAACCCGGATTCGTCGTCAAAAAGGTGCTGGAGGCGGCCGAACGCTTCAAAAACCCGGTAATAGGCATTCTCGGACTTTCATACAAACAGGATATCGATGATCTTCGCGAATCACCAGCTGTAGAAATCGCGCACGAGATTAAAAGAAGCAAAGCAGGCACTCTTATGGTCTGCGAACCCTTCTGCAGTGAACACGCAGACTTCGAACTCTGCGATCTAGAGGCAACCCTCAAGCAGGCCGACATTCTGGTGCTGCTCGTTCCTCACCAGCAATTCAGAAAAATCGACAAAGAACTTCTCAAGCCCAAAATCGTCATAGATACTTGTGGTATATGGTAAAAACATGAAACTTCTGCTCATTGATCCCCCGTTTAAAAGCTTTGCCGGCATTTTCAGCCTGTATTTTCCGCTTGGCCTGACCTATCTGGCTGGTGCCGTAAAGAATGCCGGCTTTGACTGTAAAATTCTCGACATGGATGCTGCTGAACCCAAAGAGGGTTCGCTCAACTATTCGCGCGAATACGAACACTACGGTAGCTATGTCACCGCCATAAACGATGTCGAGCATCCAACCTGGCAACTCATGCGACGGCTCATTATCGAACAGAAACCTGATTTTATCGGTATATCGGCACTGACCACCAAGTTTGGTTCAGTGATTCAGACAGCCAGATTTTGTCGTGAAATACTGCCAGAAGTGCCAATAATAGTTGGCGGCGCCCACGCTTCGACTATGCCCGATCTGACCGCCAGTATTCCGGAAGTCGACTTCGTGCTGCGTGGCGAAAGCGATGAAGCAATGCCAGAGCTGCTACAAGCCATTCAAAATGGCGGCGATTACAGCAAAATTGGGAGCCTTACCTGGAAAAGCAACGGCAAAATAGTTCATAATCCTGACCGCGCCTTTGTTCAGAATCTCGACAGTCTGCCGCTGCCCGACCGCAAAGCGCTGCTCAACCCTGAGCATTATTCTTCGGAAGACATGGGTATAATGCTGACCTCGCGCGGATGCCCGTTCAGATGCAGTTACTGCTTCCACATGTGGGATCGCCTCGTCAGATACAGGTCAGTAGGTTCAGTCATTGCCGAAATTGAGCAGGTTCACCGCGAGTTTGGCACTACCCAGTTTTCATTAAAAGATGACTCTTTTACCGTAAAACGCAAGCATGTAATCGAACTTTGCCAGGCCTTTAAAAAACTACCGTTCAAGATCACCTTTAACTGCACCACCCGTGTCGACCTGCTCGACGACGAAATGCTTGCAGCCATGAAAGACGCCGGACTTGCCCAGATCAGCGTCGGCATCGAGTCTGGCTCAGCCAGCATATTGCAGCAAACAGACAAAGACATCACCCACGCGCAGATTCTAAAAGCCGCAAAAATGCTCAATCAACACAGCATCTTCTGGACTGGCTACTTCATGATCGGGCTGCCCACCGAAACCGAAGAAGACATCAACAAGACTATCGCTTTCCTGCGCCGGGCACGCCCATACTATGCCGGAATTGGCGTCTACAACCCGTTTCCTCGCACCAAACTTTTTGATCAAGGCGTAGAAATGGGTCTGTTGGACCCGCAACCACCACTCGAACACTTCTTGAGAACCAACCCCAAAGACCTGTTCTTTAAAGACCCGAAACGGCGAGTGCTCAACATTGACCATGAGAAATTTCAGGAATTATCAGAAACCGCCTCACAACAGTTTCATCACCATAACTCAAATCTCTTCAATCTTATCAGACGAGGATTTGCCAGACGACGCGCCTATATGTATGACCCGGCGTTGCTTTTACGCGATTTCGGGCGCGGGCTCGAATTCCTGGGGCTTGGCAGCCTTCTGAAGTAACTTGAACCAGGCTGCCGCTTGAACGCTGCAGCATACGACTTCACCACACTGGAAAAGACAGAAACCCGGAGTAAACAACAATGAGACAGATACTGCAGAGTCTGAAAACCGGAGACATCGAACTGGCAGAAGTGCCAGTTCCACGTGTCAGACCCGGATCGCTACTCATAAAAACCAGCCGCACCCTGATTTCGCTTGGTACCGAGCGTATGCTGCTCAACTTTGGCAAAGCCGGCTGGATCGACAAAGCCCGCCAGCAGCCAGACCGGGTAAAGCAGGTATTGCAGAAGGTTAAGACCGATGGCCTGATGCCAACAGTAAATACAGTGCTCAACAAGCTGGATCAGCCGTTGACGCTTGGCTACTCCAACGCAGGCATTGTGGTCGCCGTTGGCGAAGGCGTGTTTGGCTTTAAAGTCGGCGACCGGGTTGTCTCGAACGGCAATCACGCGGAAGTTGTCTGTATAAGCCAGCATCTCTGCGCCAAAATACCCGACAACGTCGACAAAACCAGTGCATGCTTTACGGTAGTAGCAGCAATTGGGCTGCAGGGAATCCGCCTGATCGACCCAAGCCTCGGCGAAAGCGTTGCAGTAATGGGACTTGGCCTGATTGGTCTGCTTTCATGCCAGATTCTACAGGCCAATGGCTGTCGGGTTATCGGCTTCGATTTCGACCACCAGAAGGTAGAGATGGCGCGAAGTTTCGGCGTTGAAGCATTCGAGCTGGCGCAAGGCAACGATCCGGTAGATCTGGCGCTTAATTTTTCGCATGGCAACGGTGTCGACGCTGTTCTGATAACAGCCGCCACAACCAGCAATGATCCAATTCAACAAGCTCCGCAAATGTGCCGAAAACGTGGGCGAGTGGTTCTCGTCGGCGTAACCGGCCTAAATATCTCGCGTGACGATTTTTACAAAAAGGAAATCAGCTTTCAGGTTTCTTGTTCTTACGGGCCTGGGCGCTACGATGCCGCTTATGAGGAAAAAGGACTGGACTACCCGATCGGCTTCGTTCGCTGGACTGAACAACGCAATTTTAACGCAATTCTCGATCTGATGGCCAGTGGCAAACTCAAAACCAGTGAACTCGTCAGTCACGAGATCGACTTTGACGATGCCGGCCGCGCCTATAAAATGGTTTCTGAAGCAAAAGACGTTCTCGGTCTTGTGCTTACCTATGACGGCAGTGTCGATACCGAGCTGAAATCGGTAAAAATCGGCAAACAAGTGCAGGTTCCAGAAGCACACCCCGAAAAACCGGTAATCGGTCTGATCGGTGCTGGCAACTATGCGGGAGGCATGCTGATACCAGCTCTTGCCAAAACCGGCGCAATCTTAAAAACTATCGCAAGTTCGGGCGGTGTATCAGGCACTCATATTGGCAGCAAAAGCGGCTTCAATATCAGTACCACCGACACCAGTCTTATTTTTAATGACAACCAGATCAACACTGTCGTCATCAGCACCCGCCATGGCTCACACTCACACTTTATCTGTGAGGCGCTAAAAAACGGCAAGAACGTCTTCGTCGAAAAGCCACTCTGCCTGAGTTTTGAAGAACTCGCACAGATTGAACAGGCCTACCACGAAGCCCGAAAAAACAGACCTGTGCGCCTGATGGTCGGGTTTAATCGCAGATTTTCGCCACTCACACAACTTTGCCGACAACTACTAAGTTCCGGCAACGCGCCTTGCAGCATCGTCCTGACCATAAATGCCGGCCAGATTCCAGCCGATCACTGGGCACATGATTTCGCCAGCGGCGGTGGCCGCCTGCTTGGAGAAGGCTGTCATTTTATTGATTTGATCAGGTTCTTGACTGGCAGTCCAATTGTCTCAGTTCAAACAACAAACATGGAGAACCCGCAACTGCCAGAAACGCCACCCGACACGCTCAGTCTCACGCTGACCTGCCGTGACGGCTCGATCGGCACGGTGCACTATTTTGCCAATGGCTGCAAAGACTTTCCAAAAGAGCGTATCGAGATTTTTTCGAGCGGACGCATAGCTCAGCTCGACAATTTCAAGAGTCTGCACTTCTTCGGCTGGCCGGGCGCAAAGAATCAAACACTCTGGGCCCAGGACAAGGGTCAGGAAAAGTGCGTCGCCGAGTTCGTAAGTTCGATAGAAACCGGTAGTGAATGCCCGATAGCGTTCGGGGAAATTATCGAGACAGCCCGCATCACGTTGCTGGCAGCGGGAATTAGCGAGCATAGCGACGAAAAATGAACCTGATCAGGCTCTTTCACACGATCAGACAGCTTAAACCGGTTCAGGTTTACGGGCGGCTGTCGTTCGCACTCAAACGCAAGCTGCTCACCACCGGCAGCCCCGGCACTTTGAGCAAGCTGGCATGCGAGCTCAAAGGGCAGCTGCCACTCGACCGAAACAACCCCTTCGATTTACGCTTTCTCAACCGTCAGCAGCAGTTTGTTCCGGCTGAAATGAAATGGCAGAGCCATGAATTTGACGAGAACAACGAAAAGCTTTGGCTTTACCACCTGAATTACTTTAACTGGCTGTTTGATGGCCAACTCGACAATTCGCCATGGCTCAAACTGTTTTTGATTCTTGACTGGATCGAAAAGAACAATTCAAGCCGCAGCGAAACCTGGGAGCCATATGTTGTTTCGCGCCGAATCTACAATTGGGTGCTTTGGCTGCAACAAAACATCAACGACAAAGATTCTTATGCAGATTGCGTTCTACAGTCGCTATCCGGCCAGTGCAAACGCCTGTGGTCTGATCTCGAATACCATAACCAGGCGAATCACTTGCTCGAAAACCTCCGAGCACTGTATGTCGCCACTGTTTTTCTGGCTGAAGAGCAAGGCGAGCTGAGCCCCGAATTTGAGCAGCGCCTTGAATTCTGCGCCAAAGAGCTGATTTCGCAGATCAGACTGCAGTTCTTCGCTGACGGCGGACACTTCGAACGCAGCCCGATGTATCATCTCGAAATGCTCGATGCGGTTGAAGCGGTAAAACTCGCGAACCGACGCTTGCTTAAGCTCAGCGGACTCGACAGCCTATTGATGCAACAGGCAAGAATTCTTGAAACCCTGTGCGAAGACAAGATACCGCTGATGCGCGACTGGCTGGCCGTCATGACCCATCCAGACGGAAAAATTGCGCAATTTAACGATGCCACCCTGAGCGTCGGTATCAGCCGCAAGGGCAAACCGATGAACTACCTGCTCGACAGCTCTGGCTTTTTTGTGCGGCGCACTGACGACAGTTACTTTGCCCTGAGCTGCGGCGATCCATCGCCAGCTTTCCAGCCCGGACACACACATTGCGATATCATGTCGTTTGAATTGTCGCTGGCCGGGCAAAGATGCATTGTCGATACCGGCTGCGGCTCCTATCAGAATCCGCAGATTCGTGAAGAATGCCGACATACTGCCGCCCACAACCTGCCGATGATAGAGCATGCCGAGCAATCAGATATCTGGGAGCAGTTCAGAATAGGCAAACGTGCCAGAGTTGTTCACACACACTTTGACTCTGAGCACAGCCGTTTTGAGATAGAACTACTCGATCAATACGGTCAGCGCTTTCGCCGCGAAGTTATCTTTACCGTCGACTCGATAAAGGTAAGAGACCGCATGTTCGATCGCCGGGTAACCGGCACCTTTGTTTCACTGCTGCATCTGGCGCCACAGGTTCAGATAATCCCGGGCAGCGAGTCGGGCGCTTACAGCTTTGCCATTGGCGAAACTGAATTCAAGGTGATAACTTCTTCGCGAGTGCGAGTAGAAAGTTATATCTGGTATCCTGATTTCGGAATGCCGGTTAATGCCGAGCAATTGATTTTGAGCAATCATCAGACCGAGGCCATAGACTATGTCATTACCTGGAAAACCGCTTAGAGTATTGTTTGTAACTCAGTTTTACTACCCTGACGTTACCGCTTGCGCCTTTCGCATGCAGGAAACCGCACAACTGCTCTCGCAGATGGGCTGCGAAGTCGAAGTTATCGCTGGCGAACCACACAAGGGTGACCTTAAACAAAAAATCAACGACGGCAATATTAAAGTCAGCCGGGTTAAGCTGTTCAAATGCGAGGGAAAGGGCAAATGGAACTACATAGCCCACTATCTCTCATTCATGCTTGGTGCAATAAAGGCTTCACGCCGGCACCGGGGAGCATTCGACGTCGTCTGGGCATCAAGCCCCCCCCTGTTTACCGGCATAGCCGGCTGGGCAATTGCAAAATTTAAAAATACCAGGCTTTGCCTCGACATTCGCGATATCTGGCCAGAATCGGCGGTTGTTGCTGGTCAGATCAGCGCGACCGGCTTTCTTTTCAAGGCTGCCAAGGTAGTTGAATGGCTGCTCTATCGCATGGCCGACCAGCTGACCTGTGTTGCCAGGCCAATGTCTGATTACATCGAAAAGACCTCAGGCGGACGACGGCCTCAGATAATCTACAACGCGATTCCACAGAGCATGGTCACCGAAAAGCCGCTGCCGGTAGAGCAAAATCCTGATCCGCTGCGAATTCTCTATATTGGCAATATGGGCTACTGTCAGAATCTTTCACTGGTTATTGAGGCAGCGGCTTTGCTGGCAGCCGAAGACAATCAAAAGATCAAATTCGTTCTGGTTGGCAATGGCATCGAAAAACCGATGCTTGAAGAAGCGGTCAAAAGCCGCAACCTCAAAAACATCGAGATTCACGGCATAGTCAATAAAGAGCGCGCAATTGAGATGATTCGCGAGACTCATGCATTGATGCTTCATCTCAAAGACGATGGCACCATGGACAAAACTATACCTTCGAAAGTATTTGATTACATGGCCGGCGGGCGCCCGATTCTTTACGGACTCAAGGGCGAAGCCTCTGATATTCTGGGCTCAGTCAGCGGCAATCTTTATTATGACCCGGCTGATGCTGCTCAACTGGCAGCTCAAACGAAAAATCTGCTGGCAAATTATCATCAACTGGCGGTCAGAGCTGGCACCAATCTGCAGCTGGTAAAAGAAAACTACCTGCGCGAACGTATGGCCGAACGTCTTAAAGAGTTATTTGCGGGTATGTAAACCTGCCGTAAATCCACATCAGTTGCTGTCGTGCGGGTCGGTGTACCAGTTGCGGTTCTGATTAGGATTGTTGATGATCGAGTTAAGAATGGTCGGGTTAGCGGTATCCATAAAATCAGCGATAAAAGCTTTGCCGGCAGTGCCACTGCCTTCTTCCTGATCAAACAGCTGCAGCGAAATTCTGAAAAAACTGCGTGGAAAACCAACAGAAGTAACAGTTTCGGGGCGAATCTCAAAAAAATTAACCTGGTCGCTGAGCACTCTAAAGATGTCTGGTTCCGGAGGCATGCTCGGGTGCGCCAACAAACGTCGTTCAAGCTTTTTAAACGGTGTCCCGGGGCGACTGGTCAGCCGGTATTCGACGCGGTTCATCCGACGATAACTTTCTGGACCGGAACTGGTCGGAATCACTTTATTTTCGTAAAGCCCACCGTTAAAGGTATGAAACGACAATGTAATATCGCCACCGCTACTTGTTTCGGTAAATATATCATTAATATCCTGAGTGACGTCATTAACGAACACAAAACATGAGATCGCCAGGTCCATCTTAAGCTGACTCAGTATCTGCTGCCCCTCCATAACCACGCGATTGCGTTGCATACCCTTGCTGGCAGAGCGTTGTCCATACGACATAATGCGAAAAGTAGGAATCAGAATCAGCATCATAATAGCGCAGACAACCATCAGCTCAACCATTGTAAAAGCTCTTTTCATCTTGCCGGCTTCTCCATGACTATGGTAGCAAACTGCAGCTGACTGCGACTCATCCAGGCACGCACTTTATTGTTGCTCTTCACTCTCACGCCAAT
The DNA here is from genome assembly GCA_018818125.1 of Candidatus Rifleibacteriota bacterium. Taxonomy (GTDB): domain Bacteria; phylum Muiribacteriota; class Ozemobacteria; order Ozemobacterales; family Ozemobacteraceae; genus Rifleibacterium. Next base: position 9,109 of record JAHISQ010000049.1, read on the forward strand.
CGTCACCAGAATTCCTTCGCCGCCACCGCTGATCTTGGACATGTTCACCATGCGCTCAAACGAATCACATTCGCGAAAATACGAAGTTTTTGAAAATATTGGCTTATCGAGAATCCCGTGCCACTCGTTGAGCGGAAAGATATCAGGCTTATCCATGTATTTAAGCGCCCAAGCATAGCCCATGCCCTGGCAGAACTCAACGGTTTCGTTGCCCAGAGTCTGAGCAAGGAATTCGTAATAAGCATCCATGCTTTGTGAGCTTGAAGTCTGGTTGATCAGAAAAAACGAAAGCAACGCAACCGACATGATAACCATGCCAATCAGCACTTCGATTAACGAGAAACCGCGATGTTGTTTATTCTTTTGAAAAATTGATATCATCGAACCTTATCCAGGGTGACATGCTTACCGAGAAGATTTCGCCGGCATCAGAATCCACGCGCAGGCGTGGGTCAAATTCTACCCGGCTGGCAGTCGAAGGGAAACGGCTCAGGTAAAGCTGGTCGACTCCCAGTGCGCCAAGCAGATTGAAAGCGCGTGATGGCACTATCGAAGAACTGTTTGAGTCGTTAAAAGCCAGTAAACTGGCTTCGATGCGCTCAGAAGTTGCCAGTCGGATATTGCCGCGGCGGGTAAAGAGAATACACAGGTCCTTAGCGGGGTTTTCGCGTTTTAAACCGCAATTGATGGTAAAACCGCCAGGCGCGAGTATTGCCCCCACCCCTTTTACCAGAATGGAATTCTGGCCAGGCGGCGGATCAAAAGTCACATGGTCGAGTTCAACGCTGACAATACCGCGCAGATTGAGAATCCCGTTCTTTTTATCATAAATCCCGTTTTTTTCGAGGTCAGAGGCATGCATATAGCGGGCTGAAAATAGCGCGTATTGGCCAAATGGGCGAAATCCTTCGGAACCGGTCATGTTAATATCGCCAAGCGGTGAAGAATCGCGACCATAAAACCGTGGTGCGTCATCGAAAGTGTCGGTTATCTTAGCCTTCTGCATGTTTTGGCCGTCGTAGCAGAGGTAATCCTCGGCAAAATCAGAAATGAGCGGAACTGGCGGGTTAGTGCGCTGCTCGACCTGAACCAGACGCTGATAAAGCTCGCGCCCTTTCGGGTCAGCGCTGGCACTTTCCTGGTAAAAGGTGATATCAGGAGAAAAGCAGACAAATTTGGCCGAGTCTTCAAGCTTCTGCTGGCCTTCCGGCGGGATATCATAAAAACTGCCGCTACCATCACCAATTTTGGCACTTGAAGCGTCAAGTTCAAAATGCACAAGATAAAGATAGCGCTGAGTCACTGCACCGCGCAAAAAGCTGTCAAGATAAGCCTTGTCGCCGTTGCCGGCGAAACTGATTCCAGCCGGCATTGGAATGAGCTTCTTGTTGCCCGGGACAACAGAGAGAATCTGACGAGCCTCGTCTTCCTTGGGGTTAGCGGGAGCGCCGGTTCTGGCGACAGGGTGTACACTCAAATTAAAGATGCCTTTGAGTCCCTGGTATTCTACCGCGCCGTTTTTGTCGAGATCAGGCAGAAGCTTCAAAACTTCAGCCTGAGATATTTCAAAAGTTGGAACAGGGAGACCCGGTATGGTGGCGCTGCTCTGCGCATCAACATCAGAAGTGTTCAAAAACACCCTGCTGTCTTCATTATTGCGATCAGCACCACCAAAATAAACAAGACCACGACGTTCAGCTGCAATTGAGGACTGGTCCTCAACGATCAGCTTCTGACCTTCGTTAAAACTCTGTCCACGATATCCCTGCTTGAACTCGCGCAATCCATTGCGCACAAGCAGCGCAAAATCGAGCGGAAAAGTCATAGCATAGGAACTCGCGCGTTTCGTGTAGTTTGATACCAGGCATACGGCTTTTATGTCGAACTGGCGACGACGCTCACAACGTGCCAATTCTTTTCCGCTGGCTTTGAGCGTAGCTTCGAGAATAATCTCAAAAGTAGCAAGTCCTTCGCCGTTATAATACTTTTGATTAGTCGGACTGGAAAGACGCTTGTCGAATACTCTGCCGCTTAGCTTGTAGTCAAGAGTCGCGCCCTGCAAAAGAGAAGACTTGTTAGACTCGAACAGCGGAGCATCAAGTGCAAAAGGCGTATTATCGAGAGATGGCGAACGCATCTGGGTGATAATACGATTTGTCAGGTCATGTCCTGGATCACGGGTATTGATCTGAACGCTGTTAAAA
>JAHISQ010000050.1 GCA_018818125.1 Candidatus Rifleibacteriota bacterium
AGAGCTGGTCGAGTTAACAATTGGAATTCTTGATAGAAAAACTGCAGTGCGTGCTCTAACCGATGCGCCATCGCGACCACTCCCCTCTATTGAGCTAAGCTCACCAAAAACCGTTTTTTTGAATGCCAGCAGCAGCGAAAAACCGGCCAGGCGAAACACAGTTCCAGGCACAGCACCCAGCGCATCTGCAGACGCAACAGCAGCCTCTTCCAACAACAGACCGACAACTCCATACATTCCTGGAATTCAGGCTTATGCAGCACAGAAATCCGTCCACAATCGTGAAGTGCACGGACTGCGCACGATTCAGGAAGGCAACAACGACCCCCTTCCTCAACACATAAATGCCCCGGGACTTGAGCCTCACCAGATTCAGGACATCCTAACCGAGATAATTGCAGTAAAAGATGAGAGACAGCGCCGTGAAAAAATACTCCCAAAAGCTGAAGAGCGCAATCGCAGCCGTAATAATCATCCGGCAGAAAGTAGTGCCGAGTCGCAAACAGACGTAAAAATGATGGTTTCTGCCATGGAAGATCGCGTTAATCAGATTTTTGCCATACTTAAAAATCTCAACAAGGAATCTGGTGAAGTCCTTGAGCGCAAGCTTCCAGACCTGCCGAAGGGCCTTTTCGAAGTAAAAAAGAACCTGCTGGCCATGGAAACGCCGATTGAAGTTACTGATCAGGTCGTCTTCGACCTCAAGGATCATTTGCCAGCGAGCGCTCTTAGATATCCAGAAGAAGCATTGCGTGCCACCTGCAGCTGGTTCGAAAAAAAGTTGCGTTTTTCACCCGAGATAGAATTCAAGCGAAAAAATGGCCCGACAGTAGTAGTGCTTATTGGCCCCACCGGAGTCGGCAAAACCACGACAATCGCCAAACTGGCAGCATCTTACGGTCTCAGTCTCAAAAACCAGCGATCAATAGCTCTCTTCACGCTGGACACCTTCAGAATTGGCGCAACAAACCAACTCCAGCAATTTGCAGACATTATCGGGGCCGACATGGAAATACTATACAAGCCGGAAGACATTGACTCAGCGCTACCGAGACACCAGGATAAGGATTTAATCATCGTCGATACTGCTGGCAGATGCCAGAAAGACAGTGATGAACTTTGCGAGCTCAACTGTTTTATTGAAAAACTGCCCTCGGCCTCGAAATACCTGGTACTCTCAGCTACATCAAAATACACTGATATGATCGACACTATTCGCTGTTTTGGTCGGGTAGGTTTTGACCATCTGATTTTCACAAAAATAGACGAAACAAATACTATTGGCCCGTTGCTTGCTGTTTTATTCAAAACAGGAAAATCCCTCGCATATATTACTAATGGACAAAAAGTGCCAGAAGACTTTCGCAAAGCCAACTTTGACTTTTTCAACTCGCGCCTTTTTCCTGATGCCGACTATTGAGGAGCATTAGTCGCCATCTATTCTGTGCTGATGCATTATTTAATTTTTCTTTTATACCGATTTACTGTATAATACTTAATTCTATGCAGCAAGCTGTTGAACAATGAAATGAGCCGAGGCAATTGATGGACATCGATCTATCCCAATACATGGGGATGTACGTCGACGGTTCGCGTGAGAACCTCGACATGATGGACAAATTTCTCCTCGCCCTGGAACAGAATCCCAGTAATCTGGAAGCTGTCGGCGAGATCTTCAGAGCTGCGCACACCCTTAAGGGCATGTCGGCAACGATGGGTTTTGAGAAAGTTGCCCACCTGACCCACGAGATGGAAAGCATTCTCGATCAGTTGCGCAATCACCAGGTCGAGCTTAGCTCGACAATCGTTGACATCCTTTTTGAAACATTCGATGTTTTGCGAACTCTTGTCAACGACAGCATCGAAGCGACCGATTCAAATGTAGATATTGATACCATCATAAAGAAGCTGCACGAAGCACCCAAAGGCAAGTCTGCAGCAAGCAAGGTTGAAGCAAAAGCTGTCTCCGTAGAAGAAAAGCCAGCGCCACCAGAAACCAGACCAGCCCAAGCTTCAGAAGAATCGCAACTGGCTCTTGAACTCGCCGATATCTCGATGAACGAGTTTGAGCAGCAGCTGTTAATCGAAGCACATCAGGGCGGTTCTAATATTCTGCTGATGGTGGTAACACTTGTACCAGACTGCATGCTTAAAGCTCCCCGCGCCTTCATGGTCGCAAGATGCCTTGAAGACCTCAAGTGCGAGATAATCAAATCGGTTCCAGAAACAAAAGATATCGAAGAAGAAAAGTTTGATCTTTCGTTCAAGATGGTTTTGCTTGGCGATGCTGAAGATGAAGCAATAAGGTATGCCATAGAATCAATTTCTGAAATTGACTCGGTCAAAGTTACCAGACTTAAGCCCGAAGACTTTCAGATACAGGCAAGCATGCCTGTTATCTCGGCAACTCCTGCTCCAGC
>JAHISQ010000004.1 GCA_018818125.1 Candidatus Rifleibacteriota bacterium
CGCCACCGAAAACCGGCGCTGGACAAGAGCTAAAGACGCTTTCAAGCAGGCGCTGGACACCTCAGATCGCGATGCTGACACACTGCTTAAATATTTCAAATCGTGCTACTACATAGGCGAAGGTGCTGACGCCATACTCTTTCTCGAACAGATACGAAGCAAATACCCGAATGAACGTAGAATTCAGCTTACAGTTGCTGAAGCGAACTTTCAGCTTGGCGATCTACCTGCAGCCAAGGCTATATGCGAAGAAATGCTGGCAAAAGATCCTGGTGACAGTCGCGTCAATGATCTGCTGCAACGAGTAAATCGGCTACATAAATAAGCGGCGTATCTGTCGTTATATTGAACCTGCTTGCATGAACAACAATTCTCAGCAAGTTAAGAAGCCAGCATTAACTCTGCAAGAATGAGCTCTTTGATGATTAGATTTTCTCGAATATTTTTTGTTGATTCGTAAATCCGTGCATAGACTCGGAGTTCATCTTATGACACTGATGGTCAATGAATTCCGCCTCCCTTTAAGCTCCCTTTAAAATGGACTGAAATGGCAAGAATAGAGAAATCTGGCCGAGAACTTCTTTGCGGATCATACCGGCTTGCTTTTTAGCAAGTGAAAAGGTATATTTTTAATGATATCTAATACGTGACATAAAAATGCAACAATTAATGCTACTTTTACATGCCTGCTGGTCAGTTCTCGGTCAGATGGCTCCATATCTTATTCTTGGCTTTCTCATTTCCGGCGTTTTGTCGGTAATGATCTCGCCGCGCTGGGTCGAGAAGCACCTGGGCGGCGGCAAATACAGCTCAATCATTAAGGCAACACTCCTTGGAGTACCTCTGCCGCTGTGCTCCTGCGGAGTAATACCTGTTGCTGCATCTCTGCGCAAGCACGGAGCCAACAAAGGTGCCACCACTGCTTTTTTGATATCTACGCCACAAACTGGTGCCGACTCGATTCTCGCCACTTATGGCCTTCTTGGGCCTTTTTTCGCATGGTTCAGGCCTCTTGCCGCTCTTATCACCGGCATAATTGGCGGCCTGCTGGTTTCTGCAATAGACGAAGATCCTCCGCTAAAACGTGAGGGCAGTCACGAACTTCCTGACGAAAAGTTGACCCTCACGCAAAAAATAGTATCTGCCCTCAACTATGGATTCATAATGCTCCCCGGAGAGATAGCTCGCGCTCTTGTCGTGGGCATAGTTATAGCCGGTTTGATCTCAACCTTTATATCTGCAGATTTTGTCGGGCAGTATATCGGCAACTACTATCTAACCATGCTATTGATGCTGGCGTTAGGCATACCGATATATGTCTGCTCAACCTCTTCTATTCCAATTGCGCTTGGCTTTATGCACATGGGTGTAACGCCTGGAGCAGCCTTCGTTTTTCTGATCAGCGGCCCAGCAACGAACGCTGCGGCTATCTCAGTTGTATTCAAAGTCCTGGGCCGAACATCGGCGATTATCTATATAGCTACGATATTGATAGGCTCTCTGGCTGGAGGCTTTGTCTTCGATTATCTCAACCAGACTCTTGCAATCAACGATTTACCGGCTATGCAGCCAATGTGCCATGCAACTTTAAGCCTTACGGAAAGCGCGAGTGCAGTGTTTATGATTGTGATTCTGCTGCTCAGCTGGTATAAAACCCGACACATCGCGGCCTGCTGCGGCAGCTGCCACGCCAGCGAAGCCACCCCCAACCCTGATCTGATAATAAATATCGAGGGTATGTCGTGCGGCAACTGCGTCCTTGCAGTTCAGCGGGCAATTCTCGAAATTGACGGGGTAACCGACGCCACTGTTCTGCTCAGCGAAAAGCGTGCCGACATCTTTGGAAAATGCAGCAGCGAAGCTATTTTGCAAACTATAAATGATCTCGGTTACACGGCTTCGCTGCCTCAAAAAACTGCGAACTGACTTAGACAATCTGAGGAGCTGCAAAAGCTAAGTATGGATTCTTCACCCAAAGCGATTGCTGAAACAACAAATTCCAACATGGTCAGATTAGCTATGGCAGGGTGGATTGTTATGCTTGGCCTGTCTCTTACCTGGAACTGGATTTTTACAGAAAGAGCGCTTACGACTATTGCCGAGACGGAAACTGCAGCTGCATGTAACAAAGATGCTACTTACCGACGGTGGGCATCGATGCATGGTGGCGTATACGTGCCGCCAACGGCTAAATCACCGCCAAATCCTTATCTCACTTATATTGCCGACCGGGATGTTACCACTGTTGATGGAAAAAAACTTACCCTGATCAACCCCGCATACATGATACGTCAGGTGCACGAGCTGGGAGAAGAACTTTATGGCCTTAGAGGACATATTACCAGCCTGGACCCACTTCGCCCGGAAAATGCTCCTGATGAATGGGAAGCTCGTGCATTGAAAGCTTTTGAAACAGGATCCAAAGAAGTCTCATCAATCGAGATGATAGACGGCCAGTCTTACCTGAGATTCATGCGACCTCTAACAACCGAAGCCAGTTGCTTGAAGTGCCACGAGCATCAGGGCTACAAAATTGGCGATAATAGAGGAGGCATCAGCATTTCGACCCCTCTAGCCCCCTACGAAAAAGTAGCCAGTCATCAACGCGTGCAAATAGCAATTGCTCATGCTTTAGTCGGCTTGCTGGGTTTGCTGGGAATATGGTTTTCTGGCATTCGCCTGAGTCGTTCAGCCAGAAAAATACGTGAAACAGAGGATTTACTGAGAATTGCAGGTGATCTGGCCAGTCTTGGCGGGTGGCGCATACTGATTTCCGAAAGCCGGGCTGAATGGTCGAATGAAGTAGCTGCCATTCATGAGAAAGAGTCGCCATTTTCATTGGCAGTTGACGAGTGGTACAAGTATTTCTTGCCAGAATTTCAGGAAAAGGTAAAAGGCATTTTTGCGGCGTGTGCGCAGAACGGTACAGCCATTGATGAGGAACTGCCAATCATAACCGGCAGCGACAGGCTTGTCTGGGTGCGCATTATTGGCGAAGCAGAGAGAGACAGCTCTGGAAAAATTGTCGCAATAAGCGGAGCCTGTCAGAACGTAACCAAACGCAAACTTGCAGAACTGGCTCTGAATGACAGTTTAGAAGCAAACAAGCTTCAGCTTGAGCGAAATCAGGCGATCGTTGAAGTTCTACAGTTTTCAACCAACGACCCGCAAAAGTTTCTCGATAACGCACTGGCCAATGCCATTGCTCTTACCGACAGCAAAATCGGCTTTATCTTTTTCTACGATGAGGATAAGAAGCAGTTCGTTTTGAACTCCTGGTCCAGGGACGTAATGGAAGAATGTAATGTAGCAAATCCTCAGACTTGCTACGAACTCGATAAGACGGGCTTCTGGGGAGAAGCGGTTCGCCAACGAAAATCAATTATACTGAATAATTTTCAGTCAAAAAATCCCCTGAAGAAGGGCTTACCTGCAGGGCATGTGCAACTGAGTCGCTTTCTTGCCGTCCCTGTTTTTTATAATGAGCAGATTGTCGCCCTTGTAGGGGTAGCCAACAAAACATCAGATTACGATGAAGCCGATGTTCTGCAGCTGACCCTTCTGATGGATGTTGTCTGGCAGTCGCTGGAAACGGTAAAAAACAGAGATGCCCTACATAAAAGCGAAGAGCGTTTTCACTCACTGTTTGAAAAAGCACCGCTGAGCTATCAGTCTCTGGATGAGAGCGGCAATTTAATCGAAGTAAACGAGGCCTGGCTGGATCTTCTCGATTACACCAGGGAAGAAGTTATTGGGAAATGGTTTGGTGACTTTCTAGCACCTGAATTTGTTCAAGCCTTCCGTGAGCGATTTTCCGTTTTTAAGGATCAGGGAAAAGTGCGATCTGAGCTGGGAATGCTTACCCAAAAAGGAAAGCGACGGCTCATAATGATTGAAGGGCGCATAGCGACAGATACTTCCGGCAGATTTAAGCATACACACTGTATTCTTCAGGACATAACCAGACAGAGAAACCTTGAAGATCAGCTGCGTGAGTCTCAGAAAATGGAGTCGATTGGCATACTGGCAGGGGGAGTCGCTCACGATTTCAACAACCAGCTGGGCGTAATTCTTGGTTATACAGAAATGGCCATGAACAGTATTGCCCCGGAAGACCCTTTACACAAAGATCTCAAGGAAGTTTTTGATGCTGCCCGTCGCTCTACTGAAATCACCCGCCAGCTCATGGCTTTTGCCCGCAAGCAAGTTATCAGTCCGGAGGTGCTAAATCTTAACGATGCTGTCGATGGCATCGTGAAAATGCTTGGCAGACTTGTCGGCGAAGATATAAGAATCATCTGGCATCCAAAAACTCAATTGTGGCCGGTAAAAATAGACCCTGCACAAATTGATCAGATTCTGGCAAACCTTTGTGTTAATTCGCGTGATGCAATACCCGGCGTGGGCACAATCATTATCGAAACTGATAATGTAACGATAGACGAAAGCATTAGCCTTGAATATGCCTATTTTGTTCCTGGTGATTTTATTCTGCTATCGGTAAAAGACAATGGTTCAGGCATGAACAGAGAAACGCTCACTCATATTTTTGAACCTTTCTTTACAACAAAGGGCGTTGGCAAGGGAACCGGACTGGGACTGGCCACAATTTACGGTATTGTCAAACAAAATGGCGGGTTCGTTAATGCTGAAAGTGAGCCGGGTAAGGGAGCCTGCTTTAAAATATACCTGCCACGACATGTTGCCGAAGCTGAGCCTGTCCAATTGAATAATGTCACAGACCTTTCCAGTAAGGGTGAAACGATTTTACTGGTCGAAGACGAAGATTCAATAAGAAAAATGAGCAAGATGATGCTGGAAAGACTTGGTTATATTGTGTTGGCGGCAAGAACTCCGGCCGAAGCGATTCAGTTGGCAGAAAAAAACTCTGACAGCGTTTCTCTGCTGATGACAGATGTTGTTATGCCCGAAATGAATGGCCGTGATCTGGCAATGCGAATCAACTCTATTTGCCCGGGGATAAAAAACCTTTTCATGTCTGGCTATACGTCTAATGTCAAAGTTAATCATGACATATTAGATGGCAACTTAAATTTCCTGCAGAAACCGTTTTCGATGAAAGGCCTTGCGGATAAAGTGCGACAGGCTCTCTCTCATGATCCTGCAACCTGAAATTATGCACAGGCTATTCAAACAAGAGACGACAAAATGCCAGTAAATAACCGGTTTAAGACGTGCAATTTTTGTATTTATCTTTTTTTGCTTGGAGTTATTTGGCTGGTGCAGCCTCTGAGTGGACAGACCAGTAACAGCATGATTGACGAGTCGCGTCTAATAATCTTTGACAATTCTTTCAGGCTGGAAATTGTTGAAGACTCCGGTAAAACAATCAAGCATAACGAAGCATGGGAGATTACGTTTCCGCAGAAATTTAAAAATCGAAAGTTAAATTTTGTCAGGCTGCATTTTTGCAAGGATCCCAGGTTTCTAGAGCTGAATGACAAAAAACTGGATGAAAACGGTGCCTACCTTTCGCTCAGCTGCCATAATGCAGAGGACAATTCCTGGAATACCTGGTCTGATCAGTTTGGCAGTGAAAAATTTGCCACAGTTGGCTCAAAGCAAAAGTTGAATCGCAACATCTTCAATGCCATTCAAAGCTTGATTGGCAGTTTTACGATCGACCGAATTCGTCTTAAAAACAGCGGGCGCGGCCGAACTGAGCTTGCCGTGGCTCAAGTGCATTATCTGGAATGTTTCTTTCTGGAGGAAATGCCGTCTGCTCAGACTTTTGACCGAACCTTTAAGGCGGAAGCCGCAGGAGCCAACAAGGTAACATTTGATCTGAAAAACGAGACCGGAACCCCCTTTTTTCAGGGAGAGAAATGGAGCTTTGCTCTTCCTCCAAGTATTGCGGGTCGCCAGATAAACTACATTGTTCTCAAATTTCGGCAGTCGCCTGATAAAATTGCTTCCGAAACTTTTCAGGATATTGATCCCGCCTATATTCTTGTTCAGGCACATGACCGCAATACTGGGCTACTCTGGCCCTGGTATGATCGCTATGGCAGCGAAAAATACGTAGAACCGAGAACGGTTGATGACCCTGAAACAGAAGGACTTCATGACTGCTTGAGTTGCATGAAAGATGTGCAAACAGACAAAATAGTCTTGACGCATGCCGGTTATGGCGATAGAAATAAATCTGCAGCCATTATCCACAGCCTTGAAGTAATTGTTTTTCCTGACAAAGCGAACACTTACAGTCAGGAACTAATTTTTACAGAACTGACTAAATTTGCTAAGCCAGATGCCGGGATTGATCTACCCGAGTCCGGCGGTGGCCCAAGGTTTGGCGGGAAGTATCCCGGGGCACTAATGCTTGGTGTCAGACGCCATTTTAGAAGGCTTTACCTGAACTCGATTCCTCATATCCATCGTTTTTTCACATCAGAACCGGCAGTGTCAAATGGCTACATCGATTCTCTGGGGCGACTCGTATTAAATCTGCCAGCCGGAAAAAAGTTGCGGCAGGTTGAGGTCGCGGCAGGAGATATTGACAACACAGTTTTATCGATGAACAAAGATAAGCACTTTGGCAGACTGGGATGGTCTGAGCTGTATGCCTATGTTAGAAGCGGGCAGGATGGAAAACTTCGTCTCATCGCAGCAAAAGCTAACGTTGGCCCGGAGGGCGTCATCGCATTTTCACCAGATGTCGGCGACCTCGACATATTGCCAGGCGACCAACTGATCATCGAATCTCGTCTGGATGTAGCCTTTATAATGGGCTTAAGATTTCTGTTTGTGAATCCACGACAAATAAGTTTTTGAAAAACGTTGTTGATTCAATGCACCGGGTATTGACGTTCTCAGGTTTGTAGGTTAGAATCCATGCATGAATTCGACTTCACGAATATTTTTATGTCTGCTGTTACTGGTTTTTGTTGCCGCTTACCCGGCAAGCGCACAGAGTTCGTTTCTTAACTCCAGCCGGAATGTCAGAATCGGGTTATTATCACAGGGATTACAAACTACCTGGCAAATTGAGCCAAGCACCGGATTCATCGAAATATTCGATCAAAGCAAAAAGCAGTCGGTATATTCTGGAAAAGCTGATAAAATCGTACTTTCAGCAATGAGTGGCGGCAAGATGAAGGTTGCAGTCGATCAACGTAAAAGTCTTTACTACTTCAGCAATGAACTGGTGTTCTCTGCCCTCGGGCGCACTCCGATAAATCTCAAAGTTAAAGCAGGAAGTCGCAAAAACTACTCCTATCGCGGCTCTATAGCAATCACCCCTCAAAAAAGCGGTCTGCGCGGAATTAATATTGTCGACATCGAAGATTATCTCAAATCAGTGGTTCCATGCGAGATTTTCAACCGGGCACCGGACGCTGCTCAACAGGCACAGGCTATCGCAGCACGAACCTACGCGGTGCGCAACCTCCATCGCCACTCAAACAGCGATAACTTTCAGCTTTGTGACACAGTGCACTGTCAGGCCTATACAGGGATTGCTCGAGAAATAAAGTTCGCAACAAAAGCGGTTAAAGACACTTACGGCAAAATACTGACTTTCGGCAAAGAACCAGCAAATACTGTTTATCACTCAAACTGCGGCGGATATCTCATCGACAGTCGCGCCGCCTGGAATGGCTCGGAAGTTCCTTATCTCATCGGGCACTTTGACGGAATAGCGGTTGAAAAGCCTTTCTGCTTTTATGGCAGTCAGATAAAAAAGAACAAATTGACCTGCAGTTTGCCGAAAACAAGACCAAGCATCAGCATTAAAAGAATGCCTGCGAAGTCAAAAAAGGCATGTTATAAAAACTTTGGGCATCGGGTTGGCATGTGCCAGGACGGAGCCATTGGAATGGCTGCGATCGGCTACAATTCCCGTCAGATCCTGGACTTCTACTATCCTGGCACCAGATTGGCCACCATGCGCTATGCTGATCCTTCAACCGCACCAGTTGAAACACAGAAACCCATTGTGGTTGCATCACTGCCGATGCCAAATCCAGAGCAAATTGAACTTATTACCCCGCCAAACCCAACACAGTTGAACGCATTGCGTCACAGCAACAAAACAAGGCAGAACAGCCGCTCGATAAGAGAAACGCTCAAGCAGATCTCGACTGGCAAGAATGGCAGCAAAGCGCATGAACTGCGCAAAATCTTCTGGACGCCGGGACAGCCTGAGATTTCCCGGAGCATCTACTAGAAAGCCGGAGCTTGAACAGTTATGATCACAGAAATACTGCTCGAAAATTTTCTTTTCATGTCCAAGGCTTCACTGACATTTTCAAGCGGCCTCAACGTAATTACCGGTGAAACGGGAGCAGGAAAAAGTATTCTGCTCGAAGCCGTTAAACTGTTGCTCGGAAAAAAAGCCCGAAGTGGCCTTGTAATGCCTGGTCAAACTACAGCTCGCATTCAGGCAGAATTTGATATCACCAAGCTCCCGGAGCTTGGAACTTTTCTTGAAGAATCTGGATTTCACAACGAAGAAGACCCGCAAATTCTTTCTGTCACCAGAACATTCAAAGAGGAGGGCAACGGGCGGGTTCTGGTAAACGGAATTTTAACAACAGCAGCATTTTTAAAGCAGCTCGGACCATATTTAACCGAAATACACGGTCAGAATGAGCACCAGACGCTGCTTGAGCCTGAAATTCAGCGTAATCTGCTGGACCGCACTGGAAGCGCAATTCACAAACAAAATCTCGTTGCACTGCAATCGAGTTATGCACAGCGCCAGAAACTGCAGCAGAAACTGCAAGAGCTCGAATCCCGGCAGCAGCATTCAGCGGCACGCATTAACGAGCTGCAGGCTGTTTTGCAGGATCTCACAGCCATAAACCTCAGCGCCCCGGAAGAAGAAGAAGAACTCAAGGAAGAGCTCAAAAAACTCAGCCATGCTGAACAGATTCTCAGCAGTCTGCAGGCCGCAGTCGCCCTTCTCACCGGCAGCGAAGAGAACTCTGGCGCAACTACACAGGTTTTCAAATCTTCTGAGAATTTAAAACGCATCAGTCAATATGACAAAGCAATCGACGGGCTTTATCAGAGAGTAAATGGCGCATATTACGAGCTAAAGGCCCTTGAGTCAGATATCGAAGAACTGGCCGACAGTACCGGGCTAGACCCGGAAAAGCTCTACCATATACAGTCGCGATTATCTGACATATCACGTATCAGCCGTAAACACGCAACTGACTTTGCAGGGCTATTTGTGCTCAGAGACCGAGTTAACGAAGAACTTTCTGAACTGTTTGCGCCAGATTCGACCAGAGACAAGCTTAAAAAAGAACTTGAGGCCGTAGAAAAGCAATTTAATCAGCTGATAGAAGATATCAGTTCAGAACGAACCTCGCTGGCAAAAAAACTTAACCTGCTGGTTTCGGCTGAGATGGCTGACCTTGGCTTTAACTCAGCTCAGTTCACGGTTCTTCTCGCTTCCTGCTCTCCCGGCACACATGGCGCCGAAAACATTGAGTTTTGTGTTTCGCTGAATCCAGGCTCCCCAGGTGGTTCTTTACGTAAAATTGCTTCTGGCGGCGAACTATCGCGAGTTGCGCTGGCAATTAAAAAGGTTCTTGCACGCAGCGATGCTCTTCCTACACTTGTTTTTGACGAAATAGATGCCGGCATTGGCGGCAAAACAGCCGAGTCAGTCGCAGCAAGCCTGCGAGCGCTCGGCAATGAAAAACAGGTGCTGCTGGTGACCCACCTTCACCAGATTGCCAAAGAAGGGGACTATCACTTCACCGTCACCAAAAAAGTTGTCGATGGTCTGACAAGCGTTTCTATCAACAGGGTTGATGGCAACGATCGCATTGAAGAAATTGCAAGAATGCTTGGGCGCACAGATACAGAAGGCATGAACTTTGCCCGCAATCTGTTGCAGCAAAACTGAGTAAAATCACTCAGAAGGCCACCAGGTAAGCGAATATCTGGTTCGACCAGACAATCAGAACCGAGAGGGCCGGAAAAAGCCAGATGTAAGATGGCAATTCGACAGGTTCACGCTTCAGTTGTTCTGGCGGGATAGCGCAAAACCATGATGAATCTTGAACCCGCAAAAAAAACTGTGCGACGATCAAGCCAGTCAACAACGGTAAAAAGATCGGAAACAGAACCGCCGCAGAATTCAAAAGCTTGTTTGCAGCAGTATTATCGGGATCAGCGTAACCAGCAGAACCAGAAAATTCAGTAGAATCAGCATAACCAGGAGAATATGCGGAATCAGCATAAGAATTCAACATCTTGTCAGAGTCGGAATCAGGGTAAGCGAGAGAAGTGGCAGAAATTCCTGCCGGCGATTGCCCCATGCCACCAGTATCAAGAGAGTTGTGGTCTGAAGAAGGCAAATAACCCAGCAAAGCAAGATCCATTTCCGATGATTTTCTGTCCGACTCTATTAAGCGAACTACCATGACACCTGTAGCTGCTAAAACACAGAGAACAATCGACACACTCATTACTGTGCGCTTCGCTATGGCAGTAAAATGCAGAAGTTGCAACAACTCCACGCTCGAAAAGTCATTCGTGCCACGTATACGAGCCCTGAAAAACAATCTGAAGCCACCAGAATCGGCCTTACGCAACAACTGACCAGCAACCATCATAACACCAGTGACGAGCTGCGCAATATAGAGGCCCATCCATTCTTCCGGAAAATCCAGATACATCAGTGCCGGACCGCCACTGAAAATTACCAGCGCAGACGCAATGATCCAGGCATAGCTTTTTTTCGAGCAAAATATCAGTGCAATAAATAAGAGCGGGGCGATCGTAAATGAACTCATGAAGAGGACCTCCCCTCTGCAGAAACAGAGCCTGCTCTGAAAACATATCTGGCAACTGCGGTTAACAATGCTGCTGCCAGGGGCGAAAATACTATGAAAACACATGAATCATCTTCACTATAAGGAAAGATCCATGTCGCAACTATAAAGCCAAGAACAGTCAAGCCCAGCCAGATCAGCCATAGATCACCGTCCAGTTTTAATCTGGCAGAGAACCTGGCACTTATTTTCAAGCAGATTCTCAACAGAGTATCAAGTAACAGGGTCACAATAACCGGTATACTAAGGAAAAAGGTCATATTGTAATGTAGCGGAACCATTCCGACGCGCAACACCCCTTCAGAATGCAGTAATAGAGCCAGCACCAGCCAGAAAAATATGCCTGCCGTATATAAAGATTCTCTGGCAGCCCGGAACTTCTGCGAGAACACGTGGCTCTGTTCTGAAGATGCAGCTTCAATTTTTCCGGCCATGGCAAAAAGGCCACTGCTGCCAGTTGATTCAGCACGCATGTAAAAGAGCCCAACTGCCATGGCAATCGTCATCAAACTGACATAACCAGTTATCTGCAGGAAATTGTAGGTAAATATATTGCCAAAATGATGCAGACCAATATAGATATAGACGGCCAGAAGTACGATGCTCAGCATGTCATTCACTCGTCATCAAAAATATTTATCGCCAAATGCGACAATTACAACAACTATATAAACCAACAACCCGGTGACATACAGGACCAGGCCAGCTTGCGGAGCAACTGGCACGAAATCTTTGTTTTTTGCAGACCCGGCGGGTTCTTCGGTTTCGGTTGAGACCGATACCGACGACCTTCCTGCAATCGCCATCACGCCTTGAGCAGAAACAGCTACCGCCTGCCCGGCTGAAGCAGTAGCGATCGGCTTCGGTAAAATCAGTTCAGGAAGCGGGCCAGGCTCGCTGGTGGTAAACTCGGCGTCACTCTCACGGCCTTGTGTCTCCTTGGCTGGCAACGGCTTTATACCAGAAACCGGCTGCGTTACCATGACCTCATCTTCAACCTGGCAATACTCTGGAGCAATCCGGCTTATCACCGCTGAGCCTGAATCAAAGCCGCTAACATCACCAATAACAGTCAGAAATTCTGCAACCGTCTGGAAACGTTCGGCCGGGGCCTTGGCAAGTGCCTTTAGTATTGCACGACTGATTTGTTCAGGAATCTCGGGGCGTTTTTCAACTGGCGCTACAGGCATCACAGTCATATGCTCATACATCAAACCCGGCAGATCTGCCCGTTTGAACGGCGGTTCGCCAGTTAGAATCTGATAAAACAGCGCACCAGTTGAATAGATATCGCTGCGACAATCGACAGTTTCGCCTTTGAACTGCTCAGGACTCATATAAAGCGGCGTACCAATGCTGATGCTCAGATTCGTCGCGGTTTTACTGCCCTGTACTGCTGCAGCGATACCAAAATCGGCAATAACCGGCTGCCCGGCATCAGAAAACAATATATTATCAGGCTTAATGTCACGGTGAATTACACCCTTGTCGTGGGCATAACCGAGCCCGGCCAGAATGCCGGCAACCGTCTTTATCGCCTGTTTCACTGGCAGTGGCCCGTTTTTCAGTTTACCGCTCAGAGTGCCCCCATGCATGAATGCCATGGCGATGTACGGCTGTTTAAGCGAAGACTCGCCAACTGAGTAGATCGGAACAATATTAGGATGGGTCATGCTGGCGGCCAGACGAGCTTCTTTTTGAAATCTTCGACACAGCTGCTCATCATGAATCAGGTTCGGCGGCAGAATTTTGAGCGCAACATTTCGACCAAGACTGCTGTCAGTGGCAAGATAAACGATCGCCATACCACCACGCCCGATTTCTTTTTCGACTTTGAAGCCATCAAGCGTATCACCCGGTGCAATTCCACTGAACACAACACTCTGACTGACAAATTCGCCGCAAAATCGGCACTTTATAGCGTCATCCTGAATCTCTTCAGCGCAAAAGCGACACTTTTTCATGATCTCGTTTCCAGATATTGCTGCAGACCAAGTCTGAAAGCCTGAGCTGAAGCATGGCGGTCGGCGGCTTTCTTGGCAATGGCTTTTTCAACCACCTCGGCAAGCAGCTGAGGAATCTCGGCACAGCGCTGACGAACCGGAATAACTGGTTCTTCGAGCACAGTGAGCATCGAGTCTTTTAGACTATTCGAACCTGAGCTGGCAAGAAAATTGTATGGCAACTTTCCTGTCAGAAGCTGATAAAGAGTAACACCGGTCGAATATATATCTGCAGCCGGGCCAACTCTGGCAAAATTAAGAATCTGCTCTGGCGGCGTAAAATACAGCGAACCGGCAAACTCGCTTGCCCGGGTAAGCCTGGTTCCGCCAACGCCTACAAAGCTTTTTGCCAACCCGAAGTCGGCGATCTTGGCAATTGTTGCAGGCTTGTCGCCTTTACCGTCCAGCAAAATGTTGGATGGCTTGATATCACGATGAATATGCCCGGAATTATGAAAAAACTCGAGACCATCGAGTATCCCGCAGGTTAGTTTAATTGCTTCAGCTACGCCAAGTCTGCCGCCGCGACGGCTGAGATATCTGCTCAAACAACCGCCTTCGAGGTATTCAGAAACAAAATAAGGCGAACCATCATTTACACCGTCTTCATACAGTCGCACCAGATTTGGGTGCGAAAGCCCGCTCATGATCCTCATTTCGCGAACAAAACGCCGCGCCACCTGAACACCAGGCTCTGGCAACAGAATACGCTTTAAAGCGCCAAGGCGGCAGGTAGATGGATCCCAGACCAGATAAACCGCTCCCATACCACCCTTACCGAGCTCCTGCAACAGCTGATATTGACCAATTCTCGCGAATTTACCTGCTTCAGGTCTTTTGCCAAAACAGTTACGACACAAATAAACTGCGACGCTAGAGAGTGCCAAGCCCTTACCATCTGAGCCGGCATAATCACCGACATCGGCGCTGCACTCACAGCAGACTGCTCTAATCGGAGTTCTGGTTATAGCAAATTTATCCTGTTTTTCAAGTTCAATTTCTGCCAGACAGGTAGAACAGATCGCGCCCGGAGCAGCAGACACTTTGACAACACTGAAATTATTTCCGCACCTTTGGCAGGTTGCCTGCTGATGGTAATCTTTTGAAGCAATGCTGACACGAAACCTGGTTTGCCCGGCAGCGATGATATCGCCGTCTTTAAGTTCGGCCTGCGCACACTTTTCGTCGTTTACAATGGTTCCGTTCAGCGAACCAAAATCTCGAATATAACAGCGCGGAGGCACGATCTCGATCATAAAATGCTTGCGTGACACGCAGGGGTCAGACTTGTCGAGCACAAAATTCGCATCAGGCGAGCGCCCGACAATAAACAGCTCTGGCTCAAGAAAATCGTAGCGCCGACCTTGTTGCGAACCGTTTTCTACAATCAGTGCCACCCTGACACCGGCTTCTGCCGGCCTACCTATGGGTTGAGTAACTGCCTGGCCTGAAAAGTCCTGTGGTAAATCTGTAACCGCCGAGCCGCCAGAGTTGTATTCAGGCAACTGATTTTCCAAAACAACTGGCTCAGATTCAACTGCGACCTTTTGTTGCACTACGACAGAGGCAATACAGCTGGCAAAACCATCTGAATCTTGAGAAGACGGCATTAAAGATTCTGGCTCTACGCCTGACGCCTTAAGCAATTCACTGATCCGGGTCTTAGCCGGGCCAATCAGCAGCGCCGCAACAAAGTCTTCTTCAATTACATCGCGAGCTTTGTCTGCAGCTGCCTGCCAGACCAGCGCAAGAGTCTTCTGCAGTTCGTCGGAAAAGTCAAACTCGCGACTCTGAGTGGCACCGCCCTTACCCAGTTGCCGGCGCAAAGCACGGCGAAGTAAAGTTGGGTCATGCCCTTCGGCAATCAGGGTTTTGCAGGTATATCCATCATTTAGCTTGGTCAGCGCAAGCATAACATGAACGCATTCAGCAAGTGGATGACGCAGAAACTCGACTTCCCATTTGATATTATCGAGAAGCACTTTCCACAGATGAGGCGACGACTCGACTTCTTCAGCTGCCCGATTACGCGTTGGCGTTGATGGATTACCGCACTGCCAGTCAAAGATATTGTATATATGATGAGCTATTTTGTGCTTGTCGGAGAACAGACCAACATCGTGCAACAGCGGCGCATAGAATGGCGCCACGTCGAGCAGCTCATCGACAATCCCCTTTGCCGCAAGGATATGCGTAGTGTCGCCAAAATCCATTACGCGCTGCGTATTGTTAATGCCATCGCCAACGATGTTACGCTGATTGTTGATGTCGGTAACCGTAAAAATTTCGCCGGTATTTATGCCGGTTCTGATTTCAATTTTGAGGGAAGGCGTGCAGGTGGAGTTGTGCTGCCTGACCAGTCCGCTCAGTTCCAGCGCTGCCTGCAGCGGCAGTTCAGGGGTTCCCCACAGAGCCATGGCGATGCCATCACCGGTTGGCAGGTCTACGCGGTGCTGCTTTTCAAGGTGATTGATTGCCGAAGTTTTCTGAACGAGGCGAGTAAGCTCCTGAATCAGGAGCTTTTGATTATGGGAAGGCTTTTTGCTGAAACCGACGATATCAATAAAAATGATTCGACACAGCGTTGGCACAGCTTCTGTCAACGTACCCTCCTCTATCACCCAAAAATTCAGGGCAAACTTCAAATATCTGGTTTTGAATAGATAATAGCACTACCCGTGCTCTTTGCCAACCAAATCCGGCAATGACTTGCTGGATAACAACCTTGACATGCCCGAGTGGCGCGGGATAATCTGGAGAAGAAAGACAAATGGGAGGACATTAATGCAACTTATGGCATCGGGATCTGACAAAAACAATTTTGAGTTTAACAAAATTCGTATACGTTACCAGTTTTTGGCTTTGCTGTTATTGATGATTTCTGCTGCGACAGCCTTTGCCGCAGATC
This sequence comes from Candidatus Rifleibacteriota bacterium, assembly GCA_018818125.1. Taxonomy (GTDB): domain Bacteria; phylum Muiribacteriota; class Ozemobacteria; order Ozemobacterales; family Ozemobacteraceae; genus Rifleibacterium. The sequence goes on from JAHISQ010000004.1 coordinate 15,726, forward strand.
TGTCTAACGACCTGGATCAAGCTCTCAGGGCCGGAAACACAGCAAAAGTCAGCCAACTCCTAACTAAAGGCGGCAAAAGTCTTCGTGACACTGTTAAAAATAACGCATCATACTATCTGCCGCACTGCGCAAGGTTTGGCACTGCCGAACTAGTCGAGATGTTTATCCAGAAATGTGAACTCGCGCGGGAAAAGCAGGCAATAAACGATGCGCTGATCACCTGTATTGATAACGACAATTTTGCAAGTATAGTGCCAATTCTGCTTAATTACGGTGCCGAACCAAATCATGAAATGTCTGACATGGCCGCTCTCAACCGTGTAGCCATGCTTTACGCCGGAAAACCGGTCATATCAAAGCAGACAGTTGCAACAGTCAGACTTTTGCTGGAAAAAGGAGCCTATGTCAACAGATTCGACGAGAATGGCGAAACCCCGTTGATGGCAGCCTGTAAAAAGGGTGACATTGCTCTTATCGAGTTGCTGCTGGCAAATGGCGCGAATCCTGAATTGTCGAACAAGGACTGTATATCGGCGATGAACTATGCCAAACCTGGTTCAGCAGTCGCTGCAGCATTAAGCACTAAAGTTGCAGGCAAGAGCAAACCGGCACCAGATGTGCCCCAGAGCTCAGAGCAAAGTTTTTTCGGCACGCCTGCCGCCGATCAGGAAAAATATTTAAAAAGTATCAGCTTTGACACTTACATGGAAAGCCTGATGACAATCTCATCGGCGGTCTCAGCCGGCGACGCAGAAACTGTAAAAGAGATTCTTGCCACAGGTTTTGACGCAAATTCGCTTGTCGATGACTCTGGCATAACATTTTTAATGCAGGCGGCCAACGCTGAAATCACCAAAATGCTGCTCAGTGCGGGCGCTGATGCAAAAAAGGCAGACACCAGAGGCTGGACCGCTCTTCATCACGCTGCGACCCGCGAAGCTGATGCCGCGATGGTAACTATGCTGATCAGGGCTGGGGCCAGCGTGAATCAACTGAACAGCGATGGTGAAACGCCTTTACGCCTGACTGGCATATTGTTCACCGAAAAAATCGCACCAGCATGGGGAGAATCGTTGATTTCGCTGCTGGTAGCCGCAGGTGCCGATATTAATGCTGCAGACAAAGAAGGGCATACCTTACTGCACCAGGCGGCTTTTAACGACAACCAAGCCCTGGCCAGAACCTGCATTTTAATGGGTGGCGATCCCGACATTAGAACGAAAGCCGGCAAAACGCCTCGACAGACCGCTATCGAGCTTGGCTCGCAAGCCTGTCTCAAGGTGTTCACGCAAAAATAACAGCTGAAATACGAAGTTTGAGATCTCTCCCTTCGGTCGAGATGACACCTTTTGCGGCTTGGTACGAACAAGTTTCTTTCTCATGAAAATGGTATAAGCTGAAGAAGAGACTGCATGTAATAAAAGAACCGGGCTGTTTCACAGTTTTGTGAGACAGCCCGGTTTTTATTCACCTGAAGATCAGTATTTTCTATAAGCCTTTGTCGGCCTTGGTGCGGCCGGAGCCGGGCCTTGGCGCTGCGTTTTGGCGGCGGCACGGGCACGGCAGGCTGATTTGTAAGCACGAATTTCGGCGATACGCTGTGCTATCGGCACTTCTAGAGCTTCAGACGGTTTCGCATTGTAATCGAAGTTTTCGAGTTTGACTTGCTCAATGCGCGTTTTGATAGTGCGTTCAATCTGCCCAAAATCATACATTTCGTCAGCAGAAATCAGGGTGTATGAATAACCGGTCATGTTAGCCCTGGCGGTACGGCCAGCGCGATGCACGTAGTCTTCTACAACATGCGGAACATCGAAGTTGATTACATGTGAAATTGCTTCTACGTCAATCCCGCGTGATGCGATATCAGTGGCGACAAGCACTCTTACTTTTCCGCTGCGGAAATCTTCCAGAGCTTTGGTGCGCTGCAACTGGCTGCGATTGCCATGAATACAGTCGGTTGCCACATTTTTGCGATCAAGGAACTGGGCAAGGCGTTTAGCGCGATGCTTGGTGCGGGTAAAGATTATGGCGCTGCGAATCTGGTGCTGATCGATAATATTGATCAGCAGTTCCTGTTTAAGGTTGTCGCTAACTTTGAATGCCCTGTGTTCGATGCCGGTAGCAGTAATTTGCGGGCGTACGATGTCGATCGAAGCCGGGTTGTTAAGCATGTCTTTGGCGAGAACAACGATAGGGGCTGGCAGCGTGGCAGAAAACAGCAGAGTCTGACGCGGTCTGGCCGGCAGAACCTTCATAACACGTCTGATATCAGGCAAGAATCCCATATCAAGCATGCGATCAGCTTCGTCAAGTACGAGATACTCAAGATGCGGCAGAGTGCCATAGGGTCTGGTAAAATGGTCGATCAAACGGCCAGGAGTGGCAACCATTATATCAACAGCGTGTCTGAATGCGTTTTCCTGTGGCAGCATGCTGACACCACCAAAAATCGCGGCACAGCTGAGATCACAGCACTGTGCCAGATCATTAAAATGCTGACAAATTTGCGCAGCAAGCTCGCGAGTTGGTGTGAGAATCAAAGCCCGGGTCTTCGGAGAAATCCGACCGGTGGCTTTCTTTTCGGCCTCGCGGCTGGCGATGATGCGATGCATCATTGGCAGCAGAAACGCTGCTGTTTTTCCGCTTCCGGTCATTGAGCTGGCAAGAATATCACGACCATCCATGGCGAGCGGAACTGCACTCTGCTGGATCGGAGTCGGAGTGGTAAAGCCAAGGCGCTCGATTGCGCGCTGAAGATCAGGATGCAGCAAAGTGAAGATGGGAGCCATTTCTGTTGTTTTTACTGTTGCTGTGGTTGAGAGTGAATTTTCACGAGGTCTTAGGGCTGGTGTGCCTGGAGCGTGATTGGTAGAATGTCTAAAATGCGTTGACGTGGTCATTAAAATTTCCGTTCTGTTTCGGTGGAAGTCTATGCTCGAACCGATTATGCCGGCTGAGCGAAGGGCCAGGTTTTTTCAGCCGGTGAAAAACCGCCCAGATCAACAACGAAAAATCTGTAAAATCACAGGACTCGTTGTAACTGACAACTATCTTACAGCAAACACATGAACATTGCAACAACTATAATTCTCTGACCCTTATGATCCCTTGCTGTAGCCGTTTGCAAAGCTAAGCTGATAGACCTTTACCAGACGTGACTTGCCTTTTAATTCTACCTCGCCGTGTTCTCTGGCGAGAATATCTGGCGGCAACAGCTCGGCAATCCTTTCAGACGCCAGACAGCGCTGGTATCTCAACGTCTCGGCAAATCCCTCTATTCTCGCTGTAACATTTACGGCATCGCCGATAACAGTAAAATCACGTTTTTCTCCAACTCCGAGAAAACCGGTTATGACTGTACCAAAATTTATGCCGATTGCCACTGGAAAAGTCAGCTGACCATGCGTTTCAACCGAAACAATCTGAAGAGCCGCTTTACAGGCAGCAGCAACGGCTTTGGCGGGGTCATTGTCGGCATGAAAAACTGCCAGAATCTTTTCGCCGATGATTTTATCAATGTCGCCACCCGCTTCCATGACTATTCGCGAGATATGTGCCACCTGTCCGCTCAGATCAGAAAATAGAGCCTCTTTCGAAAAACCATGCATCCAGGATGCAAAAGAAGGAATCCCGATGTACAGAAAGGCAAACTCCATTTTTTGGGCATTAGCATCTGCATCCTGCAACGAAAACTTCTGGGCGCTCTTCGAAAGCATTCTGCCCATCAACTTTTTTTCTTCGAGCCCTTTCATCATTTGATCAAATGATGAGCACAAAACGCCCAGTTCATCCGTTCCCTCGACGGATATTCGATAAGAGTAATTCTCACGACCAACCTGCTTCATACCGGAAATAAGGCTTCTGATCGGCATCAAAATGTCATCGGCAACGTTTTTGGCAATAAACAGTATGAGTAAAAGCGTAACAACCAAAAGCAGCGCAAACACAAATCGGGCTTGTGCAAGAGCATGGTCTATCGGCGCCTCTGGTGCCATGGCCAAAATCAGTGAGGTCATCTGGGTGAGACCAGAACGACCATCTGCCAGATACCATCTGCCTTCGTGCTTGATGCGACCTGACACCGGAAGGTTTGCCGATGCTATCCAGGAAGCCATTTTAACCAGCTCATGTCGGTTTTTGGGCAGATCTTTTCTGGTGACTCCGCCGTAACGATGGGCTTCTACCGGCCAGAAAAGATAATCGCCACGATAGTTGCTGGCAATTCTTGCCAGATAGCTTTCATAATCAAAGTGAATCAACCAGACCATAATGAATTCAGGGTTTTCAATACCGGGCACAGCATGAATTATCAGGCCGGCGGTGCCGGCAACAACATCCATAAGAACCGGCAGCCCAACTCCATGTGCCAGCTTCACGAACACATCATCGCCGAACAGCGACCTTACCGTCTGCAGTCCTGCTTCGACAATCATTTCTCCTTCAATGGCGGAACCATCGACCTGGCCAGTTTGTCCTTCCTGACTGCGTCTTTTCACAATGCTTCTAGCAATATGCTTGAGCATCACTCCAAAAGGATCCACTTCTTTCTGATCTTTCCCGGAGGTGGCGTATTCCCAGCCTCCCTTGCCGGCGATAGCAATATCACGCGGATAATAATTAATTATCAACGGATCAACGTGATCATGCTCGTAATACCAGGAATTCATTATCGCAGCAAGACGATCCATGTTCTGTTGTCCGGCATCCTCTTCTAAAGCTTTCGTAACCTGGAGCAGATCCTTTGACCATGTATGTTCTCGCGCAAATTTCCAGGCCAGTGGATCGACAAAGCTCTCACGCAGTTCAAACAAATTGGTAGCTCTCTGTAAATCCGCTCTGGCCTGTGAGATTTTGACGCTGTGATCCTCGTTCAAAAACAGATCAAACACGAAAAAAACCGTTATCATAGGAATTACTGCCGAAATAAGTAACAGCATCCATAGCCTGGCCGCCAGCGAACTACTGGCAATCGTCCTGCCCTGAATTGTCCTGAACCAGAACCATAGCAAGACACAGGCAACAAACAAAGAAACAGTCACAGAAAAACCTGACAAAAGAACCGGCTCAGCAGCAAAATGGCAAACCAGCAGTCGATGATTCTTCCCGTCAATGGTGATTGAATCCTCATTGATAAAATATCTGGCGCTTTTCGGAAGCTCACTGCCGACTTTAAGTATAGCCGACAATTCTGGCGGAAAATTACTGGACAGTTGGATAGAACCACTGCCGGCAACAAGGGCAATCGCCTTGTCTGATTGCTGATAGCTATTCACAAGCAAAGGTAGAGAGTGCCTGATCTTGCCAGCATTAACCGCCAGCATTATTAGACCGACAACTGGTCGCCTGTTCCTTTTTACATCGCCAGACTCGTGTAAACTATCAGCATCAGGGTTGTTCGCTGTCAAATAATCCCAGTAAAAGTATTCGGAAGTATCATCGAACATAACTTCTGAAGCTTTGCCAAAAAATTCACGGTGCAAAACAACACTGGTAATCTGATTGCCAAATATTTCCTGCAAAATTGGTTCGGCAGCGTTGGGAACATGATAATTCCAGGGTTTAAAATCCAATCGACGACGATATTCAGCCTCATTTCGCAACGCCTTCAGATGCACTTCACTCCAGCCTTTTGCGGATAAAGTTGCGTTTACCACAGCATTTTCGCTATTGACGGTCTGTTTATCGTATAAAAAGACCGCAAATTTCGTCGGGCGGCCCTCTTCCATGGTCAGCATATCAACTTTAGCTCTGAAATCTCTATCAACAGCCATTTCAGACAATTCTGCGCCATGCTGCAAAATTTCTTCCAGGTCAGATACAAGTCGAAAACAGTTTGCTTCGAAACCTATTTTTGCAGCAGAATCACACTTAATCTGGTCGATCAAACGCAAATTTTCAGCGGCAGCACTTATTTTTTCGATATTCTGCCGGGCTTCCCGACTTGTTTGCCGGCCGAATATCATGCCGGCAAAAACTGTTGCAATCAGAAGTGTTCCGAGCAAAAACGCTGACAAGCTTGACAGTCCGCTGCCGCCACCGGTCTTGATGGTCTGAATCCTGTTTTTATCTGAACCGGTAAGCTCCTGCTGTGTCCCAGCGGCACGTTCCCGTTGCAATGGATCTTGTGCAATTGTGGTAGCTGGCTCAGATAAATAGAACGCTATCAGGTCGCCGCTGTTTTCAAGCCGACTGAATCTCCTGCTTTTCTTATGCAGGCTGTTCATTACTGCCTCGTCAATAATCAGCGGAAAATCTGGATTGGCAACTGACAAAGCTTCGAGTGTGGCTGCATTCTTAAGAGGTTCGCCCAGAATTGCATAATCAAGCCTCGTGTCGAGACTACCAATCGAGCCGGAATGCATCTGTCCAGCGGCAAGTCCGACGCCAACGCGATAAGTAAAAAGTCGACGACGAGTACGCTCGCTGTTAATAGTCTTAAGTCTGGAAAGCATAAGGCTGGCTGCGTCAAAAGCTCGTTCAGCGGCTGATTCTGCTCGCGAAGCGTCTTCAGGAAAAACGGCTTCAATGGCGTCACCAATGAACTTGTAGATGCGACCACCATGCTCAGAGATAATTCTTGCCATCTGAGCAAAATGCTCATCGAGCAAGCCGGTAATAACGTCTGGAGAGTGCTCTTCGCAATGCCCGGTAAAATTGCGAATGTCAGAAACCAGTGCTATTCCGGAAAAAGTGTCGCCGGTCAACACGCCACCTCTTCTGCCAGCGGATGCAATGGCTTCTACAGCCTGGTCAGACAGCAGAGTGGCAAGTTTTTCGCGTTCACGCAGTCCTTGAGTCATAACTGAGAATTCTCGACACAGAATGCCAATCTCATCACGACTGCTGCTTGTGATTTCCACACTCAGACGTCCGACCGACACATTATCCAGCGCCGATTTCAGCTCGGTTATCGGATCCAATATCATTCTTGCCGACAAAAATGCGCAAAACAGCACGATAGCGATGGCAATAAGCAAGACAGCTACCAGAAAAGCAAGCCGATTGGTGACTGCATTCTCTAGTCCATAGTGGCGAGTTGCACCAACCAGAATAGTATTAGCATATTTTTGTGAAGGAATTGCGACAACCGAAAGGTTGTCGTAGCGCTTACCAGCATAACTACCTCTGAAAGACGCCTGTTCTGCCAGTAACCGCGCGCGTGCAATAATTTCCGGAGAGGCATCACGCCCTGGCGGGCCGAAAAATTCAAGACCCTGCGGATTGTCCCTGAAGGCCAGAAAAATAAACTCAGAATTGTTGACACCGAAATGGTTGACCGACTGGCGAAAAGTTTTTTTGTCGAGTGCCTGATCGTCCCATACAAGGTATAGGGCAAAGCGTTCGCACCCATCAATCTTTATCAGTTCATGGATCTGAATTGCTGTTCTTGAGCCAAACTGACGCGCAATAGGAAATAGTCTGCGCTTGTCAACTTCTTCAACCAAATCATTTTTGGTCATCGACTTGTAGGCTTCGAGAGAAGTTTCCTGAATGCTCGACTTTTTCTGAGGTAAAAACTCAACGTTTGGCTGCCGGCGCTTAATCTTCTTGCGCAACACCTCTACAATTGGGTATCTAAAAGCCTCAATCGCCGGATCGGCAGTAGCCTGCGCATGGGCACCATAATATCTGGCACCCTTTCCGTTCTCGTCAAAAATTGCAAAGCTTAACAGCGGCAGCGGCTCAGATCTGCCTTCAAAAAAACTCAGTATGCGATCACGCGCTTCGGTGCTTTCGGAGCCTTTTTCTGCCAACAGATTGCACAACAGTTTATCTTCTACGACCTCGGCAAAAGCAGTTCGATATTCGTCATTTACCTGAGCTTTGCGGGTATCAAACTGCCTGATACAGGAGTGCAATTCAGAAACGGACTGAAAATGAATAGCACGCCGATATTGAGTAACATAACCATAGGCAGTAAGAAGCAGCAGGCTGACGGGCAAAGTAGCCACCAGCATATAAGTCGCGATAAATCGCAACCGGATGCCGATGTCTGGCCACTGTCCAAGCAGCAAACCGCGAACAAGCAGCAGCATAAGGAGACTGAGCAGAAACAGGTTGGTCAAAAACAGCCAGACCGGACGTGAAGGCGGCACTATAGATGGCATCAACAAGGTAGTCAGATGCGTATGCCCCTTGCCAAGATAAGAATGGGCAGTGTATTTGCCCAGATCAGTCGCAGGTGGAATTCCATTTTCCAGCCATTTTCTAAGGTCTGCCTCAACCGGCGAAATCCTCTCTCTTGCCCAGTTTTTGAAAATATTCGAACGCTGCAGTGGAGACTGCAGAACTGCTCCACCGTAGCCTGAATACAGTGGTAAAAAGGCGCCTTTTGCCGTGCTGTGCTCACGAAGATCTCTCAGCGCCAAAAGCTTGGCGGCAAACTTGCGTTCATCGTCATTGCGACTGAACAGAAAAAATCCAAACAGACCTTTGCCAGGCACTTCAAAATAGTCCCACAAAAACCAGTGCGGGTAGTATCGGTAGAATGCAAACGAGGCCTTTCCACGCTGCGTGCGTGCCGTCACATCAGACTGCACATCGCTTTGCATTATACGCTTCAGCAACGCTTCATTCTGACGACCAAGCGCCCCCGATAATCTTTCGCCCTTGTTCACACTAACCAGGTGTTCAAAAGCCCTGACAAACAGGCGGCGACTTGGGCGCAGATCGGAGTGCATAAAAAGCATCTCGCCATTGCTTTTGTCTTCGGGAACATGAAAAGTAAAAAGCTCATAATTCGGGAAAGGCCAGCGAAAGACCTTTTCTGAATTTTTCCTGACAAAACTGCTGAGACTATCATCTTTTAGATCAACTGCAGCAGCTTGAAACATCTTTGAAAACTCACCGGCCAGCCTGGCAAACTGAAACGAAAACTCTGAGCCTGCTGCCAGAGCTTCGACTTCCTGATTGGCGACTTCCTGCTGTTCCTGGGTTTTCCAGTAAAAATCTATGCCGGTTAAAAATGAGTACCCAAGATTGAGGGCGAAAAGCGGCAAAAAACAGAGAAAAACCAGCAGATAGCCAGGCTGTCGCTTTTTGTTTGTAATATGCTTTGTCTGAGCCATTATATTAGAATTCGTTTTTGATAAGCGCGAGCCAGTCCTTGGTTTTTCTTTGAATCGCACTGTCATGCCAAGATATCGAACTTCATGATGATACGACTTTTACCGGTTATTGCCCATAAAAAAAGTCCATATTGTTTAGCACAAAACATCTGTTCCGGTTAAAATACACAGAGCGCATTGTGAGAAAACCAGTGTCGAGTTGTTGTCTTCAGGAGAAACAATCAGTAATTTGGTGTAACATCTCAAGAACAAGAGGAAACCCAATGGTTCCTGGCAGTAGAGATTTCTCCCTTTGGTCGAAATGACAGCATTTGTTGTCATTCCGACCAAATGTCAGGTGGTTTTTTTGGCATTTGGCCATTAGAGCCGCGTGTCTCGCAGTGCGCACCGGGATTGAGAAGATGTGACTTGCCATTGAAGGGCCTTAGGCTAAAACAAGGAAAGCAAAATTTGTCGGAGATCTTAAGAAAAAGCACAGTATGGCTTGCTCGACTGGTATTTGGGCTGATTGTTCCTGCCTGTCTGCTTTGGTATCTTTTTCTCAGCAATTACAGCTTACAGCGTCAGGCGTCGATTGAAAATTCATTTGAAAGTCTGAATCTGGCTCTTGATCGGCTCGAGAAGTTCCATGATGATCAGGTCTTTTTTCATGCCATGCTGCAGCGAAATTTTTCAAAGGCCGACAGGGCAGCAGATCCTGACCTGGCAGTTGTCACCACCGTGGCAGCTTTTCGGCGTGTTTTTCCTGATAAGGTAAAATTCATTGTCTGGAACAATAAAGGCGTTGTTAATAAAAAGCTGACTGATGAAAAGCGATATCAGTTCATTCTTAAGACAATGTTTGCGGTTCTGCACAATTTACAGCAGGTTTATGCCGCCGGGATAATATCAGAACCTGTCGGATTGCCGCAGATTACCGATAAAATGAACCTGCTGCGTGGCTATTTTGGACATTTTCTGTTTGAACAGGAATTGTTTGACCCGCTGAAGCCTGATCACCTTGGCAAATGCCTTTTTGTCAGCGAAGAGCCGGAGAAGAGGCTACTCTGGTATTATCCGGGCCATAACTTTTCGCTGGCCTGCTTTATTGACTCATCGTTGCTCGGTAAAAATCTTGGCCCGAGAATGCTTATAAGTCGTTTCAATTCTTCAAAGGATTCGTCAAATAGTTCGCAAAAGCTGGCAATTTTACAAACTATTTCATATGAGAGTTTTGGACTGCCGCATTCTTTGTCAGATACAACCGAGATTAAACTTGAAGCCCGCAAGTTTGAAAGCTATGCTGTCTCTTCACGGGAAAGCGATAATTTCCTGGTCAATTTTCGTCAGGTAACACCTGATCTGATTGTGTTGAGTTACCAGAACAAGTGTAGCCTGATAAATTCTGAAAAAATGGCCGCCACAAGGCTTGCGCAGATTTTTCAATGCCTGCTGGTGCTGGCATTTATTGGTTATTGCTTTAGCTTGCGTTTGCAGAACTTTTGCCTCACTGTGCAGCAGAAATTCCTGCTGCTTTTTGTTTTTTCAAGTGGACTCCCTATCCTGGTGCTCATTTCGACTGGGTATGAATTTTTTAATGAAAAGAAAAAAGACCTTGTAAATTCAGCACACCAGGAATCTCTGCGCATTCTGCGCGAGTTTGACGTGCGTTTTCCTGAGGTGGCGGCATCGTTGGCTGCCAAATTCAACGTTTTTATTGACGAAAAGAATGCTCAGAGTGGCGACGATCGTTGGCCTGAGAGCGACATTACGACATTGCGGAAAATGATTGAAAGAATAAACCCACAGGAAGCCATGCTGTTCGAGCTTGACGGAAATACTGCCTTTTATCTTGCCGACTCATCAAACCGCGCTATAAAGCTGATGACCGACATGATGCAGAGTGCTCTTAATTTTTTTATTCGCACTGGAGATGCGCCACAGAAGAAGCAACGCAATTCAATTCTGCAAAAGGTATCCTCTAATGACCTGATTTTGCACTTTTTTCTCTCGAATATGGATAGATTTTCAGTTTTAAGCTCGGGAAGTTCCGAGCGTCTTGCATATATCAAGTTTACCGGTAATCGAAGCAGTGGAAAAATATGGGGGCTGCTCGCCATTTCCTGGGAGCGCGACAGATTTATGCGGGAATTTATTCCGGCCAGACTTGCAGAGACTGCCGATGAACTATCTCCACGTCTGCTCGCTGTAATGGACAAGAAAACCGAGCAGATTTTTTCAGCGACTCCGGTCAAAAGCAGTCAGATTAAACGTCTGATGCGCCAGACACGCAGTCGCAAGCTGATTACCAGCGAAAATGTTGAAGTGAACGGCCAGATGTATTTATTTTCATCTATTTCTGGTAATGAGCTGGATCAGGGTGTTTTAGTGGCGCTGTATCCGCAAAATATTATCGAGAAGAGCATCTTCCAGCTTAAGCTGACTATACTTGCCGGGATCTTACTGGTAATTCTGGTTCTTTCGCATATTGTCAGGATTTTTTCCCGTCGGCTGCTACTGCCGGTCGAGGGTTTGGCGCTCGGTATAAGTCATCTGCGACAGCAAGATTTTGCTTATAGCGTTGATTTTCAGTCAGACGATGAACTTGGCCAGTTGATTAAAGTGTTTAATCATACCATGAAAGGCATGCGAGAACTGGCGATTGGCACAGCTGTGCAGGTCAGCCTGCTGCCTCCCGAAAATTACCGGCGACAGCGCGCGGTTCTCTTTGCCCGCTCAATATTTATGAGCAAAATGGGTGGCGACTATTACGATTATTTTGATTTGCCAAAAAATCGACTGGGACTGTTTTTTGGTGACGTTGCCGGCCACGGAATTCCGGCAGCAATGATCATGGCGATGACCAAGGCAGTCATTACTGCGGCGGCCCAGCGTTTTGTCAGTCCGGCTGATGTACTTTCAAAAGCCAACCTGGTTTTGCAGCAGCTCAAAAAACGCAACTGGCGCAGAATGATGACTGCACAATGTGTCGAATTCAATTGTGAGACCGGTGAATTCATAATAGCCAGCGCCGGGCATTGTTATCCTGTTATTGTTGATCGCGGAGGCAAGACAGCGACTCTGCTTGAGATCCAGGGATTTCCTCTGGGCAGCGCTGCAAAGAAAAGGTATGAAGAGGTCCCTGGTCGCCTGCAAGCCGGTGACACAATGGTTTTATACACTGACGGCATCATTGAAGCGACCAACCGGGACGGAGAGATGTTTGGCTATCCGCGCTTTATAGAACTGTTGCAAGCTGCCTGGGCAGAAGATCTTGAAGTATACTGGCAGCAGATTTTTGCCGGTTACAATGCCTGGGCTGCAGTGCAGGACGATGACCTGACCTTCCTCCTGCTGCGATTAACGGAGAAAACGCATGACAAATAGCAGACTATTTGCATGGCTGAAACTGATGCTGGCGACAGTGCTTTTGCCATTGCTGATTCTTGGCGCCGGGTCGTATTATCTGGCTTCGTTGAGCAGTGAACTGCGTTTCCGCGAGATTGAAAATGAGGCTGCTGAAACACTCGAAACTATGCGTTTCACCGCAAACACCGAAAAATATCTATGTAGCAGTATTACTGCGATATTCTACAAATACTGTGATCCCAAAGATCTGCAGGCGGCAGTTGAAAAATTTTCAAGAGAGCATGCTCTACCATTGCGTTTTCTTGTCTGGGCACCTACGGGAAAAGTTAATTTTTCAAACTTTGATTATCAAAGTTGGCCGGGAAACTTTGAAGAAGCCTATTTACAGATGAAAAATTTTGTCGAAAAAGGTTTTGGTGATTCCGAGAAGACTATTCCCGCGGATGTTACAAAGAATTTGCGCGACGTTTTTGGCCCGCATTTTTTTCCTCGATATTATAGTATTTGTTTCGAAAGTCGATATTTAAAGCTTATTCGTGCCGATGCCAGGCAACAACGACCTCTTGCATGGCTCGGCATCACCCCCAATGTTGGTTTGACCGTATTTTTCGAATATGATGTGCTGCAGTCTTACATAGGCCTGAAGCATATGGTAAAAAACAATGAAAGCAGGCTGACAACTGGTTTTATCAATAATAGCGATGTAGTATGCGAAAACGCTGAATTGTCAGCCGCGATTCCTGCTCATATTGAACAGTTGCGCCACAGCTATAAAAATCATCTCGATCTTTCTGGTTACTACCTGTTTACCAACTATATTGATGAGAAAACTACCGGGTTTTGTGCCATAAAAAAGCGTGAAGTAAACAGCTTTAATCTCAGCAGCCCGATGTTATCAGTATTGCTGACTCTGATGTTGCTGCCATTGATTTTTGCAGGTATCAGCTATCGTTCTATCGTAAATCATTCAGAATTGTCACTGCGAATTCGCTGGCAACTTCTGTTGTTGTTTTTGGTCGCCAATACTCTGCCTGGATTTGTGTTACTGGTCGTCGGGTCCGATTATCTGCAGCAATATCGGGCCAGTTTACTGAACAGCGCATACAATCAAAGCATGACCTATTTGCAGAGTGTTGACGAGCTATACAGCGGCGAACTGACAGTGCAAAAGGCTCATATGAACAAAGGATTTGTCGCTCTGAAGAAAGCCCTGAAGAAGAATAAGATTGATCGCAAAACCATACGCGGCTTTCTCAACCGGCTGGAGCCAAAACCTTATCGATTTTTTCTGGTTGCCAGCAGCACCGGTGTTATCGCCAGCGAGAAGGGCATCTTAAAAGACGGCAAGATACGCGAGGCTTTTACCCAGGCGTGCAAAAAAGACAGCATTCGCATCACCACCATGGATGCAGCGTTTGAGCTTGGTACGTTTGCTATGGCTTATTTGAACAAGAAGCCAGTATCAACCAAAATTGGTACTGAAGTTGAATTTATTGCTGATGCGCTGATGCAGAAGCAACCTGCAGAGATGATCAGAGTGTTTTTTGACGCTGGCAAATTTTTCAACTGGGGCTTAGGCACCAGCAAACACCCTACCTATGTCGATATGTTCAAGCTCTTTGACGATAATCTGTATGATTATCTTTTTCTTTATCTCTGGAGTGACGATAACCTCGAGCTTAACTTCATCCGGCGCGTTTTTCATAACATTAATCGCAATGAGCTGGGTTTGAATATAATGGC